>JBDTUZ010000015.1:0-113375 GCA_040007435.1 Ginsengibacter sp. | reverse complement strand
GAGCAATCCCGATAAAGATCGGGAAGGTCGTGAGTTCAATTCTCATCAACAGCTCATTTTTGAGGCTAAACCAGCATTTGAAAAAATAGCCTGATGACATGTTAAGGCAAAGTAGAAATTTTTAAAATCAAATATTAAAATAAAATAAAATGGCAAAAGAGAATTTTAAAAGGGATAAACCCCACGTTAACGTTGGTACTATAGGTCACGTGGATCATGGTAAAACCACGCTAACAGCCGCTATAACCGATATTTTGTCTAAAAAAGGTTTGGCGGAAAAAAGAAATTATGATGATATTGATGGTGCTCCGGAAGAAAAAGAAAGGGGTATTACAATTAATACTGCACACGTTGAATATGCAACCGTTAACCGTCACTATGCTCACGTAGATTGTCCGGGTCACGCGGATTACGTGAAAAATATGATTACAGGTGCTGCACAAATGGATGGTGCAATTTTAGTAGTTGCGGCAACAGATGGCCCTATGCCACAAACAAGAGAGCACATTCTACTTGCACGCCAGGTAGGTGTTCCACGTATGGTTGTATTCATGAACAAAGTTGACCTTGTGGATGATCCTGAATTGATTGAGTTAGTTGAAATGGAAATTCGTGAATTATTAACTAAGAATGGTTTTGATGGCGACAATACTCCAATCATCAAAGGTTCCGCTACAGGAGCTTTAGCTGGCGATGCTAAGTGGGTTACTGCGATTGATGAATTAATGGATGCCGTTGATTCTTACATTCCTTTACCTCCCCGCCCTGTTGATCAACCTTTCCTTATGAGTGTGGAAGATGTATTCTCTATTACAGGTCGTGGTACTGTTGCTACCGGCCGTATAGAAAGAGGTCGTATTAAAGTTGGGGAAGGTGTTGAAATTGTAGGTTTGATGGAAAAGCCACTAACATCTACAGTTACAGGCGTTGAAATGTTTAAGAAACTACTTGATGAAGGCGAAGCGGGTGATAATGCAGGTTTATTGCTACGTGGTATTGAAAAAACGCAAATCCGTCGTGGTATGGTTCTTTGCAAACCAGGATCGATTACACCGCATACTGATTTCAAGGGCGAAGTTTATGTATTAAGCAAAGAAGAAGGCGGACGTCATACTCCATTCTTTCAAAAGTATCGTCCTCAGTTCTATTTTAGAACTACTGACGTTACCGGCGAAGTTGAATTACCTGCAGGAACAGAAATGGTAATGCCAGGTGATAATACAAGCCTTACTGTAAAACTCATCCAGCCAATTGCGATGGAAAAAGGTTTGAAGTTTGCAATTCGTGAAGGTGGACGTACAGTGGGTGCGGGACAGGTTACGGAGATTTTAAAATAAAAGCCCTCTAAATCTCCCTGAAGGGAGACTTTGGAAACAGTTTTATAAATTTGCAAAGTACTTAGGCGGCAGCTTGGGTACTTTGCTTTTTAAAAAGTTCTTCAAATATTTATACACTTCAAAAAGTCCCCTTCAGGGGATTTTAGGGGTGCATTTACGGGCATAGTTCAATGGTAGAATAGAGGTCTCCAAAACCTTTGATCAGGGTTCGAATCCTTGTGCCCGTGCTTGGTAATTGGTTAGCCTGATTTGAGGGATAAGATGACTAATATAAAAACTATTAATTTTTAAAAAATGAATAAAATATCATTATTTGTCAGGGATTCGTATAAAGAATTGACGCAGAAGGTAACCTGGCCAAACTGGGAACAATTGCAACAATCCACAATGATTGTGCTTGCAGCTACCATAATTATTACGGCAATAGTTGCTTTAATGGATTTTGGAATAAATGGTATTTTAAAATTTGTTTATTCTTTATTTAAGTAATTATGACAGAAACAAAACAAGTCGAAGAGGAAATACATGGAGATGTAACCAGTGAAGAACTAAATTCCACCCCAGATAAGGATACAAAATGGTATGTGCTGCGAGTTGTAAGTGGAAAGGAACGGAAAGTTAAAGAATATCTTGATAAAGACATTATTAGAAATGGATGGGATAAATTAATCCTGCAGATTTTTCTCCCTGTAGAAAAGGTGTATAAAGTTCAGAATGGCAAGAAGGTTATGAGGGAGCGTAATTTTTATCCCGGCTACGTAATGATTGAGGTTCTCGATGGTAAATTAACTGACGAAATTGTGCAGCATTTAAGTAATATCACAAATGTGATGCATTTCTTAACTGACGGAAAAGGATCCAAAGGAAATATCATTAGTCTTAGAAAAGCTGAAGTAAATAAAATGCTTGGTAAGGTAGATGAAATGGCAGATGCGGGTGGTATGACCATGAGTGAACCATTCATCGTAGGAGAAACTATTAAAATTATTGACGGCCCTTTCAACGATTTTAACGGTGTAATTGAAGAAGTAACTGACGAAAAGAAAAAGCTAAAAGTGCAGGTAAAAATATTTGGCCGCGCGACACCTGTAGAATTAAGTTACATGCAGGTAGAGAAAATTTCCTAAACAATATTTTAAATATTTGAGCCCATTCCAACCCGGAATGGGTTTTTGTTTTTATATAAGCTACGTCAATCATCCTCCTTTCGCTTCACTAACAAATACCAGTCATGTTCCAAAGGCAGGTAACCAAGATCGTAACAGAAAAAATAAACATTTCCCTTTTTATTGGTAGAAGTATTGGTAAAATATTTAAGGCAACTATATACATAATGGGCGGAAAGTAATGTGAATTGATTTTAAATTGAGATAATAGTTTTTATTTTGAGTAAAATTAAAGCACATGCCAGAAGAAAATGAACACTGGGTTTCGATATTAATTAATAGCATGGCTGCAAAAATCATAGCATTTTCACTTCTTGGATTACTCACGATAGCAGTGGGTGTTGGTTTGTTTACAAACAAACATGTAAATATATTAGGTATAGAATTTAACGAAAAGATTGTGGAAAAACAGAATTCAAAGGATACCATAAGTCAGCACACTATCATTCACGATACAATAGAAAAGAAAGTGTATGAAAAAAATCCAGTAATTAAAACAGTAAAAGAACATGCCAGCCAACCTATACTATCTCAAAAAACTGACAGCGGAACCAACCAAGCTAATATAAACAATTGTATAAATAATGGTTCAATTGGTAACAATAATACCAATTTCTTTGATAAAATCAAAGATCATCCGACACCAAGAATTTTACACCAAATTGACGGCATATTTAAAAACAAGAACGAGGATGTAAAAATAGAAGCTTTATTTTCCGGGGCTGGCTCAATCGATTTTGCTGATGAATTAGCCGCAGAGCTAAAAAAAATGGGCTACAAAAATGTTTCGGTAATACTTAGCTCAAAACATGTCAATCCCCCAAGAAAAGGAGTATCATTAGATACTTCTCATAGTCAAAAAATTTTATTAGTTGATATTGATTAAGTTCAAAAAAGCCTCAATCAAGAGGCTTTAAATTTATTCTGGAATTGAAGTATCTATATTACCAAGTCTATCTAAAAAATCTTGTTCAGGACTCTTATCTGCAAACTTTGTACTTACCTGATCTAACTTTTGATTAGTCACACCACCTATTAATTTTTGATAAGACAAACGAAATTAGAAGCATACTAACACTATCAGAAATAGAAAGTCATTCCTCCTCCTTCCTCTTCACCAATAAATACCAGTCATTTTCCAACGGCAGATAACCAAGATCATAACAAAAGAAATAAACATTTCCTTTCTTATTAGTGTAAGTGTTGGTGAAATATTTAAACTGAAATCCCTTTTGCAGTAATCTATCCTTAGTAGTTTTAGTTACTTCTTCATTATCTGGAAACATTGATTCCAAAATCCGTCTGTTCTTCCCCAAAGCATTATTTACATTTCTCACAATGTTAATTGTATTTGATTTTAGCTGGTTATTAAAGTTATTCCTGCAATAATCATCACAAAATTTTTTATCCGTACGCCCCTTAATTGGCTTATTGCAGGTAAGACAAAGCTTCAGTTTATTTTCGGCTGTCATACTTGTTGGTATTGATTTGCAGCGGTAAGTTACATTAAATGTTTTACAAGTACAATCGCTTACAAACGGTTATATACAACTATAAACGCTTAAAATACGAGTGTCGCTTTTGCTCCGATGCATCTTTGTGGTGTTGATGAAACAAACCGAATTTGAATTGTCAACTGAAATAAAAAATTCTTTTAAAAACAAGTTCATCAAAAAATGGTGGGCACAAAACACAAAATCATGAATGCATTAAAAAACAAAGTACAATTGATCGGAAATTTAGGCAATGCTCCTGAAGTACGTAACACAGAAAGCGGAAAGAAATTAGTTCGCTTCTCGATCGCCACGAACGAAAGTTATCGCAATGCGAAAGGCGAAAAAGTAACAGAGACCCAATGGCACAATTTGATCGCCTGGGGTAAAGTAGCCGATATCGCAGAAAAATATTTAACCAAAGGCAGCGAAGTTGCTATCGAAGGTAAATTAATGAACAACAACTACACTGACAAAGACGGTAATAAAAAATACAGTACCGAGGTTCAGATTCATGAATTGTTGTTGCTTGGAAGTAAGCCTTCAGCTTAGTGCTTTTGCCACGGATTACACGGATTGCCACGGATTAAAAAAGCAAAGAATTCGTGACAATTTGTGTAATCAGTGGCAATATTTTTTAAAAAGCATTTGTTACAGGTCAAATTTTTATTATGGATAATCTTATGTTTGAAGATAAAACTTATGCAATCATAGGATTGTGTATGGAAGTTCATCGGCTACTGGGTCATGGCTTTAGTGAGATAGTTTACAAAGACGCCTTAGCACTGGAAGCTAATTTTAAAAATATTCAAATTGACAGGGAAAAAGAATTCAAAATTGAGTATAAACAAACTATATTGAAGCATTCATTTTTTGCAGATTTTGTATTTTACAATAATATAATTGTAGAAGTAAAAGCTATCGAAAATGCCATAAATGATGTTTGTATTTCGCAAACTTTAAATTACTTGAAAGCTTCCGGCAACAAGGTTGGGTTGATTGTTAACTTTGGAAGAAACTCTTTGGAACATAAGCGGTTAATTTTTTAAATATTAATCCGTGTCCATCCGTGTAATCCGTGGCAAAAAAATAAAAATCAATGGCAAATCTCAATTCAATAGAACGCAACGAAGTCTTTGACCTTGCGTATAGGTTCGTTACTGAAACAAGCGAGAATATTTTTCTCACAGGAAAAGCCGGTACCGGTAAAACGACTTTTCTAAAATATCTGAAAGAAAACTGTTCCAAAAATATTGTTGTTGCGGCGCCTACAGGGGTTGCAGCAATTAATGCAGGCGGGGTTACTCTACATAGTTTATTTCAATTGCCCTTTCATCCATTTTTGCCTACAAAAAATAATAAAGATGAACTGCTCGCTAAAATCCGCTTCAACAGGCAAAGGCAGCAATTGCTTAGAAAAATGGAGCTTTTGGTAATTGATGAGATTAGTATGGTTCGCTGTGATGTAATGGATGCAATAGATACCATTCTAAAATCAGTTCGCACAAGGCATAATACTCCATTTGGCGGGGTTCAGCTATTATGTATCGGGGATCTTTACCAACTTCCCCCGGTGGCGCAAAATCATGAATGGAATATTTTACAGGAATATTATTCGTCTCCATTCTTTTTTGACAGCACGGTTATAAAGGAACAAATGCCTTTGTTGATTGAACTCAATAAAATTTATCGCCAGAAAGAAGATTCTTTCGTTGCTTTATTAAATAAGGTTCGCAACAATAATATGAACGCTGATGATTTCGAAGACTTACATCTTCGGTACAATCCGTCATTTCGCCCCTCAATTGAAGAGAAATTTATAACCTTGACGTCTCACAATAACCAGGCAGACCAAATTAATCATCGCGAGCTCCAGAAAATTCTGGCTCCATCTTTCAAATACGAAGCAAATATTGACGGGGAATTCCCGGAAAATACATACCCCGCTGAGGGGTCTTTGTTACTGAAAGTGGGAGCTCAGGTAATGTTTTTAAAGAATGATGTGATTTACAAAAGATATTTTAATGGAAAGATAGGAGTCGTGAAATCTTTAGATGACGAAGAAATCATTGTCGAGTGTGATGGCATAGATATATATGTGTCTTCTGAAACGTGGGAAAATTCCCGCTATGTTTTAAACAGATCTGATGGAAAACTGGAACAGGAAACTCTGGGAACTTTCACTCAATTTCCATTAAGACTGGCCTGGGCAATTACGATTCATAAAAGCCAGGGGCTTACTTTTGAGAAGGTGATGATTGATGCTGGCGCCGCATTCAGCAGCGGCCAGGTATATGTAGCGTTAAGCAGGTGTACCAGTCTTGATGGTATCGTTCTTCTATCTAAAATCCCTTCTGCAGCTATTTATAGTAATGAAAACGTAATCAAGGCACAACGCACTTTGATTCATAAAGGCTCATTGGCAGAAAGATTTGATGGAGCAAGGCAAATCTTTACCCAGCAATTACTCGAAGAGATTTTTTCATTTAATGAAATTAAAAATGCTCTTGATCTTTTACATTTTCACGTTGAAAAGCAAAAGGATAAATTAAATAAAGAAGGAATAGAGTGGATTGCAAAACTTAAAACAGATTTCTCGGCAGATAAAAATATCGGGTTGAAGTTCATCAGCCAGGTTGCAACACTAATGAAAGATGAAGCGGTTGTAGAGAAAAACGAAAATCTTCAGAAAAGAATAAATGCGGCGGCAAATCATTTTCTTCCAAAATTTTCAGCATACTTTAAATCTATTCAAAATCACCCCATCATTACGGAGCACCGGGAAGCCGCTAATGTTATTAATGAATATCTTAATCAATTAATTCTTGCGGTACATACCTCAAATTACTATTTGGGATATTGCAGGGAACCGTTTTCTGTTACATCTTTCCTTGGGCATAAATTACAATTTGCCCAACCCCGATTTAATATAACATCTTACGCTGCCGGGAAAAAGCAAACTTTTTCAGATGTACCAAATGCTGAGCTTTACGATGTCCTTAAAAACTGGCGGGATCGAATTTGCCAGGAAACAGGAATGCCCATTTATATGGTTGCTAATCGTTCAAGTTTAGCAGAAATATGCGCCTACTTACCCTTGGATAAACAAGATTTACAAAAGCTGAGTGGCTTTGGAAAAGCGAAAGTTGATAAATACGGAGATGAAATTGTAGATATGGTTGAAGATTTCTGCACAAAAAATAGCCTAAAGTCAAATATGGAAGCGAAAGCTCCTGTTTCTAAAAGAGAAAGAAAAGAAAAAAGCAATGAGGTGAAAACTGACACCAAAACAATTTCCTTCAATTTATTTAAAGAGGGAAAAAAGATAGCTGAAATAGCTCAGGAAAGAAATTTTACCGTTGGCACAATTGAAACTCACCTGGCCCATTTTGTTCAGACTGGCGAAATCAACATTGATGAAGTGGTTAGTCCGCAAAAGCAAAAACTTATAAAAGAAGCCGCCAGCGTCCATGGCTCAGAAAGCTTTAAAGTTCTCTTTGATAGCTTACCTCCGGGTACAACGTATGGCGAAATAAGATTGGTAATGGCAATTCTAAGGGAACAGACATCCCGACTTTAACCATAAGCTGAAGGTCTTTTAATAATGCTTTGGGTATTGTTTTATTTAGATCAAAAAACTTATTGCCAGAATAAATTATTTCTTTACCTTCGCACTCCCAAAAAAAGCTCTTTTTTAGAAATCGTGAATTGGGAGCCCGCCATAGGCGAGGCGTTAACACCAAAAATTTAATTATGGCAAAAGAAGTAACAGGCTATGTCAAGCTACAATGTAAAGGCGGACAAGCTAACCCGGCGCCTCCAATAGGCCCCGCCCTGGGTTCAAAGGGTATCAACATCATGGAGTTCTGTAAGCAGTTTAATGCAAGGACCCAGGATAAACAAGGGAAAGTTCTTCCCGTTCTCATCACAGTTTATGGAGATAAGTCGTTTGACTTCGTTATTAAAACCCCTCCGGCTGCAGTACAATTAAAAGATGCTGCAAAAATTCAAAGCGGAAGCAAAGAGCCCAACAGGAACAAAGTTGGAAAAGTTTCGTGGTCGCAGGTAGAAGAAATAGCGAAAGACAAGATGGAAGACTTAAATGCTTTCAGCCTGAATAGCGCTATGAAAATGGTAGCAGGAACTGCCCGTAGCATGGGTTTAACTGTGGATGGTAAAGCCCCCTGGGACAATTAAATTATAAATAGTCCCGATAGCCATCGGGATTAAACTTTTGAATATGATTACTAAGAAAAGAAAAGAAGCCAACGCAAAGGTTGATCAAAATAAGGCCTACTCATTGAAGGAGGCCTCAGCTCTTGTTAAAGATATTAATACAACAAAATTTGATAGCTCTGTTGATCTGCACATTCGTCTTGGAGTAGATCCCAAAAAAGCCGACCAGGCCGTACGTGGTACAGTTTCACTGCCACATGGTACAGGAAAAACAAAAAAGGTATTGGTCCTTTGTACGCCGGATAAAGAGGAGGCAGCAAAAGCTGCGGGTGCAGACTTTGTAGGACTTGATGAATTTATCACCAAGATCGAAGGGGGCTGGACAGATGTTGATGTTATTATCGCAACACCTTCTGTGATGCCAAAGATTGGTAGGCTTGGTAAAGTTTTAGGCCCAAGAAACCTGATGCCAAACCCGAAAACGGGTACAGTTACTAACGATGTGGTTGCTGCTATCAATGATGTAAAGGGCGGAAAAATTGCTTTCAAGGTTGATAAGGTAGGTATTGTTCATGCTTCCATTGGTCGCGTAAGTTTTTCTCCGGATAAAATTGAAGCAAACAGCCAGGAATTAATTAATGCAATAGTTAGGCTTAAGCCTGCTACATCTAAGGGCATTTATTTGAAAAGCCTTAGTATGGCGAGTTCGATGAGTCCGGGCATTACCATAGATGCAAAATCAATATAGAAAAAATTATTTGCTTCGATTTGTAATTTATTTCGCGGCAGCAAAAAAAAGGATATGAATAAAGAACAAAAACAAGAAGTAATAGAAGCTTTGAAAGATAAGTTTACTCAATATTCTAACTTCTATATCACTAACACAGAAAGCCTGAGCGTTGCACAGGTTACTAATCTTCGCCGTCATTGCTTTAATAAGCAGGTGGAAATGAAAGTAGCTAAGAACACGCTCATCAAAAAAGCTTTAGAGAGCCTTGATAATGATAAATATGCAGGTGTTTATGATTCATTGCACCAGGTTACAGCCTTAATGTTCAGCGAAAGCCCAAAGGAACCAGCTCTTATCATAAGCAGTTTCCGCAAAGAATTAAATGCTGAAAGGCCGGTATTGAAAGCAGCATTTTTAAACGGGGATATTTTTGTAGGAGATAACCAGTTGGTAAATCTTACAAAAATCAAAACCAAGAATGAATTAATTGGTGAAGTGATTGGGTTATTAATGTCGCCAATTCAGCGTGTTATCGGAGCTTTGCAAAACAGGCCTGAAGCCGTAGGTGAGGCTGAAGCGCCACAAGCATCGGCAGCACCTCAAACTGAAGCACCAAAAGCTGCTACAACAGAAGTTCCGGCAGCAGAAGCTACAGAAACACCAAAGGCCGAGGTAATTTCAACTCCTCCTGCAGCAGCAGAAGCAACCGAAACACCAAAAGCAGATGATAATAAGCCGGCTACAGATTCAGCAGAATCAGCAGAATCAGCACCGGAAGCAGAAGCAAAATAATATTGAAAGTCTTTAATTAAAAAAATTTTTTAAAACCCTCCGCCGGATCGGCAAAGCTGAAAAGAAGGCGGAAAAAATTAAACTAAAACAAATGGCAGACGTAAAAGCATTAGCTGAAAACTTAGTAGGCTTAACAGTAAAAGAAGTTCAGGAATTAGCTGAATTCTTAAAGTCAGAATATGGTATTGAACCAGCAGCAGCAACAGTAGTTGCAAGCGCAGATGCAGGTGGCGGTGCAGCAAAAGTTGAAGAGAAAACATCTTTCGATGTGATCTTAAAAGCTCCTGGTGCCAATAAACTCGGCATTGTGAAAATCGTTAAAGAACTTACCGGTTTAGGCTTGAAAGAAGCTAAAGATCTTGTTGATAGCGCTCCTAAAGCTATTAAAGAAGGTGTTGATAAAGCTACTTCAGAAGAAATCAAAACCAAGCTTACTGAAGCTGGCGCTGACGTAGAAATTCAATAATTTTTTTATATCAGGTTCAAAGGCTGGGGTTATTTCCGGCCTTTGCTCGTTTATTTCGTTTATAAAAAATCCCGTTAAATATTTTTATAAAATATTCTGGCCGGATTTGATCTGAATTTATTTGGATAATAATTCTTACTTTTGCACTCCTTTATTTTCGGGTAAGTGGCAAAATACCTGTAATTACCCTTTTAAAGGTCTCTCACTTTAAAATATTTTAACTAAAATATGCCTTCAACTAAAGTTGCTCCAGATCAAAGAATCAGTTTTGGAAAAATTGAACATTTGGCGGAAACCCCCGATCTATTGGGGATACAAATACAGTCTTTTAAGGACTTTTTTCAATTAGAAACGACTCCCGATAAACGTAACGTTGAGGGATTATTTCGTGTGTTTAAAGAAAATTTTCCTATCACAGATACGAGGAACATTTTCATGCTGGAATTTCTTGACTATTTCGTAGATCCTCCACGCTACACAATTGAAGAATGTATTGAAAGAGGTCTTACGTATGCTGTTCCTTTAAAAGCTAAGCTCAGGTTGAGTTGTAATGATGAGGAGCACGTTGATTTCCAGACAATCGTTCAGGACGTTTTCCTTGGAAATATTCCTTACATGACGCCACGAGGTACGTTTGTAATTAACGGTGCTGAAAGGGTTGTTGTAAGTCAATTACATCGTTCACCCGGCGTATTCTTTGGTCAATCTGTACATCCAAACGGAACTAAAATTTACTCTGCAAGAGTGATACCTTTTAAAGGTGCCTGGATGGAATTTGCTACCGACATTAACAATGTAATGTATGCATATATTGATCGTAAGAAAAAATTCCCGGTAACAACATTGCTGCGTTCTATAGGCTACGAAACTGATAAGGATATTCTTGAACTTTTTGGGATGGCTGTTGAAGTAAAAGCTGACAAGAAAACATTGCATGCAAATCTTGGAAAGCGTTTAGCTGCAAGAGTGTTGCGCACCTGGGTTGAAGATTTTGTGGATGAAGATACCGGCGAAGTGGTAAGTCTTGAAAGAAATGAAATTGTTCTGGAGAGAGATACAATTCTTGACGACGATAATATAGCAATGATTATTGAGCTCGAAGTAAAGAGTGTATTTATACAGCGGGAAGAAGTGAGTGGTGATTATGCAATTATCTACAATACCTTAAACAAGGATACTTCAAATAGTGAGATCGAAGCGGTGCAACATATTTATCGCCAGTTACGCGGTGCAGATGCTCCCGATGATGAAACGGCACGTGGTATTATCGATAAATTATTTTTTAGTGATAAGCGTTATGACCTTGGTGAAGTGGGCAGATATAAAATCAACCGCAAGCTCGGTTTGAATTATCCAATCGAAAAGAAAGTACTTACAAAGGAAGATATAATTGCAATCATTAAGTATCTCGTTTTACTTACTAATGCTAAAAGTGAAATTGACGATATTGATCACCTAAGCAATCGTCGTGTACGTACTGTTGGCGAACAATTATATGCTCAGTTCGGTGTTGGACTTGCACGTATGGCTCGAACTATTCGGGAAAGGATGAACGTGAGAGATAATGAAGTATTTACACCAGTCGATTTGATCAATGCAAGAACGTTGTCTTCTGTTATTAATTCATTCTTTGGTACTTCGCAATTATCACAATTCTTAGATCAAACAAATCCTTTGAGTGAGATTACTCACAAGAGGAGAATCTCTGCACTCGGGCCCGGTGGTTTAAGCAGGGAGCGTGCAGGTTTTGAGGTTCGTGACGTACACTATTCGCATTATGGACGCCTGTGTACTATTGAAACTCCTGAAGGTCCAAATATTGGATTGATCTCAACACTTTGCGTTCATGCGAAAATAAATGAAATGGGTTTCATAGAAACTCCATATAGGAAAGTACATGATGGTAAGGTGGATATGAAAAAGGTATTTTTTTTAAGTGCTGAGGAAGAAGATTCCGCAAAAATTGCACAGGCAAATGCTCCACTTGATGAAGATTCTAAATTTATAAATGATAAGGTTAAATCACGTGAAACGGGTGACTTCCCTATTCTTGATAAAGGCGAAGTAGAATATATGGATGTTGCTCCTAACCAGATTGTTGGTTTAAGTGCGTCTCTTATTCCTTTTCTTGAGCATGACGATGCCAACCGTGCATTGATGGGCTCAAACATGCAACGCCAGGCCGTTCCGCTTATTCTTCCCCAGGTGCCCATTGTAGGTACTGGTTTGGAAGGTAAAGCGGCAAGAGATGCAAGGATCCAGATTCATGCCGATGGTGATGGTGTTGTTGAATATGTTGATGCAAATGAAATTCATGTTCGGTATAACAGGAATCAGTCTCAAAAGCTCGTAAGTTTTGAAGAAGACTTAATCATCTATAAGCTAACGAAATTTATTAAAACAAATCAAAGTACTTGCATTAATCTGCGCCCGGCAGTAAAGAAAGGCCAGACTGTTAAGTCGGGAGATTTCTTAACTGAAGGATACGCTACGAAAGACGGAGAATTAGCGCTTGGACGTAATCTTAAAGTAGCATTTATGCCGTGGAAAGGTTACAATTTTGAGGATGCGATCGTGATAAGCGAGAAAGTTGTAAAAGAAGATTTATTTACTTCAATACATATTGATGAATTTGAATTAGAGGTTCGCGATACAAAGCTGGGTGAAGAAGAATTGACTCCTGATATTCCAAATGTAAGTGAAGAAGCTACGAAGGATCTTGATCAACATGGTGTGATAAGAATTGGTGCTCACGTGAAAGAAGGTGATATTCTTATTGGAAAGATTACACCAAAAGGTGAAAGCGATCCTACACCTGAAGAGAAATTGTTGAGAGCGATCTTTGGTGATAAAGCAGGTGATGCAAAAGATGCTTCTCTTAAAGCGCCAAGTGGTACTGAAGGTGTGGTTATTGATAAGAAGTTATTCCAACGTGCAAAGAAGGATAAGAATGGTAAGGTAAAAGAAAAAGCTACGCTGGAAAAAATTGATAAAACGCATGAAAAGAATGAAGCGGATCAATTAGAATTACTGTTCAGCAAATTACTTACTTTATTAAAAGATAAATCATCGGCTGGAGTTACTAATAATTTCGGTGAAACTCTTATTGGCAAAGGTGCCAAGTTTACAGCCAAGAACCTGGCTAATATTGACTATCAGAACGTAAATCCTCTTGGCTGGAGCAGCGATGCAAAAATTGATGATAACATCAACACTTTATTACATAACTATAATATTAAATATAACGAAGAATTAGGAAGATACAAGAGAGAGAAATTTAATATTTCAATTGGAGATGAGTTACCAGCGGGTGTTTTAAAGCTTGCGAAGGTTTATCTGGCTGTTAAGCGTAAACTGAAAGTGGGAGATAAAATGGCTGGCCGTCATGGTAATAAGGGTATCGTTGCAAAAATTGTTCGCCAGGAAGACATGCCATTCCTTGAAGATGGTACTCCTGTTGATATTGTTCTGAATCCGCTTGGTGTACCTAGTCGTATGAACCTCGGACAGATTTATGAAACTGTTCTTGGTTGGGCAGGTGAAAAACTGGATAAAAGGTTTGCTACACCTATTTTTGACGGTGCTTCCGTTGATGAAATTGCAGAACAAATTGCATTGGCAAATCTTCCAACTTTTGGCCATACCTATCTATATGATGGTGAAACCGGAGAACGCTTCGATCAAAAA
Source organism: Ginsengibacter sp. (assembly GCA_040007435.1). Taxonomy (GTDB): domain Bacteria; phylum Bacteroidota; class Bacteroidia; order Chitinophagales; family Chitinophagaceae; genus Ginsengibacter. The sequence continues at coordinate 99,528 of JBDTUZ010000015.1, read as the reverse complement.
GCAACCGTTGGTATTATTTATATTATCAAGTTGCATCACATGGTTGATGATAAGATGCATGCACGTTCAATCGGGCCATACAGCTTGATTACTCAGCAACCTCTGGGTGGTAAAGCTCAGTTCGGTGGCCAGCGTTTTGGTGAGATGGAAGTGTGGGCATTGGAAGCTTATGGTGCATCAAACATTCTCCAGGAATTATTGACCTTAAAATCTGATGATATCATCGGAAGAGCAAAAACTTATGAGGCAATAGTGAAGGGTGATAATATTCCGCGTCCTGGTGTTCCTGAATCATTCAATGTGTTAGTACACGAATTAAGAGGTTTAGGATTGGATCTGCAGTTTGAGTAGACCCCTGGCCCCTGCAGGAAAACAAGAGAAAGTCCTAACAAATTAAAACAAAAAAATTCTAAGCCCCTTTAGGGGTTTGGGGTAAATTTCAAAATATGATAAAAAAAGAAAATCGTCCACGTTCAACGTTTTCTCAAATTACAATTGGCCTTACTTCTCCTGACTCCATTTTGGAAAGAAGTTATGGTGAAGTTTTGAAGCCTGAAACAATCAATTATCGTACTTACAAGCCTGAAAGAGATGGCTTGTTCTGCGAAAGAATTTTCGGACCGGTAAAGGATTACGAATGTGCCTGCGGAAAGTATAAGCGTATCCGTTATAAGGGTATTGTGTGCGACCGCTGCGGTGTAGAAGTTACTGAAAAGAAAGTTCGTCGTGAAAGAATGGGACACATTAAATTGGTGGTTCCTGTTGTTCACATTTGGTATTTCAAATCCCTTCCGAATAAAATTGGTTATTTGCTCGGCATGAGCTCTAAGAAATTAGAGACCATTGTTTATTATGAAAGATTCGTAGTAATACAATCCGGTATTCGTGCGGATAAAGGTCAGAATTATAGTGATCTTCTAACAGAAGAGGAATACCTCGATATTTTAGATACGCTTCCAAAAGATAACCAGCATTTACCTGACGAAGATCCTGATAAGTTTATTGCAAAAATGGGTGCTGAAGCAGTACACGATATGTTGCAGAGGATTGATCTTGATCAATTATCTTTTGATTTGCGCAATGCCGCCGCAAACGAAACTTCGCAACAACGTAAGGCAGACGCTTTAAAGCGTCTAAGCGTGGTAGAAAGTTTCCGCGATGCAAATACAAGAATTAATAACCGCCCCGAATGGATGGTGATGCAGTACATTCCGGTTATTCCACCGGAGCTTCGTCCGCTCGTTCCTTTGGATGGTGGTCGTTTCGCATCATCAGATCTTAATGATTTGTATCGTCGTGTTATTATTCGTAACAACCGTTTGAAAAGATTATTAGAAATTAAAGCTCCTGAGGTAATTCTTAGGAATGAAAAAAGAATGCTGCAGGAAGCGATCGATTCATTGTTCGATAACTCACGTAAATCAAATGCTGTAAAAGCAGAAGGTGGCCGTGCTTTAAAATCTTTGAGTGATGTATTGAAAGGTAAGCAGGGACGTTTCCGTCAAAACTTGCTTGGAAAGCGTGTTGATTATTCAGGTCGTTCTGTAATCGTTGTTGGACCAGAATTGAAAATGCACGAATGTGGTTTGCCAAAAGATATGGCCGCTGAACTGTTTAAGCCGTTTATCATTCGCAAATTGATTGAAAGAGGTATTGTAAAAACTGTAAAGAGTGCAAGAAAATTAGTTGATAAGAAAGAGGCCATCATTTGGGATATACTTGAGAATATTTTGAAAGGGCATCCTGTTATGTTGAACAGGGCTCCGACATTGCACCGTTTATCAATCCAGGCATTTCAGCCTAAATTGATCGAGGGTAAAGCGATACAATTACATCCATTAGTAACTACTGCATTCAATGCGGATTTTGATGGTGACCAAATGGCTGTTCACGTTCCTTTAAGTCACGCTGCTGTTTTGGAAGCACAAATGTTAATGCTTTCGTCTCATAACATTTTGAATCCTCAAAATGGTACTCCTATTACTTTGCCCTCACAGGACATGGTTTTGGGGCTATACTATATTACCAAAGGAAAAAAGTCTACACCTGAGTTAAAAGTTAAAGGAGAAGGCAAAGCGTTCTATTCTTCAGAAGAAGTTATTATCGCATATAATGAACAACGGATAGATCTTCACGCAAACATCAAGGTAAAAGTTGAGGTTCGTAATAACGATGGTTCATTTGAGAAAAAATTAATTGAAACTACAGTAGGCCGGGTAATATTTAACCAGCATGTTCCAAAAGGAGCCGGATATATAAATGCATTGCTTACAAAAAAAGCATTGCGGGAAATTATTGGTGACATTATTAAATGGACAAATATTCCTGCAACAGCGAAATTTCTTGATGATATCAAGCAGCTTGGTTTCCGGATGGCATTTAAAGGAGGATTGTCATTTAATATAAACGACCTTATTATTCCTGATACAAAGCAGGAGATGATTGATAATGCAACGGGTGAGGTAGATGAAGTTTGGGATAATTATAATTCCGGGCTAATCACAAATAATGAAAGATACAATGGTATCATTGATATCTGGAGCAGGGTAGATACACGCCTTACGGAGACGCTTATTCGCGAATTAGCTGCCGACAAACAGGGTTTTAATTCTGTGTACATGATGCTCGATTCAGGTGCAAGGGGTTCTAAACAACAAATTAAGCAGCTTGCAGGAATCAGGGGATTGATGGCCAAGCCGCGTAAATCCGGTAGTTCAGGAAGTGAAATCATTGAGAATCCTATTCTTTCCAATTTTAAAGATGGATTGAATGTATTGGAATACTTCATCTCAACACATGGTGCCCGTAAAGGTCTTGCCGATACTGCCCTGAAAACGGCAGATGCTGGTTACTTAACAAGAAGATTAGTGGACGTAGCCCAGGATGTAGTAATTAATGAAGAAGATTGCGGAACATTAAGAGGCATTGCAACTTCAGCATTGAAAGATAATGAAGATGTGATCGAGCCATTATACGATAGAATTTTGGGCAGAACTTCCCTTCATAATGTTTATAATCTTCTTACAGAGGAATTATTAGTTGAAGCGGGTGGAAATATTACAGAAGAAATTGCGCGGAGCATAGATGAAGCCGGCGTAGAAAGTGTGGAAATCCGTTCTGTACTTACTTGCGAAAGTCGTCGGGGAGTTTGTGTAAAATGCTATGGCAAAAACCTTGCATCAGGTTACACAGCGCAAAAAGGCGATGCAGTGGGAATTATTGCCGCTCAGTCAATTGGTGAACCAGGCACCCAGCTTACATTGCGCACATTCCACGTGGGTGGCGTTGCAGGTTCTGCGTCAGTAGAATCTACATTAGCTGCAAAATTTGATGGTACTATCCAGTTTGACGGTTTACGTGTAGTAGAAGCAACTAACAATGCAGGTGAAAAATCTAAGGTGGTAATAGGCCGTACCGGTGAGGTAAGAATTATGGATGTTAAGAATGACAGGCTGCTTATCACAAACAACGTCCCTTATGGCGCAACTTTAAATGTAAAAGATGGCCAGAAGGTAACGAAAGGTGAAGTGATATGTACATGGGATCCGTTTAATAATGTAATCGTTTCTGAAATAGATGGCGCAGTTAAGTTTGATAATATCGCTGACGGTATTACCTACCGTGAAGAGGCAGATGAACAAACCGGGCACAGGGAAAAAGTTGTAATTGAAACAAAAGATAAAGCACGTATACCGTCTCTTATAATTGAGGGTAAAAAAGAATCTAAAAATTATAATCTTCCCGTGGGCTCGCATATAATAATGGAAGAAGGTGAAGAAGTGAGAGCCGGGCAGGTTGTGGTAAAGATACCGAGAGTGTTAGGTAAATTAAGAGATATTACCGGTGGTCTGCCTCGTGTTACTGAGTTGTTTGAAGCAAGAAATCCTGGTAATCCCGCCGTAGTTTCTGAAATTGATGGAGTAGTATCCTTCGGTAACATTAAGCGCGGTAACAGGGAAATTATTGTAGAAGCGAAGGATGGCGTTGTAAAAAAATACCTTGTTCCTCTTACGCGACAGATACTTGCACAGGATGGTGACTTTATAAAAGCAGGTATTGCATTATCTGATGGCCAGATTGCACCTGCAGATATACTCTCAATTAAAGGACCATTTGCAGTTCAGGAATATGTGGTGAATGAAATCCAGGAAGTGTATAGATTACAAGGTGTAAAAATAAATGATAAGCATATAGAAGTGATCGTGAGGCAAATGATGCGCAAGATTACTATTGAAGATGCAGGCGATACTAAATTTCTTGAAGGAGATACAGAAGACAGGTATGATTTCAACACAGAGAATGACTGGATATTTGATAAAAAAGTAGTAACTGAATCCGGTGATAGCACTAAAATGCGCCCTGGGAAAATTGTTACTCTCCGTGAAGTAAGAGAAGAAAATTCAGTGTTACGCCGGGCAGATAAAAAGACAGTTGAATTCCGTGATGCAAGGCCCGCGACATCTTCACCATTGTTGCTGGGTATTACAAAAGCTTCCCTGGGTACGCAAAGCTGGATATCTGCGGCATCATTCCAGGAAACAACTAAGGTATTGTCATCTGCAGCTATACAAGGTAAAACAGATACAATGCTTGGCCTGAAAGAGAATGTAATAACCGGTCATCCGATACCTGCCGGAACAGGATTGAGAGAGTTTGAAAATATGATAGTAGGCAGCAAAGAAGAATATGAATTGCTCATGACCGCTAAAGAAGCAATGGCTTATGATGAGGAGGAATAGATAATTAGCCATAATAAATTTGGGGAGTAAGAGAAATCTTGCTCCTTTTTGTTTTAGAGATAAAAGCAGAACAAATTGTTTTATGCTGATTATGTTAATATTTAGTCCAAAGCATTCTGCAATCGGCATAATACCATCTAAGATTTCAACATAGCCCTTTGGACTATTCATTAAATCTTAGATGGTATCATTTATTGCAGGGAAGAAAATCCATACCCGGTAAAATCCGGAAGAATATTTTAAAAGAAATTATTTACTTGTATGATTTGATTGATATAATTTTTTTGAAATCATTTTAATATTGAGAACTTCATTCAATTCCAAAGGCAAATAAAGTTATATCTCCACCCATGCCGCCCATACCATTTTGAGGAACACTAAATGCGTATTCTCCGCCAGGTAAAGTTTTATCTATCACCAATTCAGAATAGCCTTCTCTTATTTTTTTAATGCTGAAAGTGTATTTATCACTTGACTTAATTTTTTTGCTGGCGAATGGAACGGCGCCGCCGCTTTTCTGCATTATAATTTTTCTTTTCCCTTTTTCAGTTTCCAGTTTATATAGTGTGATATTGTTTAAAGGGTTATTCATCTTATCCGCCATATTCCGCATCATCTCCGGATCTATACCATTGGCATTCATTAAAGAATCTGAAAGTGGCGAGCCAACTTTTACAGTTGTTCCGGTAGAAAATATAAAGGATAAATTATTTCCATGGGTGATACGAACAGTTGATTTTGAGTCATCAATTGAATAGCCATTTTCCATTCCTCCAAATCCGCCCATTTTCATTTTGGCATCGAGTTTCGCTGACTCCTTTTCCAACCTGATGGTTTTATAAACTGTATCCTTCTCCAGGTAATATACTTCATTGCTGAACTCGGGTTCAGGATATTGCTGTGCATATGTAATATTATACACGTACATAAAAGACAGAGCCATTAAAAATTTTTTCATTGTTGCTTTTGTTTTTTTGATGGTGAAGCCTGCTTACCAAAACGCCATCCTGTGAAAATTTGAAATACATTCTTTTTTAAATCTACATTAGCAAATGAAGGCGCCTGCCCGTTTTGCAGATCCTTATATAGACTACCCAGGCTAATATTCATTCTTGCACCTATCAATAACCCTGCTATCGGATGTATTTCAATACCACCTGCAAAACCATAATCAAACCGGTTATAATAATCCAATGCTTTGCCGGAAGGATTTGTTGTAGCACCGTTAGAATTGCTGCTGTCTGTTTTTGCATTAATTAAAAATGCAGTCTGTGCACCCAATTGTATTTGAAAATATTTCGTGATATTGATACAGGTGAGGTTAGAAGAAACAATATAATCAAGGTCAACGGAGCCTGTATTCGTTTCTGATTTATAATCATAGCCTTGCTTTGAATAGACAAGTTCCGTTCTAAAACCTAAAACTTTTGCAGGTGGCGCCAGAAGTATTCCTGCATGAAAGCCGGTACGGCTGCTATGATTGATTGAAGATGTGCCCGAGACATTTGCAAAATTTAATCCTGCCTTAAGGCCAATTTGTGCAAACAGGCTACAGGGAAATAAGAGAAGGAAAAAGAAGATAATTTTTTTCATTTTTTTCATTTTTTTTCGTAATAATTTTAAAGAAACTTTATCGTGTTATAGAGGAATTATTTTTAAAACACACCAACCAGGATTACCGGTTATAGAAATATTAGGACCAGCACCAGGAGTTCTTGTAAAGCCTATTTGCACATAACTATTACCCGGTGTATACACTCTTTCCACGCCAACCGAGGACGAAACTGGCATTTCACCTGTAGTATAAGTTTCATTTACTCCACCACATCTTGTTGCAAAATTTCCTAAAGGAGCACCAAAAACATCTATCGCGAAGCCACCACCCGGGCAGCCAACATAGTTAATCGTAGATACTCCTACGGATACCGATACTGTTACAATGGAGTTTACATAAACCGAGAAAGGGATTTGAAAGGAAGAATAATCGGAAGTACTGGTGAGTGTAACAGGAATAACACTTTTGGTAATTACCTGTGTTAACGCTGCCGGATTAACCCATGTTGGCGAAGTTGAAACTCCATTGGATTGCAATACCTGCCCGGAGGTCCCGGCATTTCCATTAAATGATACGGCCCCATTTGATGTATTCATTGTTAATCCCCAACCAATGCCTCCATTTCCATAAAATCCTACCTGGTTATTATTTTGTAATCCAATGAAAGCCCTCTCCGCACCTGCATCGTTCAGCCACATACCCGGGTCATAGGGATTGGTTCCGCTTAATCTGATTCTTCCGTTTATATCCAGGGGAAATTGTGGATTTGTATTCCCAATACCAACATTGCCATTTCCCTTTACCCGCATATTTTCTGTAAATGCATTGCTGTTGCCATAACCAAATGCTATATCATCAAAATACGATTTTGAAAAAATTTGAAATAAGCCGGATTGTATACCAAATCCATAGTGCGTGGGAGTGCCATCTGTCCATAGAGAAATTTTATCGCCAACGCTGCCATTAAAAGAAAGTGGAAACTGAGGTGTAAGATTATTGATGCCCAGGTTAGCCCCAAAGTATCCGTTGCCGTTAGTGAAGTTGGTAAAGAAAACAGGATTGCCAAACTGGTTCCGGTATTCCAACTGTCCGGTGGTACCGTTACTGTTATTATAATATAACCCGTCTCCTGCGGCAGAATGTTTCACCAGGAACTGGCTGACCGGTACGTACAAGTTGGAATTTTTCCATTCTATTTTTCCGGAAAGGGAATCGTAATTCATATAGTTAGATGTTCCCCCAATTCGCTGATTACCTTTTACATGCAAAGTGGCCTGTGGATTGGTTGTGCCAATGCCAACATTCTGTGCAGTCACAAACAATGAAATAAAAAATAGCATAAAAAAGCAGTATACTTTTTTCATAATGATCTTATTAAAAAGCTTTAATCAATATTTTTCCAGTCAATGCCAAAAGCAAAAACATTGAACTCTTTCTGTTCCATATTTTTTACCCATACAAAGCCATACTCTCCCGCTTCCATTGCATCAGTAAACTGAATCATATAATTATCTTTTGAAACCGGTTTTACATTAAAGCTTATAAGCTTTCCTTTTTCTTCTTCATTGCTGTTAAGCAAGCCTTCCTTGGAAGTGATGGTTACTTCTCTTTTTTGTTCAGCCGGAATAAACTTGTATAGTTTTATATAAGAAGTAAGGTCTATAACATCGCCCGTAGTTTTGATGTAGAAAGTGATATTATTTTTTGTTGTAAACCTCGCTTTGGAAGAAGGATTATCCATGCTAAAAAATTGTTTAGCACCTTTTAACCCCAGTGTTTTCTTTTTTGTAATAAATAGTGCTGTGGTGTTTTCTAATTTTATAAGCCTGTTATCATCTTTATCATAATAGTAAGGCTGATTTATAAACTCAGGCGTGGGAATTACAATTTCTATTTTTGCAACAGGTTTTACAAGTGATTTTTTTGCAGGTTTCGCTGCCGTCTTTTCTATATGCTTTACAATAATCGTATCATATTTTACACTTGTTTTTTTTGACTGCGCTTCAGATGATAAATTGAAACATGCAGCAATTAACAGCAACAGAATTGGTTCTTTTTTCATTGTAAAAAAATATTAATGATGTTTCTTTATTTGGCGTGTACTACAGCTTCCTACACGATTCAGTAATTCCTTTTTTATTAAAAAACTTTTTTATCTAATCTCTATTTTTAGTGTTTGTCTTTTATTGCCGGAAGTTATTTTCACAACATATAGCCCTGCTGCAAGTGCATACGGAAGATGGATAGTTATGTTCCCTCTTTGCTTTACGCTATTGGTGTACACTACCTGTCCTGTTGTATTTATAATTTCTATTTTATCGGCCATATCATATGGAACAACTAACTGTACACTACTGCCTCTGCTTGCCGGGTTAGGATATAAACTAAATGGTTTGCTTTGAGTAAATTTTACTGACTTGACTGCGGAGTAAACAAACTTTCCATCTATGTCAACAGCCCTGATGCGGTAATAATTATTTCCTGCTAAAGGATTTCCATCAAACCATCCATATACTCCAATGCCACTTGCATTAATGGATTTGATGTTACTAAACTGAATGCCATTTTCACTTTTTTCAACATCAAATGTTTTGACGTTTATTTCATTTGCGGTAGTCCAGTTAATTTGAACACCAGTACTTTTATTGTAAGCATTTATTGAAATAAAATTTAGCGGAAGCACACCTGCATCTACCGTTAAGGTAATATCAGCAGCGTTGTAATGGATTGCCCAATGCAGGCTGGCTGGTAACGCAGGCAAGTTGGTGCTTGTAAAATTTCCTGTTGAAGAAGCAAAAGAGAAAATTTTAAATGTATCATTCAGCGATGGAATGAAACCGTTTAGCAGGCTTACATTTAGCGTTCCGTTAATACTGGCATTACCACTTGTAAAAGATACGTCTTGTGCTACGTCAATCGTATCATAAGAATTTGCTGCTGCAATTTCTATTTCGTGCAGGGCAGTTTGCGTGGCAGTGTAATTACCTGTTATTATAAATTTTCCAGGTGAGTTGCCCGGAGATAAAGTACCACTGTTAGTTAAATTTCCCCAAACCTGGCCGGCACCTTTCAGCGTACCGAGATTTTCAAAATTTGCTGCCGGATAAATTCGCAATTGCGAATTATTGGTTATTGTTTGCCCACTCATCAGCGTAGAATTTCCAGCTGTAAGTATAAGCCAGTGATCTGCAAGCAAAATAAGGTCAGCATCTATTTGTAAAGATTTTGAAATAACAACAGCGGGTGAGGAAGAAACAATTGGCACCTGCCCACCCGCCCAGGTACTTACGTTCGACCAGGTGTTGGCATTACTATTTACATCAGTGATTGGCATTCTACTGGTAGCCGGAAGTGTACCACAGGGATCGGTGTTGCATGGTGGCGTAACACTGCGAAAGCGAATGCCCTGCACAAAACAAACACAACCAGCAACCAAGGGGCAACAAGGAAAAGCACATCCATCAGCAATTAAATCCCCGGTTGTTTCATCAAGTTTATAAAACCGGTTCCAGTTGCCGGGGACCATAGGATAACTTGTTTCGGGGTTATTACCATTCAGCGCATAAATTAATTGGATAGGCTTTACGCCTTCCACCTCGCCACACGCCTGTGCGTAACCACTACAGGCAATGCAGGTGATGGTAGTAAATAAAATTATTTTTTTCATGTTTTGGAAGATTTTAAAATTCCTGCTTAATGGTTTAAAAAAAAAGGAATAGTCAAATGTAGAAGAGCAAAAAATTTTATCCCTCACCCGAAACAGTGATTCTGGCTGCGATTCACAGAATCACCCGAAACTGGTATTTTGGGGGCCTGTTCAATTATTGCCGAAATGAAATTGTTATTTTGTAGAATGAAAAGAAGTATACTCACCCTTACTATATTTCTTATAGTGTTGAGCCTGGATGCGCAGCAAAATAGTAAACGAGACAGTTTATTAAATGTTCTTGTGTCTGCGAAGGAGGATACCGGCAAAGTGAAGACTTTACTTCTGATTGCTAAGTATTATGAAGCAAACAACCAGGATTCTTCTATCTACTACCTGGAAAAATCAAAAAAACTATCAGAGTCGCTGAAGTATTTGGAAGGTGTTTTTATTTACTACCAACAAAAGTCTGTTGTTTCTCTTACAAAGGGAGAATATGAAAAGGCTATGGAAGAAAACAATATTGGATTAAAACTCGCCCGCCAATTAAAGGATTCGACCCTGGTAGTTGTAATGCTTAACCACATAGGTATTGTTTATGGAATGCAGGAAAAATACCATGAAGAACTTGATTATGCATTACAGGTCATTAATATCCTTGAGTCAACTGGTGATTCTGTAAAATTATCAGGGAGCCTTAGTAGTCTTGGTAATTGTTATATAAGCCTTTTACAATATAGAAAAGGGGCTGATATGTGTTTAGCTTCCATAGAGCTTTATACCAAATATAAGAAGAGGAATGATTATATCAACCGGACATATGCTTCTTTAGCCCAGGCGTACCAGGGGCTGCAAATGAATGACAGTGCCTTCTATTATTTTGACATTGCTATAAAAGAATCTGCCAAGGTCAATGATAAATTTGCGGAAGCAGCTATTTATGGTTATACAACTACTTTACTCTCTACGCTTAACCGATTTGGTGAAATGCTGATTGTCTCAGAAAAGGCATTGGTTCTGGCCCACACACTGCAAAGCAGGGGAATGATAGCAAGTGCATTGGTCAGTTCAGCAACTGCCTACTTCTACAATGGATATAATACCAAAGCAAAAAGAACTATTGAAGAGGCTCTGAAAATAGCTACAGAAGATTCTTTGTTCATCGACTTAACTAATGGATATAATATGCTTTCCTATATAGCCGCGAGGGATGGGGATTATGCAACTGTGATATGGGCGGAAAAAAAATATGATTCTTTACATGAAATAGCAATCAATGAACAAAGAATCAGGAGCACAACTGACCTGGAAAAAAAATATGAATCAGAGAAAAGGCAAAAGGAGATTATACAATTACAAAAAGATAAACTGGCGCAAACCCTTTCTATAAAAAAGAAATCTACTCTTAATTATCTTTTGTTCGGCTCTCTCACTGTTTTATTGATTGTTGGATTTTTAGGTTATCGAAATTTTCGCCACCGCCAGCAGTTAGCAAAACAGCAAGATGAATTACGGCAACAACGCATTAGTGAATTAGAAAAAGATAAACAATTAATAGCCGTTGATTCACTCCTGCAGGGGCAGGAAGAAGAAAGGGGCCGTCTCGCTAAAGACTTACATGATGGATTGGGTGGTTTATTATCAGGTGTAAAATTTAGTTTAAGAAATATGAAAGACAACTTAATAATAACCGCCGATAACATGACTGTCTTTGAACGGTCGCTGGATATGATTGACACATCTATTAAAGAACTGCGTCGCGTAGCCCAAAACATGATGCCCGAGATGCTTTCAAAGTTTGGGCTTGACGAAGCATTGAAGGAATACTGTAACACCATCAATTCTGCAAACTTGCTTTCGGTAAAATATCAGTCGTTTGGTATGGAAGAGCGTTTAGAAAAATCAATCGAAATAATTATTTACCGCATCGTACAGGAATTGTTGAATAACGCAATGAAGCATGCGGCAGCCACCGAAGCATTTGTTCAAATCCTTAAAGATGGGAGCCGTTTAAACATAGTTGTTGAAGATAATGGTAAAGGCTTTGATACGGGCCTTATTGAAAATAACCAGGGAGCAGGATTATCCAACGTTCGCAGCAGGGTAGATTATTTGAAAGGGCAATTAGATATTCATTCAGAAATAGGAAAAGGGACTTTAGTAAATATTGAATTTAATGTATAGCCATGATTTGTGTTTTCATTGTTGATGACCATCCGGTGGTAATAGAAGGCATTCATTCATTATTGCAAAATGAAAAAAATATTGAATGGGCAGGGCAAGCAGCAAATGCAGCATCTTGTCTTGGATTTTTTGTAAATAATACTGCTGATGTTGTATTGATGGACATTAGTATGCCGGGCATGGATGGTGTTGAATTGTGTAAAATAATGAATGAAAAATATCCCGGCGTTTTTGTACTTGGGTTAAGCACATTCAACCAGGGATTGTACATTAAGAAGATGATGGAAAATGGTGCATCAGGATATATATTAAAAAACTCTTCCAAAGAAGAACTGCTTACTGCTATATACACGGTAAATAGTGGCGGAACTTTTTTTAGCGGTGAAGCAGGAGAATCATTAAAAGAATATGAAAAATCCTCAAAGGCCCAACCGGAATTGTCCCCGCGTGAAAAAGAAATTTTGTGTTTAATAGCAGAAGGTTATACCAATCCCCAAATTGCAGAAAAAATATTCTTAAGCCCATTTACAATTGATAGCCATAGAAAAAACCTGCTTGCAAAATTGAATGTAAAAAACACAGCCTGCCTTATCAGGCTTGCGGTAGAAAAGAACTTATTATAAAAATTGATAGTTCATTACCAGGCAAGTCTTTTTAATTGTATTATTCATTCACAACCTTTGCAGCCAGCACTTCCAACGCCACACTATCTGTCCCTTTTGGCGCAAAGTATTTTGTTTTAAAATTCTTTGATTGGCCGGGTGGCAGTAATTCAAAAATGGTTTCTTTATCCGTTTCAAACAATGCCTTGGTTTTACTAAAAATAATTACTAGTATGGAAGTTTCCTTTTACAAAATCAAGCGAGCAATTTGTGAGAATGGAAATTTGGTTTACCTTGATTAACGGGAATAGATAAATGATGGAGATTTCTATATAAAGCATTCAAGAAAGTCTATCGGCGTTTTATTTTTGAAAAGATATAAGATATACTTAGCCCAATATATGATCCTGATATTTTATACTTTCCACTAACTTCAGGTTGACTATCGACATTGAAAATATAAGTTGCTTCTGCAAGATTTACAGGCGAAAAATTAAATTTTAAGTTTGCCTGAAGTATACTCCGCGAATTTATTATCCATTCATGTCCGCAGGATATATGAAAGTTCAACGAGAGTTTGTGTTCATAGTTATTGTACTGAATAGAAAGATATTCTTGTGCAGACTGAGAGTTTGAACCCCAAAGAATACCTGCATTATATTCATCTCCTCTTTGTATCGGATATAATAGGCTTAACCCGGCAACCCCAACCCAACTGCCCTTTTCTTTTTTGTGGAATTTTGTCTGTAATTCAACCTGCGCTTTGAAATAAGAGCTACTCATTCTTATTGGGCCAACCGGATTAAAAGAGATATTTGTTCCCCCTGCCGGATCAAACATCTCTTTTCGGATTTCATAATCAAAATTATGAACTAACAGTTCACCGCCTGCGCTAAAAACTAATGAATAATTTGATTCAAAGTTGTAGTAGTAGTTGATCAATACCTCTCCCCCAAATTGAGGCGAACTGCTTAATTTATATTTATTCTTATCTCCATCAATATGCCCTTCTTTAATTAATGCGGGAGCAATAAAAATACCCCACGAATGTATCGGAAATAAATTTTCACCACGCCTGTCATTTTCCTGAGAGTAAGCGAAAACACCAAGTAGCATCAGGAAAGTTATACTAAGTGTTGCTCTAAAAATCATAGCTTTCGCAGTTATGTTATAAACGTGATATTGTTATCATTCAACTGTTTTCGCTCCTAAAACCTCCAGTGCCACACTATCCGTGCCCTTTGGTGCAAAATATTTTGTTTTAAAATTCTTTGATTGGCCGGGTGGCAGTAATTCAAAAATGGTTTCTTTATCCGTTTCAAGCAATGCCTTTGTTTTGCTGTAAAAAGATAATTTTAGATCCACATCTTTATAAGTCGCTACCGTAGCATCATTTTTAATATCGCCTTTTATCACAGTTTGTCCAAGCAGGTTTCTTTTGTCATTCCCTTTTACGACTAAAAAGATGATGGGATTTTTTTGCTCCTTAATTAACAACGACTTTTTTGTTTCCTGGTAACTCGACTTTTCAGCGTCAACTTTTTTTTCGCCATCGGTATTGCAGGAGAATAAAAGGGAAAGAAAAATGGAGGAAAGAAAAAAAGACTTTTTCATCGTATGATTTTGAGAAGAAAATTAATCAAAATAAAAAGATCGATTCGTTAAAAAAAATAATTCACGATCAGGCTTCGGTACCGAGCCACAATGCGCCGCCTATACTATCACGGGACGCACCTGTTACTGAGGACAGAATTGTAAACTGCTCCCGCCACCTCAATATTCCCAGGAGCGCCATTATAAGGGCTTCTTTATATTTAACAACACTTTCTTCGGGAATGTGAATTACAAAATTTATTTCTGATAAATACTGGTTTAATCTTCCAGTTAAAAAAGTATTGAAGGCACCCCCGCCCGTTATAAATAATTTTTGTATTTCATTTTGTTTAAAAGGCTTAAGAGAATTTTTTATTTGGATACATATATGTTCGGTAAAAGTTGATAAGGCATCTTCTGTAGATATTTCAAATGATTTAATTATTGGAAAAATAATATCGGTTCCAAAACTATTTGCCAATGATTTGGGGTATGCCTTACCAAAGTACTCAAGTAAATTTATTTCTTCCAGCATACTGGTATTTACTTTGCCAAGAGCCGAGAGCTTTCCTCCATCATCGTATGCAAGGCCCATTTCTTCAGCCAGCATATTTAATACCCTGTTGGCAGCACATACATCAAAAGCAATAACGGTGGTTTCACTATGAATCGAAAGATTGGCAATACCGCCAAGGTTCAAAAAATAATTATAATCATTAAGTAATAATTTTTCGCCCATAGGTACTATCGGGGCGCCCTGGCCGCCGAAGGCAACATCCATAGCCCGGAGATCACTTACTACGGGTAGTTGTGTCTCTGCTGCAATTGCGGAGCCGTCTCCCAACTGGTGCGTCATCTTTTTTTCAGGCAGATGAAAGGTGGTATGCCCATGTGAAGCTATAAGGTTTACCTTATGCTGTAAATTATTTGAATCGATAAATTCATTTATTTTTTGGCCAATAAATTTTCCGTATTCAGCATGTAATAATTGATAGTCGCATGCATTCAAATCCACGGCTCCCCGCAGTTTTTTTTGCCAGCCTTCATCATATTCTATACACGCGGAATTATTAATTTCATAATTCCACTTTCCTGCTATCTCCTGCAATTCTGTAAACACAATATCCAGCCCGTCCAGGGAACTGCCACTCATTAACCCAATTACTTTATAAATCATAATAGCATTTTATTTTGGGGGTTTTAATTTTTAGATTTTAGATTTGTTCAAATTTATAACTTTAAGCATTGAAGCTATACCTTAGAATCAACATTAAAATTTAATAAATGGTAATTAATCTTAGTGAAAAACATTCTTTGGTGAGTAACTGGCTAAGTGAATTAAGAGATGTAGACGTACAGGAAGACCGGCAGCGGTTTCGCAGAAATCTTGAGAAGATTGGAGAGGTGAGCGCTTATGAAATAAGTAAAAAACTTTCATGGGTGGAAAAGGAGGTTACTACCCCCTTGGGAATATCGGTATGCAGGGTACTGGATAAACAGCCGGTACTGGCAACTATCTTGCGGGCCGGCCTCGCCATGCACAATGGCCTGCTTAATTATTTTGACAAGGCAGACAATGCTTTTATAAGTGCCTATAGAAAACACAGGCCGGACGGAAGTTTTGAGATTAGTCTTGATTACATAAGTTGTCCCGAAATGGAAAATCGTGTTGTAATTATTTCCGATCCTATGCTGGCAACCGGGTCTTCACTGGTAAAAACCATGCAGTTTATTCGTGAAGAGGGCAGCCCTTCACAAATCCATATTGTATGCGCTCTGGCGTGTACAGTTGGTGTTGAATACGTTCTGCGTGCAGAGCCTAAGGCGACTATATGGTGTGGAGATATCGACGATGAACTAACCGCTAAAGGCTATATAGTTCCCGGCCTTGGAGATGCCGGTGATCTTGCTTATGGAGTAAAAGTGCAGATGTGATCCCTGAATTAATTTTTTGCACAAATACACCACTCAATGTATGGTTCGGTTAGCATTTTGCTTGGCTAAAGAGCAGCGTTTTTATGACAAAATCACTCATTTTTTAGGTCTATCTTCTTCCTGATAAAAATAAAACCTATCTTTAAATTCTGAACTTTCGCTTAAGATGAAAAAATATACCTGTACCTTCCTGTTGCTTGTGTGTACCTGTTTTTTTGCTAACGCCCAGGACCCGCATTTTTCCCAGTTTTTCGCTTCCCCACTCACTTTGAACCCGGCGCTTACCGGTAAATTTGATGGAACGGTACGTGTTGCGGGAAATTATCGTAATCAATGGCCCGCCTTCAATAATGTATATACAACTTCAACATTAAGTGTTGATTTTGCCATCTTAAAAAGCAAGCTCCCTGACTATGATACGTGGGGTGTTGGTATACTAGCCCTCACTGATAAAGCAGGTGGCGGTGTTCTTACAAATAACTATCTCGGAATATCTACGTCCTATCACAAGGCACTTGATGAAGATGGTTTTCAACAAATAGGGATAGGCTTCCAGGGAACTTATGGACAAAAACGTCTTGACAATAGCAAGTTGTTGTTCGAAGACCAGCTAACTCCCTTTGGTTTCACAGGCGTAACACAGGATATTTTCAATAGCGCAAATCTCAATATTAATTATCTGGACGTAAATGCAGGGATCATATATACAGGTTCTACAAATGACCAGAATAATTTTTATGTAGGCGCATCCATGTATCATATTAATCGTCCTAAGGAAAGTTTTAAAGGAGGCAATTGGAATATTGCAGCACGAACTACTGTAAGTGCGGGTGGATACTTCCCTGTCTCTGACCAACTTACACTGCATACAAGCGGCATTTACCAGGTTCAAAATAAGTCTTCTGAAGTTACCTTTGGTGGCGCTATAGCTGCCGCAATAGACGCTGAAAGCACCAACCCTTCCAACTTCTATATCGGTTCGTGGTATCGCGTAGGAGATGCTCTTATTCCCTATCTTGGTTTGGAGTTTGCAGGAATGCGTATTGGCGCTTCTTATGATGTGAATATTTCAGATTTAAAAGCCGGTTCTCAAAGCCGTGGCGGTATGGAAATTTCAATAATATACATTAAGCGCCCGGCAGGATATAAAGGTATTCCGTGTCCTAAATTTTAACCTGGCCAGGTTGTTTCTGTATCATTTCTCTCCATTTTTTTTATTGTAACACTTTAGATTAATTCTGAAAGCAGGCTTAATAGTTTTCAATTACGCCGTGATTATTGAAACGAAAGAAAATATTTGGCGGCAAATGCACCTAAGGTTATCTTTGCCGTCCCTTAGCAAAAACGCCGCGTTGGTCAAGGGGTTAAGACGCCTCCCTTTCACGGAGCCTGCCTGCGTGACGCAGTCAGGCAGGGAATCACGGGTTCGAATCTCCTACATATTGCAAACAGAAAACCCGGTATGGGTTTTTCCACGCATCAATATTATTTTTATATTTCAAAATTTCTTTGAAATGGTAACTTATGTGTTCTGGAAAGTTTGATTAATGGAATTCATTATGTTGGGATGACTAAGAATATCGTACTGCGTATAAAAGAACGTAACTCCGGGAGATCAAAATTCACATCCGGTTACTTACCTTCTATAGCTTAAAATTCTTTCAAAATCAATTTTCCTTTACCAAAGAAATTATTTGGCAACAAAACCCCCTAAGGTTATCTTTGCCGTCCCTTAGTAAAAACGCCGCGTTGGTCAAGGGGTTAAGACGCCTCCCTTTCACGGAGGAATCACGGGTTCGAATCCCGTACGTGGTACAAAAATCTTATTTCGACTTAATTTCACAGGGGCTATTCCAAAGGAAACAGCCCTTTTTCTTTTAGCAGATATTGCTTATGAATTAGGTCGGATTATTTTAGCATTTGGCTATCAAGATTGAAAACACCTTCGGCCATTCTCTTTTCAAACAGCAAGCCACTATGTTTTCTTTTTTTTCTTTGCGCCTTAGTGGCTTTCACTGACTTTTCTGCCACGAAGGCACTAAGGCCATTAGGTTGTTCCGTCGTACTCTTTCTATCTTGCTAAAAAATATTTCCCATTCCCTGAGAAAAAAATGAGGCTCTACGCTGGATTATCGCGGTGTAAGCTTTCATTAGAAATAGCAAAGATTTTCAAAGTCAGGTCAGTACAGGATAGATATAAAGTTTGCTATGCGTATTTTTGCTGCCCTTCCCTTAGGATTTGTTATTTTATAAATGTTTATATGAGAAAATTGCCTGGTATAATTATCCTGTTATTTATCGTTAGTATTGGTCATTCACAAATTAAGATAGACCAGTTGTTATGTGATAACCGCATCAACCCAATAGGTATAGATGATCGCCCCCAATTTACCTGGGAATTAATTTCGGGTAAACGAAACGTTTTGCAGTCTGCCTATGAAATACGTGTGGGCAGTAATGCATCTATGCTATCAAAAAATAAGAATGTACAATGGAGCAGCGGGAAAACTCAATCTGACCAATCTGTGCATGTAAATTATGGCGGCACTCCACTGGAATCCAATACAAAATATTTCTGGCAGGTAAGGGCCTGGGATAATGATAATAAAGCATCTTCCTGGAGTCAACCCGCTTTTTTCCAAATGGCTTTTTTGAATAAAGATGATTGGAAGGCAAAATGGATTGAACCTGGCTACGAAGAAGATCCGGTACTTCGCCCGAGTCCTGTTTTTAGGAAACAATTTTCTTCTGGTAAAAAAATTATATCGGCAACGGCTTACATTACGGCGCACGGCTTATATGAAGCATTTATTAACGGACATCGTATGGGTGATGCTTATCTAACTCCGGGCTGGACGAGTTACAACAAGCGCTTGCAATACCAGGTATACGATGTTACTAATCTTTTTCAGAATGGTAATAATGCAATCGGCGTTACATTAGGAAGTGGGTGGTATCGCGGAAGTCTCGCCTGGGCAGCTAATAAAAATCTTTACGGAAAAGATATTGCACTACTCCTTCAAATAAATATAGTTTATAGTGATGGTTCAAAAGCCACAATAACATCCGATGATACCTGGAAATCCACAACCGGGGCTATACGCTATTCGGAAATATATAATGGTGAAACGGTTGATGCAAGGATGGATAAAGCAGGCTGGTTGTTGCCAGGTTATAACGATGCTGACTGGTCAGGAGTTAAAACTGCTGATTTTTCAAATGATAATTTAATTGCCACTTACAACGAGCCAATACGAAAACACGAAACCTTTCAGCCAGTGAAATTTTTCACGACACCTAAAGGTGAAAAAATTATTGACTTTGGACAAAACTTAGTGGGTTGGGTTGTGATGAAAGTTAAAGGTAATGCCGGAGATACGATCAGTTTGTCACATGCGGAAGTTATGGATAAAGAAGGCAATTTTTATACGGACAATTTGCGGGCAGCTAAGGCGCAGGATCATTTTATTTTAAAAGGTGGGGCAGAAGAAGCATTTGAACCGCATTTCACATGGCACGGTTTCCGGTATGTAAAAGTTGAAGGTTATCCCGGTGAATTAAAGCCTGAAAATTTCGAAGCAGTTGTTCTCTATTCCGATATGAAAGAGACGGGTACTTTTTCTTCATCGAATGCACTGATAAATCAATTGCAACATAATATACAATGGGGGCAAAAAGGTAATTTCCTGGATGTGCCTACTGATTGTCCGCAACGCGATGAGCGCCTGGGCTGGACGGGTGATGCACAAGTGTTCTCACGCACCGCTTCATTCAATATGGGTGTAAATAATTTTTTCTCCAAGTGGATGAAAGATGTTGCAGCAGATCAGTTTTCCAGTGGAGCAGTGCCGCATGTAGTTCCTAATGTGTTAGGTGGAAGTGCAGGCGGTTCGGCCGGGTGGTCAGATGTTGCAACTATTATTCCCTGGAACATGTACCTGGCTTATGGAGATACTGCAATTCTTAAGCAACAATATTCAAGTATGAAAGCCTGGGTTGAGTATATGCACGCTCAAAGCAAAAATGATCTTTGGAATACAGGCTTCCATTTTGGTGACTGGTTATTCTATCGCCCCGATGATGACAACGACGGACGTGCTGCCGTTACAGACAAATATTTAATTGCCCAATGTTTCTATGCGCACTCAACACAGTTGCTCATAAAAGCTGCTAACGTACTTGGTGAAACGACAGATGCAGAAAACTATTCTTCTTTATTGAAACAAATAAAAGATGCTTTCACAAAAGAATATATGACTTCAAATGGACGGTTGGTCTCCGGCACACAAACAGCCTATGTACTTGCTCTGAATTTTGATATGCTTCCCGAATCATTGAGAATGCAGGCTGCTGCACGGCTTGCGGAAAATGTAAAAAGTTATGGCAATCATTTAACCACCGGCTTTCTCGGAACTCCTTATCTCTGCCATGTGCTTACCCGCTTCGGTTATGTTAATGTTGCGTACAAATTATTATTACAGGATACGTACCCCTCATGGCTTTATCCTGTAAAGATGGGAGCAACAACGATATGGGAAAGGTGGGATGGTCAAAAGCCAGACAGCACTTTTGAAACGCCTGGTATGAATTCATTTAACCATTATGCCTACGGTGCCATTGGTGATTGGATGTATCGGGAAATGGTGGGCCTCGATACTTATGAAGATGGTGTTGGATATAAGCATATAAAAATACAACCACATATTGGTGGCGGTTTCACCTTTGCTACCGCGAGCCTTCAAACTAATTATGGTAAATTGAGTAATAGCTGGAAGGTGCAAGATGGCCAGGTAATGATGGACGTTGAAATACCCGTGAACACTTCGGCAACAGTTTATATTCCTGCTACAGATGCGGGTGCAATTAAAGAAAGTGGCAAATCTTTATCCCAGATAAATGATATTAAAATAAAAGATACTGCCGATGGCTATACACCGGTGGAATTAGGTTCAGGGCTGTACCACTTTTCATTTCAAAATACAACAAAGTAAAAGGTATGTAATAGCAAAATAAAGAATTTAGTATAGTCAGAAAGTAAAATTACTTTTGACTATAATCTAAATCAAACCAACCAACAAGTTTATGATTGATTCTAAAGCTGGTTACCTCGATCGCAAGGAAGCTTTAAGAAAATTGCAGGCTCAGGATATTTGGGACATGATCATAATCGGCGGGGGCGCTACAGGTTTGGGTGTAGCAGTAGATGCTGCCAGCCGCGGCTATTCTACCTTACTTCTCGAACAATCAGATTTTGCAAAAGGAACCTCAAGCCGCAGTACCAAGCTTGTTCATGGAGGGGTTCGCTATCTTGCCCAGGGTAATATAGGGCTGGTGTATGCGGCTTTGCGTGAAAGGGGAATTCTTATCGGGAACGCTTCACATATTGTAAAAAAGCAATCATTTGTTATCCCATGTTACAGTATTTGGGAGAAATGGAAATACTTGACCGGCCTTAAAGTGTATGATTGGCTTTCAGGCAGTTTTAGTTTTGGCCGGAGCCGCTTTATTAGCAGAAAAAAGATGGCCACACTTATGCCTAAAGTTAAGGAACAGGGACTGGCAGGCGGCGTAGAATATTTCGATGGGCAATTTGATGACGCAAGGCTGGCCATTAATCTTGCAGAGACAAGCGTTGCGAACGGTGGCGTTGTCCTAAACTATTTCAAAGTAAAACGCCTTTTAAAAAAGGAAGGTAAGGTGCATGGTGTTACTGTAATAGATGTAGAAAACAATAGGGAATATGAGCTGCTATCAAAAACAGTTATCAATGCAACGGGAGTTTTTGTAGATGATATTTTGCAAATGGACCAACCCGAAGTCAGCCCCATAGTGCAACCGAGCCAGGGAGTACACCTGGTTTTTAAGAAGTCGTTTCTTAATTCCAAATCCGCCATTATGATTCCTAAAACTGCTGATGGCCGTGTGCTGTTTGCAGTTCCGTGGCATGAACATGTATTGGTTGGCACTACAGATACTCCGTTGGAAAAACATTCGCTGGAACCCCGGGCGCTTGATGAAGAAATTAATTTTATTCTCAAAACCATTAAAGAATATTTTTCTGAACCGGTAAGTAAAAATGATGTGTTGAGTGTTTTTGCGGGCCTCCGTCCTTTAGCTGCTCCTCAAAAGGAAACAGATAGTACAAAAGAAATTTCAAGAGATCATAAGCTTATAGTGAGTAGAACCCACCTTATAACTATTACTGGTGGCAAATGGACGACTTACCGAAAGATGGCTGAGGTAACAGTTGATAAAGCAATTGAAGTAGGAGGGTTACAAAAAATTACCTGCAAAACAAAGGAACTGCCGATACACGGCTCTGATAAATCCTCCGTTGCAAATGGATCCGAATTGTCGATATACGGCAGCGATGCAGAAGGGATACTTTCTTTAATAAAAGAAAATCCTTTATGGAATGATAAGATTCTTGATGATCAGCCTTACCTGCTTGCGGAAGTAGTATGGGCTGCAAGACATGAAATGGCAAGAACTGTGGAAGATGTGCTTGCAAGAAGAATAAGATTATTATTTTTAGATGCAAAGGCGGCAATTAAAGCGGCACCTGCCGTGGCCGCATTGCTAATGGAAGAGCTTGGTCAAAGTGAAGAGTGGAAAGATGACCAGGTAAAAAAATTTAATGATCTTGCCAGCAATTATTTGTTGCAGCCGCAAACGCAGAATGTATTCAGTAAGTAAAAAACGAAAATAAGCTTGATATGGGAAAATTTATCCTCTCACTCGACCAGGGTACTACCAGCTCCAGGGCAATCGTATTTAACAAAGAAGGAAATATTGTTGCGATAGCCCAAAAAGAATTTACGCAACATTATCCTCACTCCGGATGGGTGGAACATGATGCTTTGGAAATATGGTCATCACAGGCAACAGTATTGGCCGAGTCAATACTAAAAGCAGGCATTAAACCGATTGATATTGCTGCTATAGGAATTACCAATCAAAGAGAGACGACCATCATTTGGGATAAAAAAACCGGTGTGCCGGTTTACAACGCAATAGTTTGGCAGGACAGGCGTACAGCCGATATATGTGATCGTTTAAAAAAAGACGGGCATGAACAAATGATCCAGGAAAAAACCGGTTTAATAGTAGATGCCTACTTTTCTGCAACCAAAATAAAATGGATACTGGACAATGTGGATGGCGCCAGGGAGAAAGCTGATAAAGGGCAGCTTGCCTTTGGTACTGTTGATTCATGGCTTTTGTGGAACCTCACCGGTGGAAAAGTTCATGTAACAGATATTACGAATGCTTCACGCACAATGCTCTTCAATATTCATTCGCAGAAATGGGATGATGAACTAATAAAGTTGTTTGATATTCCGGTCACTTTGTTGCCGGAAGTGAAATCTTCCAGCGAGGTTTATGGCGAAACATCTGGCGATATATTGGCTGTTAAAATTCCTATCGCAGGTATTGCCGGTGATCAACAGGCGGCGTTATTTGGCCAAATGTGCACTCAAAAAGGTATGGTAAAAAATACATACGGCACGGGTTGTTTCATGCTGATGAATATTGGCGATAAACCTATAATTTCTAAAAACAAATTGGTAACAACAATCGCATGGAAAATTGGCGATAAGGTTCAGTATGCGCTTGAGGGAAGTATATTCATAGGTGGCGCGGTTGTTCAATGGCTTCGTGATGGATTGGGAATTATTTCCTCCTCTTCCGAAGTAGAAAAAAAAGCTTCAAAAGTTACAGATAACGGTGGCGTGTACCTGGTGCCGGCATTTGCGGGATTAGGCGCTCCTCATTGGAATCCTTATGCACGTGGGATGATGGTTGGGTTAACAAGGGGCACCACAGATGCGCATATTGCGCGGGCCGCTTTAGAAAGTATTGCATTGCAAACTATGGAAGTATTAAAAGCCATGGAGGCAGATTCAGGAACAGAAATAAAAGAGCTGCGGGTAGATGGCGGCGCTACGATAGACAATTTGTTATTGCAAATACAGGCAGATGTTTTAAACACGATCGTGATAAGACCAAAGGTTACCGAGACGACTGCAATTGGAGCGGCCTACTTGGCTGGGCTTGCTGTGGGCTTTTGGAAGGATATGGACGAAATTCAGCAACAGTGGCAAGCAGACCGGGCTTTTAAACCTGCGGAAAATAGCAATGCCGATGAACTAATTAAAGGCTGGCACAAAGCCGTGAAGGCATGCAAAGTATGGGCGGAAGATTAATTTCTTAATAAGCTGGTAATATATTCTTAATCAAAAAGCAAAATTTATGTCGGAATTTGTCGCCGAACTTATAGGTACCATGTTCTTAATTCTTTTAGGTAATGGTGTAGTAGCAAATGTGGTGCTGAAAGGCACTAAAGGAAATAATGCGGGATGGATTGTTATTACCACCGGATGGGCTCTTGCCGTTTTTGTTGGGGTTGTCATTGCCGGTCCAATTAGCGGCGCTCATTTAAATCCGGCGGTTACCATAGGGCTGGCATTTGCCGGCAAATTTGCATGGTCTAAAGTACTATCATTTATTATAGCCCAAACTATTGGAGCTATGCTCGGATCTTTCCTCGTATGGGTTATATATAAAGATCATTTTGACGCAACGGAAGATGAAGGAACTCAATTGGCTGTCTTCAGCACTTCACCTGCAATTAAGCATTTATTCTTCAATTTCATGAGTGAATTAGTAGGCACTTTTGTTTTGTTATTTGCCGTTTTTTATTTTACTGGCGCAGAAATTTCCAGCCAGAAAACACCAATTGGGTTAGGCTCGGTGGGTGCATTACCTGTCGCATTTGTTGTATGGTCGATCGGCCTTTCGCTGGGAGGCACTACGGGCTACGCCATCAACCCCGCAAGAGATTTCGGTCCGCGTATTGTTCATGCCTTTTTGCCATTAAAACACAAGGGAAGCAGTGATTGGAAGTATGCATGGGTCCCTATCCTGGGACCTTTTGTAGGTGCATCAATTGCGGCACTCCTCTATTCATTGTTAAACAACTAAAACCTTTATAAGATCTGTTCTTTTAAGACTACTACGACAAGAAAGTCGTAATCCACCTCGATTCAGTCTCCTTTGCCCCCGCTATAATTTCTTTTTCAAAGATATTTTTGTATAAGAAATCAAAATAATAAAGCCGAAAAATAAAAAGATGCGAAAAGTAAAATTACAAATGCAAATGTCCATAGATGGATTTGTTGCAGGGCCTGATGGTGAAATGGACTGGATGAGTTGGAACTGGGGCGATGATATTAATAAATATGTTGCCGATCTTACAACACCGGTTGACACTATACTTTTAGGAAGAAATATGGCAGGAGGTTTTATCTCCCATTGGAAAGAAATTACTAAAAACCCGGATGATCCTCAATATCCGTTTGCAAGGATAATGTATGATACTCCCAAAGTAATTTTTTCAAAAAAGTTGTCAAAATCGGACCCCGTATTGAAGGAGTGGGATAATTCTATTCTCGTTAACGGCATTATTTCGGAAGAAATCAAACAATTAAAAGCACAACCGGGTAAAGACATCATTGTATATGGTGGCGCTAACTTTGTATCGAATTTAATCAGGTATAACTTGATTGACGAATACCATCTTTTTATTAATCCCGCAGTTATAGGAAGTGGTAAGACAATCTTTAAAGAAAGAGAGGAAAGGCTGAATTTAAAACTTATTGAAGCCACAGCTTTCAGTTGCGGCATTGTTGTACTTTGCTATCATCCGGCCCAATGAGATTTTTTATAGTTTTTATTGGTACGCTGGCCGTTGATTTAATAAATTAGCAATTCAAAAAATTCAAAAAAATGAGAAAATTAATTTTATGCATGCACGTATCTGTTGATGGATTTGTTGCCGGGCCAAATGGAGAAATGGATTGGATTCATGTGGATGATGAAATATTTGATTATGCCGGCTATATGACCGATGATGCTGATACCGCGTTATATGGTAGGGTCACTTATCAAATGATGGATAACTATTGGCCAACTGCTGCTGATAATCCCAATGCTTCAAAACATGATATTCAACATTCCACGTGGTACAACAGTGTTGAGAAAGTTGTGTTCTCAAAAACACTTTCCGAAAGTAAACTTAATAACATTCGGATTATTAGTGATGATATTAATGATGAAATTCAAAAGATCAAAAATAGAAATGGCAAGAATATTTTGATGTTCGGCAGCGCAACGGCAGCCCATTCGCTTATGCAATACAATTTAATTGACGAGTATTGGCTTTTTGTAAATCCGGTTTTACTTGGGGAAGGGATACCATTATTTAAAAATGTAAACGACAAAATTGCGTTGAAGCTTGGAGAAGCCAGGGCTTTTGCATCTGGTGTTGTGGGTTTGAATTATAAAAAATAAATATTCCGGAAATAAATATTCTGATTAGGATTATTTTTCGTCCGGCAATTTAAATTCAATAATATATTCCGACAGGTAAGGACTCTTATCCTGGTACTGATCTTTGTAAAATAATCTTGCTTTCTTACCCAACTTTACCGAGGTATATTTTTTTTCTTTTGCATCGGCAGTTGCAAAAGGCTGAAGAGAAGGATACCATATAGTATGTCCTGGTTTGTCTAATAGCAGTTTCGGAGTTGACCATTCCTGCGAATTTTTTCCTACACCCAGGTCGGCATTGCGATTAAAGGAAATATAAATACTGCTGCCTTTCCAGGAAGGTCCTTCTGCTTTTGCCATTAGCATTACCCAGCAATTCAAATAAGTATTCCAGCTAACAGAAGGCCCCCAGAAATATTTAGCGGAGGGAGATGAAGCCGGACCACCGCCTTCACTTTGAGGAATTTGCAAAGAGGCTACTGGTTTTCCAATACTATCTGCGGGAGCATTAAAGCCAGTGCCATCCCATCTTTTTGCTTTGTCCACAGGACTTTCAAGATCTGCTAAAGGAACACGTGCAATACTTATACATTGTCCACTCCATTCCAAAGAAGAATCATAAGTTGATGAATTGTATGAGCCCGGATAGCCATATTCTCCATAGAACACGTATAGGTATTGTCCGTTGGCAACTGCTGAAGGATCACCAACACCGCCGGCAAAATTGATCCCCGTATTATGCGGCCTGAGTATAAGCCTTGGCTGATAGTCTTGTAAAAGTATTCCTTTATCAGCCCAGCTTTTACCTCCATCAACAGACTTCATAATACCAATTCTGCAAACGGCAGTTTTTGTTTCCGGTCCTTTAAGTCCCTGCGGCCAGTCAACATCTTTGTAGCCGTTTCCACTTGCAGAATCATAAGGCAGTGTGGATGGGTAATTTTCGTTGTGATATAATGCAAATAACGTTTTACCAGTTTGGTCACTGCTGTCTTTACACAACGTTTCAAACCAAACAGCTCCATGTAAACCTATTTTTCCGGCAGGCGCGTTCGCCGGCATCGAAGGTTCAATAAATTCACCAGGGTTCTTACTGAACACTTCATCTACAGAAGACTCGCTGGCATATTTTAATTCGTGTGCATCACCCCACAATGGATCTTCTCCATATTTACCAGGAAATATTCTAAACGTATCGCCCACCCACACTGTTGCCATATTACAATCAACAAATGAATTGAAAATAAATTTTTCTGAAGGTGTCAAAATAAATCCCGGTAATTCTTTTGAATGTTCGGTTTTTTTTGATCCGGATTGTTGCGAGCAGGCTGCAAAGAAAATAAAGAAAATGCAGGCAAGCCTGGGAATAAAAATTTTACTTGAATACATAAATTGAATTGCAATTTTTTTAAAAATCTTGTAACAGGATGGCAATGGCAAATCATACAAAGCCGGGCGACCCGGAAACTTCCTCTCTCAAATTTTTCTTTTCTAAGCTTGATCTGCGTGAGCAAAAAATGCCATACAAAACAATTAATACAAAACAAAAACACGGCACTAAATAAGAGACCTGCACACCTTTTGAATCTGCGATCATTCCTTGTATTGGCGGGAATACGGCCCCCCCAACAATAGCTATATTCAACAGTGCGGAACCTTTCTCAGTAAAAGATCCGATTCTTTCAATGCCGAGGCTGAACAATGTTGGAAACATAATTGAAATAAAAACTCCGAGGCCGGCCAGGTAATACGCATTCCATGATGACTTGGTGAGGGCGCACAATAACAACAGTATAACCATACCTGTACCAAAAACAGCAACAAGTTTACCCGCAGAGAAAAATTTAAATAAGTAAATACTTGCAAAACCAACGATGGTTGCCACGACATAATACCAGGTAAGAAACTGTGCCGCCCTATCAGCACTGAATCCTGCAATGGATTTATCCTGGAGATAATTAATAAAAAAACCTGCGGTGCAAGCTTCGGCGCCTACATAGAAAAACATAATGATAGCCCCCCAGAATAATTGCGGATATTTTCTTGACTCTTTTAAAATAGCAAAGAAAGAAAAGCCCTTTGCCATTTCCGGTTTGAAGGCTGGCAACACAGAAAAGAAAATAAAAATCGCGAGCAGGAATGTTCCGATGCCGAGGCCCATATATGGTTTGTAAAAAGAAATCTTTTGATCGGCGCCATAAATTAAATGCGTTCCTAATATAGGCGTGAGCGAATAGCCTATTCTTGAAAATACCTGTACAAAGTTTATTCTTGCATGTGCACCTTCAGGCGTACCAAGCATAGTGGCTAAAGGATTTGCAGCCACGTTAATTAACGTAACGCCTATTGACACTACAAACAACGCTATTAAAACTAAAATATAGGAAGATGCAAAATAAGCAGGTATGAATAAGCTACATCCTATACTACATATAACCAGCGCCGTTAGAACGCCCGTTTTATAGCCATACCTCGAAATATAATATGAAATAGGAATGGGGAAAATTAAATATACCAAATAGAATGATTGTTGTATGCGGGTTGCCTCCGTATAAGAAAGCTCAAAAAAATCCTTGAGTGACGGAAGCAAAATATCATTCATGCAGATAATGGCGCCCGTAAACAGGAACACATATGATACGAGCAATAAAGGCTTCCATTGGTGCTTCATTTTATTTATTTTATTACAAGAATTATAGCCCGAATTAAACGAATTTAATTTTGATAAAGGGTCTTCTTACACATTCTGATATTCTAAAAATGTTGCATTAATATGTTGCCCGTCCTCCGGATATATCATATATAAAACCTGTCGAAAAACTATTTTCTTCTGAAACGATAAAGCAGGAAATGGCGGCAACTTCTTCAACAGTTCCTAACCGTTGCATTGGGATCTTTGCTGTCATATACTGAAGTTGTTCGGCTGATGTGTTTTCATTCATCGCTGTTTTTATTACTGCAGGAGCAAGGCCATTAACTGTAATATTACTATCAGCAAATTCTTTAGCCACTCCTTTTACCAATCCGATGACACCGGCCTTTGTCGTTGAGTAACCTATCATACCGGGATTGCCTTCTTTCCCTGCCATAGATGAGATAAGCAATATGCGCCCATAGCCTCTTTTTTGCATTTTCGCCAAGGTATATTTTGTAATAAGAAATGCTCCTTTCAAATTCACTTCATAAATCTTATCAAAGTCACGGGTTGAATAATTAATAATTTTCGTACTTGTGGGCCCTACTATGCCAGCGGAATTAACAAGGATGTCTATAGAAAGAAAATCTTTTTCCACCCTGGAAATTGCGTTTTCAACCTCTTCTTCGTTAGTTATGTCAACCAGGTAACCTCCTGCATTTATTTTGTTTCCCTTGAATTCAAGAATTGTTTCTTCTAATAAATTTTTATCTATATCAAATAGCGCAACGGCTGCGCCTTCCTTTCCAAGCCTGTTGGCTATGGCTTTCCCAATTCCAGTAGCCCCTCCCGTTATAATGGCTACTTTGTTTGTAAATCTTTGGTTCATTTTTTCTGATTAAAATTATTAGTGTATTTGCAATTGGTTTCTTGGTTTAATATTGCCACAAGCTTTCATAAATCAGGTGTATAATAAATTTGCTTTCCCTTTATTTTTATTTCAACATCCAGCAGGTATTTCTTCAGCGCCTCTGTGTTAACGGAAATTCCTAATCCCGGTTGTTCAGGCACATGGATATATCCATTTTCATCGGGTAAAATTTTGGTTTGAGAAATGTCTGCTGCCAAGGCCTTTAACTCAACAGGGTATTCACATATCGTATCATTTTCTATACCTACAAATGGTTGCAATGATGCACTCAATGCCAGCTGAGAGGTAAAAGTATGATTGACGTAAGTAATATTTTTTTGCACGGCCAGGTCTGCAACCTGCTTCGCTATGGTGATACCACCGATTCTTCCGGTATCTATTTGTATAAATTTTAGCCCGGCATATTCCATCATTGCTTTAGCCTGTACCAAATTACTGCAACCTTCACCGGCAGCAATTGGTATAGCAGGAAGTGACGTTGCTAATTTTTTATAAGCATCCAATGCGAGATTTATAAATGGCTCTTCTAACCAGTAGGCGTAAACGTTTTTAAGATGGAGTAACCTTGTCCGGGCACTGTCGATATTTTCATTCCAGGCTGTACCTGCATCTATCATCAGGTGAATATCTTTTCCAAGGCCTTCGCGTGCAGCAGAGAGGTGAGCAATGTCATTTTCTAAAGTCTCTTTTCCGAATGGTCCCCATCCAAATTTCACTGCTTTGTAGCCTGATGCTTTTGCAACGCTTGCTTTCTTAAAAGTCTCTTCAAGTGTGTCTCCAAAAAGTTGCGATGCATAAGGAAGTTTGGGATAAGATTTTTTATACCCCAATAATTTATACACAGGCTCATTCAATTTTTTACCAAGAAGATCCCACAAGGCAATGTCAATACCTGAAAGTGTATGATCGGATTGTAATAAGTCAAATGAATTTTCATGAACCGTTGCAGAGATGCGGGCAATGTCGTCCACATTATTTATCTCCATACCTTCCACTGAATATTTTAATGGCTTGCAAGCGCTGTGCGACATAGGGCATACATAGCTTGCAATACTTGTAAGCGGGGAGGCTTCACACTCGCCCCAACCCTCAACACCGCCGGCCCTGATTCTTACCAGCAAAGCATCCTGGCTTCCATCGCCAATGTCTAAGACTTCCGGCATTGACAAATAAAAAAAATCGACAGACTCAATCTTCATTGATAGAATTTTGTTTATAACCTCACCCCACCCCTCTCCGAAGGAGAGGGACGTTATTTATAATTAAAACGTAATCGTTAGTCCGCCATCTACAGTAATTACTTGCCCGGTTATGTAAGATGCATCTTTGCCTGCTAAAAAGAAGGCTACACCAGCAATCTCATCGGGACTTGCTGCACGCCTTAATGGTAAATGCTGGTTGCTTACATAATTATCTTTGAACCATTGACTCTCCAATTCATTTTCGCCATCAACCATTGACATCGCAGTATCCACAAAGCCCGGCGCGATTGCATTTACTAAAATATTTTTATCTGCAAGCTCCAATGCCATTGCCCTGCAAAATTGATTGATAGCCGCCTTCGCCATTGAATAGCTGCTTGCATCCTTCTCAGCCCTGGTTCCATGAATAGAAGTAATATGTACAATCCTTCCACTTTTATTATTCATAAATTTTACTGCGAGGGTTGTCATCAAAATAGAGCCGTTGACCATGCGATCAAATATTACACGCCAGCGATCAATATCCATTTCCAAAGGATTGGTTTTTTCGCTTAATCCTGCGCAATTAATCAACGCATCCACACTGCCCCAATTATCCTGTATGATTTTTTCGCCCTTCTTTATAGTTTCCTTTTCTGCATAACTGCCATTCAATAAGAGATGATTTCCTTTGGGAAGTTCATTTAATAAAGCCTGCAATTTTTCCTGTTGTATATCATTAAGGCATACATCATATCCTTCATTTGCAAATCGTATAGCAGTAGCTCTTCCTATGCCCGAAGCGGCGCCTGTTATTAAAACTTTTCCTTTTGCCATTTCTATTTAATATTTTCTCCGGCGTATATTTTTACAATTGTATTTATTTCCTGTCCAGGTTCAAGTACAGAACACTGACCCGATTTCTTTGCATCATTTATACTAATCGGCATGCTCGTGCAGGGCTCTAAAATTGCGGTATAATGGTTTAGAAAACCCCCGTAAGATGCGAAATACCATTGGTAGGGAAATACATTATTATCATAACTATAGCTGAACAAATGATTGCCATTATTGCTTTCCAAGCCCATTCGCGGAGCATCAATATCATATAAATAAAAAAAGTCTGTTGTATTATTTTTCTCCGGAACTAATGAGGCATTGGTGTTTTCTATATCAGGCCAGGTGAATTCCTCTAACATCTTAAATCTCGAATAATCAGGATCAACAACCTTTGCTTTTTTTGCATTGGTAATAAGTTTATCCCCGCCTTCAACTTGAAGTGCCGCATGTAACTTCCATAAAAAATTCCTGGTGGATGTTGATTCGTTCCTGATGATATATTCAATATTAATTACGGGAGAATTATCTTCTAAAGAAATTATTTTTTTATAATAAAGCCCGCTCAATTCTAATTTTCCAAACACGGCAATCTTATTTTCTAATAATTCATAATCCAAAGCCGTTGTCCATAATTCCCCATGATCTGGATAGTCAATGCCGTCTATATTTTCAGGAATATCATTTGGGATGAGTTCATCAATTCCACCGATAAAATTTGAATCATAATCTGCACCGGGCTTATGGGACTCAAGTAATAAATCTGCATTCTTCCATAAGAATTCTTTATCAAGTTTTTTATTATAGACGCTTATAATTTTACCTCCGGCAGCAGGAGCAATTTCAAATTTGATATGATCATTTTCACCCGCAAACAATTCAACATTATTAATTTCTTTTCGGGAGATTGTCATGTGACTTTATGCTTTGGCTAATTAGATAAATCGTTTATTGTTTTTCCAGTTTCACTAAAAAGCCACCTCCGGGTGCGAGATGAATTTTCATTGTATCATTCTTCTTAAATGTGGTATCGGATAGAATATAATCCGCAGCATAACGGTCTGCATTTACACCATCCCTGCAAACAGTTGCTTTATAATTTCCAATAGCGTCAAGGAAATCAAATGTAGCGCCCAGGTCTCGCGGTGACCAGTTAGACATGCCACCGATGTACCAATCGTTGCCCTTTTGCCTTGCAGTAATAATATATTCGCCAACCTTCGCATCTATTACTTTGGTTTCATCCCATGTAGTGGGAATGTTCGCCATCAATTCAGTAAATTTTGGCTCCATTGATGCCTGGGAAGGGTTGCCTCCAAATATTTCCATCGGGTTATCAAATACTACAAACATGGCTAATTGGTGGGAGCGTGTACCCTGTGTCATCACCATGCCTTCAATTGTCCTGAAACCTTTTTTAGTAGCATTGTTGAATACAAGAGGTTCATAATCGAAGGAGCCTGATAACATGCGTGTGAAAGGTAACGTTACATCATGATCAGGTGTAGCCAGGTTACTGCCAATGTTATATTCCGAACCCAACACACCTTCACGGGTTACATTGTTTGGATAAGTGCGGTTAAATCCTTTTGGTGGATAGGCGCCGTGATACATTATCATGATATGGTGTTCTGCACATGCTTTTGCTACGCGGTAATAAAAATGTACCATCTTCTGATCATTCCTGTCCATAAAATCCGTCATAATAAAATCAACCCCCCATTTACTGAAACGGTCTAAAGCACTGTCTAACTGCCGGTCTAATGTATTGGCTAATGTCCACATACTAATTTTAATCCCCTTTTCTTTAGCATAGGCAACTAAAGTATCCATATTAATATTTGGATTAATTTTAAACATATCCATATTATCACTCCAGCCGGCATCCATCATGATACGGTTAAATCCAAACTTCTTCGCAAAGTCAATATAATATTTGTAGGAGGCTGTATTTACACCCGACCGGAACGGCACATTGAAAAGATTTACATTAATTGTCCACTCATCAGTTCCTTTGCCAGGGTGTACCCATGAAGCATCTCCTATCCTTGATGGCGAAGCCAACCTGTAAACAATATCAATTGACGGTAACTGCCTGTCTTCATTAGCGATCATAATAATTCGCCAGGGGAAAGTTCTTGTCCCTTTTGTTCTGGCAATATAGTCGGCTCTCCTGGTAACTATCATTTGAGGGTAGTCACCTCCTGATACTTTTTCCTCCAACGGGTATGGTGCAAAAATGGCTTTTAGTGTGTTCGTTTCTGTTCCGGTTAAAAAAAGCCCGGGATAATCTTCAAGGTCTGATTCAAGAATGGCCATCTTCGGACCTGTTGGCGGAGCCACAAGAACCGGCGTATAGCCGACCTCTTGACTTTTAATGGAATCTAATTCCCTTAAAGGATATAATTCTTCGAAACTTGTATGAAAAATATCTGCATCACCACGTTTATGGATACCCGGGAAATAAGCAGCTGCTTTACCGGGGAAATTAAATTCAGCGATTTCATTTTGCACTGTAATCGAATCTTTGAAAGATGTAACAAACCTGTACGCTACTCCATCATCATATACCCGGAATTCGACCTTGTAAGGTTGTTTAAACCCAAGCGTCATTAAATTATAGTTGTCTGGTATGTTCTTTCTTTTTTCCGGAACCGGCGAAACAATTACGTTGTTTACTTTTCTTATTGAATGCGATTTTATCCTGTTGCCCGATGAAAAGCTTTCATTGCCTGCAAGCTGCATATCTATTTCTGAGGGATCTAATATGGGAGTTCCATTGAAATCAATCCGGTAATTCAGCTCTTTTCCCATCCAGATTTTTACGCAAATTTTTCCTGAAGGAGAGCAAACCGACAATGTATCAAGACACCAGGATGTAACAGAAAAACTTATACAAACAGCGACCAGTAAATATTTCTTCATAGTCTAAAAGATTCATTCTTTAGAATGATTACAAGATATTTATTTAATTCTCAAAAAGCCCCCGCTTCAAAGATAACGGAACTACAAAATCAGTAGCCAGGGTTTTGTTCCAACTGCGGCGCCCGGTTAATCTCATCTATGGGAATAGGCACCCAGTACAATTTAGTGCTTGCAGGACCACGTTGCTGTACTTTTATCTGTTGCCATGTTGTAGTTACCGTATTATTATCTTTGTTAGTCGTTTGAATAATATCCACGCCGGTAGCATCCTGCAGAGCTTCGTCAAGAATTTTCCATCTTCTCATATCATAAAATCGAACATCTTCATGTACAAATTCAATCCGCCATTCGTAACGCAGGGCTTGTGTAATATCGCCGGTAAAGTCAGGCAGGGCTGCCCTGTTTCTGATCATGTTGATGTAAGTTGTTGCTTCTGATGTTTCTCCTAACCCCAGGCACGCTTCAGCATAATTCATAATAATTTCTGCATAGCGAAATTCAATCCATGCGTTTTCATTATTATTGGTTTCAGTTCCATACACCGCATTGTCAAGATATTTTTTAAATGTATAGCCCGTGTATGTTCCATCGTCTCCATCAATGGGTCCTTGTCTTGTATCTATTCCATATATTTTGCTTTCCTCCGCCCCATTCTTTATGGTGATTCTCGTTCTTCTGTCATATATGCCTAAAGGGTCTCTTGGAGATAAATCTGCAAAACGCTTTTGCCATATAGCGCTATCATATAAAATAGTGGCATAGAACCGCGGCTCACGATTGTAGTACATATTTGGTGAAGAATATTTGCCTGAAACATTTTTATAATAACCGTTGGCATCAACGTTATAATGATTGGCAAAAGGTGATCCGTCTTCCATTTCAAAAGCATCTGCAAGGTTGCCTGTAGGGGCATTGCAGCCATACATTACAAAACCGTTAGTACCATTTATAAGGTTCATCTGGTTCCTCGCGCCAACATCTTTCAAAAACATTTTGCCCCAAATGGCTTCGTTGCTTGAAAGATCTTTTGCTTTGAAGAATGTAAAAAATTTATCTGCGACTGCAACTTTATCCGGTGCTCCAAAATTTTCCAATTGGTAAGTGGCTAAATCCATTACGGCTTTGGCTGCATTTTTTGCAGCGGTCCAAAGTGCTGTCCTGTCGGGACTACTATAGCCTACAATGTCATTTGCGGCAGTCCCGTCAGCCGTAAGATCACTTGCTGCAAATAAGAGTATTCTTGATTTTAGTGCCAACGCTGCACCCTTTGTTGCTCTTCCCATTTCCATGTCAGCTTTGTCGCCAAGTAGTGCAGCGGCTGCATCGCATTCACCCGTAATAAAATCTATAGTTTCTTTAAATGTTGATCTTTTAATTGAAAGATAATCCTGGCCAATTTCAAAAGGTGTGGTAATAACAACAACGCCGCCATAATTACGGGCAAGCTGTTGATAACAAAATGCCCTTAAAAATAGAGCTTCTCCTTTCATGAGATCAGCCCTTGTTTTTATACCAGCCTGCTCAGCGGCGGGATATGCATCAGGAACCCTGTCAATGTTTGCAAGAAAAATATTTAGCTTTTGAATATTCTTATACATAGTTCCCCATGTGGTATAATCAAAAGCCCATATTCCAAATGGAGTTGTATTGCTTGATGAAATGCTGCCCTGCAAATAATTATCTGTACCAAAGCCATGCGTGTCGTGGGACTCATCTGTGAGAGATGCATACGAAAGGTATCCAAATCCGCCGGTAATACTGTTGTTATAATTATCCTGCAGATATCTGTCAGCAAGATTTATATCCGACCAAAGCAGGGCATCGGAGAACTTATCAACCGGTGTTTTATCTAAAATTTTGCTGCACCCTGTCGTCAACAACAAAAGGAAAGCAAAGATCTTAATGTATGTTTTATTTGTGTACATAATTTCTTGTTTTACGAATGAAATAATTTTTGTGGCTTAAAGAGTGATCCTTGCACCGATTGTATATATTTTCATTATAGGATAATTTACTGATCCTGATGAGGTGTAAATATTTTGATCCTGGCTCACGTTTGCGTTTTGTGTGACGATACCGCCAACCTCCGGATCAATAATTTTATTACCTGAATAAAGTAGGAATAAATTCTGACCCGAAAGGTAAATCTGCGCATCTTTAAGCCTGATTTTATCCTGTATGTTCTTAGGAATATTATAAACCAATTGTAAATTTTTCATTCTTGCATAAGCGGCATTCTGGTAAGAATAATCAGTGCGATAATCAGATCTCCAATAGGCATCGTTTCTATCAAAAGCCCTTGGCTTGGAGGCATTAGGATTATCCGGCGTCCACCTGCCTTCTGCATCGTATGCAAAATAATTTCCTGCAAGCCCTTGTAACTGTGCGTACACCAAACGCATGGCATTGCCCGAACCTTGAATAAGCCCATTGAGCGCCCAATTCTTATATCTCAAATTAAAGTTGAAACCAAATGTGATTTCCGGGTTTACAGTCTTAGGGAATATTATGCGGTCATCATCATTGATAATACCATCGTTATTATAATCCTCGATAATAATATCCCCTGGAATAGCGCCATCAACATGTGGGGTTTTGCTTATTTCCACATCATCTTTAAAAATGCCTATCGCCTTATATAATAATTGAGATCCCTGCGGGTGACCTGTGACTACCTGCCACGGCACCTGTCTTGCCGGTTCATCGAAGTTTATCACCTTGTTGCGTGCAAAGGCAAGGTTGCCATTTACTGAATACGAAAAGTCCCTGCTCCTGTCTGCGTATCCTAATACAATTTCAAAACCCCTGTTATCAACAACGCCATAGTTTTCATCCGGTAACTGGATGCCGGTAAAGTCAGGTACTGAAGCATTTCTTTTTACAAGAATGTTGTTACGTTTTTGATAGAAGAAATCTGCATTCAATGTTACTTTATTATTAAAAAGCAATGATTCAAAACCGGCATTATAAACGTTGGCAACTTCCCAGGTAATGTTAGGATTGGTGGCGCCTAACTGGCTAAGCCCTGCGGAATAAACTCTTCCTGAGCCAAGTACATAACCGCTACTTAGGGAATAGGCTGATAAATACTGGAACGGAGCTACAAGATCATTTCCAAGTTGGCCCCATGAAGCTTTTACTTTAAAGAAGTTTGCAAACTTCATATTATTCTGCCAGAATTTTTCTTTGGAAACATTCCATCCTGCGAGCACGCTCGGAAAATTTCCCCAGCGGCCACTTTCTTTTGAAAACCTTAATGATCCGTCACGGCGTAAAGAGAATTGAAATAAATATTTTTCCTTATAGTTGTAGCTAATCCTTCCGAAATAATTAATGCGGGAATCTATTTCAACAAATTCCGAGTTATCTTTTTCCGCATCGCCTCCCGCAAATAAATAAGGCAACTGGCTGCTGATAAAATACCTGCGGAATGCGCTGATTCCTTTACCCTCATATTCTGAAGCTTCATAAGCAACAAAGGCGCTAATATTATGATCTCCTATTGACCTTGTATAGTCTGCTTTTATATTCCAGGTCTTTGTATTTGCATCGTCGTAGTAATCTCTTAGGTTGGGATCGTTGGTTCCCTTGGGTGTGCCGATCAAAAAAGCTGATCCGTCTTCTGCGCCGGTATTGCCTGCAGCAAGATAGGCGGGTTCATCAAGCTGGTAAAGTATCCATGGTTTTTGAAATAATTTTTGCTGGCCCAGGTTAAGGTCGTACGCGAAATAGCTTGAGACTGATAATCCTTTCACACCGGGTATTTTGAGTGATGCGCTGAAGATACTGTTGAGCCTGTATCTTTTGCTATCATTAAAACCGGTTTGTGAAGTGGAGGATACCACAGGGTTTTGTCCGTAGGCTATATCCGGCCCTGGCAAGCCATTAGGGTATAAAGCGGGTGATGTAGGAAGGCTTTTTAACGCTCCCTCAAAATTGAATCCTGCATCGGTTGAGGGATAGTTACTGTTTTCCTGGGATCCGTTTAAGTTTAAACCAAGTGTAAGATATTCATTAACCCTTGCATCAACGGTTGCTCTTATATTGTACCGGTTAAACGATGTTGCAGAATTTTTAAATATACCGTCATCATGCTGAGTGCCGAAAGAAAAATAATAATCAACTGCTTTGCTTCCGCCGCTCACAGCCACATTATGATTTTGAGTATGGCTGTATTTTGCCAAGGAAGCATCAAACCAATTTGTATTTGGATGCGTCCATGGAAATTGTCCTGATTTATATTTTTCAATATCGTCTAAAGAGAATTTCATATTTGGCTCTGCAACCCCCTGATAAGATTGCATTTCACGAATCATTTGCGCATAGGTCGCGGCATCAGCCATTTTTGGCAATTCGGTTGGTGCAAGCCAACCCGCGTAGAACGAATAGCTTACACTTACTGGAACATTCTCACGCCCATGCTTAGTGGTAACGAGAATGACTCCATTTGCAGAGCGTGCTCCATAAATGGCGGCCGATGCATCTTTAAGAACACTAATGCTTTCAACATCGCTCGCATTAATGGAATTGAGGTCTCTTCCGGGAACGCCATCTACTACCACCAAAGGTTGATTATTACCAAGGGTTGCCAGACCTCTTATCAATATAGAAGCTCCGTCTTTCCCAGGCTCACCATTGGACTGCTGAATAATCGCGCCGGGCAAGCGTCCTGCAAGGGCGTTGGAAATATTTGAAACGGGAGCTGCAGTAATTTCTTTACTCGTAACTGTGGACACCGAACCGATAACATTTATTTTCTTTTGTGAGCCATAGCCAATAACAACTACTTCCTCAAGGTTCACATTTTCCAGCTCCATGTTCAGGTTAATTACAGATTTTCCACTTACCGGTACTTCGATTGTTTTGTACCCGATCGAATTGAAAATAAGTGTGCTGCCTTCGGGAGCCTTAATAGTATATTTTCCGTTATCGCTTGTGGTTGTTCCTATTGCAGGATTAGATTTTACCGTAACTGAAACGCCTGCAAGTGACGATGCATTTGTTTTTACGACCCCGGTAATTTCTTTTAGGTTTTGTGCAATCAACCTGGAAGGAATGAGGAATAGAAGACACCCTGGCATCATGACCGAGAGTATCCATAGAGGGATTTTTTTTCTCATAACAAGTCTTAATTTAATTCGATGAATTATTTCAATAATTAAAACTACAGTTACGGTTATGAATAAATATTCAATAATTCTCTTTATGTGTGTACTTTTTTAACATGAATGTGTGCAGAAGATGTATGTTGATGATAAAAAAATGTTTACTAAGAATATTTGAATATTTGAGCAGGGAATGTCCCATTTTAATTATGGGACTAAAATCTTAAATGCATTATTAACTATAAATATTTTAAGCTTTATTATTGGTTAAAAATCTTTTTTTATATTCTTTAGGAATAACTCCAACTATCTTTTTAAAATGCCTGTAATAATTTGACAGATTATCAAACCCGCTGCGGTAG
The DNA here is from genome assembly GCA_040007435.1 of Ginsengibacter sp. GTDB lineage: Bacteria > Bacteroidota > Bacteroidia > Chitinophagales > Chitinophagaceae > Ginsengibacter. Next base: position 58,966 of record JBDTUZ010000015.1, on the reverse strand, counting down.
CATATTTCGGAGATATTGTAATTGTCTTCCATTAATAACCTGCAGGCATGGCCGATTCTTATTTCGGTAACATAGTGTGAGAATGTCTTCCTTGTGTGATGCTTAAAATATCGTGAGAAAGAAGCTATACTCATGTTTAATTTAGAAGCAATCTCTTCTATATAAATTTCATTGGTGTAATTCTCCATTATGTATTGCAACACTATATTAATACGATCTGTGTCATTACTGTTGCTTGCAGTGAAACCGCTGGAGAGAATATATTTTACATCCCGGCTCGCTGAGAGAAAAACTAAAATATCAAGTAAGGTCAACAATCGCTGAGCAGGAAGTTGCTGCTTCATTCCGACCAGTCTTTGTTTTACATATTCATTAGTCTTCCCCCGGATATCAAGCCCCAATGATGATTTGTCCAAAAGTTTTCTTACTAATTTCATTTCAGGTATATCGAAGAAATGCTTGCCAGGAAAATCATCAGTAAAATGAATGAAAATGGATTTTGCAACAAGGCCTTTCTTCTTGTAGTACTTTTCACTGTTTCTATAAAGATGTGGAATGTTCGGGCCAATTAACGCAAGATTTCCGTCAGTAAAGTGGCTTACATGATCCCCGATAAATCTCGTTCCGTCAGCCTTGTCAATTAATACCAATTCATATTCTTTATGGAAGTGCCACGGTTTATCGAAATAACTACATTCCCAACCCATGTATAAAAATGAGCAATCAGCGGCAAGGGGAAGTTTATGAAATTGAGGGCGCATTATTAGTTAGCGTAATTTTTTTAGAATAACAAGAGACATCGCCGGAGTAATTATAACCGTATAAAATTTGTTTTAATCCGCGATAACTTTAAAAAAATGCCCCCTGGGGATGTATTAAAATCCGGTTGTATTCAATCAATGTGCGCTTCTTCCAAAAACTTTATTGCTTTACTTTCCTTTGCGCTGCCAACCTTGCTATACAAGATTGAAACATGCAAAGCTTTCAGGCCTGTTACTCCCTGTAGATCCTTCAATGTGAGCCATTCTATCTCGTTACTTACATAATTAATGAATTGTAAGTAATTAATATAGTTCACGTATTCTTTCGCCTCTTTTTCGTTGGAATAAACTATGGCGATTTTTTTGGGTTGTGTAAGCCTTTCGCCAGTTTCTTTTACGCTGGCTTTATCTATTCTTTTCTTTATAATTTCATAACGGGCATTGTAAGCGCCATCCACATCAAATTTCTTTTCTTCCATCCTGAACCGGATACTCAGTGCCTGGCTGTGCACCAAAATTAATGAGCATACTTCGAGCTTTGTCTTAAGATTTGTTTTCAAACGGTGAATTTCATTTTCTACTTCGCAAATCACCATCAGTTGCCAAAGCCGAAGGTTTTGTAAATAAAGATTATGAAATTTCTTATTGTTCACCATTGACTGTCCAATGTATAAATTATGCTCTACGCCATCGGATTTATACTTTTCAAAATAATGCGGAAACATTGTTTGTGCGGCTTCCTGTACCTTATCCAGGTATCCTGAAATATTTTCATTAATAAGTTTCACACTTTCATCATAATCTCTTCTCTTGTTGTATAATAAACCTAATACGGGATCCAATTGCTTTTCATAATGCTGCAATGCTTCATGTATTTCCGTGTTGAGGCTGTGAAGGTGATTAAATACAGGATAGATATCTTTCTTAAGAAACTCTAACACCACATTTTCATCGCCGGCTGTCAATTCCTGTCCCAACTGCTGTATGTAGTTATCTACACGAAACCTGAGATCTTTATAAACGGGAAGTCCAAATCTTTTGACAGAAAGATTTAAGATATTTTTCGCCAGGGATAACTGTTCAATCAAATCGGCCTTTATGGAGAGATTGCGATGAACGGATGAACCTTGAATATCTGTTTGTCCGTACAAAGGATATACGCCCGGAAAAACAATGTCTTCCATCTTATCATCATCATTCATCATTTTTGACTCGATAAGTTTTTCTGCAGCCTCAATAAACCTCCAGGCAACTGTTGAATGTATTGCGGTGCATTTTTGACGGATGATTGCATCAATCTGGTTTTTCATTTCATCCTGCGAACGCTTCATCGCTATCGTAAACAATGATGCGACGTCCTGCAATTTGTAAACAGTAATTGTGTTAAGCGCATTTACTTCTTCGGAGGCCGCCTCAAGTATCCCGATCAATTCATCGTTATAGAATAAAGGCATTGCGAGATAGCTTTTAAGACCAAGTTTCGCAAGTTTTTTGACCAGGATATTGTCTTTGTATTTTTTATCATCGATGTTTTGAAAAACTAGTGATTGATTTTTTTCAAAAGAAAACTGGTTTGATGAGTCACAGAATGCTTCACTGATTTTTATATTTTTTTTACCTGGCAATGCAATACTGTTTCCTTCGCCAAAACCAATTGATTGCAGCAATTCCCGTTCTTTATTGTAAGAAATGAAACCGGTTTTTAGTTTTGGAATATTAAGCATAGCGCCTAAGTTTTCCTGTATTTGTGCTACAATGGCGGGCTTGGTTAAAGAATCTTTTTTTATTAAATCAAATTTTAGCGCAGATACAGATTCTTCACGTGTTACATCAAAAAGCGTGAGTATCGTAAAGCCTTCGAAACCAAAACTGTTTGGAGGAATCTTTTTCTTCCATAATTCAGCATTGCCAAAATTATTGGTGAGCTCATGTATGTCTTTTTCGGAGAGCTGCTGAACATTTGGGCCGGGAATCACATCAGTAAAATCAACATTTACAAAAGCTCTGTACTTTCTGACAATCCCTGTCTTTTTATCGCGAATATTAAAAAATAAATTTGGAGAAAGACTCACATTAGCTTTGTAATGGGCATTGAGGATAGTTATACAACTGAACAAATAAATCAAATCCGGTGAACTTTCCGGAACGAGAAAATCATTATCGGCTCCATCCAGTATATTGGTAAAACGCTTTGTAAGGTTAAACAGCATCGGCTTGAAAGGAATTCCTGCAGCTTTAATTTCATTAGTGGTAGTAAGCGACGGAAAAAAAGGTGATAGGAGAAGGCGAATCTCTTCCTGGTATTTTTCAATGAGGCCTACATCTGTAAATGGCTTGGAAAGTTCAGGTGATTTTCCAATCTTTTTTAATACTTCTTTAGCCCTGTAAGATTCGAGGGAGTCATCCAGTCCAGCTTGCTCTTTCCACCAATTGATAAGGTTAATAAAATTGATTTGCAACTTAAAAGGCAAATCATAATTATCCGGGAAAAAATTCTTTTTATAATTATATATATATGCCATAGCTAAAATTTAATAATTGTTCTAACTACATTATGTTAGCAGCATTGATCATTATTAGCTAAGCAAAATTAGATAAAATCAGAAATTCCGTCTTACCACATATCCAATAATTATTTGCCTATTGTATCTCCCTTGCTCAGGCATGCGAGGATAACGAATACAAGTGAAATGATGGAGGTAACTGTTCTTATGTTGTGCAGCCTGTTCCACGGGCTTTCAAAGTCGATTCGAATCCTGGAAATTTCTACAGAAGAGGCCGACTGTAAATTAATTTTCGCCAATACATTATTTAAAGGAACATTGCCAAAAGCTGTTACTCCAAAAGTGCCTGTCGCATAAACTAATGTAGCAACTATTAAAAAAATAAAACGGAAAGAAACAGGCTGGCTGTAAGTCGCGAAACTACTAACCGGCAACAGGATTAACGCTCCAAAAAAGCCCATAAAAAAAATAGGGTTAAGAATTTCTTTGTTAATGGATTGCATAGCAGCCAGGTATTCCTTATCGGGCAATTGGCTCAATCCTAAATTTACAGAGCATGCGTATGCATATAGAAGCCCGGCGTTAAGACCGGTAAGTGTTGCAGTGATAAGAAGCAGGACATTTACAAATAACATTTTATCAGGCTTTGATTGGTTAATAATTGCATGCATATCTTTCTTTTGAAGAATGAAATCTTTCAATCTTAGTTCTGCACATCACCCATTGTAATTCGTATTAGCCGCTAACTAAGATAATTAAAAATGAAGTTGATTCCTTATATATGCGGTGAGGCATAAGTATTATTTCCAAAAATATCTTAAATGTGATTTATTCTCTTGCGTTTATTGTTGCTGAATTCTGTAAACTTAATAGCCATTTTCGGAACTGATAGATAATACTCCTTGCAAAAGAGACATCAATGTCGTTGATATTTATTTATGAAACGATTGCCAAGTAAGATACTACTTAACAAATTCTCAATTTATATTTGCTGTATGCTATCAGTAAGTCAAAGAGGTACAATAATGCCTGCATCGCCCATACGGAAATTAGTTCCTTATGCGGAGGTTGCAAAGAGCAAGGGAATTAGAATATACCATCTCAATATTGGGCAGCCTGATATTGAAACCCCCAAGCAAATACTGGATGCAGTTCGCCATTCAGATTTTAAAATTCTTGAATACAGCCATAGTGCGGGTAATGAAAGCTATAGAAGGAAGCTGGTCGATTATTATAGATCGGTTGATATTCAGGTAACTCATCATGATATAATAATAACGACTGGCGGGAGCGAAGCTATTTTATTTGGTTTTATAGCATGCCTTGATCCCGGCGATGAGGTTATAATCCCCGAACCATTTTATGCCAATTACAATGGTTTCGCAACAGAAGCAGGTGTGGTTGTAAAACCAATAACCTCTTCGATTAAAGCTGGTTTTGCACTGCCTCCCATTGAAGATTTTGAAAAGGCCATTACTGAAAAAACGAAAGCAATCATGATCTGTAACCCGAACAATCCAACGGGTTACTTATACAGCAGAAAAGAAATAGAAACGTTAAAGACAATCATCCATAAATATGACCTCTTTTTATTTTCAGATGAGGCATACCGGGAATTTTGCTATTCGGGAGATCATTTTAGTGCTATGCAACTTTCAGGAGTAGAGGATAATGTGATTCTTATGGATACGATAAGTAAAAGATATAGTGCCTGCGGGGCGAGGATCGGAGCATTTGTTTCGAGGAATAAACTCGTTTTGCAAACAGTTATCAAATTTGCACAGGCAAGATTGAGTCCTCCCGGATTTGGGCAAATTTTAGGAGAGGCAGCCCTTGACCTGCCTGCTGATTATTTTCAAAGCACTAAAGCGGAATACCAGTTACGCAGAGACATACTTGTGAAAAGGCTCAATGACATGCCCGGTGTTTTTTGTCCTGAGCCCGGCGGCGCTTTTTACGCGATGGCATCTTTGCCAGTTGATGATGCAGATACTTTTTGTCAATGGCTATTGGAATCATTCAGTCATAATGGATCTACAGTTATGCTTGCGCCTGCAAGCGGTTTTTATGGTACAGAAGGGCTGGGAAAGAACGAGGTACGCCTTGCTTATGTACTAAATAAAGAATCTATTAATGCTGCTATGGATTGCCTGGAAGCAGCACTGGCAGCTTATCCGGGCCGCCAGCCAATAAACTAATTCCTAAACTAGTTCTTTTCGCTTTGCATTTTTAGGCAATACATTATCTTTGCCGCCCAAAATAAAATGTCGAGGTAGCTCAGCTGGTTAGAGCATCGGATTCATAACCCGAAGGTCGGCGGTTCAAGTCCGCTCCTCGATACTTAATCCCCTGTTTCTAAAGGGGATTTTTTAATCAAATTAGTCTCAGATTTTTGGGAAATTGTAAATTGTCACCGATTTTGTTAGTCCCAAAAACTTTTCCCGGTAAACAAGCCCTTCTGGAAATAAAGTTTTCATTTCTTTTTCGGTAAGTAATTGCACTTCATTCACCCTACGCATAGCAGCTTCCCGGGTTTTTGATTTTTTATAATTCCCCAGGTTGAAGTTTTTAGTAAGTGCCACTTTCATATTGAACGGAAAAAATTGAAAAAGGGGAAAAAGCCAGTGTGGCTCGATAGGAAAATAATAGTTTGGAGTTTGCACGTAGTAATATTTACCTACTCGCCTGATCTCTTTGGCCATCTTCATTTGATTCTCATAGGTGAAAAGATGCTCAATTACTGAATTTGAAAATATAATGTCAAAGTGATCTTCGCCAAAATTGGATAGGTCGCATGCATCGCCGGCAATGCTTGAAAAGTTTGGATATTTAACTGGTGCTAAGTATAAGTTTAGTAAAGTGATATTCGCGTTGTGACCTTCCGTAAAATTCATGCTTTCCCAATAAGACTGCGTTCCGCCAATGTCCAAAATTTCAATTGGCTTATCGGATTGGATTCGCGAAAGTAATTCTCTAAAAAAGGCAAACCTGTTTTCTCTAAATTTTTGATTTATAGATTTTGAGTTATCCGGATCAAGTAAAGAACTTTTCTTCATTCAGATTAAAATTTTAGAGTAGGAAATTTTTTCCACATTGCAATATAAGGGCCAAGAATCGACATTTTGGAATAATTTTTGGACATAATCGTTTTTTTTGAACTAATTATCCTTGTGAATTTTCTATTAATCCATCTTGAATCCAAAATTATCAAAACTAATTATCCGACGTTTCCACCAGGTTCCATGAATTAATTCTTAAATCCCGGGTCAAATTTCCTTTAAATTTTAGGAGGATTGCCCTTGATGATAATAAATTCCGGAATTTTTCCGTTGCAAAGACTTAGTATAATCCATTTGTATAATCCAAATTAGAAATTAATATTTTATGAAAAACCATTTAATGCGAACTTTGCTTTTTTTCTTCTTTGCGGGTATCTTGCATTCCGCCAGGTCCTCTAATTATTATTTCTCAAGCGTGTCGGGCAATGACAGCAGAACTACCGCTCAGGCACAGAATGCTGCGACGCCGTGGAAAACTTTGAGTAAATTAAATTCTTTTTTTAGCAGCCTTAATGCGGGTGATTCGGTGCTATTTAAATGTGGTGAAACCTTTTATGGCTCTATAACGGTTACAAAATCAGGTTCAGCCAGTAGTCCTATCGTATTTGCCTCTTACGGCACGGGAGTCCGACCAGTGATAAGCGGATTGCAAACACTTTCAAGCTGGGTATCTATCGGGAATGGCATCTATGAAAGTTACAATGCTTCATTCGGATCTGCTATTAATACCGTGATTTTTAATGGAGCCATGCAGGCTATGGGACGCTACCCAAATCTAAAGACAGCAAACAAAGGATATCTTACTTTCGAATCTCATAATGGAAATTCAATCACCGATCAACAATTGACTTCAGCAATAAACTGGACAGGTGCAGAGGTAGTAATACGGCCAAAAAGATGGGTACTTGACAGGTGCAAAATCACGTCTCACTCCGGAAATACATTATCTTTTGCACCTGCTTTAACTTATAATCCATACGATAACTATGGTTATTTTATTCAAAACGATATTAAGACTCTTGACCAATTGGGTGAATGGTATTATAATCCTTCCACCAAGAAGTTGGATGTTTATTTTGGATCTGCCAATCCTTCATCATATAGCGTACAGGCAAGTGCAATAGGTACTTTAGTCACCGTGAACAACCAAAATAATATTGTGTTTTATAATATTGGTTTCAATGGTTCAAATGGAAAGGCATTTGATTTATACTACGCTCAAAATATCACCATCCAAAGCTGCGCTGTTATGTATAGTGGCATTGATGGTATAGATGGATCTGCAACAACAAACCTTTGGGTGAGAAGTACCTATTTCAATTATACCAATAACAATGCAATAGATCTGAATTATAACTGCAACAATTCACTATTAAGATATAATTACATTGCTAATACTGGAATGACTGCAGGAATGGGTTTAAGTGGTACCACGACGTATCAGGCTGTTACGATTGTAGGAAATAATAATCTTGTTGAATATAACACGATTTTTAATACGGGGTGTATTGGGATAAGATTTGGTATGGGAGACTCAAACGTTATCAAGAATAATTTTATCAATTATTTTACGATGACGAAAGATGATGCGGGTGGAATATATACCTGGGCTCCAAAAAACTCGAATTATTCTAATCAAAAAATCATTGGCAATATCGTATTAAATGGAGTTGGTGCACCTGAAGGAACTGACAGACCAGGCACAGGTTCAAGCAATGGCATTTACCTTGATGATAATTGTACTAATGTAGATATAACTTCTAATTCAGTTGCAAACTGCGGGAGGAGCGGAATTCTTGTACATAATTCCTTTAATACAAATGTTCTAGAGAATATATTATTTAACAACCTTACCCAGCTAACCTTAATTCATGACTATGGGATGCCGAATGCTCTCTTGAGAAATATGGTTATTAAGAATAATATCTGTTTTGCGAAGGTGGATTCACAGTACGCTTCGTATGTGAGAACAGAAGCAAACGATATTAATTTACTGGGGGTTATGGATAGTAATTATTTTTGCCGCCCTATGGACGATAACCTGACAATGTCCAGTTCTTTAATGATTAATGGTATAAGGGTTGATAGAGTTCAGGACCTTGCCGGGTGGCAGTCAGCCTATGGTCTTGATAGGTCTTCAAAAAAAACGCCTATTTTGATTCCCCAGTATACTTTAAATTCTTTCGCAGGAGCTAATAAATTTTCCAACGGTACTTTCAATTCCAATATAACGGGATCATATGCTGCCCCAACATGTAGCTGGATAAATAATAAACTGGACGGAGGGACATTTCAAGCGACTAACCAGTATAGCGACTTCAGCAGCTACGTGGTTATTGTTGGGGTTGGTTCAGTTAGCTCCTCAAGAAGTTACATTTTAAGATTTAGCTCTATGTCATCCAAAGACACTTTGATAAATGCTTATTTAAGAATAAGCGGTGCGCCTTATAGTCGTATCTCTGATATTAAAGTAATCGCCATCAAAACAGGCAGACAGGAAAATGAGTATCTTTTTACCGCGCCTGCATCCTGTTCAAATGCAAGCATCATTTTTGAGGCCAGATGCCCCAAACTAAATTTTTGGCTTGACAATGTTGAGCTATATGATGCAAACGTAGCGCAGACCGATCCCGACAGCTATGTGTTTTATCAATATAATAACACTACAGCCAGTAAAACCTTTTCCTTGTCCGGAACTTATATGGACGTATATGGAAAGGTGTATACTAACAGTGTAACTATTCCTGCATATTCTTCTGTTGTTTTAATAAAGCAAACACCCGCGAATATGCTTTATAGTTTTGATAGAAGCAAAAATGATCGTAAGGAAATCAATTTAGCGTTGGCGTCACAGCCATAGCTTTGTAAAAGTTTTTGTAAAGATTACGGCCGGTAAGTATAGGCATAGTATTTTCTGTCACTATAAACTAAATGTTTTGACAGAATGAAAGTTTTTCTGCTAATTATATTTACAGGCTGTTTGTCCACCGCCTTTGCAACAAACTACTATTTTTCTTCTACTTACGGCGATGATACACGCACCCCGATGCAGGCCCAGAGGTCGGCAACACCCTGGAAATCTATTTCCAAATTAAATTCCATTTTTAATACTTTTCAGCCCGGCGATTCAATTTTACTTAGAAAGGGCGATTTATTTTACGGATCTCTGATCGTAACCAAATCGGGATCAAAGGATCAGCCAATAGTAATTGCTGCCTATGGGTCGGGAGAGCTGCCGGTAATTACAGGTTTTGTTACCCTTTCGAACTGGGATTTCAAGGGAAACGGAATATTCTCATCTTCGCAGAAATTAGATGACTCTTCTGTTAATATGGTTTTAATTAATAACTCAGAGTATGCGATGGGACGATATCCTAATGCTGATGATGCAGGAAACGGGTGGATTCCTATACTATCGCATGTGAAAAATAATTCCATCACTGCCGCAACATCTTTTCCAAATTTAGATTGGACGAATGCTGAAGTAGTAGTCCGAAAAAAGCGCTACGTTATAGACAGGAATAGAATAATATCGCGTGAAGGCTCTACTTTAAATTATAAAAGTGGATCTCAATATGAGCCTGGAGATGGTTTTGGCTTTTTTATTCAAAACCATATTTCAACTCTCGACCAATTTGGAGAATGGTATTACGACCCATCCTCGAAACTGCTCAATTTATATTTTGGCAAAAGAAAGCCTTCGGGCTTTACAATAAAGGCAAGCAATATTAATGTGTTGGTAACGATTAAAAAGCAGAATAACATTTCATTCGAAAACTTAGCTTTTGAAGGTTCAGACGCAAAAACCTTTTATCTATATTATTCAAAAAATATTCATTTGAAAAACTGCGTTATCAACTTTTCAGGCCTGAATGCGATAGAAGGTTACAACACACAAAATGTGCAGGTTGAGAATTGCGTTATCAGTAATTCAAATAATAATGCTTTTGACTTAACGGGAAATTGTAATGGAACTCAGGTTAAAAGCAACCGGGTTAGTAATTCGGGTATTTTCTTAGGGATGGCCGGCAATAGTCCCCATTCATTTATAGGAATTAATGTTGATGGAGACAGCGTCATAATTGAGAATAATAAAGTCGACAGTTCAGGTTATGCGGCCATTCTTTTTTTAGGTAATTCTGTTATAGTTAGAAACAATTTTGTCAACCACTTTTGTCTTTTAAAAGATGATGGCGGAGGCATCTACACTGGTAATAATATGAATAATCCCAAAAAAGATCAGCTTATTGAAAATAATATTGTTTTAAATGGAATTGGAGCCAACGAAGGCACTCCAGACACTTCCACTCAAGCTTCGGGTATTTACCTTGATGATAATTCGGCTAACATTACTGTAACAGGAAATTCAATAGCATATTGCAGTAAGGCTGGTATACTCTTACATAATTGCCATGAAGTTGATGTGACAAAGAATACAGTTTATTCAAGTGCCACACAAATAATAGTACAAAAAGATGCTGCATCTACTGCGTTGGTTCGCAACAACACAGTCATGAATAATATTTTTGTATCTAAGGATGCGACTCAGTTTACGGCCTCTTTTTTTACAAATTCAAATGCAACTGATATTGATTCGTTTGGCAGAATAGACAGCAATTATTACAGCCGCCCAATGGATGATAGCGTGACAATTTCAGCATCCTACGTGGATAAGCCTATAGGAAAGATTAATAAATTTTACAGTTTGGATAAATGGAAATCGGGATATAATAAAGACTTATCGTCAAAAAAGCCATCGTTTCAATTAAGCGCTTTTAAAATTAACGACCTCGGAAAAGTGAATAAGGTATCTAATGGAAATTTTGATAAGAATCAACCGGGTATAAATGCTTTTAGATGTAAAGCAGCCTGGCACAACTCTGGTGTTTTAGACGGTGGTTATTTACAAGTTACTTCTCTTCCAAATTTTCCGGATTCCTATATCACCATACCAGTTGGCAGTATTCAGTCAGGTAAAAATTATATTCTGCGATTTACCCTTGCCGGAACCGGCAGTGATGAAAAAACAATTGGAATATATTTAAGAGCGAATGGCGCCCCTTATACGAACCTGGCACAAAAGATTTATAGAAATATTCCAGGAGCACGGCATAATTATGAGATAGTTTTTAGTGCTGTAAAGGATGAACCGAATGCTTTATTAATATTTGCTCTTAATGAGCCAAATGTCACCTATTCAACTGATAACATACAATTGTATCAAGCGAATGCTACTATCACAAGGCCAGACGATAACCTTCTTTTTGTGTACAATCCTGGCGGTTCATTGAAGAAAATTTCTTTGAACGGCGGTTATAAAGACATTAGAAATGAAGCTTATTTCAATAGTATTTTGCTGGCACCTTATTCTTCTGCAATACTTATGAAACAAAACTAAATGAGTTTAGTTGATGAATATCCTTTACAATAGTCTGTTGGTCATAAAAAGCAGTAACGACAAAATAAAAAAGCAAAAGATCTTGACGTCTTTTGCTTTTTTATTTCAAAAATTATTAGAAACGATTTGCCAGATTAACTAACAGTTTCATGGGATCTTTTTCTTTCCATAAAAAGATCATACATTTCTACCAATATTTCTTCAATATTATATTTATAGTCCCATTCAGGATAGTGTATCTTAAATTTTGATACATCACTTATATACCAGATATGGTCACCACTCCTGTTATTTTCCGAATAAGAATATGAGAATGTATTGCCTGTTAACTTTTCACAAAGTTGTATGCCTTCCAACATAGAACAATTAGAAAAGCGGCTGCCTCCGGCGTTATATATTTCACCTGCTCTTGGATTTTTATAAAAGTTCCAGAACATATTCACCAGATCGTAGCTGTGAATATTATCCCTCACCTGCTTTCCTTTATATCCAAAAATCGTATAGTGCTTTTTATCAATCGCACACAGCATTAAATAGGAAAGAAACCCGTGAAGTTGTGCGCCAGAATGATTAGGCCCTGTAAGGCAACCTCCTCTAAACGTTCCTGTTTTTAGTCCGAAATACCTGCCATATTCTTGCACCATCACATCAGCGGCAACCTTGGAAGCTCCAAATACAGAGTGCTTGCAATTATCGATACTCATTTGCTCATCTATACCTTTTTCAAAGTAAGGATGAGATTCATCAATCTCCCATCTTAAATCCTGCTCCACGAGCGGTAAAAGATTGGGATTATCCCCGTAAACTTTATTGGTAGAGGTGAAAATAAAAACTGCCTCCGGGCAATATAACCTCGTGAGTTCAAGCATATTCATCGTTCCATTGGCGTTTATTGTAAAATCAGTCAATGGTTCTTTGGCGGCCCAATCGTGACTTGGCTGAGCTGCTGTATGAACTACGAGGGTAATATCTGAATTATAATCTTTAAAAATCTTTTCTAAAGCACTATAGTCCCTTATGTCAACATTGTTATGGCGATAATTTAAAAATTGATTTTGCAATCGTTCTATGTTCCAAAAAGTAGATGCAGTTTCACCGAAGAAGTAAGCCCTGAGATTATTGTCAATGCCCACTATAAGGTCGAATTCTTTTGAAAGAAAGGATACGGATTCACTGCCAATAAGTCCTCCCGAGCCGGTTACAACAGCTATATTCATGAATGGATTTTAAAATTGTACACTACGGATTCCAGATTTGCAAAGGATAAAAAGGTATATAAAATACATATTGGTTGTAAGATATCTTCTCCAAAGTTTTTTAGGATCCTGAACCAGGCGGTAAAGCCATTCAAGCCCCGAACGCTGCATCCAATGTGGCGCGTGTTTAATATTTCCTGCCATAAAATCAAAGGCTGCGCCTATTGCCATCATAGGAGCGTGAATTTTTGATATGTGGCCAGCTACCCATTTCTCCTGCCGGGGGCATCCTCTTCCAACCAGGACCAGGTTTGCTCCGCTGTCATTTATTTTTTTTATGTCTTCGGCGTCTTCTTCGGGAGTGGCATCTCTAAACCTGTCTGAATGCATTCCACATATTTCAAGGTGTGGATATTGATCATTAAAAAATTCCTGCATTTTATTAAGGGTAGATATTTTACTTCCGTAGAGATATACTTTTAAATGATTGTCGCTTGCTTTGGCCAATACATGTTTGGTAAGTATGGGACCTGCCACACGTTCCTTTAACCCAACTTTATAAAAACTGTTTAAAGCCCACTTAATAGGTTGACCATCTGGCACAATCATATCGATTTGTTCCAGGCACTCTCGAAAACTTTTGTGCCTGACGCTCTCGATAAGTCCGTGAACAGCTAGCGCACTTACGCCGAAACTTTCGCGTGCCCTGGCTTTTTGAATAATAATGTCTGAAGCGGTGCCATAATCAGTAATGGAATAACTAACTGAAAATAATTGTTTCTTGTTTATGTCCATAAAGGTATAGGTGTAGATCTCAAATCATTTAATAAAAGAGTTTATTAAAAAAAGATAACAAATATCATTTTGCAAATATTATTCCGAAAAATAGTAATTAAACTTTGTTTATCCAATTCCACAGAGTTTTGAGCTTAATATATAGGGTAAACTGTTTAACGCCTTATTTAATAAAATATTTATATAAAGATAATGTTTCGCCCGCCATGGTGCTCCACGAAAAACGAGCTACGTTATTTAATCCTTCTTCCGTTTTCTCCTTCAAATGCTCCTTATTACGTATTTCTTTCAAAAAATCTGCAGCATCTTCTCTGCTGAAATCAGGATTGAGGTAGATTGCAGATTTTCTTAAAACCTCCTCAAATATCGGTATCCTTGAACACGCTACCGGCACCGAATTAGACTGAGCTTCTAATACCGGCAACCCAAATCCTTCATACTCAGAAAGCAAAAGAACCAGGTCAAACGCTGCATAAATTTCTTCTAAACTTATTTTTTTTACAAACGGCTCAAACTTTACAAAATCTTCGAGGCCCAACTTCACTATTTCCTTTTCAACATCAGAAACATAAGGTTTGTAAACTTTACTTCCCCTTAGGAAAATCTTAAAATCAGTAAACCCTAAATCCAAAAATATCGTTGCGAGCTTGAGAATTTTAAAATGTCCCTTGTGGGGATAAAATCCCGCAACCACTCCAATATTTAATTCGTTATCGTTAACTATTGCCTGTTTTTTTTCTATTGTTTTATGGCCCGGAAATTCTGAAGCCTCATGAATCGTGACGGCTTTCTTATTTTTTAAACGAAACATTTTTTTTAGTTCGTCTAAAATGGTATCTGCAGGCACAATTATTCCGTCACTCACACCTATTGACAAATGGCAAAATTTTCTAAACAGCCGAAATTTTATAATGTTCGCCTTATCCAGGTATTTTTTTAGATGGGAATTTTGCAAATAGAAATCAAACATAAAATCATGAAGTGTGATAATGTATTTACAAACTTTTATTGCCGGCAATTCCGGCACGATTCTATGCAGTACCGTTACCTCCTTTTTTTTACAAAAAAACGGCAGGCGTACATGGAGCCAATATAACCTTGAAAAAATATTACTGTTATTAACTTTTACATCAATGGTGGTAATATTATTGAATTCCCCCAGGCTGGTAAGCTCACTATTTTTAATACAATAGATTTTGAAGTTATTATCATTGAGAAGGCTATCTAAATGTTTTATTAAATTTATTGCATAAGTAGTAATACCGCCGCCCGTGCCACCTTTACCGGGAACTACGTTGGATATATCAATACAAATTATTTGTTTCTCCATAAACTATTTCTATGAATTACAACCAACGGCATTCGACTAAAACTTCTTAGTAATAGTTTCCAGCAAAATGTTTCAGGCGTCAACAATTATTTTATTGATGAAGGCAATGAAATATGTTGAAAAGAGTAATCTTCTGTTATCCTTATGAGGCACTCCTGACATAATCAATAGCTTTAACAATATTTGCTGCATGCGCTGCCGGGTTGTAACGGTTGGTTATGACTACCTGGCAATTTTTTTTAATTTCTTCTTTTGTAAATTTAATTTCTTTCCATTCTTTCACTTTTGCCAAAAGATCTTCATAGTTGTTATATTCAAACAGCAAACCTGTTTCACCGGGTACTATGGCCTCTACCTCAGGCCCTTGAAACTGGAAATTATCATGTGTTAATACAGGCACTCCATAGGCGAGCGAATGCATACAATTTAAGCCTACATTGCCGGGAGAGACCATGAGATCAGACATTTGAAAGTATTTGCAAATCGCTTCTTCTTCATACAAAGCCCCCGTGAGATGGATATACTTCTCTAATTTATTGACAAGTATAAAATTCTTAATTTTCTCCTTTTCGGGGCCGTCCCCAATAATTATACAATTAACCGGGGTATCATTTACCGATAATTCTTTCACAGCATTTAAAAGAAAGGGTACATTTTTACTTTCTACCAATCTTCCAATAAAAATTATGGTCATCAAATTTGGGTTGCTAAACATTTTTCTTTTCTCTGCAGAAATCAAATCAGAATCGTAATTGCTTAACAACTCAAATTGTTTAGCCGTATCCAGAGAATTATAAATGACGAAGAGTTTTTTTTCATCAAATCCGCTTGCTGCCATCAATTCTTTAGAACTATTGCCGTATAAAAGCAGGGCGTTAGCCAATTTAAAATACCAGCCTCGAAACACTTTTTTTGAACCTTTATCCAATCCTTTGAATCCATGAGTCCAGAATAATACTTTTTTACCACGAATCCTACACAAGATGGCGAACAGCCAGGTTGGCAATTGAAATACACCTCCTTCAAATATGAAATAATCATATTCGGAAGAAAATATTTTTTTTAGGATGCCTGTTTGCCATAATAATTTCACAGGCCCGTAAAAATAATTGGATGTTTTTATCCAGTTGATCCCATCACTTGTATTGGCCAAACTCCATGGAATTGTTTCTATGCCAGCTATTGCCTTTGTATCACAAAAGCAGGTAAAACTGTATTTTTCTTTAATTTTCGATAATTGGTGAAAGACTCCAAGCCTATATAAAGGCATCACTTTACATACTACCGCAACGTGTTTCATTATTGGTTAGTTGATTTAATGACTAAAGAAGTAAGATTGAGAGGGCTTATCATGTTTGAGTATTTTTAGGTATGTACAATTTTTTATTTATTACCAACTATGTTTAGAACCTTGTCAACAAAGTACTCCCAGGAATTTGAATCATAGTAATCCCTAATTCCCCATCTAAGCCTGGTAAGCTCCTCGTTGTAATAACGCTGATTTTCTAAAAGAGAATCAATAATAGTAAATAAATTTTTTAAATCCTCATACACAAGACAAGCTCCATATTGGTGTAAATCAATAAAATTACCAACAGCCGCCCCAATAATAATTTTATTAGAACATAATGAATGAATAAGAGCCCCGGAAGAAAAAGTATCCCTGTTTTGATAAGGCAATACTATAATTTTTGAAGCATTAAAATAATGCACTAATTCTTTCTCTGTAAGAAACTTGTCAATAATATCTATGTTCAGGCCATCTGCTTTTTGCTTAATTATTTCCAGGTATTGTTTATTCGCATGGCCTATAATTTTTACTCCAAACGACTGGTTATTTTTTTTATAGGCTTCTATAAATTCATTTAAGCCCTTGTATGGGCTTATATGTCCCCAAATGAGCACATCTATATAGGCTTCTGTATTGTCTTCTTTTATTATTCCGGGATTTAAATACACAGGATGATTTAGAAAATGCACCTTATGTTTTATTTCACTAAAATGATCCAGGGCATCTTTTGACAGGACTATTATGACATCTGAAATTTTCGTATAAAAAGACCGCGTTAATTTCCTTAACCATTTTAAATTTTTTTTATGTGATTCTCTATTGTGGCAAATCCAAACTATTTTTCCGCCTTTAATCTTAAAAAAGGTAATAATGATAAATGAACTGAATAATTGGAGTATTCCAAACCTGAGATGCAATATATCCTCAGGCCAGTTCAGTATCATAACGTCGGCCCGGATTGAGTATCTTAAATAGTCTATCGACCTTGAAATTGCTTTTTTTCCGTAGTTTAATAAATTAACCTTTTTAGCAAGAGTATCATAAAAATGATCTATGTACTCATTTTTTCTTTGAGTAATGGGTTGTGGATTAAAAAAATATTTATATGCCATTTGCCAAAACAATTAGACCCTGTAAAGGTTGCTTGAAAAATATCTTCATGGTCTCATACTTTTATTTCACTATGAGATCCTTTTTTGCCTTTTAAAAAATCATAAAAACCCCTTAGATGGTATATTGCATTTTTTATTCTTCTGTTTTTTATATGAAAGGCAAATTCATATAGCATAAAATAAACTTTGCTATATAAGCTCATTTTTTTATTGAAAACGATGAATTTATTCCTCGTCATATAATACGTTTTCAAATGAGTTATATTTTTAGTTGTATAAGAAACATCGTGGAATATTACCAATACTGGCGTGTATAAAATTCTGTATCCCTTTTCTTTTAGCTTTATCGAAAGGTCGGCCTCATCGTAGTACATAAATAAATCTTCATTAAACATGCCGGCTTCAATCACTTTTTTTAAATCAAACAATACGGCGCAGCCACTAAAAACATCAACATCATAATATTCGGCTATATCCTTTTTCACATTCACCGGATTATTATAAACCCGTCCTTTGCTGGTACTTAATGTTGCACCGGAATACCACGGATTCCCATCGGTATATAAAATACGTGGCGAAACTGCCGCCACATTTTTTTCCGATTGCATGATCCTATAAAGGTTTTCAATGAGGTGGGGAATGCTTAACGCATCCGGGTTAAAAAGAAAGAAATATTTTATGTAAGGCATTTTCTCAATAACATATTTCAATGCAAAATTAATCCCGCCCGTAAAGCCAAGATTTTTTTCAGATTTTAAAAGGTGCAGCCTTTCGTCATTTATTGCTTCAAGCCCGGCATAAGTTTCAATTGTAGATGCATTGTCAACAATCAGGATTTCTACATCTATATTTTCCTGAATTGAATCAATCAACTTTCGCATCAGGTGCGAAGTTTTATAATTAATTATCAAAACAGTGATAACCGAATTTGTCATAAGTTTTATCCCGGCTTTTTAAGCTAATAAAGTTTCGTGTACCAATTGGGAACTTGTTTCATGCTCTGCCAATTTTTTTTCTTCAAATGATTTATCCGCCAGGTATAGAATAAAACAGTAGAATGGAATTACAGTGGGATTGGAATAGTACTCACTTAAAACAATCAACAACAGTGCATTTAGAAAAAATAATCTCATGTAGCCGCTATCATAATTAAAATATTTTCCTGCTAACCCCTTTATATTCATCCACAACATGTTTAAAACATATAAAAATCCGAATTGATTAAATGCGCCAATTATACCAACATCGCTTCTGTAAAAGTGATAATAGAGATTAATATTTACAATTTCCTTTCCGTACTGTGATGATGCATAAGCAAGGCCGTTTCCAATCAATCTTGCAAGCCTGCTCGGCCAGTATTCCGTAAGGAAAAAATTGGCAGACATCAATCGAATATCTTCTCCTCCGTATTTTAATTGCTCCTCGGTTAGTTCCACATACTGGCCAAAAATCTGGTTCTTATAATGGAGTATAACAGCAGTTGCAATACATAGAAAAATGATCATATAAATTCTGTGCATGCCTTTTACAAAGAATGCTGAAATGACAATACAAATAACTGCCGACAAAGCAAATTGCCTCGTTCCATAAAAATAAAGCCCAAGCATTCCTATAAAAACAAACGCAAGGTGTCTAAGTTTTCGTGTAATCAAAAAATTATAAAAGAAATAAAAGAGAATAAAATCTCCATATTGATGTCCTACAACCATATAACGATAAACACCCGCCCGGTAAATTGATTGATCATTGTCATCTCTTGAATAAAAATAAAAATGCGGGTAGGTGAATTGTTGAACTATGGTTAAGAAGGCCCATACAAGCCCCATAAATATCATAAGCTGTATGATTCTCTTTTTTGGAACATTAAAAATATGGAGTACAAAATATAAAAGCCAATAAAAATTTGTTCTTAATGCCAATATGGAGAGGCCGATGGATTGATGATGATAAAGCAAAGCCCCATACGCGCTTAAAAAAGGTATCCATAGAAAAAAGTGAACATTGTATTTAAAAAGTAAATGATTTTTGTGGATTTTGTTGTAACCATAAATTACCGTTCCAAACATAAACAATAATAGAAGCGTTTCCAGTGGATTAAGTTGTCCTTCACCAACCTTGTCGAAGGACCATAATCTTGTACTCACCACGGCGATAAGTGCAACTATGCCGAATTTTGTAAGGCCTTGTTTTTCTTCTAAAACCATTAGTGGGATTGCGGATTTACCTGGTAAAAATTACAGTGACCGGGCGCAAAAATATTTAAATAAACTTTAATCACTAAGCTGGGTTCAATTTGTTAAGATTATTTTTAGGCATTTATTATAGACAAAAGACTTTTATAGAATTATGAGCTACTTCAACGGTCTTCCCAGCGAAGACTTTCTTTATGCATACAGGGCGTAAAAGGATCTGGTAAAACGTTGTGATTAGATAGCTGTTTTTCAGGCGGAGGTAACTTCATATAATCTCCATATTGTCTTTTTAAACAATTGTGCCAGCCTTGAGGAATATAGAACTCTCCGTCTTCGAATCTTGTTTTTATCAACGTAGCAATCTCTTCTTTTTTAATATAATTTGTTCCAAAATGTCTCATGCTAAAATATAGCAGGTAATTACTCGAATAAACAAGATTTAGTGGAAAATATTTTGAAATAAAATTTAGCACGCTAGCCCGCCCGTTACTTTTTGTTACCCGTTTTAAAAATGAATTCTGGAAGGCGATAAAAAAGTTGTGGGGTAAAAATGCTTTGTCGTAGATAAAAATGTCTACCTGTAATCCCTCATGCCACTTATTATTTTCCTTGCCTATGTGGCTGTAGCTTGAATACTTATCCCTTAGCCTTGCATCTACATTACTGTTTTGCGGGTAGTAAATGTCAGTTTCCGCATTTTGAAAAAAAATATCATTGGGTAGTTCTGGTACGACGAGCCTGGCAAATTTTTTATATTCGGTTCTTGTCATGCCAATATCAATATCGTCATCCCATGGAATAAACCCCTTGTGCCTGATAGCTCCCAGTAGCGTACCCCCGGTTAAAAAATATTTGATGTCATGTTTTACACACAGGTGGTCAAGAATTTTAAGCATCCTCAGCATAACTAGCTGACAACGTCTTTGACGTGATTCTCCTTGCTCCCTTTTATCTATAAAATGACTGCTGAAATCCAATGATTGTTGTTGAATGTAATATGGGTAAATATTGAAAATTTAAAATCGTTCTCGTATAACTATCGGTTGGCCCTCCAGTACATCAAATTCGTCATAAAAACTTAGTTTGATAATTCGTGACACCGCCTCAGGTTGCATAATGGTAGAAGGATCTTCTTGCGGAGCAAGAATTTTTCTAAGTGGAGTGGCTGTCCTGCCGGGGCAGAATACAAATATCTTAATTGCATATTCTTTTAATTCTTCTGACATAGCCGCTGAAAAACTAATTATCCCGCTTTTTGCAGCAGCATAAGCACTCCAGCCCGGGCGGGGTGTAAGCCCGGCTGTAGAGGAAATATTAATTATTTTGCCACCTTTTATTTTCATAAGCCGCACAGCAAACTTTGTACATAAAAATGTTCCGGTTAAATTAACACCAAGGGTAGTATTCCAGTTTTCAAGAGTGGTATCTAAAAGTCCCATAGGATTCGCATAGCCCGCATTATTCACAAGAATACTTAAGAATCCAAATTTGTCTTCTACAAATAAAAAAAAATCAACTACAGATTTTTCATTGCTCACATCAAGATTCTTTACATAATAATTTTTCTTACCTGCTAAAGCTGCCGGGATATTATTTTCAATATCCCTTGAGCAAAAAATAACTTTCGCGCCAGTTTCTAAAGCGGCCAGCCCAATTTCTAATCCAATACCGGTTCTGCTCCCCGTAACCACCACCACTTTATCTGAAAAATCATTCATTAGAATTTATTAACAGGTTTACTACAATTATATCAATCTTGCTGGTTATTTTAATGTTTGATTCTCTTCCATCAACAAATTTCACTTTATGTCCCATTCGAAACATCAGGATTCCATCTTCCGTAGCGTCGAAGTTATTTGCGATAGCATCCTCATGTGCCCTGGATAATAACTTCGTATCAAAAAGCTGTGGCAGTTGAATGTTCTTCAATTTTTTTCTATCAAGAATGTTTGTCATATAGTCTTCGCCCTCCGATACTGTAAACGGAATTGGAATGGTCGGTATTACAGCCTCTTCATTTTCGTATGATAGTATTTCTGCTACAAATTCCCGTGAGATAAGCGGACGTGCGGCTTCGTGAATCAGTACTTTGGAAGTCGTGACTTTTTGAAGAGCAAGATGCACCGACTCCTGCCTGGTTTTGCCCCCGGCTATTAAGATCGCTTTCTTAATGTTGTAGTGATTGAGGTAGGTGCTATACTCCTGCATATAGTTGACTGCGCAGGTAATTATGATCGTATTTACCTCTTTTATTTTTTCCAAAATTTCAAGTGGCATTATAAAAAAAGGCTTGCCATTAATTTTGTAAAACTGCTTTGGATAATTTAGCCCGGTTCTCGTACCTACGCCCGCAGCAAGAAGTATAACATCTATGGGACCGTTGCTCATAGTATGAAATCTTATTTAATTTATATTAGATTAAAGTCTTAAAATTGCCGCTTTCTGATGTATAATAGAACTTTCCGTAAGTCTATAATTTTAAATGCAATAAGCGAGCCTAAAAATAATATAAACCATGCGGTTGTTCTAATTAAAATAAGCAATAGCAGGGGCATGGAGCCGAATTTTATTAAGTAAAGGATCATAAAAGATATACCCGCAAGAAATGTAGGAATAAAGAACGATTTAAATATCTTGAAAGAGTCAAGATGCAACACCTTAGTATTAAAGTAGAAATAATAAAATGACATCTGAATGATTATATAAACCAGGTAGCCGATTACTGCCGACCCAACGCCAAAGGATTTAGCCAACACCGCGTTTATGACAATTGAAATAACACATGCAAGGGATGCGCTATAAACCAACATCCTGGTTTTGCCGGTTGAAAGCACAAGGCTGGATACCGGGCTGTTGTGCAAATAAAGTAAAATTGTAAAGACCCATAAGTTGAGCCACGGAGCAAGAAAACTATATTTGTTTCCCACATAAAGTGTAAGAATATCCTGGCTGTTGAGAATAATGGGAAAACATAATAAGCACACAAGCACAGAAGTTAGTTGTGTGCCTTTAACAGCCATCTCTTCAATTTTTTCCACTTGTTTTTGCTGTACAAGTTTAGTGGTAACGGGCAATAAAATCGTGAGGATCATTCCGCCAATTGAAATAATAAATATGGGAAAAACTTCTATGATCCTGTATTCAGACAATATTCCTACACCATTTACATTAAAAATACTTAACACTATTGGCCGCGATTGAGTGGCTGTAAATTGAAATATTCCCATTGCAAAAATCGAAAGGCTGTAACGATATATTTTTTTAAAATTGAGCCAGTCTCTTCCCGGAAGAAATGATTTTATGAGATTAGAAGATTTTGCTTTTACATAATAGGGAATAACAAAAGCGCTGTTTAATGTTGAAAAAAGAATAAAATAATTAATCAGCGACCAATGCAATTTGATGGTTAAAAAAATGAGAGCCAGGTTACCAAAACTCTTTAAGATATTTATCTGTTGAATAAAATTGATGCGCTCGTTTGCTATTAAAAGTTGGTTGAAAACCGAAGTGCTCCAATTAAGAATGGCATAAAAGGCCATTATAAAAAACATAGTTTGCAGCAACCCAAATTCCTCACTGTTAATGTTGAAGAGATTTTGGCCAAAAAATGCGATAACAACCAATACGACTGAATTAATGATACCTATAACCAGGTAAAAGGTGATGCTGGTTCGGGCAACGCTGTGGATTAATGCGTAATTTTTTTCAGCGATCCATTGCGAAAAAAATTTTACCGCACCGGTGTTTATACCGAGGTTAAGTAAATTCATATACGCGTTGGTAGCGATTGCCAATGTAAGAATGCCATAATTATCCTTTCCAAAATAATGCAGCATTAACGGGATGGTAAAAAACTTAACCGCGGCATCCGCAACTTTGGAAACTACACTCCAGAAAAATGATCCTGCAAAATATCTGACTTGCCCCATTATCTATGCTTTTAAATTCCTCAATTTTTTTGTTTGTAAATCATTAAACTCTTACGCCAGTCACTTTGTTGCATAGTCCATTTTTAATAATTGAGTTATAAAAGCGTTCTTTTTGATTTCCCGTGGCGGGCTCTAAAAAATAGTTATTGAACAAAATATTGCCGGAGTGTATATATGCATTTGGCTTTTTTGATGTGTCATTTTTCATTTTTCAACTATTCCTGAAATAAGATCAAGCAACATAGTTTCTTTTTTAGATACTTCATCTTGTAATATGCTGTTTATTTTTTCTTTCAGTTCAAGTCTTTTTGAAAAGGCAGATTTCATATCGTTAAACACATCGTCTATTTCTGAATTTACAAGATCTCCATAAAATTCATATCCGAGGGTATCTCCAAAAAGGCCATTGAACTTACGGCTGTAAGCCAAAGGATATACAGGAACGCCTGCCGAGAAAGAGGCAATGCATGAATGCATGCGGGCGCCTGTAAAAAAATCCATACCACTTATGAACGATTTTGCTTCAATAGGGTTTTTAAATGCAGGTGCTAGTTTTGCTGAAGGGTAGATTTTGTTTAATTCGTGGCAAACTTTTAAATCATTATCCAGATTTTCATAATTCGGACTTATTACATGTGCTACAAAAAAGATATCATTATTATCATCTGCTAAAAAGTAATTAATTGTCCTGATCATTAAATCCTTGAAATTTGTTTTAAGGGAAAACTGGTTGTCTTTTGTGTATCCGCCATGCCATAATAAACCTGAAATATTTATCCCAATCTTTACCTTGTCGTTTTCTAATGTTGTTTTCTCGAATGGCATAAAAAAAGCTAAATCTATTAGCTCATATACTTTCTTTTCCGGAAGATTTTTCGTGATATAATTGAAACTCTGCCGGTCACGAGCTAAAACAAGTTGGGTTTTATCAATACTTTCATTACCTGCTGTTTTCGCTTCTTCCGAATAGAAAGGCCCGATTGTTTGAGGCAACAAAACCTGTTTTTTACCCATTAAGCGAAACAATTTCTTGCTTCCATTTATTTTACGAAATCTCCTGATGCCATATATATCGGAAAAGCTGTCGCCTTCTCCCATATCAAAAATAATATCCAGCCTGGCAGCCGTAAATATTTGTTTCCATTTGAATAAAGCAACTTTTACAAAAGTTTTGAATGTACCCGTGTAATCCCACACAACGTTAGTTATATCTACACTGCATTCTCCTATGTTTAACGTATCGTTTTCAGGTCCCGACCCATCAATGATAATGTAGGTGAATTCTATATTTTTTTGTTTACTTACTTTTTCCAGGAGATATAGTGATGAATACGCCAGCGCCGACACGCCTAAATTTCCACTGTAAGGATTTGCCCAAATAAGCCCAACATTAATTTTCTTCATTGATTCAATTTAAATTTCGCACGAGACTACATCTATATTCTCGCAAACCTTACTTCTTCCGAAATAATTATTCGTGTAAAAAAATTTGATGAAAATGCTGAATGGTATATTCAATCTAATATATTACAACCTGTACAAACAGGAACTTTAACTTGTATATTGTTTAAGCGGTAAAGATAAATATCTTTCCTTCTAAATTTTCGGGATACATTTCAAATTGTTGCTTTGATGAATGTATTTCTGGTGATTAACAACGAAATGCAATCCATACTTTAGCTTAGAAACTCTGCTTCGGGGGAGATCTTATATTTATTTTGAAGAGCAGAAATAATGGTAAGCTTCGGCGATTCGATTTGAGTAATCAAATGGTACCCTATAGATCTAAGAGTTACTTTAAAAGTTTTTACGCCGTCTATTTCAACGGACGATACTTTTGGGCCATCATAAATTTTCCGGAAATTAATCTCTACTTTTTGAACTTTAATATCAAGGTTTTCAGAAGAAACGGACTTCATAATATCAATTTCGGAATCCTGTAATACTACAGGTTGTCCCAGCCAAAACAAGAAATTGATCACACCGGATAAATTCTTTAGAGATTCAAGTTGTGTCTCCTCAACTTTTATGAACACGTAGGAAGGGAATAGAGGCTCAAGCGAAGTTTTTTTCTGAAAATTCCATTTATTCTTTATAACCCTGCACGGAAAATAATTCTCAATACCCTTACGGGTTAACAGATCAGATACTTTTTTTTCACAATTTGGTTTTGTATAAACACCATACCATTTTGTTTTCATATTCTCGTTATTTAATGGCGATTCTAAATTCATGCCCGAAATCTGATATTCAAACAATCACTTAGTTACGAATAAAAATGGCTTTAAAAAAGGATTAAAGGCTCAGAGATTTTTAAGTGGCATACATTAGAGTAGTACCATCTTACACGTATGCATAAATATTATGCCAAGGATAAATTTGGGGATAAAAACTACTATAGTCAGGAAAAATGTATGATGATAATTTTACATAATCGCTCTCTTTTGAATTAATTTTCTATTCTTTTTCAATGCCTTACTTTTCAAGTCGGCCCAATGCGCACTCATTGTCTTGTTGTTGAAAATTCCCCTCGGCTTAAGGGCATTATATATTAACACAATTTTGCCCAATGACTTAATTCGAATGCTATCGTCAAGTTTCTTAATGAATAATTTAGGAGTGTATTGATGCCTCACGGCGTAAATGGTTGTGTCGCAAACTTCAGATAATAGATAAGCGTCTGTGGCTATACTCACTTCAGGTGAATCAAATACTACGTGATCAAAATTTTCCTCAAGAAATAGTATCAAATCCTCAAGTTTACCATTCAAAAATAACTCAGTAGAATTCATTTTGGACTTGCCGGCCGGTATTACAAATAAATTATGCGTGCTAGTCTTTTTTAGTATTTGATTTGGGAGAAATTTATTTTCTAAAAAATCGGACAAGCCGGAAGCGCCTATCAAATTATAGTCAATAGAAATTTGCGGATTCTTAAAATCACTATCTATAAGTACGACTTGCCTGCCCGAGGCGGCAATACTATTTGCAAGAGTATTGCTTATAAATGTTTTGCCTTCACCTGCAACGCTGGATGTTACCAGCAATTTTTTGTTGGTGATTGATTTATTGAAAAGACCTAATGCAACTTTCAATTGACGAAATTGCGCCCCAATGAATTCATTGTCCATACTTTTTGGAGAAATATCTTTCTCCTTAAAATGCGGGAGCTCTCCTATAACCGGAACGTTAGTATAATTTTTTACCTCTGATGAGGAGATGATTTTATTAGTTAGCAACTCTTTTAAAGTGACAAATGCAATTGTAAAACCAAAAGCAAGAACCATTGCGGCGAAGTAGACAATTTTTTCCCGTGGACTTACGGGAAAGAATGAAGCCTGTGCTCTTTCAATTATTTTACTGTCGGTTACATTTGATGCATAAGAAAGTGCAGTCTCTTCCCGTTTTTGAAGTAAGAACGAATACACATTGTTCTTAATAATCTGGTCCCTGCTTACTTCCACAAGTTGCCTTTGTTTTTGAGGAATAGATTGGAGATTGGAATTAAAAGTTTTTAAATCATTTTGAAGGTTGGCAATTGTAGTTCGCAGGTTTGTTTTCTGGCTTTTTATATTTTCCAAAATGCTCGGTCTTATACTTTGTATTTCGTTAGTATAAGATTGAATTATGGGATTATTTTCGGCGGTTGTCTTCCTCAATCTTTGGTAATCGGTCTCTGCCTGGTAAAGGCGATCAAGCAATTTGGAAAGCAGCGGATCAGTAACTCCTAGAGTAGAAGGAACAATGCCCGCTGAGTTATCCTTGGAATTTATATATCTCTCAACCTGGTCCAGTATTGATAATTGCATAGTCGCATCAGCGATCTTTTGACTATTATCTCCAACATTTTGAAGATACATTTTTCCTTGTTCCGTGAGGTCTACAATGCCTTCATTCGATTTATAATTTTGGATTTTCTTTTCTACTGAATTAAGTTCATCCGACACTACTCTTAATCTTTCATTTACAAACGCAATAGTATTTTTTGCAAGTTTGTTTTTATATTCAATTGATTCGTCGCTATATTTCTGAAGCAGCGTGTTCAAAATATCTTCTCCTCTTTTTGGCAGCTCATCCGAAAGAGTAAGATCTACAACGCTTGAAAGTTTGCTTGAAGTGGTTACATCAAGCCTTGATAAAAAAACATTGGTCACGACTTTTGGATCAATCAAAGAAAAGTAAAATGAATCGCGGGACGGTGTTATTAATTTGCTGTTAGCTGTAAATTTTAAATCTCCATAAGGCGTGTTTATAAAAGAATCAAGTTGATAAGCTACCTGGTCCATGATCACATGGTTGGTGGCTGTGTCATATCGAAAATTCACTCTATCAACCGGAACAAGTTCCGAAGGATCCTTAACAACTACTGAAACCGGTGAATAATTATATGCAGATTCATCATTTGCCTCGTGTATGGGTGCATATAGTAGGAGGGAATTAACTACTTCATCCATTAAATCTCTCGAATGTAAAACGTCCAATTCATTCTCAACTATCTTTTTGGAAGAGAGTAAATTCAGGGATTCAACCATACTATTTTCATCCGCACCTTTCCTTTCGTCAGTGATAAGCATTGATGCTGTGATTTCATATACAGGCGTTGCAAAGTTGAGATATATCCACGAACCAATTAAAAACAACACTAATAGTAATATGAATAAAGGCCAATATGGTAAATATTTATTTTTGAGGTCTTCAAACAGTGTTGTATTTGAATTTTCAGACTTCTGTTGTGCTATGTTCATTAGTGTTCCTGTTTTCTTTTAATAATTAATACGTGTGAAAATTATTGCAAGAAGCGATAAGCCGCTCAATATTATAGGCAGGTTTTGCCTAAGCGGTTGTGAACTTGAGATTTTTGTTTTATTAGGTTCTACATATATTATGTCATTAGACTTGAGATAATAATAGGGTGAATTAAAAATTTCTCCGTCGTTTAAATTAATTCTTTTAATTAGCCTTTTTCCGTTTTCATCGCGTATAAGTGTAACATTATCCCTCCTTGCATAAATGGTGAGGTCTCCTGCCATACCCAAGGCTTCCAGTAATGAAATTTTTTCATTTGGAACAGATACAACTGTGGGCTTAAGTACCTCTCCCAATACCGTTACCCTAAAGTTCAAATACCTTATGGAAACAACCGGATCTACCAATAATTTTTTATCCATGAGGGATGCTCTTAAAGTATCGGTCAATTGTTTTTTTGTTAAGTCTGATACTTTCAATTTGCCCAATACAGGAAATTGAATGTAACCATCCTGGTCTACAAGGTAGCCGGGAGTTGCGCTCGGATTGTTTGGGGATGAATTATTAAAAATAACACTTGCTTCAGGATTGAGGCTTGTTACTGTAATGCTAAGAATATCGTTAGGCACAATCTTTTGTTCCTCATCCGGATTGATATTCAATGATTGATCCGGAACATTATTAAAATAAACGGCTTCTCTTGTATTTACACAGGAGCAAAAAATAAGCCCCGAAATAAATGACACAAAAAATAATCTTAAAACATTTTTAGAATATGTGCTCATAAAGTGATTTAAACTGGGCTATTAATATTTAATATGGGTACAGGTGCAGCGGATTTATAGGGAATAAAATTATGCAGAAAAAATAAACTGTAAGATAATACATTCTTTTTACGGTCATAATCGACAATGATTGTTTGCTCAACAGTAAATATGCATTACCGTTACTTGTTTTTTTTAAAAAAGCTTATTAACCAGGCAACACACAGGCTGCCCGACCAATAGATACTCCTGATATTAATATCGAATTTCAAAGCTCCATTCATAAGTTTGAAAGATGTTGTCTTATTAGTATGATTTTTTTTGAACAGCTTATAGGCCGATTTCGAATAGCTTATTGCAAAGTTTTTTCTTGCAAGATGTTTTAATCTTTTTCTTTTTGATTGTGGGAGATAATTCTGAGCAATATCTATCACTATAGAAAGGTCCCTGAAATTTTCTCCTGATAAAATTGATTTCGTTGAAATATTCGAGCTATGGCCGCCACGGTATGTTGCAAGGCATTTTGATGAATATGCAACTTTATATTGTGAAGCGATTCTTATCCACATTTCCCAATCTTCGCCATAGTGCACTGCAAAAAAGCCGCCTAACTTTTCATAAACACTTCTTTTAACAACTACGGCAGGAGGTTGTACCATCTGCTGCGAAGCAATTTTATAAAGCCAGTTGTCTATTATACCCGGTTTTAGCAATAGTTCAAGGGCGGGTTTAGATTCCCTTTCATTTTCATCAACCCAATTGTAATTGGTGATAGCACTTCCTATTTCAGGATACTGATTGAAAAGATTTTTTATTTCATCGTAAAATCCTGGCTTTACGAGGTCGTCACCATGAAGCAGGTGAATATAAATTCCATTTGCACGGTTTATGCATGTTTCAAAATTTCGAAGACTCCCCCGGTTTTGACTCTGTTGAAAAAAAGAGATCCTTCCCTTGCCCACTTCATATACCAAAGCTGCTATATCACCATCCGTGCTGCAATCATCAATCACCTCTATCTGCATTAATTCCCTTCCTGGATCCTGGATCAAAACACTTTCAATCGTTTTAGCTAAATATTCCATGCAATTGTAAGAAGGTATCATTACGGAGAACATCGGCCGTTTTTTGGTATCCGAAACGGACAATATTTCAGGGGGTGCGTCTGGAATGCGTTCGCTCACAATTTTTGCTTTAAAAAAGGGGAAGTAATAATTAAAAAAATGACAGCCCTTAGATTGATTTTATCAATTTGGAAATTTTTTCGCCAATTGTTTTCCAGTTCAGTTCTGTAACATATTTATCAAAGGACGAATAGCATAACTTATGATACTCGATATTGCTTTCCTTTAAGTTTAAAATATAATCAACTGAATTTTTTATGAATTCTGCGTGGGAATATACCATGCCGTTAATTCCATCTTCGATCACACTTTTATGGCCGCCTACATTTGAAGCAAGGCAAGGTACGCCAAATGCATTTGCTTCCGAAAACGATACGGGAGTACAATCGGCAAGACTAGGAAGAATCAAAAAATTACTTTTTGCGATTAAATTAGAGAGCTTCTTTTGGCCCTCCGTGTTCGCTTTTGAAATATAGCCATGATCTACAATAAAATTGCTTTTTACGGTTGAAGGCAAATGCTTAATACCCGCTATATGCAATGTTGTTGGAACGCCTGCTGCATTTAAATTTTCGGTAACTCTCAACGCATATTCACCGCCTTTTCTTGCCCAATCTACACCTAAAAACAGGAGATTGATATGAGACTCAATTTCGCGTTTTATAATCATATCCTTTGCCTCTGTTGGGTTCGGCGTAAAGTCAAGGTTGGCTCCAAACGGCAGAACAAATACCTTTTTTGGATCAGCATTGTAATCGTTAATTGCTGAATTGGCTGCCCATTTTGAGGTGTAAATAAGGAGGTCTGAATTTGCTATAGCAAGTTGGTCTATTTCGTCGCCATCTTCCAAACAGGCTTTGGTGAACTTGCTGTATTCAGGATAGAATTTTAGTAAACTCTGCAAGGTCGCATCGGCATATAAAATTGTTTTGAAACTTTTTTTCAAATTGGCTAATACAACTGTGTTAGGCGAAATAATATGAGAGCCTTGTTTTACCCTTCCCTCTATTATTTGTGCATAATTTTTTGATACCGCTTTATTGAATCTTGGCGAGTATATCTTTTCCCACATCCTCTTATTATAGTGCTTCATTATGAAATGAAAAAGAGGATTGGGTAAGGCCAGGTCACTCAGGTAATCCATTTCGAACCCTGCCTGGCTAAGCATTTTTCCATAATATACCCCAAGGCCCGACCAGTTATGAATATTTTTTGAATCAAAGTCAGTTGCGTATACGAGTTTCATTAAATCGGTTTGTATTCCAGGTTACAGCTTACAATCAAAATTTTTTCTTATGGCCTGCTTAGTTAAATAACCATTTTAATAATACGTATATAAATTTAAGATTCAATATGGCGTTAGTCAAAATATGCCCCTGCTAAACTATTCTTTTAAATCTTTTTATAAAAAATACTTTGATATTTTTACATGAATTGGGAAAATACATTCAAAACCAGAAATAATTTTGGTGCTTTTTCACCTTAGTGATTTAGAATCGGTACAACGTTGAATCTATAAACGATATTTTTAAGATGGTTGGAAACTACTGATTAGAAAGGCAAAGAAAAACTATTAAAACGTAGAATTGCAAAAAATAATTATATAAATTACCTGCATTACAGTAATTTTTCTGCCAATTTTTTTTTAATAATTCCATTCATTGATGCAAAAGGCTGATTTAAGATGGCAATGGGAAATTACCTCCCGAACAAGCTACCGCGTTGAGGATATTAAAGCACTGTGGTCTTACAGGCATTTTTTAGCCAGCTTGGTAAGAAGAGAATTTTTACTTAATTACCAGCAAACAATCTTAGGCCCCTTTTGGCTAATTTTTCCTCCCTTAGTTACATTGGTTACCTACGTTTTTGTGTTTAATAAAATGGTAGGCATCACTACTGGAACAATACCAGCCGTGCTTTTTTATTTTTCAGGAATAGTTTTGTGGAATTTTTTTAGCGATTGCTGGGGCGGAACTTCGGCCACATTCAAAGAAAATGCTGACCTGTTTAGTAAAGTCTATTTCCCCCGCATTATAATTCCGGTTTCTGTTATATGCACACATTTTCTTCGTTTTCTTTTGCAGTTGTTATTTTTATTATGTATGGTTGGCTTCTATGTGTTTTTTAAAGATTTTAAAATTATTTGGAATCTTTGGCTGCTGCTACTACCTGTTTGTATTTTATGTGTTGGCCTTATCGGCTTAGGGATGGGGTTGATATTTTCCGTGCTCACGGCAAAATATCGCGATATCAGTAACCTGGTAAGTTTGGGCGTGAGGTTACTGATGTTTTTAACCCCGGTTATCTATCCGTTGTCATCCATTTCATCAAAGTGGCGTTTTTTAGTTGAGATTAATCCACTCACATCCTTGTTTGAGATATTTAGAAAGGGCTTGCTTGGCGAGGGGACAGTTCCATCAGGAATGTTTATATACAGTCTTTTGTTTACAATTTTTATTGCTTTCGGAGGACTGATGATTTTTAATAAACAAGGCGATAAACTTATCGATGTAGTATGATGCAAGCTGAATCAAATGTGGTAATAGAGGTTGATCATTTGTCCAAGCTATACAAACTTGGCACAATTGGAACCGGTTCACTTCGCCAGGATCTGCAATATTGGTGGACCAAATCTGTGCTGAAGAAACCAAATCCTTTTTTTGATTTGGGCCAAAATGCATCTTCTTCCGATCACAAAGATTTTATATGGGCTCTCAAAGACGTCAATTTCACAGTAAATAAAGGCGAAGCCTTAGGCATTATCGGTAGTAATGGCTCCGGAAAATCCACATTGCTCAAGATTATATCCCGGATTGTGCGGCCCACAAGCGGTTCGGTAAAAGGTAATGGTAAGTTAAGCAGCTTATTGGAAGTAGGAACGGGGTTTCACCAGGAGCTTACCGGCCGGGAAAATATCTATATAAGTGGTTATACGCTTGGAATGAAAAAGGAAGAAATACGCCGCAAATTCAGTGAGATTGTCGCATTTTCGGGCATTGAAAAATTTATTGATACACCGGTAAAAAGGTATTCTTCCGGAATGTATGTAAGGCTTGCTTTCGCGGTTGCGGCACACCTTGAACCCGATATTCTAATTGTTGACGAAGTGCTGGCTGTAGGTGATGCTGATTTTCAAAAGAAATGCCTTAGTAAAATGCGTGAAGTTTCACAGGCAGATGGAAGAACCATACTTTTTGTAAGTCACAGCATGCAGGCCATTAATAATCTTTGCGATCGGGCTCTTTGGTTAGATCATGGAATAATGAAAGAGATAGGAAGAACATCTGTTGTGGTAAATAAATACATTTCAAATATTCAAAAATTAAACATTCAACAAAGCTGGAATAATCCGGAGGAAGCGCCGGGCAATGATCTCATTCGGTTTAAGCATGTAGAACTAATACCTCAGCAGTTATCACCTGGAGCTCCTTTGGATATCAGGACTCCATTCACAGTGAAATTTCAATTTTGGAATTATCTTGATAACGCTAAACTAAGCTCTGGCCTTGTTCTTTTCGCCTATTCAGGGGAATGTATATTTGACCTCCTTTCGCCCATGGCTACCTGCAATGTTGGTGTGGTCGAAGGAGAATGCAACATTCCTGGTAATTTTCTAAACGATGGATCATATTATATTTCTATAAACGTTGTACGCGATACATCCATTCCGTTATTCAATTTTGAAGAATGCCTTTCGTTTGAGCTAGAAGATTACCGCGGGGGCTTACAGTACTATGGAAAATGGTGGGGAGCAGTGAGGCCGCAGTTCCCATTTCAGCTTGTTCAAAAAGAGCGCAGCTCCTAATAGAAAACGCATGAAGAATTTCAAGCCATACGATATTATTCACATTCATCTTGAGCAACCTCAAATTTTTACATTGCCGCCGAAAGATGGCAATGGAAAATATATTGTTGTGTGGTGGAAAGAAATCGCAATGGGACAATTTTTTATTGAATCAAATGCCGAAATTGACGAGAAAGAATATAAGACGAAAATTGCATCAGCAATAATCGGGGCAATGGAGTCTTATGAAAAAAAAGCGAATAGCGCTCCCATTGATTGGAAAACGTGGTTGCTAAATCATAACCTTGAAGAGTGGCAAAGTAAGATGGGGGAAATTATAGAGCCATTTATCCCCAAAAATTTCCCGGAAATGGTTCCGATATCGGTTATCATCTGCACAAGGAACAGGGCTGAATCCTTGTACCGTTGTCTTAGCTTTTTAGAAAAATCCACTTGCAGGCCGGAGGAGATAATTGTTGTAGATAATGATTCTAATGATGATGATACATACAAAATAGCAACTCAATTTAAGAATGTCCTTTATGTAAAAGAACCAAAGAAGGGACTTAGCGCCGCCCGCAATACCGGTATAAAAAATGCAAAAACAAAGGTAATTGCTTTTACAGATGATGATGTGCAAGTGCACCCACTGTGGACTTATTCACTATGGAAATCCTTTGAAAACGAGGATTTTTCTGCTTTGACTGGCCTTGTAATAACATCAAGCCTTCAAACGGAATCTCAATTTATTTTTGAAAAATATTGGAGCTTTAATCGTGGTTTCGTAGGAAAAATATATGACAAAGATTATTTTGAATCCGTCCTTAGAAAGGGGCCACCTGTTTGGGAGATTGGCGCTGGAGCGAATATGGCTTTTAGAAAATCCATTTTTAATGAGGTGGGATACTTTAATGAGTTTTTAGGTGCCGGTGCAGCGGGTTGCAGTGAAGATTCAGAAATGTGGTTCAGAATTTTAACCAACGGCCATAAGATTTTATACGATCCTAAAGTTGTTACGTTTCATGAGCATCGCCAGAATATGCGGGAATTAAAAAAACAAATTTTTAACTATATGCAAGGCTTTACGGTTGCAGCACTTGTGCAACAGAAGCAATCGCCCGGCGCGGGATATAAAAAGCACCTCTATGTAAGACTACCTCAATATTATTTTTCCTTACTAAAAAAAGGATTTCCTTTTTATCGGGCTCAATTTCAAACACTTTCTTTTGAAATTCGTGGAATACTTTCCGGGTATCGTTACTATTTCGCAAATTATTTTAAGTTAAAGTATTCGCTAAGGAAATAAAATAAATATGCCTCTTCTTGAAAATCCTGTCATTTCTATAATAATCCCCAGTTACAATCATGGGCATTACTTACAGGATGCCTTTGATAGTGTTTATTTTCAAAATTATCCCGGGGTGGAAATAGTAGTGGTAGATGATGGCTCCACCGATGAAACAAGAGCAATTACAGAAAAAAATAAAGATGTAAAATATATTTATCAAAGCAATAAAGGCCTCTCTGCCGCGAGGAATACGGGAATAAAAAATAGTAAGGGAGACTTACTTATTTTTTTGGATGCTGATGATTGGTTGCTGCCTGGAGCAATTGCCACAAATTTATTTTTTCTAAAAGATCACCCGGAGTCGGCATTTGTATCTGGAGGTTATAGGTTGGTTTTTGAAAATCCGGCTAAAAATACGGAGACTACTTACGAGGTATCAACTGAACATTATATTCATTTTCTTGAAAGTAATTACATAGGGATGCATGCCGCGGTGATGTACCAGCGATGGGTTTTTAATGAATTTGAATTTGACGAAACATTGCGTTCCTGCGAAGATTATGATTTGTTTTTACGGGTATCAAAAAGGCATCCTGTATTTCATCATGCAAAAATTACTGCCGCTTACAGGATGCATGGTTCTAATATGTCATCAAACATTCCGATGATGTTGAACGGTGTTTTGAATGTATTGAAAAATCAAAAACCAAATCTTAAAACACCGGCTGAGAGAAAGGCTTACTCGAAGGGGGTAGCCACCTGGAAAGAATATTATTGCCTGGAACTGTATGAAAAGCTTAATGACACTAAAGTAAAAGCTTCATCTGCTGAATTGTTACTTTTGAGTAAATATTATCCTTTCCTCGCAACAAAATATTTGTTGAAAAAAAATTATCGAATGATCAAAAAAATTTTGAGAAATGCCATACCAGAATCCGGGAAAAGATTTCTTGGCAAGGCAGGGCTAAGTGATTTTTTACCCGATGCAGGAAAGGTTGACGCAGGAGATTTTTTTCGTACTACCCCTTTCAGCACGGAATTTGGTTATGATAGGGGGGGGCCTGTAGACAGGTATTATATTGAGAACTTTTTAAAAGATAAACAGGGCTTGATAAAAGGCCGGGTGTTAGAAATTGGAGATAACGAATACACGGTACTTTTTGGAGGAGACTGGGTTACTTGCAGCGATATTTTACACGTTGATGAAAGTAATAAAAGTGCAACCTTTATTGGTGACATAAGTAACGCTCCGCAAATTCCTGATAATACTTTCGATGCCATCATTCTTACACAAACGCTGCATTTAATTTACGAGTTTAAGGATGCGCTTAATACTTGTTACCGTATTTTAAAACCCGGCGGAACCTTGTTGCTAACGGTACCGGGTATTACTCCTATCGATCATGATGAATGGAAAGATATTTGGTATTGGTCTTTCACTGATAAATCCCTAAAAAAAATGATGCCTGAGGCTTTTCCGGGTGGTGATATTGAAGTGAATTCTTTTGGAAATGTTTTTGTGGCCACGGCATTTTTATATGGAATGGGTTTGCCGGAAATTGAAAAAGCTAAACTGGATTTTAACGACCCGCAATTCCAGGTGATCATTACTGTTACTGCAACAAAAGCAAGATGATATTAAATCCACTTTTTTATATAAGAAAATATTTGGAACATAAAGCGATTGTGCTCATGTACCATCGCATTGCAAACTCGCAGGCTGATGTGTGGGATATCGCTGTAAGTCCTGAGAATCTTGATCAGCACCTTAAGTTTTTAAAAAAGACGCGAAGAGTTTTACCTCTTGATGAGTTAGTAAAAGAAGTTAGGAACCATTCCATAAAAAAAAACGGTATCGCTATTACTTTCGATGATGGCTATGCGGATAATTTCTATTCTGCTAAACCATTATTGGAAAAATATGATTTGCCGGCTACATTTTTTATTCCCACCATCAACATCGGTCAATCGAAGGAATTTTGGTGGGACGAACTTGAAAATATAATTCTTTACAAAGAAACTCTTCCTTCATGTATAAATTTTAATGTACATGATATTAAAATAGAGTTTGATCTTGGAAAAGAAATTGAATTAAATGCGGAGATTATTTCAATACAACTAAGGTGGAAAGCCTACGAAGAACCACCTCCAACATTACGGTGCCATGTTTTTCTCACAATTTGGGAAGCGCTTAAGCCACTATGCGATGAACAGCAGCAGGAATATTTAAAAAAAATAAGAAACTGGGCCGGATGTAATATTTCAGCACGTCCCGAATATTTATGTATGTCGGTTGAGCAATTGAAAAGGCTGGGCGAAAATAATTTGTTCGATATCCAGGCACATTCCGCGAGTCACGCCGCCCTTGCTTTCCACGATAAAAGCTTTCAGGAGAAGGAACTTCTTGAGAACAAAATCTTTTTAGAGAAATCACTTAACAAGAGCATTGAAATGATAGCTTATCCTTACGGAAGTTATAATACCGATACCATAAATGCTGCAATTGGTGGAGGCTACACCTCGGCTTTTACAACGGATGAAGAAACGGTTATAAATAAAACCCAGTTATATCGTATCGGTCGGTTCCAGGTAAAAAATCAGGGCGCCATTAAATTTGAAGAAAGCTTGGAAAGATGGTTAACTATGTAATACAATGGAAAAAAATACAACTTTCAAAATCTCTATAATCACTTGTTTCTACAATGTTGAAAATTTTATTGAGCAAACAATTAAAAGCGTTTTAAAGCAGCAATATACTCAATGGGAGCTCTTATTAATTGACGATGGTTCAACAGATGGCAGCACCGCAATTGCAAAAAAGTATGCGGAGAAATATCCTGATTTTTTTTTTTATTATGAACATGAGGATCACGCAAATAAAGGCCTGAGCTATAGTCGCAATATTGCTATTGAAAAAGCCAATGGAACATTTATTTCATTCCTCGATGCCGATGATGTTTGGCTCCCAAATTATCTTTCGCACCAGGTTGCCATTATCCAAAATAATCCTTTGTGTACGATGGTATGCGAAGCAACTGAATATTGGTATAGCTGGAATAACGCTAAAGAAATAGATACCATTATCAAAGTAGGAGTCGATGCGGATCGCATGTATGCGCCCCCGCAACTCATGATAAATTTATATCCACTGGGCGAAGGCGCTGCTCCTTGCGTATGCGGAATTCTTGTAAAAAAATTGGTGCTTGAAAAATATGGTGGGTTTGAGGAATCATTCAAAGGCTTGTATGAAGACCAGGTTTTTTTAAGTAAAGTTTATTTGCATGAAAATGTATTTATTTCATCAGCTTGTAACAATCGCTACAGGCAAAGGCAGGATTCAATTATTGGGACTTCTTCAGAAGAAGGAAATTACTATTTTATCAGAAAAAGGTTCCTGGGTTGGCTCAAAAATTATCTTGCGACTAATCTGATTAGCCACCCTGAAGTAAATGAAAAGCTGCAAAAGGCCATGGAATATGAACCATTGGTTTCGGTGGTGATTTGTTTTTACAATGAGGAGAAATTTTTAGAGGAAGCAATATCGAGTGTATTCAAACAGAATTATACAAATTGGGAAATACTGCTTGTTGATGACGGTTCAACAGATAGGAGCATTCATATTGCTTTAGATTTTGAAGAAAAATATCCGGACAAAGTTTTCTATTGTGAGCATGAAGAGCATAGTAATCGTGGATTAAGCGCCAGCCGTAATCTAGGGATAAGGAAGGCGAAGGGTAGCCTGGTCGCACTTCTTGATGCTGACGATGCCTGGCTTGAAGGAAAGTTAGCGTCACAGGTTTCTATTTTTCAGCGTAACCCTGCTATTGGAATGGTCGCTGAAGCTTCACTATACTGGTACGACTGGAGTGATGTAACAAAGCCTAACGTCCAGATACCTGTAGGTGCTGATCCTGAATTGATATATGAGCCTTTTGAACTGATGTATTATTTGTATCCCCTGGGGACAGGTGCAGCTCCTGTTCCCTCAGGGTTGATGATAAAGAAGGAAGCTTTTGAAAGAAGTGGCTTTTTTGAAGAGTCGTATATAAAAGAATATTCATTGTACGAGGACCAGGCTTTTTTATCAAAAATCTATTCACACGAAAAAGTTTATATTTCTTCCGCATGTAATAATTTATACAGGCAGCGACCCGGTTCTATTGTAACCTGGGTGAGAGAAAAAGGTCATTACTATAATGTGCGTGAGTATTTTTTGAAATGGCTTCAAAACTTTTTATTTAAAAAAAACATAAAGGATAAGAAATTAAAAAGACTGTTGAATAAAGCGTTGTTCAGGTATAATTATCCTAAAATTTTTTACCTCTTACACGATATGCCCCGGCAAGTATGGAAGGCCTCTAAGAGAAGTGTGCCACCAAAGACAAAAAAATTTATTAAGCAAAAAGTATTGAAGGGGAGGTAGCATTTCGCGATAGTTAGCTTTACAGATAAGAATTAGTGCTATTTTTTTTAACCATCAAAGTCAATTTTAATTTATCTTTTCTTAAATCAATCCCTAAGTTTTACTTTTTATGTCTTCTTTTATCAAATCGGGCCGCATTATTATTACTTGCAGCAAGCGGCTATCAACATACCTTCAGATTGAAGTATTGGAATTAGGTTTTAAGATCGAAAAACTGTTTACGACCGGCGTAGAAATCAATGGCTCTTTGAATGATTGTATACGCCTGAATTTAAATTTGCGTTGCGCAAGCCAGGTTTTATTTTCGCTGCAATCATTTACTTGCAATAATCCCGATCAATTGTACAATGCTGTTTCTGAAATGGGATGGGAAAATATTATCGACAAAAATGGATATTTTTCAGTAACCAGTATTGTAAATAACCCTACAATAAACAATTCATTATTTGCCAATGTAAAAGTTAAGGATGCTATTGTGGACAGGTTTCGAAAAACTACAAATGAACGGCCGGACTCCGGACCACAGTTACAGAGAGCGGTCATTCATTTATTTTGGAGAGAAGATCTGGCGGAGATTTTTATTGATACATCTGGTGAAACTTTATCGAAGCATGGATATAGAAAGATTCCCGGCCGTGCGCCTATGCTGGAATCTCTTGCTGCCGCCACACTTCTGGCTATAACCTGGGATCGTAAATCCCCTTTCATTAATCCAATGTGTGGGTCTTCGACCATTGCGATAGAAGCGGCCCTCTTAGCTACTAACAGACGACCTGGCCTGTTCAGGGAAAATTATGGCTTTAAACATATTATCGGTTACGAAGAAGCAGTTTATCAAAAGGAAAAAGGAGATTTAGTATCGCAAATTACAGACGTGTCAGATTTAATAATTATTGCGTCTGATATAAGCGACGATGCCATAAATATTTCCAGGATAAATGCCGGCGCGGCAGGAGTGGAAAATTTAATAAAATTCGCAGTAGGTGATTTTGAAGAAACTGAAATACCACCGAACAGATCCGGAGTTGTTTACATGAATCCCGAATATGGAGAAAGAATGGGAGAAATAGAGGAATTAACAGAAACTTACGGTAGGATAGGAGATTTTCTGAAGCAAAAATGTAAAGGTTATATGGGCTATGTCTTCACAGGTAATCTTCAACTGGCAAAAAAAATTGGATTAAAAGCTAAGCGAAAAATTGAGTTTTACACCAGCAAAATTGATTGTAGGTTATTAGAATACGAGCTTTACGAAGGCACAAGAAGGATGGATCTAACTTAATAAAGTATTGTACTCTAACTTAATCCTACTCAAATATTTATATTTTATGATCTGTTGAAATCCTACTGATTCTTATAATTTTTTTTGAAATTTGTTGCATGTTTTAAATCTTCATCTTACATTTACATCGATTTACATGGTACGTTTCCTCCTGTATATCCCTTCCTCTGAATTACAAATCATCCTATTGCTTTTGTATAAGACAACTAAGAATATCCCTTGAATTTTACAGCCTAAGTATTTAAATTTATTGATATCGGGCATTTTCCCAAATCCTCTGTATTCCATTTCCAACTTTAATAATTTCCGGATTTCTTTTATATGATTTTCAAATAACCTTTGATGAGAACCGCAAAGCTCATTGCATCGTTAATAAAACAAAAAACTTTTTCCTGGAATTAAAAACGGTTCAGTTTCCCAATGTTCTTGCTATTTGTCTTTATCTGTAAATGAATAAAAATGAACAAACAGGTTTTAAGTATTAATGGAAATGCTGCAATGAATTATATTTTAAAGACAGGCTTTTGTGATAAGTATAATGTGATAACTGTAGCCAATGTATTTGAGGCGTTACGTGAGTTAAAGCGCAATGAAAAAATTGAAATGGTATTGGTGGACGTAGATTATCAAACTGAAGAATGTGTGGATTTTGTCGAGCATATTAATAGCAGCACTATGTATTCCTGCCCGGTTATTATCCTTGGAAGCTCTCGCAACAGTGGAATTGCAAAAAATCTCAGGGATATACATAAGGTACGGGAATCATTTATAAAGCCTTTCGATCCTGTAAATCTATCGAAATCAATTGATAGCTTTATTTCTTCAAATGTTGCCTGACAATTATTATGCGTCAAATTAAAACTTCGAAATTATGGATACTTTTTACACTGCTTATACAAGACCTGTTAATGGTACAAATTATTTTTTTGTAAAAAAATACTCTTCGTTTCCCGAATTGAATGGAGTGCCGGACATCCTGGAAAATTTTGGAATGCACGCGGATTTCAAAAGTGCATGTCGCATTGCCGGCTTGAAAGATCCCGCAATTATGCAAAAATTATTAAAGGATACAGAAATTGCAGGCATTGTTAATGCCAAAATAATTCACATCAATTCTAAGACTGCGCTTACTGCTGCTCAATAGTAACGACTTATCGCTTATTAAATTCCGAAAGGAAAATTTAATCGGGATAGCTGCAATGATTGTTGAGTAAGATAGCTGGTTATTTACGACTGAGAGGCTACGGATTTTATCTCATCCAAATGAATGCCCGAATGGCTTTCATCATAAACACATTCACCGTCCTTAATGATAAGGACCTGAGGCGATTGGTGATGTACGCTAAATTCATCAGCGATTTTATTGGAGATAGTTCTGTTGCTGATTACATCTAGGTAATAAAAATCCATTCCGGCAGGACTGTCATTTTTATCGAGACGGTTCTTTGCCATGCTGCTAATGGAGCAGCGGGTGCTATGCTTAAAAATAATCTGCGGATTTTTTCCGGAATTTAATTTTATTTCTTCAATCTGCTCCTCAGATTTTAGGGGTATCCAGTTCATGCGCGTGCTTCAAAACAAAATAAAAGGTAAGGGAAATTTTCTTTTTAGTGAATTATGTTTTGCGTCATTGGGCAACCCGTTCTGCGGGAACTTGAGCAAGAGGTAAAGCTCACAATAATTGAAGATGCTAGTGCAATAACAAATAATAACTTTTTCATGGTTTTGTTTAGGTTTAAATTATTTTACAACCTTTTTGCAAATGTAAATTATCCGATTTAAGGTTGCTAAGGAAAAACGAATTATATTTCAATCTATTGTTAAATCTTTTAGAGATACCCATTTAAGATAATTTATGCATATTCATTTTATTGCAATTGGAGGTAGCGTGATGCACCAGTTAGCCATTGCGTTAAACATTAAAGGCTATACAGTTACAGGCAGCGATGATGAAATTTTTGAACCAGCGGTTGCGAATCTAAAAAAAGCTGGGATATTCCCAAAAGCAGAGGGTTGGTACCCCGAAAAAATTGATCAGGATATTGATGCAGTTATTCTTGGGATGCATGCAAAACAGGATAATCCTGAATTACTAAAAGCCCTAAACATTGGCATAAAAGTGT
This sequence comes from Ginsengibacter sp., assembly GCA_040007435.1. Lineage (GTDB taxonomy): Bacteria > Bacteroidota > Bacteroidia > Chitinophagales > Chitinophagaceae > Ginsengibacter. The sequence goes on along the minus strand of JBDTUZ010000015.1, from coordinate 15,865 downwards.
ATTCTTTCCCCGAGTATATATACCAGGAAAGCAAAAATAAAAAGCGTATTGCCATAGGTGGTAGCCATGGAAAAACAACCACAACTGCCATGATAATGCATGTGCTTAGGTATGCCAAGGCGGAATTTGATTATTTAGTGGGAGCAAGATTGGAAGGATTTGAGCAAAGTGTAAAAGTTACAAATGCTAATTTGATAATTTGTGAAGCTGATGAATATCCCGCAAGCACGATAGAAAAACGGCCTAAATTCCATTTCCTCTTTCCACACGTCGCTGTAATCACGGGTATTGCGTGGGATCATATTAATGTATTCCCAACATTTGATTTCTATTTAGAACAGTTTGTAATATTCATAAATAAAATTGAAAGTAATGGGGTGTTAATTTTTAATGAGACGGACCCCGTTTTAAAAAGCCTTGTAGCAGATAATTTAAGAAAAGACATAAAATATATTCCTTACAAATTACCTTCATACTTCATTGAAAACGGCAATACAAGTGTGATAATAGAAAGTGAAAAAACCAGAATAAAAGTTTTTGGGGATCACAACCTGCTAAATATGGAAGCTGCTTACCATGTTTGCAAAGAGCTTAAAATCGATGGAACTATATTTGCAAAAGGTATCGCTGATTTTACAGGAGCTTCAAAGCGTCTCGAACTGCTTGCTGATTCAGGCGATTGCAATGTTTACAGAGATTTTGCACATGCCCCAAGTAAAGTAATGGCGAGTGTGAATGCACTGAAACAGCAGTTCCCTGCTAGAAAACTAGTTGCGATTCTTGAGTTACATACTTTTAGCAGCCTTAATGAAAAGTTTATGAACGAATATTATGATTCACTCGGAAACGCGGATGAAGCGATTGTGTTTTACAGCAACCATGCACTTGAACTAAAGCGGATGCCACCGCTTGATTCTAATATTGTATTAAAGGGATTCGGCAAGCCAGGCCTTGAAGTTATTAACGACAGAAGCGAGCTTGAAAAAATGCTGGCGAGATATGAAAAGCGAAATACGAATTTTCTTTTTATGAGCAGTGGCAACTATGATGGCATTAATATTTTGGAGGTCCTTGGGATAAAAGAATGATGCAAAAATGAGCATAAGCTTAAATAAAAATTTTTCGGGAATTTACAGTACTTAAAAGTAAAAAGATAAATATACAATGCCTTTATTATTACAACGACCATTAGCTTTTATTGATCTTGAAACTACAGGTGTTAACCTTGCTACAGATAGAATAGTTGAAATAGCAATTGTAAAAGTTTTGCTGGATGGAACAAAACTAGTAAAACAGAAAATCATAAATCCGCAAATACCAATTCCTAAAAGCAGCAGCGACATTCATGGCATTACGGATGATAAAGTTAAGGATGCACCTACATTTAAAGAGGTTGCTAATGAACTTAAGCAATTTATAGATACTGCCGATCTTTCCGGGTACAATTCTAATCGTTTCGATATCCCATTATTGATGGAAGAATTTTTAAGAGCGGGTATTACAATTGACATGACAAACCGGAAAATGGTAGATGTTCAGCATATTTTCCACATGATGGAAAAAAGGACACTGGGCGCTGCGTACAAGTTTTATTGTGAAAAAGAATTAGAGGGTGCACACTCTGCAGAAGCCGACGCGACAGCTACATGGGAGATCCTTGGTGCACAATTGCAACGGTATACAAACCTGGGGAATACTCTCGAAACCATCCTTCAATTCACAGGTGAAGAAAAATTTGTGGATTTCGCAAGGCGTTTTATAATGGAAAATGACGTGGAAGTGTTTAACTTTGGAAAACACAAAGGAAGGCCTGTATGTGAGGTTTTAAAAGCTGAACCCCAGTACTATGATTGGATGATGAAAGGGGATTTTCCTTTGCATACTAAACAAAAGCTAACCGAGATCCTCAACCGTACACTGCTTAAGAAATAAACCGCTTATCCGTTTATAACAGATTTAGTTTAAAGATAAATCGTAATTTGACTATAAAAACAAGGGTAATTATTGGAAAAACTTCTTATTATACCTACCTACAATGAACGAGATAACGTTGCATCTATCATAGAAGCAGTCTTTTCTTTAAATGAGAATTTTCATATCCTTATAATAGATGACGGCTCGCCTGACGGCACAGCAGGCATTGTTAGAAATTATATCAATAAATTCCCCGGAACGCTTTTTTTGCAGGAGCGAAAAGGTAAACTTGGCTTAGGAACGGCATACATACTTGGTTTCAGGTGGGCACTTAACAAAGGCTACCAGTTTATTTTTGAAATGGATTGCGATTTTTCACATAATCCTAATGATCTTGACAAACTTTACCAGGCATGCAAAGTTCAAAACGCAGACCTGGCGGTTGGTTCCCGTTATGTGAAAGGAGGACAGTTAAAAAACTGGCCGTGGCTTAGAGTTAGTTTATCAAAAGGTGCCTCTATTTATACCCGTATCATTACTTTGATGCCTTTAAAAGATCCAACCGCTGGTTTTGTGTGCTACCGCCGCGAAGTACTTGAGGCCATCAACCTTGATGAAATCAGCTTTGTAGGATATGCCTTCCAGATAGAAATGAAATTTGCTGCATGGAAGTTGGGCTTCAAAATCAAAGAAGTACCTATCACTTTTGTTGATAGGAAATATGGCGTTTCCAAAATGAATAAAGGAATTGTGAAAGAGGGAATATTTGGTGTCCTCCGGCTAAAATGGATGAGCATGTTTAAAAATTACCGGAACCGTGTAAAAAATGTCAACGAGGTTTCAGCCTATCACAGCGCTGATGTAATAATGGAAAGAAAATAATAGTATTCAGCGATCATCACTACTCATTCCTTTTTCCACCATCAAAAAAATCATTGCTCAATTATTAAAAGCAGGGTGATACTGCTGCAAAATATCCCTCAAATACTCCCTGTCGAGATGAGTGTAAATTTCAGTAGTCGTTATACTCTCGTGACCTAGCATTTCTTGCACAGCGCGAAGGTCTGCACCGCCTTCTACAAGATGCGTTGCAAATGAATGGCGAAAGGTGTGCGGAGAAATATTTTTTGTAATACCCGCAGATTTTGCCAATTCTTTAATAATAATAAATATCATAACACGGGAAAGCTTTCTACCTCTTCGGTTAAGAAAAACTACATCTTCATTACCAGGTACCACAGGTATATGTACACGGTTATTTTCAACGTATAAATTAATAAATTTAATTGCAGGTCTGCCAATGGGCACTAATCTTTCCTTGTCTCCTTTTCCAATAATTCTTACATAACCCACATCAAAGTAAAGGCATGATAATTTTAAATTTACAAGTTCACTCACCCGAAGGCCGCAACTATAGAGTGTCTCAATAATGGCTTTATTTCTGCAGCCTTCTGGTTTGCTTAAATCTACACTATTACTAATGTTTTCTATTTCCGCAAAACTCAGCACGTCCGGAAGATGTTTTGCAAGTTTTGGTGTTTCCAGTAATGCTGTCGGGTCGGTTGTTGAGATATTTTCCAGAAGACAATATTTATAAAAGCTCCGGAGCCCTGAGATGATTCGTGACTGTGAGGAAGGCGTCATTCCAAGTTCACTTATCCATTTCAAAAATTTCTCCAGGTGGAGAATTTCGATATCGCATGGCCTTACATCCGGATAGGAAAATAGAAGAAATTGGGTGAACTTTTCTACGTCACGTATGTAAGCCTCCACCGAATTTTCAGACAGTGATTTTTCTAACTGTAAATATGCCTTGAAGCCTTTTATATATACCTGCCACATTAAAATCCGGTTTGAATATTCTTGGGACGATTCCCTTTTTTTAGATTTGTTAAGCAGTCAACTTTGCCAATAAAACATTGCATAATTGTTGTACAATATTAAATTAAAATATGCGCTACATTTATGATTAAAATCAGCATATCTGCTGGGCTAACATAATTTTTATCTTACATGCAAGTCGTCAATCTTCGAAAATTCGCAAAAAAATTCGAGAGTAATAAAAAGCAATTCAGATCCTTTATTACAAGAACTGAAAAAAAACTACCTAAACACCTGGAGACAATTTCGGAAAAAATAGATAAAGAAGTATGGGAACAAGTGGATTGCCTCGGCTGTGCAAATTGTTGCAAAGTTATGAGCCCTACCTACACATTCCAGGATATAAAAAGAATATCAGCACACCTCGGAATGAGGCCAAAAGATTTTAAAGCGAAATGGCTTTACCTTGATAAAAGAGATAATGATTGGATGAATAAATCGAGGCCCTGCCAGTTCCTTGATCTAAAAACCAACATGTGTTGTATCTATGAAGTGCGTCCAACGGATTGTGCCGGGTTTCCCCATCTCGCCAAAAAGCCGCCTGCCGACTTTATTTATGTTCATAAACAAAATATAGAATATTGCCCGGCGACACTGTTGTTTGTTGAGAAATTGAAAGCAACTTTAGAGTCTTAAATTATTTTTATTTAAATTTTATTGTTGAATCATCGTCTCTGAGACGCGAAGACTTACCTTGATATGCTCAAAGCTTTCTAAAGGTCAATGTCTTGCTGGTAGTAATGATATTTAATAATTCTCCGCTATCAAGATGGTATTGTTGAGCATCCCTGATGTTTGAAACAAATTGCAGGCCCCAGGAAGTCTCAGCTACTTTCGTCATCTTAAGTGATGGAATGAATATCGCACGATTGAAACCAAGTGTGTAGTTATCAGGCCCCAAGTCATTTGTAGGTGTATTCCCATTAAATATCCCATTAGAAATATCACTGGAAACAAACGTAACAATCACGTCCCCGTATAGAGACGCAGGTTTTGTTATTGTTGTATTTGTGGAATTATCTTTTACCAAAACCATCTTCCATGTTCCATCCAATGACGTACAAATCACATTAGAGGTATCCTTTTTGCATGAGAAGAAAATCAAACATACTGCCGACATTAAAAATAACAAGCGTTTCATGTTTTTTGATTTCTATTATGACAACTTAATTTTAGAAAATGTTGCATTGTAATAGAAATCTGAAGTTGTAATTTATCTGGTTGAATAATGAGATATTTCAGGTATTTATCTTTGCAGAAGATGTTGTAAACGATTAAAGAAGCCGCTTTTATTTCAAAAAGCAGAAGATCATCCGGGCGATTATTTCCGAATGAACTTTAGCTTAAAATCGTTAATCGAGAAAATTCATTAGCGTATTTTTTGTAATTATTTTGCATACTATTTTTGTATGATGCAACGATGCCGGAAACCGATGCAAATTTTTTCTTCCATTACAACAAAAACAAATACTATGGGTACAGGGAATTATGCGATGGTGAACGGATTAAAAATGTATTATGAAATTCACGGCGATGGCAATCCGCTCGTGTTGATTCATGGCGGTGGATCTACTATTGAGACCACCTTTGGAAATATACTCCCATTATTTGCGGAAAAATATAAGGTGATTGCGGTTGAAATGCAGGCGCATGGTCATAGCGGCGACCGGGATGCGCAAGAAACTTTTGAGCAGGATGCGGATGATGTGGCTACTTTGCTAAAACAACTCAATATTTCCAAGGCATACATAATAGGCTTTAGTAACGGTGGCAGTACAACTTTACAGATTGCTATTCGACATCCTGAGATCGTTAATAAAATTGTGGTGATATCAGCTATTTATTTGCGTGAAGGGATGTTCCCTGGTTTCTTTGATATGATGAAAGATGCAAGCTTAAAAAATATGCCGCAGCCATTACAGGATGCATTTTTAAAAATTAATCCTGATAACGCTGCGTTACAAAATATGCACGATAAAGACAGGGACCGAATGCTTGCCTTTAAAGACTGGGCCGAAGACGATATTCGTTCAATCGAGTCGCCTGCATTAATTATTGTTGGCAGCAGAGATGTCGTGACTGCTGAGCATGCATTAAAAATGTCGCAGGTAATACCACATTCAGAATTGATGATAATTCCCGGAAGCCATGGTTCTTTCATTGGAGAAATATGCACAGTGGAACAAGAAAGCAAAATTCCAGAACTAACGGTGGCGGCTATAAAAGAATTTCTGGATAAATAAAAAATGGAGATTATAATCACACGGGCGGAAGACCACAATAGTTTTTTCCAGGAGTCATGAATATTTCCTTTTAATCTTAGCAAAAAACAGCTTTTGATAGTAATTTAAAATTTTTTCATTTATCCTGATTTCGTGCCGATTCATTTTTTTATTTATGGATTTATACCTTAATAATGCACCAGGTTCGTCGCAATATTAAAAGGCTAAAAATGACAATAGCTATAGTGATCTTTTTTTAGAATTGCAAATAAATGCTGCATTTAAATCGTTTGAGAGATCAATTCCACAACAGTTTTTAGCATGAGGAATATTTTTGTTTGCATGTTTTTTTGTTGTTGAAATTGAAATTCAGCTATAAAAGCATTTTATATTCAAGTACAATTTCCCAAAGGATAGTAATTTTACTAAGACCCTTATCCAGCCTATATAATAAGCTATATTTAAATGCGTTTTAGAAGTACCTAATTATGCATTGATGAAAAAATTTTACCCCGCGGCCATACTAGTAATTACTGCAATATTAGCTTTAATGTTGCCTAAGCCTACTTATTCGCAACCCTGTAGTTCACTAACGGCCACCTATACTGTTCTGGAGTCCCGATGTGCTGCTACAGGTTCTATAAAAATTACAGCAAGCGGAGGATCCGGCAATTACCAATATAAGGTAACAGGCCCCGTAAACACGAGTTATACTTCTTCAACGACCATTACGGGACTTTCCTCAGGTAATTATTTAGTAACAATTTTAGATATTAGTACCAATTGCCTGCTTAATAAAGATACAGTAACGGTCCCTGGTAGTTACCAGACACCAACTTTCACTATGACCTCTACCGGAATTTCCTGTCCCAATGGGAAAACCGGAACAATTACGGTTACAAGCCAGAGCTACGGCCTGGGACCATTTTCATATAAAATAATTGCTCCGTCTCCTTCGAAAGTTGGCGCCGTAAGTGTTACTGGTGGATTCATAGGCTTGACAGCCGGCACCTACCTTATTCAACTTAGAGATTCTTGTGGGGCGATACAAACACGAAGTATAGTTGTAGACGATTACGACTGGTTTATTAATAACACAACGGTACTAAAAAATGGTTGCGATAGCCTGAATATTACGATCAATCTAAAGGATATCTTTAATAACACAACTCCCAACTCTATTTTTAATGGGTATAAATATGGAGCAACAAGCATCCCGGGTGATACTACCTGGTCTTCCAATAATACATTCAGTTTTTACCTTGGAGGCCAGCGTTCCGCAACTTTGCTTGTAAAGGACAAGTGCGGCAATATCAAGTCAGTGGTTTGGAATAATGCGGCAATTCCTAACGCTAATCCAATTGTCGCAATATCTAATCAAAACTGCGCGACTTTTACAGCTGCAATAACGGGGCAGATAAATCTAACCTCGCCCAATTATTGTTTGTATGATAACAGTAATGTATTAATCAGTTGTAGCGCAAGCCCCATTTTTTCAAATATTCCCTACGGTTCATATTGTATTAAAATAACTGATAATTGTTATGATACAACATTTTCACGGTGTTTCACTGCCAGTAAACCAATCCCTGCCGTAGGTTCTACTGTAAAAACTAAAATTGATTGCTATTTATTTTCTGTATCGGTAACAGGGCAGTCAAATCTTACAAACCCTAATTACTGCTTATATGATTCCAGTAACGCACTAATATCATGCAACACGACTGGTAATTTTACCAATCTTAATTATGGCGCTTATAACACTTATTGCATTAAGATAACCAATGATCCGGCCTGTTATGATACAACCATCACGCGCTGTTTTAATGCACCTAAGCCTGTGCCTTCTGTGAATGCGATTGTAAATACTGTTACAAATTGCTCGTCATTTTCGGCTTCAATTACCGGGCAGGTCAACATTACGAATGGCTATTATTGCCTGTATGATTCCACCAACGTGTTAATTAGATGCGATTCTACCGGTACGTTTGATAGCCTCGCTTACGGAAGCTATTGTATAAGAATAATGAATGATCCCTCCTGTTATGACACAACAATAATCCGTTGTTTTAATGTATATAAGCAAATACCAGGATTGGGAAATACAGTAAATACTAAAAATTATACCTGTACAACATTTGATGCAAATACCACAGGCGCATCTAATCTCACCAATCCGCAATATTGTTTATATGATGCAACAAATGTTCTTATTTCCTGCAACACTACGGGTGTATTCAATGGCCTATTGTACGGCTCTTATTGTATAAAAACGATAAACGACCCTACATGCTATGATACGACAATTACAAGATGCTTTACGCTAAATAAAAAGATTCCTTCGGTGAGCAATAACGTAACAATAAACGGGCAGACTTGCACTGCTTTTAATGCAACAATAAAGGGTCAGTCCAATTTAGTTAATCCGCAGTATTGCTTATATGATAGTATGAACGTATTGGTTTCCTGCAATACAACCGGGGTTTTCACCGGCATAAATTATGGCAGTTATTGCATCACGGTAAAAAATGATCCTACTTGTTATGATACTACCATTACAAGGTGTATTTCATTGGCGGCGGGCAGTATGACTTTTAATATGTCTGCGAGCCCCTCTTGTTCTACAATTGGTGCCACCACAATTTCAGTCAATGTTACTTCAGGATCGCCCAACTATTCCTTTTCTTTATATACACCCGGCGGCAGTTTGCTACAAAGCGGTACATCCAGTTCATCATATACCTTCAATAGCGTTCCTGACGTACCTTCTCCGCAGCAATATAAAATGATTGTAATGGATCAATGCGGACGAAAAGATTCAGGATTTGTGACCACTGTTCCGAGTAAAGTTAACAGGGCTATAACGATAAACCCCCATTGTCCTTCCTCAACATCGCCTAGTGGTTACTCGGATGTAATAATTGATATTACGGATCATAACTTATTTGGTGCCACAATTTCTAGTAAAATCATCAAGCAGAATGGTGTTAGCGTTACAATCAATCCAAGCCAGATTGCAGGTTATGTTTACACTTATTTAAATCTAAATCCGGCTACCTATATTTTTGACACATATATCCAGGATTGTAATAATCACTTGTATGATACCGTGACTGTGATCCCCTATGTGTACCCCAATCTTTCCGGCTCCCAGGCTTACCAATGCGATAATAGCAGTTTTACAGTAAGTGCCAGCACAACTAATGGTGTGGGGCCATATTTGTACGAAATATTTGGAAGTTTACCAGATAGTCCCGTAATTGTTGCGCCTCCCCAGGCAAGTTCAGTTTTTAATATCAATAATGGAACGAGTTATTCGCTTATTAGGTTACGTGTGGTGGACGGTTGTGGTAATGCAAGTTTGACTGACGTGAGCGTGTTACCTCTTGCCAACTTCATTGTATATCCTGACACAAAGGAATGCTTTGATGAAGAGCTTACTTTATTTGTTGATTCTATTGATAATGCAACCTACCAGTGGTATAAAAGAGTAGATCCTAACGATAGCGTGCTGGTTGGCACTTCGCCTACGTATAGCATACAGAGTTTAACTTTGCAGGATACAGGAAGATATTTTTGTAAGGTGTTGGTCAATAGCGGATGCCTGATAAAATATGCTACCTATATAATAACGGGGTATTGTAATACGGTTTTACCGTTGGATCTCAAATTAAATGGTGCCAGGCGAACCGATGGAAATGAATTGTCGTGGAAAAATATTTTCGACAATTCCTTAAGCTTTACATTACAAAGAAGTACAAATAGCGGTACTGCCTTCCGTGATATAAACACCCTTGACAGAAGTTCCGCATCTCTTTCTTTGCATCTGGATAAGTCTCCGCCTCCCGGCAATAATTTTTATAGATTGAAAATCGTTGACAAAGACAAATCGACGCGGTATAGTAATATCGTCCTGTTAAAGAGTACAAAATTTAATATGAGTTTCTACCCAAATCCCGTTGATAATATTTTGTACATTTCAATTTCTAATAATATACTTAAGGATTACCAGGTGGAAGTAATTGACCCGACAGGCAAAATTGTATCGTCTAAGCTATATAAAAAAATACTCAATACAGTTATAAGTTTTCCAAGAGAATATGGCATGAAGGCAGGAATATATTTCGTGACAGTTACTGATGCCATCACTAAAGAAAAAGAGACATTCAAGATATTATTTAACTAAAAGAGTTAAGGATATAATTTATAATGGAAGATATCCGTTTGTTGAATCGGATGATTTAATTATTACTATTTCTTTATTGCTTTTTCAGATGCTCTACTTTCTTTTGAATTAGCTCCCTGTCTGTTTGTGTTCTTGCCAAAGCTAGCGCTTGTTGAAAATTCATATTGGCTTTTGAATTGTCAAGGTTTTTATACAACTCGCCAAGAAGTGTATAGTAAAAATGGTTGTCTTTCAGATCTAGTCTTTCTGCTTCAGCAATCGCCTCAGCCTTGCCGTTAGCTTTAGAGAGCGCATAGGTTCTGTTGAGGGCTGCAATAGGAGAGTATTCTATTTGCAGTAGCCGGTTGAACAATTGTAAAATACTTTCCCATTTTTCCTGCGAATCATTCTTGATCGTGTGCCAATAGGCTATACCCGCTTCTAAGTGATATTTTGAAATTTTATTTCCCTGCGATGCCTCGTTGAGAAAATATCCTCCTTTTGATATTAGTTCCTGATCCCAGAGAGATTCATCCTGGTCGTCGTATAAAACCATCTCACCATCTTCTTTTTTTCTCGCTTCAAACCTGGAAGAATGAAAGCACATCAATGCCATTAAAGCATTTACCGAAGGTTGATTGGTTTGTTCGTTTTCTATAAGTAATTGTGTCAAACGCATAGATTCAAAGCATAGATCGTTTCGCATTATTGTATCGTTACTTTCCGAATAGTAGCCTTCATTAAATAATAAGTACAATGTTGTGAGAACTGTCTCCAGTCGCTTATCTATTTCCGTTTCGCCGGGAAAACTGATTGTAATTTTTTCTTCCCTTAACTTTTCCCTGGCCCTGTAAAGGCGCTTATTAATAGTTTCTTTATTGGTTAAAAATGCGTTGGCTATTTCATCGATACCGAAACCGCAAAGTATGCGAAGCGCCAATCCAACCTGTGATTCGGGCGGTATTGCAGGATGGCATATTGCGAACAGCATTTGCAATTGGCTGTCTATAATATTCTTCTCGGAAAGATCAATCTCCAGTTCGTCCACTTGCTCTTGCGAAGATTTTAATTGAGTGTAAATTTTTTCCTTAAAAACCTGGTTCCTGGCGAAATGGTTTTTCGCTTTATTTTTTGCGACAGTGTAAAGCCATGCTGTTGGATTTTCCGGGAGCCCCTTGTAAGACCATGATTCAAGCGCTGCGAGGAAAGTTTCAGAAGCAATGTCTTCCGCCAATTCGATATGCTCAATTCCAAACTGCTTTGCCAACACAGCGGTAATCTTTGTGAATTCTGTTCTGAATAAATGCGGTATTAATTCATTTTGTTGCATAAAGTGAAAGCCTTCATAATATTATTTGTAAAGGCTTTTCTTTTTTTATTTAATTATAAAACGCTCAACTCTATTATTTCAACATGGCCACCAACAGGTAACATTAGGCAACTCTTTGCAATTTCAATGGCATCCTCGTAGGAATCAGCTTTTACTGATGAATAGCCGCCGATTGATTCCCTAATTTCAACAAATGGACCATTTACTGCCGAATTACCTTTCACAACTTTACCTGACATTTCCAATCGTTTACCTCTGTCTGCAAGCTTATCCTGGGCTGCAATACGGCCATCCAATCCATCCATTTTTTGTCATTGCCTGCTTTTCTTCCAAAGAGTGCTCGGTTTCTATACTGTAGTCTTCCCTGTATATAAACATGAAATTTTTCATTTTATAAATTTTTTTTTCTAAAAAGTGTTTTTAATGTGTTCCATTATGCTTTGCAATTTTTCTCACTTCAACGGTATTGCCTTCTCCCTGTAATACCGGACAGCCTTTTGCAAACTCTATGGCTTCTTCAACAGAATCAGCTTTCACTGTTATGAAACCCCCGATAGTTTCTTTGATATCACCAAACGGGCCGTTTGTAACTAACTTGTTTGACCCTACGACTTTAGCGCCATCAAAAGGCAGGCCTGTACCGCCGACATATTTGTTTTGGGCAGCAATGCCGCCAATCCAGTCCATGGTTTGTTTCATCCATACCTGCATTTGTTCGGGTGAAGCGATCTTACTGCCATCTTCGTGGCGCATGATCAATGTGTATTCTTCCATTTTTTTAATTTTTTTGCCTGGCTATGCAGGCGGTTATTAAATATGTTTAATTTATAAACACATAACAAGTGACTTGCTGAAAACTGGACAGCACAGGAAATTTTTTTAATTTTTTTTGATGAAGTTACTCCTTAGACTATATAAGAATCTTTTCAAAACACACGCTGTTTTCGATACCTGCATATTGCCCGTAGTTTGGGATGATAGTATAATCATGCCTGGTGTAAAGATCGATTGCCTCAGGTTGTTTTTTACCGGTTTCTAAAACGCATTTTGCATAAGACAATTCCTTTGCCCAGGTTTCCAGTTCGGTTAATACCTTACCAGCAATGCCATGGCCACGACTCTCCGGAAGTGTATACATGCGTTTGATCTCCATTGCATCGGGCAAATATTCTTTCATTGCTCCGCAACCAACAGGTTTATCATCATCATACAAAACAATTGCATTTTTTATTTTATCAATCTTGTTGAATTGAGCATAAAATGAATGATCCTTGCCATCTCTATTCGCAAGATCAGCATCAAGCAATTTTACAAGCTCGATAAAATCAGGGTTTGCAGAGTTGGTTCTTATTATAGTAGTCATTGATGTGTTGGCGGAATACTCTTTTTACTTAATAAAAGATTTTTGATATGAAACTTACTTAAAAAATTGTCTATTTTTTTGCTTCTTCAAACAGGGTAATGAATTTCTTTTTATGCTTAAAGTCAGCACCGGTGTCGACCTTTACCAATCCACTTTTTATAAGATGAGCGTTGATAAAAGTTTTATTCGCCAAATATAAATAGCAAAGCAAATTATTTTCTGTATCGTACATATTTTCGTCGTGCTTCAGAAAAACCTTTTTACCCTTGGTTTTATTTATAAGAAAATTGGTTGCCTTACCATTCACCGATTTGTTTTCTTTTATCCCTATAAGCCGGATGATGGTATTATCGCTTAGCTTTATTTTTTGAGGACTCATTACTTCTTTAATTGTAAAGAATTGTTCAGCATCCTGCGACGTTTTGTTATCGAGTTTAGAGCCAAACTGTTTTTTCTTTACATCGATCTTCTTGTCAAATGAGTGGGGATCTTTAAACACATAAGGCAGCTTACTTATGTCATTTGTAAAATCAATATCAATTTTTTCTGTCTCTAAAAATTGGTAGGTAACGTTATCAAAATCTCGTTGATCAAATTGCAATTTCTCTTTAATCACATCTATAAACTCCGGATTGATCTCATAACCGATCGAATCACGATTAAGATTTTTTGCTGCGATTGATGTGGTGCCGCTGCCGGCGAAAGGATCAAGCACCGTTTCATTAATGAATGAAAACATTTTAATAAGCCGCCTCGGCAGTTCTTCAGGAAACATAGCAATGTGATTATTCTGGCGGGTGCCTCCAAAATTCCAATGCCCGGCAAAAAAAGTATTCCACTCTTCAGCAGTCATTTTAGAAAGTTCTTTTTGCTCTTTTGTTGGCTTGGGGGCTATGCCTAATTTTTTAAAGACGAGGATAAACTCGTAATCCAATTTTAAAATTCCGTTTCTAGGGTAGGGATACGAACCCATTTGAACCCCTCCGCCGGATGTATTTGTAGTAGTAACTTTTTGCCAGATAATAGCACCCATATAGTCGAAACCGATGTTCTCACAGAACTTAATAATTTCCTGCCGGATTGGGATGACTTTGTATCGTCCATAATAAACCGCTCTGGCAAATTGATCGCCGATATTTATACACAACCTGCAACCATTATGCAGCGTACGATAACATTCTTTCCAAACCAGGTTAAGGTTGTTGATATAAGTCTCATACGTGTCGTGAAAGCCAATTTGATCATTTGATCCGTAATCTTTTAGCTGCCAATACGGAGGGGATGTAATAGCAAGGTGAACAGAATTATCTGCTAATTCTTTCATATTCCTGCTATCGCCATTTACTATTATATGATGATTTCCCAATTGTTAAAGAGTTTGATCAAATTTAGGTAAAAAGACTTTCCGTATTCGGCCACCCAAGCTTTTTCAGGCAAGGTTGCCTAAGTGCGCTATATGTTTTTTGAAAAATATTTTATCAATTTCAGGGTAAGGCTTGTACAACCAGTGTAAAATCATTCCCCTAAGAATTTGTTAACTTTTTGTTTATATCTCATTCTCCATCGAATGCATTCCCGTCAATACTTTTGCATTTATAAAACTCAACTGTTTATGAATCAACTCAACTTCCCAATCAAAAAAATTTTAGTTGTTGCAATTTTCTTTTTCTTCTCTTCAAGTATCATCGTTGCCCAAAGCAAAATTGAAGGTAGGATAACAGATGCTGAAACTCAGGCCCCGCTTGAGGGAGTGAGCGTCGCTGTTAAAAATTCCAAGATTGGAACTTCAACGAATGCTAATGGCCAATTCAGCCTGGACGCGCCAAAAAATAGCAAATTACAGGTAAGCTTTGTGGGATATGAGCCCAAAGAAATTTCCGCTGAAAACGGGAATCTTAGTATTCAGCTTAACTCCACCACTAAACAATTATCGGACGTAGTTGTGACGGCTTTGGGTGTAAAAAAAGAAGCTAAAAGACTAGGATACTCTATTCAGGAAGTGAAAGGTAATGAGCTGGTAAAGGCGCGGGAATCAAATCCTATAAATGGATTGACAGGAAAGGTGGCCGGGCTCAACGTTGGAATAAACCAGGAAATTCTCGCGGCGCCTACAGTATTGCTCCGCGGCTCGCCCCTTAACTTTTATGTGGTCGACGGTATTCCGATAAATTCCGATACCTGGAATATTAGCCCGGATGATATCGAAAGTTACACCGTGCTTAAAGGCCCTACAGCCGCGGCATTATATGGTAGCCGTGGGATCAACGGAGCTATCTTGATAACCACTAAACGAGGAAAAAAGAATGCCAAGGGTTTTACAGTTGAATGGAACAGCAGTTTACAAGTTAACAAGGGGTTTATTGCCATCCCTAAAGTACAAAATTCATACGGTGGCGGTGACAACCAGCAATACGCCTTTGGAGATTATAATAGCAATGGAACTGGCTCGGGGCTGAATGATAAAGATTATGATGTATGGGGGCCTAAATTAGATGCGGGTTTGCTGCTCCCGCAATACGACGGTAAGTATGATCCTACCAAAGACTACGTGACCACTTTTGCAAATGGCCGAACTTTCACAGGGAATATAGAACCTACGCCATGGGTAGCTCGCGGAAAGAATAATCTGCAAAATTTTTTGCAGGCAGGATTGTTGAATACGAACAACCTGAGTTTTTCCGCCGTTACTGATCGTTCAACCGTTCGCATGTCAGTGTCGGAGACGCATCAAACGGGTATTACTCCAAATACCAAAATGAATTCAGTAAATTTTAATGTGCTCGGGAGCTATGATATAACCGATAAGTTTAAAGTAGAAGCTAATATCAATTACAACCGGCAATTCACGCCCAATATCCCTGATGCGGTTTACGGCCCCAATAGTATCATTTACAACATTGACGTTTGGACAGGTGCAGACTGGAATGTGTTGGACCCAAACATTAAAAATTACTGGCAGCCTGGTAAGGAAGGGCTTCAGTCAAATTTTG
>JBDTUZ010000014.1:0-114123 GCA_040007435.1 Ginsengibacter sp. | reverse complement strand
GAAAATTAATGGGGCCACCGATCCGGTGGTATTAGGATTTACCACCACACCAAACATTAATAATAACCAGGCTGACCTTGCCGGTACTCAAACTATACAGGCCGCGGATGTTACACTTACTACTTCAACGATGGCTGCCGGCAATATAAACCAGGGTACAAATAGCAATATTATTTACGTAACCAAGATAGATGTAGCCACAGAACCGGTAAGTGTAAACAACATTTCCTTTAAGCTCAACGGCACATTCGATGCAACCGATTTAGCAACAGTGCAGGTATATTTTAATCCTTCGTCACCGACTGTTGGCGGCAGCTTTTTGGGATCTACATCTGCGGCGTTTGCAACAGGTCATTTGTATAGCATTGCCATCAACAATAATGTAGCAGCCGGTGGCAGCGGGTATTACGTTATTACCGCGAACCTAAATAGTGATGCTACCGATAATAATACGATCAAAATAAATGGAGCCACTGATCCGGTAGTATTAGGATTTACTACCTCGCCAAACATTAATAATAACCAAAGCGACCTTGCGGGCACTCAAACGATACAGGCGTCGGATATTACTTTGAGCACTTCGCCGGTCACATCTAATGTGTTTCCAACAAATAGTACCTCCAACATAGTTTACATTGCCCGGATAGCAGTTGCAACGGAGCCAATAAGTGTAAACAACATTTCTTTTACGCTCAATGGCACATTCGATGCAAGCGACTTATCGGCGGTGCAGGTATATTTTAATCCTTCGGCACCAGCAGTAGGGGGCAGCTTTTTGGGGTCAACGTCAGCGGCGTTTGCATCAGGCCATCCCTACAGTATTGCTATTAATAACAACGTCGCAGCAGGAGGAAGTGGCTATTATGTGATCACTGTAAATGTTCAGTCTTCAGCCACAACGGGGCATACGGTTTTGATTAATGGCAGTACCGATCCGGTTGTTTTAGGATATACTACCTCTCCTAATATAACCAACAACCAAACAAACAATGGCGGGTCACATACACTACCGTTAACTTTTGCCAACATCAAGGCTTATGAAAACTTAAGTGCGGTGGAAGTGGAATGGAGCGTCACAAATGATGGAAGCATAAAAACATATTTGGTTGAGCGTTCAGGTAACGGAACGACATTCGATCCTATCGGAAATGTAAATGCACTCTTTAATGGAGGCGCTGCTTCCTCTTACAAACTAAAGGATGCAAGGCCGCTTACAGGCATTAATTTTTACCGTATACGTGCGTTGCACGACGACGGGAAGATAGAATATAGTGCGATTGTGAAGATCCATCTCAACAAAGGTTTTGAAGGAATTTCCGTTTATCCGAACCCTATTATTAAAAACGGCTTGTTCAATTTGCAAATCCAGAATTTACCTAAAGGCCATTATAGTTTAACCATCTATAACGTACAGGGGCAACGGTTACGTGAGCAAGAAATTAATCATATTGGCGGAAGCAGCGTACAACAGATCTCATTGAAGGGTATTGCTGGCGGAATTTACTCAATTGAGTTGTTAAATAATGGAAGTAGATACGTCAAGACGATAATGGTTGAATAATAATCATTCAAAATATTTTCAGATTTTAATTGACAGGTAAAGTTTATATTGTTCAATTCAGGTAGACTAATCAGGATGGTAAGGCTTTACGGGATAAGAGGTAAATGATGATGCTAAGTAAAGCAACAGGCGACGTCTCGTAAGGCCTTCAATCTTGATGAATATTGAAATAAGTCCGTTGATACTGGTATTAGCGGCGGATTGTAACAGGGAGGATCATTGTGCGAACACCCTCAAATCGTTTTTGGCTTTTACATATTCATCTTAACGTTCAGTTGGATCCTTATGCCAGAGGGGCGACCTCGGGAAAATCAGATGCTCGTTAACTATGGACAATCGGCCTTCACCGTTATATTTTATCCAAATAACGGGATACAAAAAGCCTCTCAGTTGCCAATGAGTCTTTGGCACCTGATAAGAAATCGTAAAAGAAAGATGATAGAAATTATACACAGCTTATGAGAAAAATAATAATCATTGCATGCTTTTTTGCGATAATGCATTCCTACAATAATTGTGTTGCACAGTCGGTAGGTATTAATACATCTTCTCCCGATGTAAGCGCTATGCTCGAAGTGCAAAGTAATACGAAAGGAATATTGATACCCCGCACGTCAACGGCATCACGATTGGCAATTGCAAATCCTGCGAAAGGTCTAATGATTTACGATACCACGAAGAGTAGCTTCTTCTTTTATAATGGGAGTGCCTGGAACGAAATTTCAGAAAGCAATACAGTATGGAATGTGAGCGGAAATGGTAACACCAATCCGGCAAATGATTTCATTGGTACAATCGATAATACACCATTAAACTTTCGCGTAAACAATCAACCCGCAGGCAGTATTGACCCAGGCATTTTCAATACCTCACTCGGGCTTCAGGCACTCGCTGCTCCAGGTAGTGGAGGGCAAAATACCGCGGTTGGATATCAGTCGTTATTTTCAAATACAACAGGTGTGCGCAATGCTGCCTTTGGATGCCAATCCTTATCAGTAAACACAACAGGCAGTTCTAATACAGTCGCCGGATATCAGGCGCTGTACGTTAATTCCACCGGCAGTAGTAATGTTGCTTTGGGTACCAACGCTCTTTTTAACAATACCACGGCGGGTGGAAATACGGCATTAGGTTACCAATGCCTCTATTTTAATAAAACGGGGAATAATAATATAGCTGTAGGTTTTCAGGCGCTCTTCAGCAATACAACAGGGCACGATAACGCAGGCATTGGAATACAGGCGCTAAATGCTAACATTGATGGATATTCGAATACTGCTATTGGTTCGGCAGCCCTTACTTATAACACATCAGGCTACAGCAATACAGCCACCGGCGATGGTGCACTTTCAGCCAATAATGGAAGTTACAATACTGCTGCCGGTGCCGGTTCGCTTTCAAATAATACAACAGGGAATTTTAATGCTAGTTTTGGAGACGCATCTCTTATATATAACCGCGCAGGAAATAAGAATTCTGCGTTAGGCTACCTTGCCGGTCCTCCAAACGGTTACACTAATCTTTCGTATACAGTTGCCATAGGCAGTGAAGCAAAAGTTAATTGCAGTAATTGCATGGTTTTGGGCGGAACCGTTGCAGATGGCGCCCAAACGAGGGTTGGAATCAACAATCCACAACCTCTTACCGATCTGCATATTATTCAAGAGACGGATGCAGGTGGCGATAAGCTTCGGGGCATACGATTACAAAGATCTGTTAACACCAACCATTGGAGAACACTTATAGACCCCTCAAATAATTATGTATTTGAATACAATGATAACCTGTACACATATATTAATCCAACCACCGGTGCATATATAAATCCCTCTGATGTGCGGTTGAAGAAAGATATAACTCCCCTGGAAAATGTACTTGGTAAAGTGATGGCTTTAACCCCAAAAAAATTTCATTATAAAACCAATAGTGCAATTGATCCATTACTCTGGGGCTTCATTGCACAGGACGTACAAAAAATATTTCCGGAGTTTGTTGATGTAAAGGATGATGGTTACCTCGGTATTTCTTACACAAATTTTAGTGTGGTCGCTATTAAGGCAATACAGGAACAGCAACTCATAATTGACAAGCAACAAAAGCAAATTGATAAAATGGAGAAACAAATTGAACTTCTTTTAAATAATAAATAATTTTTATGAAGAAAATATTTTTCATTCTTGCAGTCGCTTTTATTTTTTTGAAAAGCTTTTCCCAAAATGTTGGTATCGGGACAACTAACCTTAATCCAAAAGCCATACCCGATGTAAAGGCAACTGATAAGGGAATATTATTTCCAGAGATGACAACTGTAAAAAGAGATGCCATAGCTAATCCTCCCAGCGGGCTACATATTTTTAATACAAAAGATTACTGCCCTAATTATTACGATTCAGTATATGCCGTCTGGAATTGCTACTGCAATAATTGCCAAGCACATTTCTGCATATCTAATAAAAACTATGCAAGTGCAATAGAAAGGCATTACAGATTTAAATAAGTAATTGATGTTGCTGCAAAGTCAAAATAAAAAGATAGCAAAACAAAATAAATCACATAAAAATTAACGATGAAAAAGATACTCTCCCTTTCTTATTTTGTATTCTTCATTTTTCATTCCGCATCCTCCCAGAATGTTGGGATTGGTACAGTAACGCCTGCGGGTAAGTTACATATCAAAGGCAGCGCCGATACATCTCAATTAACGATTGATGCCAATGCCACACAATCCAACACACATCCTTTAATCCGTTTAAGAAATGCTGCAGGCGTGGAGTTAATCCACATTTCCTCTGATGCAATAGAAAACACTTTTATAGGGTTAGATGCCGGGAGGGTAAACAATTATGTTGCCGGCACTACTGGATATAATAATACATTTATAGGTTCGGGTACCGGTTATTCAAATACAACAGGGTATACCAATACTGCTAATGGGTACAGGGCGCTTTATTTAAATACAACAGGGTCCAGTAATACTGCAAATGGCGCTGATGCGCTTAATTCAAATATTACCGGAAATTCTAATACTGCAAATGGTTCATCTACACTTTCTGCAAATATAGACGGGTATAATAATACTGCAAACGGTTCTTTTTCTCTTCATTCAAATACAAGCGGATATCATAATACAGCAAATGGAGCTACTGCACTTTTTTCAAATGTAACCGGGGTACAGAATACCGCAATTGGTTCCTTGTCACTTTTTGCAAATACTGCAGGCGATAATAATACAGCAAATGGTTCCCAGGCACTTTATTCAAATACAACCGGAATAAATAATACAGCAGATGGTTCTGCTTCGCTTAAGATAAATACAACGGGGATCTATAATACCGCAATTGGTTATGGCACACTTTCTTTAAATGTGAACGGCAATAATAATACCGCATTAGGCACTTTTGCTGGTGTGCTCAGCGGCTCTTTAACCTCTGCAACTGCCATAGGTTTTGCATCCGGTGTTGCCTGTAGCAACTGTCTTGTACTGGGAGGTACAACAACATCACACGCCAATGTAGGTATTAATAACACTACACCGCTAACCGATCTGCATATTATTCAATATTCAGATGCAGGTGGCGATAAGATTCGGGGCATTCGATTACAAAGATCCGTTAACAGCAACCACTGGCGTACGCTTATTGATCCCTCTAACAATTATGTGTTTGAATATAATGACAATCTGTACACCTACATCAATCCTACTACCGGTGCGTATATAAATCCATCTGATGTGCGGTTGAAGAAAGATATAACTCCCCTGGAAAATGTGCTCGGTAATGTGATGGCTTTAATGCCTAAAAAATTTCATTACAAAACCAATAGTGCTAATGATCCATTACTCTGGGGCTTCATCGCACAGGATGTACAAAAGATTTTTCCTGAGTTTGTAGATGTAAAAGACGATGGCTATCTCGGGATTTCTTATACCAATTTTAGTGTGGTCGCTATTAAGGCTATACAGGAACAGCAAGACGAAATTGAAGAATTAAAACAACAAAATGAATTGCAAAAGCAGCAAAACGAATTACAGCAAAAACAAATTGCTGAAATGAAAAGGCTATATGAACTACAGCAAAAACAAAATACCGAAATGAAAAAGCAAATCGAATGGCTTATAATAAAAAAATAATTACCGTGAAAAAAATATTAATTATCACAATTGTCTTTCCTGTTTTTTCAAAATGCTTTTCTCAAAACGTTGGCATTGGCACCACAACTCCTGCATTCAAGCTCGATGTAAGATCAGGAAGTATCAATACCGATTCAGTTTATCGTATTGGTACGTACCCGGTAATATCTATACAGGGAATTAATAATTTTTTTGCAGGCAGGAATGCGGCCCTTTCTAATACAGGAAAGAATAACACAGCTATCGGGGAAGAAGCTTTATCCGTTAGCAATACCGGCGATGGCAATACGGCTTTGGGAGCTACAGCACTTTTTTTTAATACCATAGGCGCAAATAATACCGCATCAGGCAATGAATCATTGTTCTATAATACTTCAGGTGACAAAAATAGCGCTATAGGTTCTTTATCTCTGTTTAACAACGATATTGGTAGTAATAATGCAGCTATCGGATACCAGGCTTTATATTCAAATAATGGCTCGGGAAATGTTGCCCTCGGCACCCAGGCATTATTTTTAAATACCACCGGCAGTGGAAATACTGCACTTGGTTTAGTTACTCTTCAAAAGAATATTACCGGCTCCTATAACACGGCCGTGGGATTCTATGCTGATGTTGCATCTGCAAACCTTACCTATGCTACTGCGATCGGGAGTAATGCATTGGTGGGGTGCAGCCACTGTCTTGCATTAGGCGGTACCACAGTTTACCATTCTTATGTAGGCATCAATAACAATACTCCGCTTACTGACTTGCACATTATTCAGTATACGGATGCCGGTGGTGATAAACTGCGTGGCATAAGATTGCAACGATCTATTAATACAAACCACTGGCGCACACTTATAGACCCTTCCAATAATTATGTGTTTGAATTTAATGACAATCTGTACACCTACATCAATCCTACTACCGGTGCATACATAAATCCATCTGATGTGCGGTTGAAGAAAGATATAACTCCATTGCGCAACATGCTCGATAAAGTAATGGCTTTAACACCTGAAAAATTTCATTATAAAACCAACAAGGAAAGCGACCCATTACTCTGGGGCTTCATTGCGCAGGATGTACAAAAGATTTTTCCTGAGTTTGTAGATGTAAAAGACGATGGGTACCTGGGTATTGCTTATTCAAACTTTAGCATTGTTGCCATAAAAGCGATACAGGAACAGCAAGCGGAAATTGAAGAATTAAGAAAAGAGCACCAGGCTGAGAAAGGGCAAATAAAAAAGCTCCAGGATCAAAACGAGCAGACTGAGAGCAAATACAATGAATTGAGGAAAGAGATCGAAGAATTAAAAACAAAAATCAATCACTAGGTTTTTTGAACGTTGGTTTTGAGAGGTTTTGGTACCGTCAGCCGGAGACCATATTTTTCACTTTTAAAATTACGTACCAAAAATTTTCACTTGCTTCCTCAATTTGTTTAATTTAATCTAATCGTAAAACAACACGCTAATAAATTCTAATTGAGAACATTTGTATCTATACAAATAGTGCTGGTGCTTTGGTGCACCCAGGTTTTCGGGCAGCCGAAGCGCTTTTTTTGGGCTAATGATACCAACCATGTAACTATTGATAAAAATAATTTCCAAACAACAATTTTTGGTACACAAAACGGGTTAGCGTCTTCAGAAATAACTGCGTTGATGCAGGATCGTAAAGGATATATCTGGATAGGGACATCTGCCGGATTAAGCCGTTTTGACGGATTAAAATTTGAAAATTTCTTAAAAGCAGGTAATTCATTTTTAGGAAAAACTTATGCGATAAGAGAAGATTCCATCAGAAACATAACCTGGATTGCTAGTGAAAGCGGCCTGTACTTTTTAAAAGGTAACCAATTGCACAGGGTACAATTCAGCGAAGCAGAAGTTCCCTTTTATGAAATATATTTTTCGGGAGATAACACGATGTGGATCGGTACGGGTTATGGGCCTGCATTTTTCTCAGCAAAAACAATCAATGATATTCTTCTTGGTAAAGTGATATCTCTCGGCAATGTAATATTGGCACAATGGAAAAAATTATGCGGAGCCAGGAGCCCTGTCGGAAAGATTATTGAGACTGCAAATGGCAACATTTATTTTGGAGGCAGGTATGGAATATTTTTCTATGATAAGAAAGATCTTGAAAAAATATGGAGTTCTCAACATCAGCAGAATAACAACGACAACATAGTGGGAATGGTTCATGGCAGGAATGATGCCATTTATTTTACCTCGGTATTTAGCGGGCTATACGCTGTGAAAAATAAAGAGGTGACGCCGCTTTTGAAACAAAATTATATCGTTGCTGAAATGATCGAACATGGCGGGCACATTTACTATTTCACCATGAGCGGCATTTTTGAATTTATGCCCGCTTCCAATAGCCTGGAAATAATAAGTGAAGTACCGTTAGAATTAAATATATGGCCTTCCTGCTTATTGGTGGATAATGAAAATAATTTTTGGATAGGCATGCACGATAATCTCATTTATCAGAAACCCCGGATTTTCTTTGGCTATAAAAATAAAGAGCAGGGAGCGGAGATCGAGCTTTATAGCACTTTACGATTAAAGAACCAGGAACTATTTTTCGGCGCCAACAGCGGCAAAGTCTATAAAAAAGAAGGGGGAGATTTTAAAAACATCTTTGGAAAAAACAAGGCTGTGTCAAATGCAGAAATAAAAAGCATTTATGAAGACAGGCGTGGATGGCTATGGCTGGGCACAGGGTACCAGGGTATAGTAATAATAAAAGATAAACAGCTACTTCATTTTACTAAAAGTGATGGGCTTAGTACTAACAGTAATTATTTTTTTTATGAAGATTCTTCTGGCAACATCTATACAGGGGGAGATGACGGGTTATCGAAAATAACATTTGATGCGCCCACGAATCACTTTGGGTTTACCAATTATTTCTACGATACGGCCGGGCAAAATATTGAAACATTTAAAAATTGCATTGCGGGACCAGATGCCTCTTTATGGCTTGGAGGGCAGAAAGGCATATTTCATTTGGTTCACGATTCACTGATTCATTACTCCGTTTCCAAAAGATTTAATGTAAGCGTGTCAAGTATAAAAAAGGATGGCGATGGTAATGTGTGGCTGGCAACCAGGGGCGATGGTATATGGCTGTGCGGGTTTGATGCCAACAATTTGCTTCAACCTAAAAAAATATTTTCGACTGCTGATGGATTACAGAGCAGCATCTACCTGGATATTGTTGCAGACCAGGAAAATAATATTTGGGCGGGGGGCTATTCCTGCATCACTTCTTTTAGAAAAACCGGGAGTGATTATGCGATTAATAATTACATTTCCAATGATGGATTTTTGTCTTCAAATTACCAGGCATTAAACCTTTTTTGCGATGTAAATGATACGATATGGGTGGCCACCTCCGCGGGATTGACCACTTTTTTTGCGGGCTTTATCAGTGCTGAGAATAAAGTGTTATTAAATTTTACTTCTATTGCTTTGGACGACACATCAAAGAAAATTTCTGATTACATAAAAAGCGAAAAGGATTCAATTACCGAATTACCTGATTATATAAACGGGCTGGAGTTTCGTTACAAGGCAATTTGTTTATCCGATCCGCACAAGATCAGGTATTCTTATCGCTTGCTTGGAGGTAAGGATACTTCCTGGGCAGGCTGGGAAAATAAGGAGTTTGCGGTATATCAAAATCTGTCACCGGGAAATTATGTCTTTGAAGTAAAGGCCGCTTTGGATAATAAGATTACCGGCCCCATAAGATTTCCTTTTATTATTAAAAATCCTTTTTGGTCCGAATGGTGGTTTATACTTTCTGCAATCTTAATTGCCATCGGCATCATTTATTTATTACAAAAGAGAATGAAAAAAAACATCCAGGCAAAGCACGATGAAAAAATAAAAACTGAAAAGCTTATTTCAGAAAACCTGCAATACCAACTGGAAGTGGAACAGGTTACAAACTACTTTGCCACGTCCATGAGTACACGGGAAACTGTTGACGATCTTTTGTGGGATGTTGCAAGGCAATGTATATCAAAATTAAATTTTGAAGACTGCGTAATTTATTTAAAAGATGAAAAAAGTGGGATGCTTTTGCAGAAAGCTGCCTGGGGGCCTAAGAGCAAAACCGATGATATAAAGAGCGGGCAAAATGGAAAAATTATAAGCCCGATTGAGATACCCGTAGGCAAGGGCATAGTAGGCTCAGTGGCTGCCACCGGCATTCCGGAAATTATTGCAGATGTAACCAGAGATGCGAGGTATATTAAAGATGACGAACAACGTTTGTCTGAAATTGCGGTGCCCGTTATTTATGATAGTGAGGTGTTGGGAGTAATAGATTCTGAAAGTAAACAAAAAGATTTCTATTCAAAAAGGCATTTGAAAATACTTACCACTATTGCATCTCACTGTGCTGAACGAATCGTAAAATTAAGGGCTGATGAAAATCTCCATCAAAATCAACTGGAATTGTTACAAGCTCAAAACCGGCTGGCCGAAGAAAAATTAACTGCACTGCGCAGCCAGATGAATCCTCATTTTATTTTCAATTGCCTGAATTCTATACAGCAATTTATTCTTACCGGGGACGTGGACAATGCTAATAAATATCTTTCGCAATTTTCAAAACTGATCAGGCTGGTCCTTCAATATTCTGAAAATAATTTTATAAGCCTCGAGGAAGAAATTAATATGCTTGAGCTCTATTTATCGCTTGAGAAAACACGCTTCGGAAATTCGTTTGAATATAAAATTTTAATAGACCACGAACTTGATACTGATGAAATAAAAATTCCAAACCTAATGGTGCAGCCCTTCGTGGAGAATGCGATATGGCATGGCCTTATGCACAAGCCCGGTGACCGGAAAATCAATATTAATTTTCAACTTAAAAACGAACAGTTCATCATTTGCGAAGTAACGGACAACGGCATTGGCCGTACAAGGGCCGCGGAAATAAAAGAAATGAAATCAGTGGAGCTAAAACACAAATCGAGAGGGATGCAATTAATTAAGGATAAAATTGAAATACTAAGGCAGCAATTTAAAAGTGAAGTGTTGATTGAAATTTCTGATGTGCTGAATAACACTGGTGAGATTTGTGGTACCCGGGTTTTAATTCAGTTGCCATTGCAATACCAGGACGAAGGATGAGTGGATTAGTGATGAGTGGATCATTAGATCACTGATAACTGAAACTGATAACTTCCCTATTTTTGCTCAATGATCAAAGCGCTAATCATTGATGACGAGCAGGTAGCTGTGAACGTTCTGAAATTGATGATTGAAAGATATTTGCCGGAGATAACTTCCGTTGAATCACTAACCGGGCCGGGGCAGGCATTGCAATTTATTGCTGAGTATAAGCCGGACATTGTTTTTCTTGATATTGAAATGCCCTACCAAAACGGATTTGAATTATTAAAATCACTTCCTGGAATTTCCTTTGATATCGTTTTTACTACAGCTTATGACAAATATGCCATACAAGCTATTAAGTTTAGCGCATTGGATTACCTGCTAAAACCTATTGATGCAGATGAATTGAGGGAAAGCTTCAATCGCTTTGTGCAAAAAGCAATCATAAACCAGGACAAAGACACAGCCGTAAAAAACCTGTTGGCTAACCTGCAACAAAAGGATGCGAATTACCATAAATTAGGCCTGCCGACAGTAAATGGAATTGAGTTTTTTTTACCGCAGGATATTATCCGTTGCGAAGGGATGAGTAATTACACAAAATTTTATTTTTCAAACCGCCATAGTATTACTACCTCAAAAACGATTAAAGATTATGAAGAAATATTATTTCCCCATAAGTTCATGCGCATCCATAAATCGCATTTGATAAATTCGGAGTTTGTATCTGGTTATTCTTCTCAAAACAGCAGCCTGGTTATGAAAGATGGCTCCATAGTAGAAATTTCAAGAAGAAGAAAAAGGGAAGTACTGCAGGATTTGGGGATTAAAGGTTAGAATGGGAAGTAGCAGGAAGCAAGTATCAAGAAAGCAAGTATCAAGAAAGCAAGTATCAAGTATCAAGTATCAAGAATCAAGAATCAAGAATCAAGTATCAAGTATCCAGAATCAAGTATCAAGCATCACAATCCATGCCCCTTCAAAAAATAAAGTGCCACATTGAAGAAAATGATCAATCCTGTAACATCAACTAATGTTGCTACAAAAGGCGCTGAAGAAGATGCTGGATCAGCTCCCAATTTTTTTAATAGTATTGGTAACATGCTGCCGGTAAGTGATCCCCAAAGTACCACACCCACAAGCGAGAAACTTACCGCAAGTGCTATAAGGAACCAATCAATGCCATATATATCAGTCATCACTCCGTGATTCATAAGTGTGTGCCAAATAAATATCCGCATAAAGCCAATACAGCCTAAAATTAATCCCAGCATAAGCCCTGAAAGAATTTCGCGACGCATTACCCGCCACCAATCAGCAATCTCAACCTCACCCAATGCCATTGCCTGTATGATTAATGTAGATGCCTGTGAGCCACTGTTACCTCCGCTGCTCATGATGAGTGGAATAAAATTGGTAAGCACAATCACCTTCGCAAGTTCATCATTGTAATAAGCCATCGCTGTGGCAGTAAGCATTTCGCCCAGGAAAAGTATAATAAGCCATCCTACCCTTTTTTTTACCAAACCTAAAAAAGGGGTTTCAAGATATGGCTGGTCAAGAGCTTCAGCGCCACCTATTTTTTGTATATCTTCACTGAATTCTTCGTTGGTTACCCAGAGTACATCGTCAATGGTTATAATACCAAGGAGCACATTGTAATCATCCACCACTGGCAAGGCTACCCTGTTATTCATTTTGAAAACTTCATTCGCTTTTTCCTGGTCGTCGTTCACATTCAATTCAATGAATCTGCCGTCCATCATGTCACTCACTTTCATTTCCGGCGGAGCTAATAAAAATTCTCTTATTCTTATATCATCAAGCAATTCTCCATGCTTATTGATAACATATATTACGTCGATGGTTTCCGTGTCTTTTCCTACACTCCTTATTATATTCAGTACTTCTGCAACGGTATTGTATTCGTGCACATAAATATAATCCGGTGTCATAAGGCGCCCCACACTGTTCTCGGGATAGCCAAGAAGTGAAAGGGTGATTTTTCGTTCTTCTGGCTCCAGCGTTTTTACTAATTCCCTCACAACCTCGTTGGGGAGATCTTCTAAAAAGGAGGTACGGTCATCGGCTTGCATTTCATTTAGCAGCTCGGCGCTTTTATGCGGGGAAAGATTTTTAATAATTCTTTTTTGAGTGGAGTGTTCCAGGATTTTAAAAACACTTACCGCTCTATGTAAAGAAAGGTGCAGAAAAATCTCAAGTTCCTTCTCCTCATTTTCTTCTATAAGCTCGGCGACATCACTTATATTCTGCTGGTTTAAGAATTCACCAATGTCAGCTTCGTTGCCCATTGCAAGAACTTCTTCATACTTTTCCTGGATTGAAACTTCTTCTTCTGTCATACGAATAGATTCTGCTGATTTGCCGCAAATTAATTTATTTTACATTAGTCAGTCACTTAAAGCATGATAAAAGAATATTTATATATAAATAGAACATCGGTAAAAGGAAGGGGCATATTTACCAGGCAAAAAATCGCTGCGGATACGGTAATCGAAGATTCGCCGGTGATTGTAATGAGCGCCGCAGACCGCGTGCATCTTGATAAAACACTTTTACACGATTATATTTTTGAATGGGGAACCCATAAAGATAAGTGCTGCATGGCGCTTGGTATGGTGTCAGTTTACAATCATAGTTATGAAAGCAACTGTGAATATTTTATGAATTTTGAAGAAGAAAGGATAGAGGTAAAAACGATAAGGCCCGTTGAAATAGGAGAGGAGCTTACCATAAATTATAATGGCGACTGGAATAGCTCAAAAAAGATTTGGTTTGATGCTGAATGAGTACAATGATTTTTTGATCAATTTAAATTAACTATACCGATTACGTGCTCTGTATCCGATGGGTAATATTCGTAAAGCCAGCTTGTTTGTGTGGATTGCCGCGATTGATTAGTTTTAAGTTGGCGCAATGCAAAAATTGAAGTATTGCAAAACGTTGATTTAGTTCCTGAATATTGAATCTTTTTTTGCAACCTATTCTACTCAGCTATTTGAATGATTAGATTTTTTTAACATCCGTTGTAATCTTTTTTGGTCACCTATTATACGGGTAAATATCTTCGTTCAAGATAAATTTTCAAAAGCCCATAATACCTTTTATCTAAATATAAAAAGCAAAAACACTTTCTCTTTTAAATACTTTTTAAATAAATAAAACATCAATAAGAATGACAGATCACATTTATCCTTGCTTATGGTTTGACGGACAAGCCCAGGCAGCAGCGCAGTTCTATTGTTCAATCTTTAAAAACTCAAGAATTACCGCCGACAATCAAATGGTGGTAATATTTGAACTGAACGGAACAAAATTTATGGGACTAAACGGAGGGCCACAATTTAAATTTAATGAAGCAGTTTCATTTGTAATTAACTGCGATACACAAGAAGAAATTGACTTCTACTGGAACAACCTTACTGCAGATGGTGGAAGCGAAGGAAATTGCGGTTGGTTAAAAGATAAGTTTGGTGTTTCGTGGCAAGTTGTGCCGACGATCCTGCCAAAATTATTGAGCAATCCAGCCAGGGCTCAAAATGTAATACAGGCTTTTATGAAAATGAAAAAGTTTGACATTGAAACTTTAGAAAAAGCATAACTACGCCGTGCCAATGCCAAATCTTTATTGGGAGTGGTGCGTCACTCATTTGTAACCGTTTCCTTTTTCGGCTACAACAAAAGTAGATTTGGCTATACCTGTTTGTTTATTGCTGCCGAACTTTGTGCAAAGGAATTTGCAGCAGTTTATAATAAATCTTAGGGCATTTATCCTTCAATACTCAACCGGAACATAGGTTTTGATGTCTATAGATACATGATTTTTTAATAATATTGATAACCCGTAAGTTTAATTCAATTCAATTTATGAACACACAAGAAATCACAATTGCCGGAGGAAGTAAGAACCCATTAAGAGTGAAACGTTTTGGATATGGGACTATGCGGCTTACCGGTGCAGGTATTTGGGGAGAGCCGGCAAACCGCCCCGAAGCTTTGCAAATATTAAAAGAATGTATTAAAAGTGGAATCAATTTTATAGATACTGCTGACTACTATGGAGAAGACATAACCAATCGCCTGATAGCAGAAGCTTTATATCCTTACCCTTCTGATTTGGTGATATGCACCAAAGTGGGTGGAGCAAGAAAGCCCGATAAAAGCTGGATTCCATTTAATCGCCCTGAAAATTTACGCAGCAGCATCGAAAATAATTTACGTACGCTGAAACTTGAACAGATAACCCTTGTTCATTTCAGGATTATAGCAGGCGGCGATGTGCCTTTTGAAGAATCCATGCAGGCCATGTTCGAAATGCAGAAGGAAGGAAAGATATTGCATGTGGGTGTGAGCAATGTTAGTGCTGATGAATTGGAAACAGCAATGACTTTTGGAAATATTGCCACGGTAGAAAATATGTATGGCCATGCACAACGTACCTCTATAAAATTGGCACACGGCGGAGAAACCAGAGGTGGAGAGGAAGTACTGGCTATATGTGAGAAAAATAAAATACCCTTGATCCCTTACTTCTCGCTATTCCAGTCAATGCCAAAAAAGGATGAGAGGATTTCAACTATTGCAAAGAAACATAACGCCACCGAGGCCCAGGTCAACTTAGCATGGTTACTGCATCATTCTCCCTGGATATTGCCCATACCGGGCACTTCATCATTACAACATTTTGAAGAGAACTTAAAAGCAACTGAGATACAATTGAGCGAAGAAGATATGAAGTTTCTTAACCAATAATAATTGCATTGTAATATGGCAAATAATCAACCTTACAGAATCAAAACCATAAGTGAGTTTCACCAGCTCAGGGGATTACCCAAGCCGCAGCATCCCTTAATAAGTGTGGTCAACCTGGAAACTTTTCAGCATTTGCATGAGATTGAACCGAAAAGTTGGGTACAGGATTTTTATTCCATCTCCATTAAAAGATGTTTGAGCTCTAAATTCAAATACGGCCAGCAGCAATATGATTTTGATGAAGGTGTCATGTTCTTTATCGCTCCCGGCCAGTTTTTTGGAATTGAGGTTGATAACAATTCAACTTCAAAACGTTCAGGCTGGATATTGCTTGTGCACCCTGATTTTCTTTGGAATACGCCTTTAGCCAAAACCATAAAGCAATACGAATATTTTGACTACTCTGTACATGAAGCCTTATTTCTTTCGCAGAAAGAGGAAACAACGATCATTAGCATCTTGCAAAACATACAGCAGGAATACCACTCCAACATTGACACATTTAGCCAGGATGTAATTATTGCCCAGCTTGAATTATTGCTGACTTATTCAGACAGGTTTTATTATCGCCAATTCCTAACAAGAAAAATAACCAACCATTCCATCCTTGATCGCCTGGAAGAAATTCTTGAAGGATATTTCAACAGCGATGCTTTGACGAAACTAGGGCTGCCGACTGTTCAATTTGTTGCTGACTCATTGAGCGTTTCGTCTAATTATTTAAGTGGATTACTAAAATTATTAACGGGCCAAAGCACCCAACAACACGTACACGACAGATTAATAGAAAAGGCAAAGGAGCAACTATACACTACTGATCTCTCCGTAAGCGAGATTGCTTATGAATTAGGGTTTGAGCATCCGCAGTCGTTTAGCAAATTGTTCAAGACAAAAACAAAATTTTCTCCGTTAGAATTCAGGCATTCGTTCAATTGAAAAAATGACTCTGAATGAATACTGCCCGCAATAAATACTATCTTCTAAATTTAGTTTTTCTTTTTTGCGTGCTTGTGCTTTTTGTGAATGATCATTACCTCAAGTTAAAATTCTCAAACTGGCTGACAGGCAAACTCTCCGACGCCGCAGGAATAATCATCTTTCCATTGTTGCTTGCTTTTTTATTTCCTAAATTAAAACGATGGGTTATTCAAATAACTGCGTTATTATTTGTTTTTTGGAAGTCTTCTCTTTCTCAGACTCTGATAGACTTTTATAATGAACATACATTTATACAAACATCAAGAGTAGTTGATTATACCGATCTATATGTTCTGGTTCTTCTGCCTGTTCCATATTTTATTATCCGCAGAATTAATAGCCTTGATTTAATTAAAGTAAATGGGGTACATCAGATGGTGGCATTTTTTCCAACGATTTTTATATTAATGGCGACGTCTCCGCCGCCCTCATATTATTACACGAGAAGTGCTGGAAATTTACAATGCTATAAATGCAGTATCACTGTGCATTACAATCAAAGCGAGATAGTTAAAAAACTTACTGAGCTTGATATTGTTTTTGACAGCATAGTGTCTATTGATTCTTTCGCTTTAGCAAGAGTGCCTGGTTTGAAAAAAGAAAATGCGCAGTATTACCGGCTGAATAGATTAATTATTGAGAAAGATACTTTGAAGAATTTAGATTTCACCATGAGAACAATCAAAGAGGGAAAAACTAAAATTTACTTTAATGGAATGCAGGTAGCAGAAGACATCAGCGATTATAAGTTAGAACGGAAACTAAGAGACTATTACAAACAAATTTTATTTAAGGCGTTAAAGAAAAAATTGAAATAAAAAAGAAGCAGGTTGCTCTTTAGAGCTCGGTTATCAAAAATTACATAGACGGTAAGGCAGATCCCTACTCTTTTTTGCAACTCCGCACAAGTAGGAATATATTTACAACAATCATCAAATCCACTTTTTTTAATGAAAAAGATATTTACAATAACATTGTTGCTAAGCATAATGCTGCAGGGTTTTGGCCAGCAGGCCGGCAGTAAGATTGATACATTGATAAATGCTTATGCAAAATTGTATAAGTTCAATGGATCGGCATTAGTTGCAAAGAATGGAACCATCCTGGTAAATAAAGGCTATGGTTACCGCAATGCCGCCGATAAAGTATTGAATGATGAACAAAGTATTTTTCAACTCGGCTCTATTACCAAGCAGTTTACTTCAACCGTAATATTGAAACTGCAGGAAGAAAAGAAACTAAGCGTGTTGGATAAACTTAGCAAATATTTTCCGCTTATCCCAAAGGTGATAGCATTACCATACAACAATTATTAACCCATACGTCAGGAATTTACAGCTATACCAATGACGAAAAATTTATGGCAAACGAAATTACCAAACCGGCAACCCGTGAAAAGATGATGGCTTTGTTTAAGGATAAACCGCTTGATTTTTCGCCGGGCACTTCATGGAATTATTCTAACAGTGGCTACTCCCTGCTTGGCTACATAATTGAAGATATTACAAAGATGCCTTACGAGAAGGCCGTGCGCAAATATATATTTACGCCGGTTCGTATGGTGCATAGCGGTTTTGATTTTACGCATTTAAAAAGTGACAATAAAACGGTAGGATATTTCAAATTAAACGATAAGCAATCTGCACCGGCGCCTATCGTGGATTCAACAGTATCATTTTCCGCAGGTGCCATATATTCTACTACCGGCGACCTGTACTTGTGGCACAATGCGCTGGAAAATAACACTGTCTTATCCAAAGCACAACAGGAAATGGCCTATACCCCTGTACGGAATAGCTACGGCTATGGTTGGGGGATAGATAGCATAGAGGGCAAAAGAAGAGTGGGCCACGGAGGTGGCATCCCCGGGTTTATCACAAATGAATCGCGTGTGCCGGAAGACGATATATGTATCGTACTGCTGAGTAATGCTTCCGATCAGTCGCTGGAAAATATTACCAACAGCATCTACGCAATTCTTTATAACAGACAATATGAATTGCCTAAAGAAAGGACAGTAATAAAACTTCCTGAAGAAACATTAAAGCAGTATGAAGGCGAATATGAAATACGCCCGGATCTGCATGTAATTATGACTATAAAAGATGGTGAGTTACTAGCTACGCCTACCGGGCAATCCCCGAAAAACCTGCATGCGGAAAAGGAAGATTTTTTCTTTGAAAAAGAAGAGGATGTGCAAGTTGAATTTGCCAGGAACGATAAAAATGAAGTAGATGCTCTTATACTTTACCAGGGGGGACGAAAAATGCAGTGTAAGAAAATAAAATAGGGATTACGATTATATTTGTGAAATATGCGTCTTTCACAATTAAATTATCCTTGTGTGAATGCAATGCTTTTTTTGAATTTTAGAAGTCTACTATGGCACCGACTATATTGACAGCGCTGTTTTGCTTTATTTTCATATTGATAAGTTGTACTTCGCCGTCGAGTGAAATAAATAAGGCATTTCACATCGTTAATAATTCACTTGAAAAGTCCGGTGAATATTCAGACAACTCTATCGATAAATTATATGCTTCAATAAAGGATAGCGGTCAACAAAAAATGTCGCTTGTGTTGAAAGCTGATACATTATTTTACATAACGAACAATACCATTGCATTCATTGATAGTTTGAAACAGGCGCTGGCATTACAAGACAGTTCCGGCAATGATATAATACTTACCTCAAAAATTTTGGTAGCAACCAAAACGAGTGAGTTATTAAAAAGTAAATTAATCCATGTGTATAAATTTGCGCATTCAGTTTTAACTGATAGCGTTCACAGAACAAATCTTGACAGTATTTCTCATTCTATAGCCGAGTTGCAACGTGATAAAGATTGGAGCAGAAAATATTTTGACGTAACGCCGCCGGTTGCCGCTATTACCATTCTGGCTAAGTTTGAAAATGACTGTAAAAATTCGGCTATTATTGGAATGCAAAGCATTCAACAACAAGTGACAGGCCGGGAATAATAAAAGATCACGTACCTGGAAGCAAAAAAGCCCCGGAATTATCCGAAGCTTTTATAGAATAATCAGGCTAAAGACTTAGTGTATTAGAAAGACCACGCCTGCCTGCAGATCAATCGTATTCAGGTTATCGTATCCATTTTTTTTGTAAGGTGCATATTCATAAGAAGCACCGATATTTATTCCGGAGCTACCATTTTTTCGGAAAGGTATTATTACACCAAGTCCGCCCTGTGCAAGAAATCCTACGTTTGAATGCGCACTGCCAAATTCACCAAGGTATTGTTTGAAATTAATCATATTAGCACCTGCTCCCACAGAAACATAGGGTTTAACAGGTGCATTGGGTAACAGGGAATACCTCGCTTTTAAGAGGAAGGGCGTATTTTGAATTGAATTAGTCAAAACTGCCGACACGTCTTGTGAATTGGGAAGGTGATACAGATCACGGGGATATTTTTGATAATAATCCTGGTATCCGGATTCTATGCCTGCAGAAAGTCTGTCAGTAAACGAATACATGATAGATCCCCTGGCGCCCCGGGGCGAAGAGTTACTAACCAGGTCGCTATTGAACGAACCTGACGGTATACCATAGTTGTAGTTTAAGTTCATTTGTAAAGCCCCCTTCTGAGCACTGGCAGCCAGTGAAAGAAGCATAAAGGTGCTTATTGTAAATAATACTGTTTTAATATTTTTCATAATAAATTATTTAATTAGTCTTCAAATAAGGTGATTGGTCTAACAATGCTTTAACGTTGCTGTCTGCAACACTTGCATCAAATATCCCAGGCCCCCTGATCAATCCTGTCCAGGATATATCAATCTTATTGTTTGCCGCGGCATTCTTCAAATCCAGGAGATTTATAGAAATGGCACCTTCATTTATTTGATATACGCTATAGGCATAAGGAACATAGTATCCGTAGCCGCCGTATCCCCAATAATAAGGATCCCAATAACCACCATAGTCACCCCAATAATCACCATAGCTTATAACACCCGTGGTTGTGTTTATGATATGATTTACGTTCACGCCAAGATCAGGGTTTTGCTCTTTGGCTACCAGACTAAAACCCGCCGCACTCATATATTTTTTTGCCGCATCTACATAAGCTGCATCAGAATTATCTAATTGCATGGTTGCTTTTCCGTCTTGAATTACGGCAACTGAATCAGAAATGCTGTAGGTTTTATAATTGGAAAAATTGATAGAAGAATCGTGGTCGGTAATGTAGATCCTGGATTCATCAGTAGTTAAATCTTTCAAAGGCTCTTTAGAACAGCCGGCATACATAAATGAACTTCCGGTCAATACAAGTAACCATAATAATACTCTTTTCATAACATATAGATTTAAAATTTGTCATTAATTTGTCTAATACATATATAACAAACTGAATGCCTAAAGTGCTAAAAATCATGATACAACTGATGTTTTAGGTTTCCTTTAAGAACTTGCAGTAGCAAATGTTAAGGGGAGTTAAAAATAGCCGGTGAGACTAAAAAAAAGTGCGGCGTAATTTGGGGAGAAATAACGACAGATTGTTTTAGCAACGCGTGATTTTAAATAAAAGCTGATTAATCAATTTTAATCTTAATGTCATATTTATCTAAAACCCCGATCACTCCGGCGAGCGAAAATTTTGCTTTTTTAATACGGTTTTGAACAGGATCAATAGAGTAGTGGTAAGCCGACGTGAAATCAGATTTCTCTAAGTTAGTATCATCGAAAGTAGCTCCGGCCAGGTCGCAATTGTCGAACAGACAACTTGACAAGTCGCATTCGGTAAAATCGTTTTCATGTAAGACGTAATTTTTAAAAAATGGGCCTTTTATTTTTGTCTTATAGAACGATGAATGATAAAGCTGACAATTAGCGAACGAGAATGAAAGCCCGAACTCCTTGCAAGCATCGAAATGAAGGCCCAACATTTTGCAGTCTTTAAATTTTGTGTCCCGGAAAGTTGTTTTTGTGAATACGGCCAAACTCAAATTACAGCCATCGAAAACACAATCTATAAACTTAAATGCGGAGAGATCACTGGCAGCAAAATTGCAATTACTAAAAATGCAATTTTCATATTCACCAATCATTAAAGAGTTTTCTGTAAAATCTTTCGAGGTGAAAGTTTTGTCTTGTATGTAGATTTGTTCCATGATTTTCATGTAAGTTAATAAACATGAATAATGTTGTCAATATTCTAAAGAGTAAATCAAAGCAGTTCACATGCAGTCCAGTTTATCAAGAAGGAAATTTATTAAGACATCAGCAGCGTTGTTGCTTGCACGTAAGATCGATCTTTCACCTGGTGTAATAACCGTAAACGGAAGGATTGCTGCAACATTGATGGGGACAACGTTAATTCATGAACATTTTCTTGTTGATTTTATTGGGGCTGATAGAATAATTTTTGACCGATGGAACAGGGATGAGGTAGCAAAAAGAGTATTGCCGTATTTATTAGAAGCAAAGAAGTATGGAGTAAAAACAATACTGGATTGTACGCCTGTCTTTTTAGGAAGAAACGTCATACTCCAAAAGAGACTTGCTGATGAAAGCGGATTACAGGTATTAACCAACACAGGTTATTATGGAGCAAGTGAAAATAAATTTTTACCACCATGGGCTTTTACCGAAACAGACGAGCAAATAGCTGG
Source organism: Ginsengibacter sp. (assembly GCA_040007435.1). GTDB lineage: Bacteria > Bacteroidota > Bacteroidia > Chitinophagales > Chitinophagaceae > Ginsengibacter. Next base: position 91,907 of record JBDTUZ010000014.1, on the reverse strand, counting down.
CAGATGGATCAATGAATATAAAAATGAAATTGACGGTACAACTATTAAACCCGGTTTTATCAAGATACGCGTTGACGCCGGGCATTTATCGGTGTTGCATCAAAAGTTAATTAGGTCAGCAGCTCTAACCCACCTTGCAACCGGTTTAACGATTTGCTCACATACAGGTATTGCAATACCTGCATTTGAAGAGATTGAACTGCTTCAGGAAATGAAAGTTAATCCATCAGCATTTGTTTGGACACATGCGCAGAACGAAGTAGATAAATCCCTCCATATAAAGGCAGCTAAATCGGGCGCATGGATAAGCCTCGATGGTATTGGTTGGGGTGATTTTGAAAAATATGCAGATTCGATTAATAACTTAAAAGAAGCAGGGTTACTGAATAAGGTTTTGATATCAAATGACGCAGGCTGGTACAAGCCCGGAGAGGAAGGCGGGGGTACCTTTACAGGCTACACAAATATTTTTACAGAGATCATTCCGCGTCTAAAAAATAAAGGATTTACTGAAAGTGATATACAGCAGTTACTGATTAAGAACCCCGCAAAGGCTTTTGCAATTAGGATAAGAAAAATTTAATTATAATATGAATTCGTGATAAGGTTTGCTTTTAACCTTAGTAGAAAACTTTCAAATTTATTCAACCTTATTACCTTATTCATTTTGTACGATAAGGTAATAAGGTTTGCGTCGAATAGACTATGTTGTCTACTAAGGCGTTTTTGGTAATACTGAAAAATAGCTGGTAAAATCCTCTGTAATTCAAACTGGATAAAGGTTTGGAAGAAGTTTAGTAAACCGGTTTCACTCATACGCGGAAAGATCTTTATGAGTATGCATAGCTGCCATGCTATTTAATCAAAAATTTTAGCGGGATTCAAAATACCTCTCGGATCAAAGGCTTTCTTAATACCTCTTAGTATTGAGAGATGATTTTCCTTAAAAAATAATTCCATAAAGGGTTTCTGTAAATAGCCTATGCCATGTTCGGCCGATAGCATACCGCCAAGTGATTGTACTAACTTGTAAATTTCCCGCTTGCCCTCTATGCTTCTTAATCGCCATTCTTCTGTGACCGGTTCTTCGCTGATGATAGAAAAGTGGATATTGCCATCGCCAATGTGCCCCAGGTTACTCGTTTTTAGGCCCAGTTCGTCACCAATCTTTTTCACGCCTTTTAATAAATCGGGCAGTTTGGTCCTGGGCACAACGGTATCTTCTGTAACCATTGCGTATGAAAGTGTGGTAATTGCGTTGGCTGCATTACGCCGCAGTTTCCACAATTCATTTTTTTGTGCCTCACTATCTGCAAAAAGGATGTCACCAACATCAAACTGTGAAAGTACTTCAGCAATTTTTTCACAATCATGCTGCAACACATCCATGTTATTTCCATCTACTTCTATCAACAACAATGCTTCATAATCTGGTGAAATAGCAAAAGGCGATGAGCCTACATACCGCACTGCATAATCAATGGTCTCTCTATCCATAAATTCTAAAGCAGATGGAATAACGCCTGATCTAAAAATATCAGCAACGACGGCGCATGCTTCCTCAGCCCTACGAAAAAGAGCAAGCATCAATAAATTAAAAGGCGGGTAGGGAAGGAGCTTCAAAACTATTTTAGTGACAACAGCAAGCGTGCCCTCACTACCTGTTATCAACTGCGTTAAGTTATAACCAGTCGAATTTTTTAAAGTATTGGCGCCCGTCCACATCACCTCGCCATTTGGTAACACAATTTCAAGATTTAAAACATAGTCCCGCGTAACACCATATTTCACACATCTGGGGCCGCCGGCGTTTGTGGCAATATTGCCGCCAATGTGAGAATAGCCACGTCCTGCAGGATCCGGCGGATAAAACAATCCTTTATCCTGCAGTATATTTTGCAAATGTTCTGTAATAACACCGGGTTCCACAATTACCTGGTAATTTTTTTCATCAATGTCTAAAATTTTATCAAAACGTTCCATAGATAATGCCACTCCTCCATGAATGGCCAATGCACTACCTGTTAAGCCACTTCGTGCACCCTGAACAGTTACAGGAATGCGGTACTTGTTACACAGGGCCATAATGCCAGACACCTCCGAAGTATTGGATGGGATGACAACTGCTTCTGGTAAAAAATAAAGATCCTGGGAGAAATCGCGTGCATGTTTTTCAAGGGTCTCTGCGTGAGTGTAAACGGCACTGCCACCCACAATTGCAGTTAATTTTTTTATGAATAAAGGTGTGATCTTATTGAATTTTGCCATCATTATTTGTGTAAATTATGAATAAGATTTTTATTCCAACATAGACAAAATGAGTTTACATTCCTACCAGCCTCCGGCAAAGGCGCGACCGTTTCATCATTATTTTTCAAAAAGAAATGCTACTTTAAGCTTTATTTAATTTCAATATAATATTCGGATATAATAAAAACCTTGGTTCGATTGTTCACTTAAACTTCACGCAACACATGCACAGAAGAAAATTTATTAAAGCCACCAGCCTTACTTCGCTAAGTATCCTGGCAGGTCTTCCTTTTTCCAGTAATGCCAGGGAGGTCTCTTCCAAAATGAAAATTGCTAAAGTAAGGTATTATAACGCAACGGGCTACATGAAACCGCTCTTCAACCAGGCCCGGGGAATAGTAGAGATTGAAACAGATAGTGGCCTTATCGGAATTGGCGAGGGCGGTTCCACCGACTTGATTGCACAATGCGCCCAAATGATGATAGGCCAGGATCCTTTTCGTATAGAGTACATCTGGCAGGATTTATACCGTGGCATGTTTTACCCGCCGGGAAGAGAAAAGCTGCATGCACTCGGCGCTTTGGAGATGGCTTTATGGGATATTAAGGGAAAGGCATTAGGCGTACCCGTTTATGATTTGCTCGGCGGCGCCACACGGGATTATGTGGAATGTTATGCAACAGGCTACGGCCCGTCAAAAGCAAAAACGGAAGAAGAAAGAGCGCAGGATTGCATCAAAGCAGGTTTCAGGGCATATCGTATCGGGCCTACAGGTGGTAATGGCGAAGAGCCTTTTGATTTTTATGAAAATGCTGTTAAGACAATTGATCTCTGCAAAAGAATTGATGCGGCTGTTGGAGGCAATGGAAGATGGGCTATCGATCTGCATACGCGTTTTGATATGACAGAGGCCATAAAAATTTGCAAAGAGTTGGAGAAGCTTGAGCCCTATTTTGTGGAAGATATCATAAGATCAGAAAATCCCGGGGTTTATAAAACGGTTCGTTCGATGACTTCCGTGCCCATCGCAGTAGGCGAACAATTCGGTGACCGTTGGGATGTGAATGAATTGATTGAACAAAATCTTATTGACTACACAAGAGTTACTTTGCCCAATACAGGCGGCATATCAGAGTTTAAAAAAATTGCCTCATTGTGTGAAACACATTACTTAGGAATGATTCCACACTTTACCGGGCCGTTGTCAACTGCAGCGCTGGTGCATGTATTGGGATCAGGCAGTTTTTCAAGATGCCTTATAGAAATTGCAGGAGGCGTTCCCGAAAGACCCGCTTATTTTAATGAAGACATTGTTGATTTTAGAAATGGAAAATTATACCTTAACTCCAGCCCGGGCCTGGGAGTAAAATTTGACAAGACTAAAGCAGGATTTATCATGGAGATAAATGCGAATACCAAATATCCTCACCCCATTTTAAAAAGCCCTGACGGCTCTATACACAACTGGTAGTGCTTTTAACCAGCGTAATAATCTAATAAATTAATTGCTTATATGTCTTTTTCTAAAACCAGGAATTACCGTTGGATCATTGTAGGCTTGTTGTTCTTCGCTACGTGCATTAATTACCTCGACAGGCAAGTCATAGGATTATTAAAGCCAATTTTAGAAAAAGAATTTCACTGGAAAGAAATAGACTACTCTCATATTGTAATGGCTTTTACTGCGGCATACGCTTTAGGGCTGTTGATTATGGGCAAACTTATTGACAAGGTTGGAACTAAAATGGGCTATACCATTTCTATCATTTTATGGAGCATAGCGGGCATGTTTCATGCCTGGGCAAAAAATGTATGGGGCTTTGTTGCCGCAAGAATTGGTTTGGGATTGGGCGAAGCTGGTAATTTTCCTGCAGCCATGAAGACAGTGGCAGAATGGTTTCCAAAAAATGAAAGAGGACTTGCGACAGGAATCTTTAATGCAGGAACCAGCATCGGTGTGGTAATGGCATTGGTGATCGCGCCACTTATTTTAAGAACTTACGATTGGCCACAGGTTTTTCTTATTACAGGGGCCCTTGGTTTTTTATGGTTGTTGCTTTGGTGGAGATTGTACGAAGTACCATCCAGGCAAAAGCGATTATCAGCAGAAGAATATGAATTGATTAAGAACGGCCAGGAAGATGCAGGCGCGACGACGGGTAAAAAAGATATAAATTGGTTTAAATTATTTAAGCTTCCACAAACCTGGGCCTTCATTACAGGTAAGGCATTAATCGATCCGATCTATTGGTTCTTTTTGTTTTGGCTGCCTTCTTATTTTGCTTCCACTTTCAACCTGGATTTGAGAAAACCAAGCATGGAGTTAATGATCATATACCTTGCCACGACCGTTGGAAGTATTGCCGGCGGATATTTTTCGTCGTGGCTTATAAAAAAAGGGTGGCCTACTTTAAAGGCAAGGAAAGCAGCTCTGTTGGTATTTGCAATACTGGAATTATCAGTTATCACCGTTCAATTTGTAAGTCATATATGGATGGCAGTTGGTTTATTAAGTCTTGCTGTAGCAGTACACCAGGCGTGGGCTACCAATGTTTTTACCATGGCCTCTGATATGTTCCCTAAAGAAGCAGTAGCCTCTGTTGTGGGAATAGGAGGGATGGCCGGCGCAGTAGGCGGCATTCTTTTTCCAATATTGGTAGGCACATTATTAGACAATTATAAAGCAGCGGGGCATTTGCAAACAGGATACAATATTCTCTTTACCATTTGTGGTTTTACTTATTTGGTGGCACTTGGGATTATACATTTGCTGACGAGGGGAGGTGATAGTAAGCAGATGGGAATATAGCAGTGGTGATGCATCTTACTTTTAAAAACTTATTTGCGAAGCATAAATAATTAGAATGGATACTTCGCAATAATGCCCTGTTCTGCTGATAATGAGAAAAAAAATATTTTTGAAAAAAAATAATGCAGGACATTCTTACTTTCGGAAATACAAACGTTGCCTGAAATAAAAAACAGGCACCCACGACAATTAAACTATGACAAGGGAGAAAAAACAAAAAATTTTACTTTTAATTCCTTAGGACTTATCACTGGTTTAATAATTTATAGTTGGATAAGCTTTTTGCTGACAGACATGACGCCAACTTGGAGACATTATTCAGCCCTTGTACTTTTTGCAGTGTTGGTCTATTTGTATTTCAAGAGTTTTGCAAAGACGGTTATGGCAACAGGACTTTATTTTTTGCTTGCGACTTTAAATGCCTTATCAATGACGCCAGAAAGAATTACGGGCTGGTCTCGATTTGGCACTCCACTTGGCTCAATTGAAACGCCTCATTTTCAGATTTTATCACTAATGCTCCTCGTTCTATTTTTGGTTCTAAATTTTGATACAATGATCGACATCTATCTTGACTATAAAGAAGCGAAGGCTCAGCGTAAAACTTAAACATACTTCATGCTACAAGCGCATTTATGCAAGCCGGGCAGACGTAATCACACTCGACAGGAGTGCACGTTTCAACTTCAGTTCCCAGCTTGCGGAATTCTAATGAACGATAGTAATATCAATAAACTTTTATTTATAAATTTGGCAAAGGTACTGGGAGAAGTAACTATATTTTCCATCCTGCATAAATGCGTATCGTTGGGCGTAATGCGACAAGCGATTTACCAATTATGAAACAATTAAAATGACGAGAGAAACTTTTATAATAGACCTTATAATATTTACTTCAGTAACATTTTACTTTGTTTTTACTATTCGCTATTTTTTTGTTTTTAGAAAGAATGTATTTTTTATAGGAAAGTTAAAAACCTTCCACTTCATTATGATTTGGCTAATTCCTTTTATTTGGATATTTATATTGAAGAGTTTAACAAAACGTACTCCCGGTTCTTATGAAATAAAAAGTAAAGATGCTTCAAAACCATTTTCCGATAATGACAGTGATGCAATAAAAGCTTCAAACATGGGATTTTAAACTGCATAATGTGTTCCAGCGCGGGTTTTCATTTTCATTATAAATTCACGAATAAAAATAATCTTGCAAAAATGAAACCCCGATGCTTGCAGGAAGTTGAAATTATAGTTACGATTGTTACTTCAATTATTAAGCATTTTGAGCCAAACATCATAAGATTTTGTAGGTTGAGTTTATTATAATTCAAAGTCTCTTATACATCGGGGTTTCACGCAACTCTTTTTATTGGATAGTTAATGCGGTGAAAACCCCGATGGGACGTTAAAGAAAATAAAAAAGCTCTGATCTATTGGAGACTGGGGCTTTTGCAATATGATGTTCAGCGACACCGCCAGCGAAGAGATTGCTATACTTGTAAGTTTTTTTGTATCGGTTTCAAGATGACTGAGATGATTCTAAAATTAAACATTTTGTCTACTTTTAAACTGTACTGCTTTTGGGGAAGCTTGCCCAACCTTTCGCTATTGCCGATGTTTTGCCGCTACATTTTTCTTCCCTTTATAAGCAGAACGGACTTTATTGATTGCTCCTTTAAATGTAAGAATTTTTTGCGCTCTTCGTCCTGCATAAAATTTTCAAAATCCTGTTCGGCTGCAAACTCTACAAGGTGAATTTCGTAAGGCTTCTCAATATGATGTTCAATGAATGTATTTTCTGTAGGCCTTACCCGCAATAAAAGCCGCCCGTTATATTTTAAAATTGCCGGAATTGCGATTTCCTCAAATTGATGAAATACATTTTCCTGTCCTTCTTTGATGTAAACTAATTGTGTTAGAAATATCATTTTTGTTTTTTGTAAAGTTGCATTTTTCTTTCTTTTAGACCAGGAGTGAATTAAATTGTAGCTAATAAAGACTAAATCGCATGCTTACCTGAATGCGACGGCGCGCAAATTGAGATATAATTAAAAGGCTTTACCATTAAGAAAAGGCTTTATTTTTTATAAAAGAATACTTTATAAAAGAGACTGGTACTTACTAAATAATATCCTTTTCATTATTATCAACCGAAGCTTGTGGCAATGGCTTAGGTTTATAATTTTTAAACAGCAACCGTAAAACAGATGGCAGCACAATAAGCAGGAGCGGCAGTGCGATAATAAAACCTCCTATAACGGCAATGGCCAAAGGCTGGTGCAGTTCGGCACCGGCGCCTATCCCAAGAGCAAGAGGCATTAAAGCAATGATCGCGCCTAAGGCGGTCATAAGCTTTGGCCGCAATCTCGTGGAGATGGCATATATGATTGAATCATCTACAGGCTGCTCATGCAGGGTTTCTTTAAATTGCAGAAAAGTGAAAATAGAATTTTCTCCAATAATCCCTACGATCATTATGAGGCCGGTATAGCTTCCCACGTTTAAAGGCGTGTGGGTAATAAAGAGCGCAAGGTAACTCCCCGCAATGCCGAGTACGGCAATTATTAATATTGTAATCGCTACCTTAAAATCTCTAAACAGGAAGAGTATCACACCAAATACCAAAAGGCTTGACGCAATAAGGATCATCAGCAATTCATTAAAGGATTGCTGCTGTTGGGCGTACTCACCGCCATATTCCACGCTATAGCCTTGCGGCATATTTACCTGGCTCTTTACTTTGTTTTGAATTTCTTTGATCGTACTGCCGAGGTCGCGGTTGTCGAGCCTGGCAGATATTACCCCCATGGATTGAAGATTTTCCCTTTCTATTTGTGCATCGCCTGTTTTTACCTGTACGGTTGCCAACTCGCTTATCGGTTTCAATCTTCCATCTGGCGAAAATATTTTGAGATTTCTAATATTATCGAGGCTCATCGTTCTGTTGCCGGGGTACACTAACCGCACAGGATACACGCGGTCCTTTTGAAAGATGTTTCCTGCCAGGTTTCCTTCGAGCGACGTCTGAAGCTGGTATTGAAAGCTGGTGGGAGTGATGCCAAATAAGCCGAGCTTGTTATAATCCGGGTGAACACTTATAGAAGGGCCCGTGATGATGATGCCATCAAAAACATCTGCGGTGCCGGGCGTTTGTTCGACCACTGCAGCTACCTGCTTGGCAAGTTGGTGAAGCGTTTCCTGGTCGTCACCAAAGATTTTTATTTCTATTGGTTGGACGGAAGTCATAAGATCGCCCAACATATCGCCAATCACCTGTCCAAAATCCACACGTAGGGCAGGTTGTGAAGATTCGATTCTTTGCCTGATGTCATCAATCACCTCATCCGTTGTTTTTTTTCTGTTGGCTTTTAACTGGATCAGGTAATCACCATTGTTGGGTTCGGTAATAAAAAACCCCATTTGCGTGCCGGTGCGCCTGCTATAAGCCGATACTTCAGGTGTTGAGGTAATTATCTTTTCAACTTCCTGCAATTCTTTATCGGTCTCTTCCAAGGAAGTTCCTGGTATGGAAGCATAATCAAGTACAATACTTCCTTCATCCATCTCAGGTAAAAAGCCGGTTTGCAGCCTTGGTAAAATCAATACAATTGCAACAATAAGCCCGGCAATAAAAATCAAACTGATCCAAGGCCTGAAAATAAAAAATGAAACCCATGTCTGTTTTTTCACTTCGTGATGTACCTCTTTTTTTTCAGCCTCTTTTTTTATTTTCTTTTTCCTGGAAAATACAAGATATACGACCGGAAGGCAAATCCATGTAACAAAGAATGAACTTACCAGCGTAATAATCATGGTGTTGGTGAGCACATTAAAGTAGGCGCCCGCTACCCCGCTCATAAGCATGAAGGGTATAAAAATTACAATGGTGCTTATAGAGGAGCCCACCATAGCAGGGAATAAATAATGAATGGCTTTTTGTACAATGCTTTTATATTCATCTTGCGGGTGTTCCTCGTGAGTACGATGTATTTGCTCAACCACCACGATGGCATCGTCAATTATTAACCCAATGGCTGCGGCAATAGCTCCGAGAGTCATAATATTTAATGTATAGCCAATGGCATACATTACAATGAGCGTAAGACCGAGCGTTACAGGTATGGTAATTAAAATGGTAGCGCTTGCCTTAAAAGAACGAAGAAAAATAATGGCTACAATAATAGCCAATGCCAGTCCGATCCACAAACTATCAGTAACGCTCTTCACAGATGTATTTACAAAATCGGCCTGTACATAATAAGGTTTCATCGTTACACCTTTGGGCAGAATTTTGGCAAGGGCCGCAACCTTTTCCTTCATATTCTTTGAAATATCGACAAGGTTGCTGTTGGGCTGTTTTACCACAGCGATCAGCAATCCTTCTTTACCATTGGCATTTACCTTTATATATTCTACAGCCTCTTTTACCTCGATATCTGCAATGTCCTGCAGTTGCACTACCCGCTTGCCGTTGTTGCTGATCACGATGTTTTTCAATTCATCCACGGTTTGCACCGAAGCATCTGTAATAGTAAGATAGAGATACCTGTAATCAGAAAGATACCCGTTGGACTTAATAAAATCGGTAAGACTAAGTGCGTTGCTGATGGCATCCGGCGTAATGCCAAGTGTGCTCATTTTTTGCATATTAAGCTGTACCCAAAACTCTTTGGATTTACCGCCAATAATCCTTATTTCCGAAACGCCTTCCACCTGGCTTAAATATGGCTTAATGGTATAAATAGCCAGTTGCTTTAGCTCGATAGGAGAGAGTTCATGGCTCTCCAGTGAATACCCCATCACCGGCAGAATGGAGGGATTCATTTTTTCAACGGTGATATTTACCTCCGGAGGTAATACATTTCTTATTTCGGCTATGCGTGCTTCAATCCTTTGCTGGCTGAGATCCACGTTGGCATTCCAGTCAATGAATGCAGAAATCTCGCAACTTCCTCTGCTGGTCGTGCTCCTGATATCTGTTAGGTCAGGTATTTGTTTGATGGCATTCTCCAGGGGCCGTGTTACATTTACCATCATCTTATCCACTGGCTGAAGGCCCGCATCGGCAATTACTTTGATCTTGGGAAAGGTAATCTCGGGGAATAGAGCTGTCTGCATTTTGCTATAGGCAAACAAGCCTCCCATAATGATCATCACCAAAACAACCGTGAGCGGATTTTTATACCTCGTAAAAAAGCCCTCATCGGCCCCATGATGGTGCATGGTCAAATGCGATATGTTTTCTTTAATATTCATAAAACCTCAACTCAAACTTCCTGCTATCTTATCGTGACAGAATCTCCGCAAAGCTAGCCCGTTCCGGGGGGAGGACGACAATACCTATCAGGTTGGAAGGTGAATGTTTTTTAGTTTAATTATGATTTGTTTTTAATCCTATTTTATGACTCTATCCTTTTAACATCGTACGTCAAAACATCATTCCTACTTTCCCACAATCACCAGCGCTGTATCCGGTAACCCATAATTTCCACTTAATAATATTTTATCTTTTGGTGAAAAATCCGGTGAAACAATTTCTATTTTATCCGCGGTTTCTATACCGGTTTTCACGGGAACTTTTACAGCAGTTGTATCGTCTGTCATTTTCATTACCCAAAATTCCGATAAGGCTTCATCGGATAGAACTGCTTTTTTTGGCAATGAAGCCGCGGCAGGTTTAGAAACTTTTACAATCTTCACTTTAGCAACCAGGTTTTGCGGAATGCTGTGTGACGAGTTTACTTTTACGTAAACAGACTGTGTTTGCGACACCGAGTCCATCATGGGCATAGTTCCCTGAACGATTCCCAATAAACGTTCACCATCTGGAAGTGTGAGTTGTACCTGTCCGCCGATAGCAACATAAGGTTTGTCTTCATAAGGCACATTCATCACAAACATGAAACTTTTTGAATTGCTGATCACCGCAAGCTGCTCACCGTCCTGCACATAATCGCCTTCCTGGTGATTGAGTTCGCTTATATAACCCTTTTCACTTGCCGTTATAGCGTTCACTCCCGAAAATTTAAAATCAGGATCAAGCCTGTTCACAGAATTTCCTATGGCCTCCGCTTCTTTTGTTTTAAGTACAAACAAGGTTATTCCCGGGTTTACAAAATCGCCAAGCTTGATGGTTATTTTTTTTATGTAACCGGTGAGATTTGCTTTTACATAACTTTTTTGTAAATAGGCAGAGGTTGCATTGAGCTCTATAAATTCTTCTATAGGATCATAGCTCATCGAAGTAACGGTAACGGGGGTCCGTGTTTCTGCTTCAACCCCGGCTGGCGGGTCGGCCTCCTTACTTTTGCAGCTCATAACAATCATAAAACAACCTAAACAAAGGGTGGCATAAATTTTAAAAGGTTCCGTCATCAGCTTGCTTTTTATAATTTATCCGGCTAAGGTTTTTGGTTCCAATAATTCAGTTGATTTATTACCTGCAACCGGGTGATCATATTTTGAACAACCAGGTTTCGCGATGTAATATAATTATTCAGAGCAAGCACATAATCGGTGATCTTTACTTCACCGGTCTCCAACAACCTGCCGTTCACTTCAATTAATGTTTTTAAATATTCTATTTGTTTGTTGATAGGATCGCTGAGTGCATCGAGAGCAAATAACTGTTGCTCAAGCTGCAGAACCTGTTGCGTGTACTGGGTTTGAAAGAATTCTTTTTGCCTTTGACGGGTGCGCTCCTGTATATTTATCTTACTATATTGCAATTGCTTTTGATGCCCGTCATAAATGGGGATCGAAAAATTTATTCCCACATTTGTTCCAAAATTTTTATAAGGCGTAATGTCGAATGTTGTCTGGTATCCCGCATCGGCGAACAGGCTTACTTTTGGGCGATAGCTGAGATCAACCAGGGCTTTTTCATTTATGAGCCTGAGGCTATCAACTTTATATTTCAATAAAAAAACCGAGCTGTCAGTAATATAATTTACTACTACTTCAAGCGCAGGTTCTGCAAGCGGGGCAGTAGTGGTATCTACAATTCCTGTGAGATAATTTAATGTGGCATAATCGTTCTTATACTGTACAAAAAGCTGGCTGCGGGCCAATCGTTGTTGCTGCAGTGTTACCAGGAAGGAAAGATAATCCACCTGTTTATAAACATTTTTTTGTGTGAGTCTTTTTAAAATCGAATCTTCACCCTGGAGAAGGTTAATTATTTCATCTGTAAAATCAATCTGCAACTGGTCGCTATATGCTGTAATATATTGGGTAATGATTGTTTTTTTTATGTCCTGCCTGGTGATCCCCGATGTAACGTTTATTGAATCCCTCGACAGTTGCAGGCTATTGAATTGCAGGCTTAGATTTCTTTTGTTGTATACCTGTTTGCTTACCGATATCAATGCAGAAAACTGCTGGCCATTGGTAATGGCAGCATCATAGCCATAGCCGTTTACAATAGGTGCATAATAGGTATTGCCATTGCCCGTTACCTGGTATCTGTTGGCAGCCACTATTAACTGGCTGTCGATACTGTTAGATAAAAGTAAATTACGGTATTCTAAAAGTTGCGGGCTGTTATTTAATGAGGCTTCAATGAAAAAAGGCAGATCCCTCTTTTGCGACAGGCAGCAAATAGGAATTAATAATACTATTAAAAAAATGTTACGTTTTCTATTCATTTAAAATAAAACAAAAGCCATCCTGTATTGAACAGGACAGCCGGTTTTTGAAGCAATAAATAAATTATTTTTCTGCCTTTATGAAATTTCCATTCTCGTCAAAAGTAATATCCTTACCGTGAACTTCTGCCTCGTAAGATAGTTTGCCCGCGGCATCTGTCACTTTTCCCGCTTCTGTAATTTTTGCGCCATTATAATGTTGCTTAATATAGTTAGTTACATTCGCTGGAAGCTGATTGACGGCTATTGCGTTCACTATTTCTATGAAGGTGCCGGATGGAGTAAATTGTACAGAATTATCCTCACCGGATTTTCCGCCCCAGTTTGCTTCATAATTGCCATCTTCTTTTTCCCAGGTCACGTTTTTTGCTTCAGCATATTTTTTATGGAGTGCAGAGGTTACCACCGCAGGAACTTTTATGTTTTCTTTACTTTCATTTTCCTTTACCTGTGCAAAGGTTGTGCTGTTTATTGCGAGTAATATAACAGCAAGGCCGATTGTCTTTTTCATATTTTTAATTTTAGAATTTAAATTTTATGCAAACCTATTGTCTGAATCTGGTTAAAATTTGAGGACAATAACCTTATACAATCGCAGCAGTTTAGTTCTAAAAGATATTACATACGATTATCCGGAAAGTGCAATCTATTTAAACTTATAAATCATACCAGGCATTAAATGCCCTTGTGAATATTGAAGGTTAAACGTTACTGTATTCTTCTTTTGCCCGGGTGCTTTTAATTTAGAATAACGGTGGTAATTATTTACAACTTGTTTGCCGCTCAAATAACCCAACGCAGCTCCTACAAAAACATCTGTTGCCCAATGTTTGTTTTCGGTGATCCTGCTAAGGCCAATCATAGTGGCTGCGCTGTATGCAATAATGGGAATTATTGGTTTGTCTTTATATTCCAATGCAAAAACCGTTGCCGCTGCAAAAGCAACCGTAGTGTGCCCTGAAGGAAAGGAGCTGTAGAGTTTTTTCCCACTGGAAGTAACCGCTGTTTTGGAAAAGGGGCCTAAAAATTTTGGCTCTGGCTCAGTCCCGGCCTGATAATAAGATGGCCGCGTTCGGCCCGATAAATATTTTGTTACGCTTTCCACAGCACCTCCTAATATATAGGCTTGTGTGGCAAGTAAGGTGGTGGTTTTCATTTTTTCATTCTTAAAAATAAACCCGTAGGCGCCAAATGCAGCCAGGGTATATCCTTCATAATTACCCCCAAAATTTGTAATAAACTTACTGATATTATTTAAGCCGGTGTTCCTGTTCCGAAGCTTTAGAGCACCTCTTTGTATGGGCTCGTCGGCAAAGGAAAGTGCAATCGTTGCAAGAGTAAACTTGCCAAAGTTGCCCCAATCCTTTTTACTCATATGAAATGGCTTGGTGAAAGTTTGTTTCAGGTCGCTGCCTAAAAGAATAAAGTAAGTATTGAAAGTGATTTTTGTGTTTTCGTTGTAGGCTGTGGGTGCGATGTTATTTATTTGACCTCCTGCACTGCCTGTTTTCCTGCTTAAGCTATCTAACTTGTTAAAAAGAGTATCTGTTTGCTGCGAGATCCCTGGAGTGGAAATGCAAAATATTATGGCAAGCAAAAGCTTTATTTCCCGGCTCATTATTGTTTTTAAATTTTTGAGTTTAGAGTTCCGTTAGCGATGAATGACTTCAAAACTAAAAGGTGACTTTGAAGTGAATCTGAAGTAGTCGAACTCAGAGATTGATAGAATCGAAAGTAATTTTGATAATATGTATGGGTTCTTTGTAATCGTAAGAAACGGCAAATCCATACGTTTCACATATTCTTTTTACAATGGCTAAACCAAGGCCGAGGGAGTCTGATTGGGAACTGCCTTTTTTGAATCTTTCAAACAGCTCATTCGTATTAATGGACGGCTCTTTACCGGTATTTGAAACCGAGAATGTGGTTTCATTCAGGTTGACCTCGATGGATCCATTTTCGTAGTTATGTTTTATAGCATTGGTTATAAGGTTGGAAATCATTGCTTCTGCCAGGGCTTTGTTCATCAAACGCTGCACACCGGGCGTAATGTTGGTTTTTACGCTAATGTGCTTCAGCAAGGCGAGTTCTTCAAAATTATTTATGAAGCCCGATAACATATTTGAAACATTCACCTTTTCATTATCAATAAACTGGCTGTTGTCTATTTTTGTAAGCAGTAATAAAGACTGGTTAAGCCTTGAGAGCCGGTCCGTTGCTTCACTAAGCGCTGATATAGATTCCACCTGTGCAGCGGTCATATTTTCAGATTGCATCAGCAACTCAAGTTTCATTTTTATAATGGCAAGCGGCGTCTGAATTTCATGCGAGGCATTTTCTGTAAAGCTTTTGAGAGACTCGTAATCACGGCTAACCTTTTCCGTCATAAGCAACGCGGTCTTATTTAATTCTGTAAATTCATTAATGTCTGTCCGGTTTAATTGGAGTTTATTTTTTGATGAAATATTAAAATGCTTCAACTGGTCTAAAGTGGAATTGAAGGGTTTCCACAATTTGCCAAGGATAAAACGGTTCACTGCAAATAGCAGCAGAAGCAGGAATATAATCACCAGGAGCGTGATCATTATTATCATTCTAATGAGGTATTCAGCTCCCTGTTGCGATTTTCTTACAATAGCCTGGTAAACTCTATTGTTGACCGTTATGGGGAAATCAAGCTGGCGATACGATTCTTTTTCGCGTTCATCTTTATCAAATGCTAACACGGTACTGAATTTTCTAGGAGGAACTTTCAGAAGTGACGTGTCAAACAAAATTTGCTGGTCATGGTAAGTGGATGCCTCCGGGAGTGAATCATTCTCTTCCACAAAATCCCTTATCTCTTGTTCCTCTATTTCAAGATCGTGATTAAGTTGATGAATTAAGACAAGGTGCAAAATAAAATAATAAGCCAGGCTGCTTATTAATACTACGCCAATAGTAACAGGAATATTAATCCGGTTATACTTTGATAATAATTTCATCAGTCAGAAAATTTGTATCCCATACCGTAAATCGATTTTATATAATCTGCATCGCCTGCATCATATAATTTTTTTCTTAAGTTTTTAATATGTGTATAGATAAAATCAAGATTACCAGACATATCATCTCCCCATAAATGGCGGGCAATAGCATCTTTGGAGATCACCTTTTTTTTATTGCTGATGAAGTATATTAACAAATCGTATTCCTTCCTGGTAAGAACCACGGGCGTGTCTTCTACAGTTACAACCTTGCTTTGTGTGTCGATTGTTAAGTTGTTAAACTTAATAAGGTTGTGGCCATCAAAGTTTTTTCTCCTTATGATTGCTGCTACCCGTGCACTGAGTTCAGAAAGATGAAAAGGTTTTGACAGATAATCATCTGCTCCCAGGTTGAGCCCGGTAATTTTATCATCTAATGAATTCTTTGCTGAAATAATTAATACTCCTTCCGACTTATTATTTTCTTTAAGTATCTCAAGCAGTTTTAAACCACTGCCACCAGGCAATGAAATGTCCAGAAGGATGCAATCGTAATCAAAGTTTTCGATTTTATAGAGCGCTTCGTTAAAGTCGGCTGCAGTATCACAGGAATAGTCCTGCGTTGTGAAATAAGATGCAATACTTGCACTTAAATCTTTTTCATCATCTATTATGAGAATTTTCAACTTTATTTTTTTTAAAAAGTACATTATGAATTTGAAGAGAAGCTGAAGAAATGCGATGTAACATTTAGATCGTTCATCACAACCGGACATCTCATATTTTACCTGCTATTTAAAAAAACTCCTTCAATTTTTCTTTCAGATCATCTGGCATGTTACACCGTTTCATGGTTTTGGCTTCCATAAAATACAGTGTAACATCTCCCACATTCAGCAACTCATCTTTTTCATTATATATCTCACTGTGAAAAACTATTTTGTGGTGAGCATGTAGTTCTCTTAGTGTAGTTACAACCGTTATTAAATCATCGTAACGGGCGGGCCGCAGGAACTTGCTGTGGATATCAATTACCGGGAGTATAATTCCGGAGGCTTCTATTGATTTGTAAGTGAAGCCGAGGCTCCGCAACGAATCCGTGCGGCCTATTTCGTAGAACTGTGCATAGTGCCCATGATAAACCACGCCCATTTGATCAGTAAGTGCGTAATGAACTCTTATTTGTGTTTTATGAGTATACAATTTTTTTCAAAAATTAAAAATGAAAAATTAGCACAACGATTTTTTGGTACTATTTCTATTTCCTGTGTATTGATGAGAAGGCCCTATTTTCCTATCATACCATCTACACTTATTTTACCTGGGCCACATAATAATAATGCTAAACTTCCGGCAAGGTATATGGCGGCTTTCTCGCCTTCGGCAAAAAGATCTCCATTGTGCACTTTGAATAAAGCTACCAGCATTACTATGATAACGGGTATTGCCGCAAGCCGCGTAAATAAACCGAGGATCAAAAATATGGAACAAAAAAATTCTGCAAAAATTACCAGTGAAAGCGATATAGTCGAACCCATGCCCAAAAAATTCAAAAAATGATGCTTTGTTGAACTGAAATGTGCCAGTTTGCCAAAGCCATGATTCGCTATCAAAACACCTACTCCTAAACGTAATATCAGCATTGCCAGGTTGAATGCACCCGTCGGATATTTTGTCGAAAGAATTCTCCTCATAACTTTTTTACAATTGTATTAACAAAGATTTGTGCAATTTAAAGTGTTTTATTTTCATCATGATATTTATTGAATAGCATTTAAGGAATGGTGTTTGTACTTTTGCGCCGTGCAGATTTTCTGATTTCATTTTTAAGATGTTGTATTTGATTACAACCTAATAAAAAAATAAAAATAATAATTCATGAACCGCCTTTTTGTTCCAATAACCCTTCTTCTTTTTTCGCTATCGTGTTTCTCTCAGCCTAATTATAATATTACTGATCCTGAAAAAAACTTTAAGGAAGCGAAGGAATATTTTATGAAAGGTGAATACAGCCTTGCTTATCCTCTGCTAAAACCATTAAAAGATAAGTATCCTGAAAACACGGAAAGCAGCCATGCATATCTCAACCAGGACATTGAATATTATTACATTGTTTGCGGGTTAAAGCTTAACCAGTCGGTAGCTGAAGATGCGGCACAGCGTTTTATTGAAGCGGCAGGCAATGAACCCCGCCAGCAAATAATGAGTTACAATCTCGCTAAATATTATTTTATCAAGAGTGATTTTGCCCGTGCCGTCGTATATTATGAAAGAGCTGGTAACGATAATTTAAGTAATGAAGAAATCGCTGACGCAAAATTTGAACTGGCATATTCTTATTTTAACCTCAAGCAATTTGAACAGGCCAAGCCTTTGTTCAATGAAATACATCAATTGCCGGATAATAAATATTATTACGATGCCAACTACTATTATGGATTCATCAGCTTTCAGCAAAGAGACTATGCTGAAGCCCTATCTTCTTTTAAAAAAGTAGAGAACATTGAAAAGTACAAGGCATTGGTGCCCTATTATATCGCTGACATATATTATGCACAAGGTAAAAAAGATGAAGCATTGCGCTATGGCGAGCAGGCACTTTCGCAGAATGATTTGTACTACCGGAAAGATCTTAACCTTTTAATAGGTCAGATATACTTTGAGAAAAAAGAATTTGCAAAAGCGCTTCCTTTACTGGAGGCTTATGTAAACAGCAGTGATAAGGTTTCCAAAGAAGTGATGTATGAATTGAGCTACGCTTATTATGATGGGAACCAGGTGGAAAAGGCGATTCAGGGATTTAAGCAACTCAGTAACGAGAAAGATTCGCTTGGGCAAAACTCCATGTATTTATTGGGTGACCTGTATTTAAGAACAAATCAAAAAGTAAATGCCAGGAACGCTTTTCAATACAGCGCTAATAACAACAGCAACCGTAAGCAACAGGAAATATCCCGTTTCAACTATGCGAAGTTATCTTATGAGTTAGGCTACCAGGATGTCGCGTTAAGCGAAATGAATAAATTTCTCGACTTGTATCCTGTATCAACGTATGCTGATGAGGCAAAAGAAATCTTAATAAACCTTCTTGCTAATACCAATAATTACACGGATGCACTTGCGTTGTATCAGTCATTTGGTAAGCCTACCGCTTCCATGCAAAAAGTGTATCCGAAGCTTCTTTTTGGAAAGGCTACGGAATACATTAATGATGGTAAAACGGCACAGGCAGATGACCTGCTTTCGAAAATTATCCGCGATCCAAATGCAGGAGAAGTTTTGCCTTTCGCCAATTTCTGGAAAGGAGAGGTAGCGTATAAACTTGGGCGTTACGATGATGCAATAAGATATATGAATGCCTATCTTGAAACAGGAGGTTACCAGGGTGAAGCAAATCCTGATGCTGCAAAATACGTTCTTGGTTATGCTTATCTTAAAACAGAAAATTACCCCCCGGCCCTTAGTAATTTCAAGGCAATTTCTTCCTCACTAAATGCGCAGTCTTCTTCGCTGGCGCAGGATGCGTATGTGAGAACTGCTGACAGTTATTTTATGCAAAAAAATTACAGCATGGCAAAGAACATGTACCAGGATGTGCTTAATAAGGGACTACCCCAGAGTGATTACGCTTTATACCAGGTTGCATTGATTAGCGGGATTAATAGCCCTGCAGAAAAAATAAAAACTTTCAATTCTCTCGTTCAGCGCTACCCGCAGAGTGATCTCGTTGCAGAATCTTATTTACAGATTGCAAATACTTACATGGCACAGGAAAAATTTAAAGATGCTATTCCTTATCTTAATAAGATGCTTGAAACAAAAGATGCCAGCGGCCAATATCCGAAAGTTTACCTGAAACTTGGCCTCTCTAATTATAACCTGAATAATAATGATGAGGCTTTAAAGTATTACCAGAAACTGGTAAGCCTTTATCCGCAATCTGCTGAGGCAGACGAAGCGATGGACAATATGAGAAATATTTATGTAGAGCTTGGTAGGCCAAATGAATACGTTGACTTTGTAAAAAAGTCGGGAAAGGTGATCACGATTTCAGAAGCGGATTCTTTAACCTTTGCTTCTGCAGAACTTCGGTATAATAATAATGACTGTGCTGGAGCCATAACATCTTTATCGGATTATCTTTCAAAATACCCGCAGGGAGCTTATATACTTGAAGCAAATTTTTATCGCAGTGAGTGCTATTCAAAAAATAAAGACTGGCAAAACGCAGTGAAGGGTTACGAGGCGGTTGTAAATCTCGGCAGCAATAAATATGCTGAAAGATCTGCACTCGCAGCAGCACGTGCTTATTATTTCGAGTTGCAGGATTATGTAAAAGCCAAAGTTTATTTTACAAAATTGAAAGAACTGGCGACCACACCGGAAAATGAACTGGAAGCTTTGAGAGGCCTTGTAAGAAGCTACTATCAAACAAAAGATTTCACTGAAGCAAACATAGCTTCAAAGGAATTGCTTACCAAGAAGGGATTGAGTACCGATGATAAAGCGATTGCCAATCTTGTGTTGGGGAAATCTTTGCAGGCAGATAATCACTGCGACCAGGCTATTGCAGCCCTTAAGCAGGTTGCAGCAATCAATAAATCTGCCTGGGGCGCAGAAGCACGGTACGAAATTGCCAATTGTTATTTTATACTCAATGAACTTATTAGTGCAGAAAAAGCAGGAATGGATGTGATTAAAATTACAGGCTCTTATGATTATTGGGTTGCGAAAGCATATATTTTATTAGGAGACATTTACTTGCAGGAAAAAGATTATTTCAATGCAAAAGCAACTTTTCAAAGTGTGGCGGATAATGCTACAATACCTGAACTTAAAACAGAAGCTGCTGATAAACTTGCGAAGGCAATAAGTGAAGAGCAGCAGAATTTAAAAGTTGAATCAGGTTCTTCTTCAAAGAAATAATACACAAAGGCAGGAAATTTTATAAATAACGAATTGATTTTTATGAATACAAAGATTCAAGTATACTCAAATAAATTTTTTATCATCCTCGCATTAGTCTTTACGATTAACATACATGCGGATGCTCAAAGAGACACGACGAAAAGACAAACCATTGAAATTACTTCCTCATATAAACCTGTATTACGGAACCCGGTAAAAATTAATTTGTATGCTTCGCCTGTTACCGGCGATACATCTAGGCCAAGGCTTGCTTATAATATTCCGCCTCAGAACTTATTTTTTACTTACCAGCCGGTTCCACTGAGGCCTCTTGCGCTGGCGGCAGACACAGCCTTGCAACTCGGTGACAGGAACGAGCTGAAACTTGGATTTGGGAGCTTTACCACGCCCTATGTTTCAGGTGCGTTTAGTTTTGGTGATGGCAAGAAAAACCTGCTAAATGTTTATGGCGATTACATTTCTTCAAGAGGTAAGATTAACCACCAGGATTTTAGTGAAATAAATGTAAAGGGCGCCGGAAGCATCTTTGCAGAGAAAAATGAAACGTATGCATTCGCAGCTTTTCAACAGCATGAATATTACCAATATGGTTATAACCACGACCTTTTTGATTTTGACAAAGGAATATTGAGAAGGAGCTACCAGGATTTCTCGGCAGGTGTTGGTTTTAGAAATATTGCAGTTAATGATTTGAATATTACCTACAATCCTCACCTGGAACTTCATACATTTTCGCGGGAGAGCAAGGCTTCAGAAACTACATTGATACTGAATATTCCTGCTGAGAAAAAATTTAGTGAATCTGTTTCATTCAAAGTTTTGGCAAGTGGAAATTTCGATAAGTATCAGCTTAAGAATTCAAGCGATCATCTTACCAACAATTTGTTCCAGTTGGCGCCAGAACTTGTTTTTTATGACGACAATTTCACCTTTCATGGCGGAGCAACCCCTTCATGGAATAACAATGACGTAACTATTTTGCCTAACGTTTACGGAGAGGCGCAACTTCAGCACAATGTGCTGTCAATACAGGCAGGCTGGGTAGGCAGATACATTGCAAATAGCTTCCGCACACTGAGTGGAGAAAACCCCTATATGGCAGATCCTTTGTTTTTGAATAATACAAAGGAAATGCAATTTTATGGCGGTGTAAAAGCAACGATTGACAAGCATTTTAATTTCAATGCAAAAGCTGCTATAATCACTTACCATGATTTGCCATTGTTCATAAACGATCCAAATAATGAAAAAAGCTTTATCGTAACCAATGAAAGTAAACTGGATAATTTTCAGATACATGGCGACCTTAGTTATATAAACCAGGATAAATTTACCGTAACTGCCGGTCTTGATTTGAATACATACACCGGCTTGCAGGATAATGCAAAAGCATGGCATTTGTATCCATTGAAGCTCAATGGATCATTGAGATGGAATGCTTTCAAGCAGGTATTGATTAAGGGAGACCTGGTGGCCTTCTCTGGCGCAAAAGCCTTATTGAGTGACGGTTCGCAAAAAAATCTTAAAGGCGGAACCGATATAAGCGCCGGCGCAGAATTTAAGATCACACCGAGATTTAGTGCATGGCTTGATTTTGATAATATCCTTAACAGTACCTACCAACACTGGAATAATTACCCGGTCTATGGCTTACAAGTGATTGGCGGAGTCATAATTCATTTTTGATAATAGCTAATTAATTTCGTCGCTTAAATTATGGATATTTGCCACAATTATGGAGAAGATCATCACTGCCTATTTAGTTCAAAAAAAAGAATGCAGCTTGCCGGGCATAGGCCATTTCATTATAAGTACAAAGCCCGCAGAGCTTGATGTTGCAAGCAAGGAACTATGCCCTCCCATTGATGAAATTCATTTTACCGAAGAAGATGTGCATCTCAGAAAAGATTTGGTGAACTATGTGTCTTTGCAAAATAAAATACATGAGAATGAAGCTGCTGAAAACATAAACAACTGGTGTTTTGCAGCAAAGGGGAAACTTGAAGCTGGTGAAAAAATTTTCTTCGAACCTCTCGGAAGCCTTCAAAAAAATATTTCCGGGAGTATTTTCTTTCATAAAAAAAATGAGTTCCTTTTATATGACATCATTCCTGCAGAAAGAGTCATTCATCAAAATGAACAGCATGCTGTATTGGTTGGCGATAAAGAAACAACTTCCGGGGTCATGAATGAATTTTACAAAGAGGAGGCACCTCAACGAAAAAAACCATGGTGGAAAATATGGGCGCTTGTTCTTTTTCTAATTCCACTTGTTATTTTGATTATACATTTTTCAGGGCATAGCTTTACGGTTTCCGGTATTGGCAATCAAATAACCATAACACCTGCGGAGCCTGTTATCTCATATCAGATGGAATAAACTTATGCTTTTTGTATCAAAATATTATTTCATCCTCCTTACCAGCATTTGCATAGTATAAACTCCTTTCGACGCTGTGATGAAAAGCTCTTTTCCATCTTTTCCACCAAAACATACATTGGCTGTCCAGTCTTCGTTTATGGGAATGTTAGTTATTTTTTTTCCAGTGGGGTCAAACACGGTTACGCCGTGGCCGGTAAGGTAAAGATTCCCGTTGTTATCAATCGTCATACCGTCGGATCCCATTGGGGCAAAAAGTATCTTCCCGGTAATACTGCCATCTTTTTCTATCTCATACTTATATGTTTTATTGTCTCCTATATCTGCGATAAATAGATTCTTGTTGTTGGCTATTCCAACTATTCCGTTAGGCTGCACCAGGTCGTCGGCTACCACTATTGGTTTCGTCGCGCCGTTGGCCAGGTAATAAACATTTTGTTTATGCTTTACCGGTTTAGGATCGCTCCAATATGGCCTTTCATAATAGGGATCGGTAAAATAAATTCCGCCCTTCGAGTCTATCCAGAGATCGTTAGGCCCATTTAATCTTGTGTCGTTTGCACCATCCATAATCACATTCATTTTTCCATTAGGGCTAAAAGAAACCAGTTGGCCCTTCTCGTCAGCACAGGCAATAATATTTCCTTTTGAGTCAACATACAATCCATTTGATCTGGCAGAATGATCTGTGACCATGCTTAATTCTCCATTGACACTGTACTTCCATATCTGGTTATTCGGCTGATCCGTAAAAAAGACATTCCCCCGCTTGTCGGCCGCAGGACCTTCTGTAAAGGAAAATTGCTTTGAGACAAGTTTAGGTTGCGTACCTGGTTTAAAAAGATTTGTAGCTTCTTCGCCTGGTGTTTTGTTAACAGGGGCTGTACTCCCGCAGCCAAGCAGGAAGAAAACGAGTGATACAAAGAAGTTGCAGTAAAGAAATAAATCAAGATATTTTTTTTTCATGTTGCAATCGGTTTTGAATAAAATATTTAAAGACTTAAAAGCCCGGTTTTTGAAAATAAATAATGTTTTCCAAATGAGTTATTATTTATTCTATTGAATTGGAATTTTCTTCGCCGCGATATTTTCGATTTTTTTCTTCAACTGTTTCCCCGATCCCGGGCGTCGTTTTTTCGCCCGCCTTCTTATCTTCATTTTTTGAAGTTGCTATTAATCCAAACATCATGATAAGTGTGGTAAGAATAATCACCTGGACAATTAAGGATTTATTCACCAGGAAAATCTTTTGCTCTGGTGCAATTGATAAAAAAAGCAGGATGGTTATAAGCCCTCGCGGAGCCACAAATAATAGATATTTGAAATCAAGCTTGGATAACCTGAGCTGAAAGGCCCGGAAAGTAAAAATTGAAATTACTATTCCAAAAGACCATATTAAAGTTTCGGTATTTAGTATCTCTTTGGTTTCAAGTAAAAACCCAAAGAAAAGAAAGAAGATTGCTTTTATTAAAAAGGCAGCTTCGATATTTAAGCCTTTAAATTTTTGTACTTCCTTGTTTAATTCATCAGGCTTGAATCTTTGTATCCATTTAAATTGTTTCAACTCTTCCAGGTTACCGATAAACAATCCAAACATCATGATAAAAATAAGTGAGGGCAGGTGATAAATTTTTGATACTTCATAAATAAGTATTATCAGTAGTATTATCGGAACAAATTTTATCTGGTGCTCTATCTTGCTCAATAAATAGGATAGACCAATGGTTGCCACAAAAGACACAATCACAATTACGGCTAGCTGTAAGCCAAAATGCCCAAAAGAAGCCAGGTTGATACTTTCATGAAGTGCAAAGAAATTGAAAAAAAGTACACCCAAAATATCTGATAAGCTGCTCTCGTAAATAATAAATTCTTTATTGGAAGAACTAAGATTTTTTACACTTGGAATCGCAATGGCACTGCTGATTACACAAAATGGAATTGCATTGACCAGGCTGTCTTTAAAGGGAAAATTTCCGTAGTAATGAAATAAGCCTGCAAGCAGAAAACCGAGTGCAAGCATCGGTACTAAGGCGCCAAGAAAAGATTTCTTAATAAGTCCAAGTTTGGATCTGTTAAGCTCAAGTTCCAATGCTCCTTCCAACACAATGAGAATAAGCCCTATGGTACCAAAAACCGGAAGGAAAGACGAAAAATCAGGAAACCTTATCTCCAAAAAAATGGTTACTTGCCTCACCAGCCATCCTAAAAGAAGCAATAATATTACGGAGGGGACCTTTGTTTTTTCAGAAGTGAGATCGAATAAATAAGCGATCAAAAGCAATGAACAAAATGTAATTATGATGGCTGAACTCATGGCGTATAAGAGAATGGAATTGTAACATTGCCGCTAATTGTTTTGTTTGGGCGATTAAATCTAAACTTTTGTATGAAAGTTGCCAAAAGTAGCCATACTAAATTAAATGTCGTCTTAAGACTGGTAGCTTAACTTTTCATATTTGCTTCATAGACTTTTATATAGTCCTCCGCGCTGATTTTTGCTGTAAGCTTTCCGATAAGTTCATAGGGGATTTGCTCCGGTTTTTTAAAACGAATACAGCCTTTACCCATATCAGGCTTTGCTTTTGAATATTTTTCATACTCGCTTACATACCAATCGAAGAGTTTTTTATTGGCGTAAATGCCTATGTGATAAACTGCTATAAAATTCTTTTGAGCGGCTATATTCATGAAAGGCAATGGCAGCTTTGGGTTGCAATGATATCCTTTGGGGTAGATAGAATGCGGGATTACGTAACCAATCATCCCGTAGCTGATGGTTTCAACGAAACCTTTTGGAAGATTTTCAAGAATTGACTTTCGCAATTTTTTTATTGCCTCTTGTTTTTCATTTGGCAAATTACTTATGTATTCCTTTACTGTGATTGCTTTTGATTGCATGAGCTCTTGATAAAATCAGCGTATAAATTTAAGCAGAAAATTTTCCTATAGCAGTTTTTTTTGAATTAAAGCAACGAAAAATAATTGTTTTCTTCGGTGCCTAAGCGTCACAATTTTCAAATGAAATATCGTTTGTATTGGAGATTTCCTCAACCAAATTATTATTAGGATCGCTGGCTTTAACGGTTGTTTCTTTTCGCTGTTTTCTCTTTTGGATCTGGGGAATTATTATTAATGCCAGCATCATAATTAAGGTAGTTAATAAAATTACCTGTGTAATAAGCGCCTTATTGACAATTGAAATGCGGTGGGCAGGGGCAATGGAAAGGAATAATAATATAGTAATAAGGCCTCTTGGTGATACAAATAAAAGAGACTTTAGAGGGAGATTTGAAAGCTTGATCTGAACTGCGCGAAATATAAAAATGAGGGCTACAATAGTAACAGACCACATTAAAGTGTCTGTATTTAGAATCTCTGATGTCTCCATCGAGTAGCCAAAGAACAGGAAGAAAATTGCCCGTATCAAAAACGCCGCTTCAATGGTAAGGCTTTTAAATTTTTGCGCTTCCACATCCAGTTCATTCGGGCGAAAGAATTCAATCCATTTGAATCTTTTAAGCTCATTAAGATTTCCGAGAAACAATCCAAACATCATTATGAAAATGAGCGATGGCAGGTTATATACCACTGAGATCTCGTAGATCAACATTACCAGCAGAATGATCGGTACAAATTTTATTTGGTGTTCTATCTTATTGAGCAGGTACGATAAGCCAACTGTGGCGACAAATGAAACAACAATTATAACTAATATCTGCGCACCAAAATTTCCAAACGACCCCAGTCCGATCGTGCGGTTTTGTACGATAAAATTGAAAAACAAAACACTCAGAATATCGGATAAGCTGCTTTCGTAGATAATAAATTCTTTATCGGAAGGCCGCAGATTTTTTACACTCGGAATTGCGATGGCGCTGCTCACAACGCAAAACGGAATTGCATTTACAAGACAATCTTTAAAAGAATAGCTTCCAAAGTAACTGAATATAAAAGCAAGCAAAAAAGCAAGCGCAAACATAGACAGCAGCGCACCAATAAATGATTTTTTAATAAGCGGGATCTTTGATTTATTCAGTTCAAGTTCTAGCGTAGCCTCTAAAACTATCAATAGTAGGCCGATACTCCCTGTTACTGTAAGAACACGTGTGAAATCCGGTAGCTGAATTTTTGAGAATATAGCAACTTGTTTCATAATCCAACCTAAAAGGAGGAGAAGTATTACAGAAGGAATTTTAGTTTTGGGAAAAGTGAGGTCAAACAGGTACGCAATCAGCAGAAGTGAGCAGAATGTAATTATAATAGCTGAAGTCATCGTGTATTAATGAATTGTGCTTTAACATTGCCGCTTTAGTTTTCTTTGGGCAAATAAAACTAAATCATTGCGGAATCCCGACCAAAAAAGAGCTATTAAGCTTTAGTAACCCTTTATTAGCTTAACGTATAATTTTTGACTTTCTGTTACTTATGTGGAAAGATTAAAATAAAATCCATATACCGGTTTCAATAGCCGAAGCTTAAGCTGTAGATTATTTTTATTGGCCGGGAAAACTTTTCGAAAGGGGGTAAACTATCAGTCTTGAAACTACACAGATGTTCTTTCTATGCCATTTTTGATTCCGGATCTTATCATAGTCCCATAACCATCATTTGGTAAATTACCGGCAAATGATTGCGCCAGTTGAAAATATTCATTTGCTTTGTGAAGGTCTTTTAAATCTTCATAACATTTGGCAATGTTAAGATATAGCGAAGGATAATTTGCTTTCATTTCATTATCTTCTATTTGCAACGCTAATTGTAAGGAAATTTCGTCCCATTTTAATTTATCTGCCACATTATTTTGATGCCGCGCTATATAATGAGCCGCTATAAATTTTTCAAGATTATTGGTTGATCCCTCCCAGGCCTGTAAAAATTGCTGTTGAGCTTTTTCAGGTTCTCCTTTTCCTTCAAACTCCATACCTTCAGCACACAGTTTTACAATATTATTATTGGGGTCAAAGTGCATTTGGTTGAGGTTATTTGCTGAACAGTGTTCAGAAAATAAAATTTTAAGTAGATTTTTTTTCTTCTCTAAAAAAGTGTCACATATAGTGAAAGAAATTGCACAGGGTTTTAGTTATTAATTGAAGGTGATATTTAACGGAGATATCCATTCAATTCAATTACTATTTTTTGAAAGTTTTATTGTTTTATTTGTAATCAATGGCCTTGCCCAAAAACCCACACTAAGAATATAACCTAAAGTAACATACAGGAATAGCATCCCGGATTTTAGGCCGAAAAGATCTCCAAGCCAGCCGATAATTAAAGGAATTACTGCCCCGCCAATAATGCCTGTTATTAAAATACCAGAAAACGATCCATGATGTTCTTTCACCGAATTCAATGCAAGCGAAAATATTACCGGGTACATAACAGAGGCGAAAAATCCCATCATGGCAAATGAGATCAATGAGATTTTTGCGGAAGCAAATAATGCAAGGCTAAGGCATGCGATAGCAAGTATTGTAAAAATGATCAGCACTTTACGACTATCCATTATTTTTAGCAATAACAATCCAACAACACCACCTGCAGTCATAAGCCCCCAATAATAAGCAACAGCATGTGCACCGGTAGTTTGAGGATCGTACCCATGATAGCTCGAAAGATATTGGGAGATCCAATTGGCAATTCCCTGCTCTGTGCCTACATAACAAAATATAGCAATAAAGAATAGAATCACTATCGGCTTTTTTAATAACATGATATGCGTTTTAAGGGCGCCTGGTTTCTCCTCCTGGCTAAGCGCTACTTTGGGAAATTTTGAAAAAAGAATGATCGTAACCATCAAAACGCAGATGACAGTAAATAGCCAATAAAGAGAAATCCATGGAAGCTCAGCGGGAACAAGGGACCTTAGTATTTTATAAAATCCATTAGCTGTTTTTCCCTTGTCATCCAGGTTCAATACGAGGTAAGAATATACAAGCGGACTGAGAAAAGATGCCAGGCCAAAAACCAATTGAGCGAACACTGCATTAAATGCATAGTGCTCCTCACCACCCGCTGTTCGTAACAACGGGTAAGCAACTACCTGCAGCATTGCCATTCCGCAACCTATAAGAAAAAGAGATAACACGGCAGATAGATAATTGGGTGCAAATGCAAGTAGTAGTGAACCAAAAAATGCGACGATAAATGCAGCGACGAGTATGTTTTTTTCTTTATACTTTTCTACGAGTATTCCGGAGGGTATGGACATAACGCCATAGGCAATAAAAAAAGCAAAGGGGAGAAGTGCGACCAACGTAAGGCTTAGCTTAAATCCTTTAATAATATCCGGAATTAATGGGCCGATGATATTTGTAATAAAAGAAATTACAAAGAAGATGAGCATTATGAGAGCTACGATATAATAATTGCGTTTCATGAATTTTTCTTAATGATAAATTGATTCCAATCGTTATAATTTCATTTTACCCCAACCCTTTTTATATTCTCTTTTTACAAATTGGTTGGCCACTTCAAAATTTGTGATCCGCATATTTTCGCCATCCCATTTATAAGTAATGGATCGGCCCGGAGTAGCTATTTGTAACAATCAGTTATTCTAAGGTATCAAAACATTTTAATAGAAGTTGCTTTAGTTATCATTCAAAAATCTATAACCAGAAATTATGTTGTTGTATTTTTATTTTTAAATACACAAACATGCCATCAATCAAACGGAGAAAATTTTTAGCGACTGCTGCCGCTCTTGCTGCCGGTACTGCCACGCTTGCATTACCTTTGCAATCTATGGAAGAAAAGAAACAATTAGTACATCATGTATTTTTCTGGTTGAAAAACCCTGATTCCGTTGAAGACAGGGACCAGTTAGTAGAAGGCGTAAAAACTTTGGCTAAAATTGAAACCATACGTAAAATACACGTAGGCGTGTTGGCAAGCACTGAAAAGAGAGATGTTGTGGATACAAGTTGGCAGGTTTCTGAGCTTATGTTTTTTGATGACGAAGCAGGCCAGAAAACTTACCAGGATCACGCCATCCACCAGGCATTTATTAAAAACTATGGGCACCTTTGGGCGAAAGTAATTGTATACGATGCTGCTGAGGCTTAACCTGGGGTTGGTTTCTATTTAACTCATTTTACTTTGCTTTGAAATCCTGATTTGAAACCGGGGGAGAGGTAGGAATTGTTATCACATTAAACTCGAAATGATTTGCCGTGTGGCAATTGTTGCATGTGGTCGTAAGCAACTGAAAATTATTTTTAAAAGATGAAAGGGTTTGTTCTTTAATAGAGTTAGTAACACTATCAATAGCGGGATAAATCATCGAAATAGTTTTAACCTCGGGCCTGTCGGTTTCAATTTCTTCGGCTTGTTGTATGCGTTCTTTTATTTCAGCAATTTCATAATCTGCAAGTTTCCAGTTATCATTTATGGCAGCATACCAAAGCTTCGCATGATGCGTTTGTATGCCTCCCATTATTTCCCCAAGTCCGGGGCGGTATTGTTCTTTTACCCGGGCAAGTTGAGCTGCCAGGCTATCAATATTGGTTGAAGCCGAAGATTGTTTGCCGGAATTATTTGAACAGCTTGAAAGCAGCGCAAGAAGAAAGACTGTCCAACATTTGTTTATCGTATTCATCGTAAATTTTTTATGAATTTCTAATGGCTATTACCTGCAAATATTGAAAACATAAAAAGCCAAACGCGGTTTTGTTTACTGCATGAAATACACTTTGCTGATTTTATTATTCTCAACCTGGTAGATAACAGTTCCTTCCAGAATTTTTTTTCTTCCAGCGGTTATTTTTTCTTTATCAATAATAATATTACCCTGTATAATTCTATCTTGTATTTCGCAATGCAGATCCGGTAAGTTGTTAAACAATTTGTCGTAATCATTTCTCATGTTGTCTTTTCCTTTGCCAAGTAGTTTACCAGGAAAATCATATAACGCTACATCATCTGCATAGGGTTCTAAAAAAGCATCAATCCTTCCTGCATTATACGCGTTTAACTGGCGCTCAACCAATGCCAGCGCTGTCTCTTGAATCAATGTATCAGGGGCGATAACAAAACCTCTGTTGATTACAAGTTTAATATCTTTTAGATTTTCCAGGTTTTCAATTGGATTGGCATTTAATAAAATAGCATTCGCCCTTTTGCCGGCTTCAATGCTGCCTTCCGTTTTTTCTTTGTCAAATATTTTTGCCGGATTGATTGTCGCCGACCTTATGATTTGCCAGTTAGTCATGCCACTTTTTTGCATCGCTTTCAATTCACTAAAAAAAGAGGAAGCATGCTGTGTTCCTATATTTCCTGCATCGGTACCTGCCACAATAATTACACCCGCATCCGACATTTTTTTGAGGTTTACCATTCTTATTGAGTCCGTGTGAGCAGATCCCCTTGCTACAGCATCAGACGCAAAATGGCTTTTATACCGGTCAATAATTATACTGTCAGGCAAGTGCCGCAAGTCGGTTATTGAACCAATTGCCTGGGGGTTTGCATTTATAAAATCGTAAAGTGTATAGGAATTCTTTTGAGCAAATGTGTTATCATAGCCATCAGCTACAATAAGTGTGGGGCAGAGAATTACCTTTTTTGTTTTTAATAATTGCACAAAAGCATCCGGCACTATTTCGTCCTCAATGTCATGAACAAGGTAGTCGCAACCGCTTTCAACAGCAAGTTGTGCGGTTATTCTTTCTGTCGCATGCACGGCAACTTTTAGATTGTTTTTATGCGCTTCATCAATAATAGCTTTTGCAACAGGTTGAAATTTCTTTGCATCTGCCGCGCTGGCTGCTATATACCAAATTTTAATAAAGTCAGGATGATCCGGCAATTGTTGTTGAACATATTTCACGCCATCTTCCCCGGTTTTTACAAGGCTAAAGGGCTCATTGTTTTTTAAGTTCAGGTACTCATCAGGTTCGTAAGATGTAAGCAGCGGCCCGGTCATGTAGATAGCCGGTGCGTAATTTTTATTGGCAAATGTGTCCCGCTGCTGCAGAAAACTAATGGTTGAGCCCACATCAATTACCGATGTTATTCCTGATCTCAAATAACGCCTCAGGAAATCTTCCATGTTATTATGTGTCCATGCGATCTCCTTTTCGTAAGGCATGTCTTTTCTTAAATCAATTCCGTCAGGCCTGGCATACAGGCCGCCACTTTGAAAAAAATGGACATGCGCATCGGTAAGTCCGGGCATTAAATACTTTCCTTTACCCTCTATAACGGTTGCGCCAGTGGGAATTTTTATCTTACCTGAAGGGCCTGTCGCGGAAATAATATCACCTGTAATAATTACTGTTTGTCCAGGTACCAACTTTTGTTTGTCCACGTCAACGATAGTTACATTGTTAATATATGTTTGACAGAAGGTCGGAAATGTAACCATGATGAAACAAATAAGAAATACCGTTTTACTTTTCATCATGAATGATTGATTTTTCTTTCAAAAGTAAGATGTAAATGTTTACATAAGGGCGGTTTGTATGATAATGAGAAATAAATGATATAAAGAAAATCTAACTGAGTTTATTTATTCAAATTAATCTAAAGTATTTGGGATGTTACGGAAGGGTATCTTATTTTAGAGGAACGATAATAAATTAATTGCAGTACAGATTGCTTCATTCACCTTTAAAATCTTTGTTATGAATTCACGTCGCGGCTTTTTACAAAAACTTACAGTTCCTTTTATTGCAATGCCTTTTTTGAGCAGGTATAGTCCCCTAAATAGCACGGGCGTTTCAACCATCTCTTCTGATGGCCAGGTATTGAGAGTAGCTATCATGGGGCTTGGAAGTTATGGAACACGGGTGGCAGAAGCTATGCAGTCGTGCACCAGGGCAAAATTGGTGGGTGTGATTAGTGGTACGCCTTCAAAGATTAAGAACTGGCAAACCAAGTATAATATTCCAGAGAAGAATTGCTACAATTATGAAAATTTTGACCAAATCAAAAACAACCCCGACATTGATGCGGTGTATGTAATCACGCCAAATGCCCTTCATCATGACCAGGTAATAAGAGTAGCCAAAGCTGGTAAACACGCCATTAGCGAAAAACCCATGGCGGTAAATGCAAAGGAAGGCCAGGAGATGGTTGATGCCTGTAAAAAGGCCGGTGTAAAATTACTTGTGGGATACAGAATGCATTTTGAACCGCATACGGTTGAAATTATCAGGATGCGAAAGGAAGGCGAGTTTGGGAAACCTCTTTTTTTCCAGGGACTCAGTGGCTTTACAATCGGCGACCCAACTCAATGGAGGTTGAACAAACAACTATCGGGTGGTGGCTCTTTGATGGACATAGGTATTTATTCTATCAATGGCTCACGGTATATGATAGGCGAAGACCCTGTGTGGGTAACTGCGGAGGAAACAAAAAATAATCCAGAGAAATTTAAAGAAGGTATAGATGAAACCGTTCAATTTCAATTGGGGTTTCCGGGAGGGGCTGTGGCCTCATGTTTATCGACTTATAGTATGAACAACCTTGACCGCTTTTTTTTAGATGGCGAAAAAGGTTGGGCTGAACTGTATCCTGCTACAGGCTATGGACCCATCGCTGGAAGAACTAATAAAGGAGAGATAAACCAACCGATAGTAACACACCAAACAGTACAGATGGATAATATGGCGGCAATCATTTTCGATGGGGAAGTTCCGCTGGTACCGGTGGATGGCGAAGAAGGCGTTAAGGACCTCAAAGTAATTGACGGAATACATGAAGCAATGAAAACCGGGAAGAAAGTAGAGCTAAAATTGTAACATTCACCTCTTGTTGGTTCCAGATGCATTGATGATTTCAGGCAATCTGAATTTGAAGTAATCCTGAGTTTAAACTCATTTTTGAACTTCATTAACATTATCCCGCTGCTATTCGTTAAACAAATGCAATTATTCGCCCTTTACTAGCAAATGCAAAAATTAAGTATTCATTTTGCTTTATAAAAAATAAGAAACAATGAATAAGTTTTTCATTCTTGCGTGCGCCTTTTTGATAATGTCCTTCAATGTTTGGGAACCTGATTTCGAAACTGCCAAACAAGTAGCAAAAGAAAAACACGAACTTATTTTATTAAATTTTTCGGGATCTGATTGGTGTGGGCCTTGCATGCGACTGAAGAAAGAAATTTTTGAAAGTGATGAGTTTACTAAAGTTGCCGACAATTCATTAGTACTGGTGAATGCTGACTTCCCGCGGAATAAGAAGAATCAATTAGATAAGAGTATTCAAAAGCAAAACGATGCCCTGGCCGATAAATATAATCCTGATGGCAAATTTCCTTTTACCCTGCTCCTCGATCAAGATGGTAAGATTATAAAAACATGGGAAGGTTTGCCCGATCAAACAGCAGCCGAATTTGCAGCGCAAATAAAAAAGGTTTGCGATGCCCGCAAATAATCCCGTCACTTTATTAAAGGAAGTTAAACGAGCCGAAAGGCTAATGGGAAATTCCTTTGAAATAACCATAGTTGCCGAAGAGGAAGAATGGGCTTACTCCAAAATAGAAATAGCTATTGCCGAGATAAGGCGCATTGAAAAATTATTGACAACTTTTAATGAAAACAGCCAGACAAATCAAATAAACAAATTAGCGGGGATTGCTCCAGTTATCGTGGATAAGGAAGTTTTTTATCTTATTAAAAGAGCGTTGAGAATTTCGGCAATCACCGATGGCGCATTTGATATTACTTATGGTTCCATTGATAAACGCCTTTGGAATTTTGACAAGTCAATGACCTCCTTACCTGATGCAAATACAGCAAAAGAAATGGTGCGCCTCATTAATTATCTAAATGTAATTTTGAACGAAGGCGATTATTCAGTGATGTTAAAGGAAGAAGGAATGCGTATCGGTTTTGGTGGAATAGGGAAGGGTTATGCAGCAGAGATGGCAAAGGCATTGCTTAAAAAAGAAGGAGTAAAAAGTGGAATTGTAAACGCTTCAGGAGATCTTACCGCCTGGGGAACACAAACCAATGGAAAGCCCTGGACTATTGGCATTGCGGATCCCGATAATGCTCATTTGCCTTTTTCTTATATGAATGTGACGGATACGGCTGTGGCAACCTCCGGCAACTATGAGAAGTTCGTAAAGATTGGTGGCAGAAAATATTCACACACCATCAATCCTAAAACAGGCCTCCCTGTCACAGGTATTAAAAGTGTAACAATCATAAGCCCAAACGCTGAAATTGCGGATGCATTGGCAACGCCTGTTACCATTATGGGCATTACCGCTGGCATCAATCTGATCAACCAGGTACAGCATGTAGAGTGCATTATTATCAATGATGATGATAAAATCTTTTCTTCAAAAAATATCAACTTTAAATGAACCCCAAAACAGTAACCGCAAATTTGCGAATGGCTTTTATTTTTTTAAGCGCTTCCTTTTTGCCCGCTTCTTGTACAACAGTAAAAGAATATCAAAAAAATAAGTTGAATGATTCCGAAATGATTTTAGGAAACAGGAAGATTGAAAAGACCGAATTAAATTTTCAAACTTACCGTGAGGGATCATCTGGCGCCAATGCCGGGAAAACCGGTGGCGGGTGCGGATGTAATTAATTACTCCATTTTTCTATTAACCCCAACAGAATTCAGAAATAAAAAGAATCAATGAAAAGAATTTTCTTAACAGCGGCGGCGATGTTTGCCCTATTACATTCTTACTCTCAAAGCGATTCAGATTCTACCGGCTTTAAAAGCAGGAAATTGAAAATGGAAGAAATAAATCTTGTGTCAAGTTATTACCACCAGGATGGCGACAATTCTTCTGTTACGGGCGGTATAGGTACGGAAAAACTCACAGATATTGCGAACGTCATTGACATAACCTTTACCCGGTACGATAAAAAATCACGCAAGCAAACCTTCATCGGCGAATTGGGCATTGACCATTATACTTCAGCATCTTCTGATCAAATAGATCCGAAAAATATATCATCTGCTTCGCATGCCGACACACGCATTTATCCATCGGTGAGTTGGAGTGTTGAAAACGAAAAGAAGGGAACAACTTTTGGAATTGGCCTTTCCTCTTCAACAGAATTCGACTACCAATCTTTTGAAGGGAACATTAGTTTTTCAAAAAAGACAAAAAATAAAAATGGAGAGTTCACGGCGAAACTTCAAACATTTATTGACCAGTTGAAACTAATCGCTCCTATTGAATTACGTGCAAACCAGACTACGAGGGAAGATCAATATTATCCCTCCGCGGGAAGAAACACTTTTACGGCCGGTCTATCTTACTCACAGATTATTAATAAGAGTTTGCAAATTATGTTTCTCGCAGATGTAGTGAAGCAAACAGGCTACCTAAGCCTGCCTTTTCACCGGGTATATTTTGCCGATGGCTCGGTTCACCAGGAGAACCTCCCGGATAACAGGTTGAAAATTCCGCTGGGCTTTAGAGCAAATTATTTCCTGGGAGATAAATTTATTATTAAAACTTATTACAGGTTTTATACGGATGACTGGGGACTGAATTCCCATACCGCTGATATTGAGGTGCCGGTAAAAATAAACCCATTTTTATCTGTGAGCCCCTTTTACAGGTATTACCAGCAATCCGGTATTAAATATTTTGCTCCGTATGAAAAGCATACGGCCCAGGATCAGTATTATGTAAGCAATTACGACCTGTCTAAATTCAATAGTAACTTTTTTGGAGCGGGAATAAGACTGGCGCCGCCTAAGGGGGTTTTTGGGATACAACATCTTAGCATGCTGGAATTGCGTTACGGGCATTACACAAAAAATATCGGGATGGAAGCCAATATTATTTCAATGAATCTGAAGTTTAAATAAATAGCGTTCGGAAACTATCGTAAAGGGTTGTCTGTATTAAAGTCTGAAAAGAAACCATTATCATAATACCTAACCTTCTTTTATGTAACCGTCTTGCTTTAGCTTTTCCATCACTTTTTTTCCGATGTTTTCGCCCCATATTTTTCCTGCGGACATCGACTCCTGAACTATCAGGGGCGTCGAGGAGATAACTTTTTTTCCAATGGGTGACTCATAAAATTCTATAAGCTTTTGTATGTCTTCTTCAGTATAATATTTATCGTAGATGGGAATAACCAGGGCTACTATATCGTCGGCGTTTATTTCTTTTTTTACCGATTCCCAGTATTCATTGGGTACGTTACTATAACTTTCCTGGAAACTGCTTATCATAGTTTGTGCAACCTGCGCACCCATTTTTCCAGAACCGGTAAGATCAAGTAGTTTTTTTATGTTTTCGATTTTAGAACTTGATTGTGAAAATCCTGTAGTTCCACTTACGCATATTAAAACAAGGATCAGGTATTTTTTCATATTTTTTTTTGAAAATAAAAATAGTCTTATTGCACGGAAGTTTATTATTCTAAATAAAAATCCTTAGCTCCAATTAAAGCTTTCAACTACGCCATTCAATTTCCATTTCTCAGGAGTTTTATTTTCCACCCAATCCAATGGTTCACCAACCGGTAAATTCTGTGATGCTATTTTGAAACAATTTTTTATCACTTCTTTTTGAATGTCGCCGGTTGCTTCCGGTTGCGCAGAAATGAATAGAGGGGTGCCACTTTTCGCAACAAGTTCCATCCATTGCTTATTTTTCTCCCAGGGAACTTTGGGCGTAAGGCCCACGCAATCTGCATCAGCCGCATAAAAATTTCCGTGTTGTACGCCACGAAACGCCAGCGTATTCACGCCCATTTTTCGTGTCCTGGCCCATTCGTTTCCGGATGTGTCATCTCCAATCCGGTTGATCTCAAACACACCTGCCGCCAGGTGGCTAAATGTATTGCAGCTGATAATATATGTTTCGCCTGCCGCCTCACGAATTGCATTGTATAAATTCAAGATTATTTCTGCATTGTTTTTTGTATTATCATTCATCCTCCAGTTTGGTTCGGTTATCACTCTTTCCTTAATCATATCAAAACCCCATCTTCCAAAAATATCATACGATGTGAAATCGAATTTTACCAGGTCATAATTCCACTGATTATATAGCTTAAAATAATTTTTTACTCTTTCTAAATTTTCAGGAATTGTTGGGTCAAGCACCGGTTTATTTTCTTCCCTGCCTTTAATGAGAGGCAGCATTAAATTCTTTGGATCCTTATAGCTTCCGCAGAGAGGTCGTGTCCAAAGGCCTGGACGCATTCCAGCCTTTCGAATTTTTTCTGCGACCATACCCATGTCTCCAAAGTTTTCATCGTGGGTACTCATATCATCGCCCCAGCAACAATCTCCCGGCATAGATGGTGGCGGCTGAAACCAACCCGCATCAATAACAGAGAAAGGACGATTATCCAACTCTTCAGCCATAGGCGCCATCAAAGCGGCATGTTGCAAAATTAATTTTTCAGAATTATTTCCGTAACTGAAATACCAGTCGTTGATACCATATACCGGCTGCTTTGGCATTCTTACCTGGCCGCACATTAGTGAAGTAAATTTTCTTGCAGCCTGGAATGCTGATTGTCCTTTATCTCCTTTAAAAGTTATTATCTCTGCAGCTCTTAACTTTCTATTGCCCAGTTCCACACCATTACCACCGGAATGTGTGTCAAGATTCATGCTTAATTTTCCATTGCTTATTTGCCATGAACAAAATGTTGCGGCACCCGTTTTTACACCGAAGCCATTGTTCGATTTATCATTGTGTTCCATAAAATACCATGGTAAAATTTCGGAACCGAAGGGGCTATGCCAGGATGCATCACCATAAGTTCTTTCCCACTGATCGTTTAAGATTACGGAGGAATTCTTTAACGGGGTTTTCCAGTGCAGGGTTACAGAACTTAGCCTTACACCGGGTGCCTGGATATTTACAGCGATGCTATCACCGTTGTTTTCCATGTTAATCATTACATCATTATATGTCCACTTTTCTTTACCACTGCCATTAAGTTTTACAACTTCATCATTTACAACCGTAGTAACACTATCAGGAAAATTGATAAGGTGTTTTGTCTCTTTCTTTAAAGCAAGTAGTGAGTCACTTAGCAGAAAAGTTGCCAGCGATATTCCTGTTGTTTTAATAAAGTGTTTTCGGTCCATATTCTTAATTAGAATTATTATCAAGCCTGCTTTGAGAAATTAAGATACCCGGCTTATATCTTTAGCGATTTAAATATATGATATGCTGTTGATAAAATGCCTTCTAAAAAAAATGGGTTCTATAAAAAGTCGTATGGATATTATTGTTGACACGGCCTTTAGGTCGTAGATTAATTTAAGAGTTTTAAATGCATTATACCACCCCTTCAGGGTTCTGGAGCTAAATATTATTTGAGCTATAATAATATTATCCCTTCGTGATTTAAAGCCGGAACGGCTGACATGATTATAGAAAAATAAAAATCAGGAAGTTTTAAAATCCCGCCAATGGAGGGTTGACATCTTTTCTTAACTAAATAACATGACCTGAAGATCTTGGCAATTAAAAGAAATAACTTATTTACCCATACAAAAACATTATAAAGTCAAAAAAATCAGTTGGAGAATTATTTTTGGTTTCTATTAAATGATGTATTTACCTCCACTCCTTTCGTTAATGTTTGATACACCACGCAATATCTTTCTGTCAGTTTTGCCAGGGATGTCATCTGTTCATCACTCACATCTGCTTCAATAGAAAATGTAAGTCGAATGGATTTAAATCCAACTGGTACTTCTTTAGAGACACCGAGGGTTCCCCTAAAATCCAAGTCACCTTCTGCGTTTACAGTGCCGTCTTTTATCTCAACACCTATGGCAGTAGCAACAGCGCTTAACGTTACCCCTGCGCATGCAACCAATGCTTCAAGTAATAAGTCGCCGGAGCAGGCAAGCATGCCGTTGCCGCCTGTTGCGGGATGAAGGCCTGCTTCAACAAAGGCTTTCCCCGTTTCTACTTTGCATGAAATGCCTTCACCAATTTTACCTTGTGCTTGAAGTGTTATGATGGCTGAATCACCCTGGTCACGATACTTTTGTTTCAGTGGCGCCTGGAGATTTTTTAATTCTACTGAATTCATTTTTCAAAAATAGGTAATAAAGTAATCTTGATCTTATCCGGAAATGAACACTCATTTAACAAGCAGGGAAAAGCGACCCGCCTTTGAGTTGATCCTTTTTCGTTTGAAGCCTGCCACCGTTTATATAATTCGAGTCGTAAAAAATGTTTACCAAATATTTACTCTCAGGCTATCTGGCCTGTACATTTTATCTCCCGGCTTTACACCGAATGCTTCATAAAAGTCAGGAACATTTACAACGGGGCCATTCACTCTCTCTTTTGCAGGCGCATGCACATCTATCATAACCTGGTTGGCTAATCGCTCTTTTCGTTCTTCATACATCCAGCCAAGGGCATAGCCTAAGAAATATCTTTGTAACTGGGTAAGGCCACCGATGTTTTCATTCTTTTTGTACGCTTCGGTTTTTTTAAAAGCATCCAGCCCCAGCAACATACCGCCGAGGTCGGCGATGTTCTCACCCTGTGTGGCATTGCCATTAATGTGCAACGTATCAACGGGAACAAATTCGTTGAACTCATTAATAATACTTTTGGCGCGGTCACTAAACTCAGCAGAATCTTTGGGGCTCCACCAATTGGTCAGATTGCCTTTTGGATCATATTGGCGGCCCTGGTCATCAAAGCCATGCGTCATTTCATGGCCAATGGTTGAAGCGGCAGCATAACCATATACCAGTGCATCATCAAGGTCTTCGTCTCTATAGCCGGGTACTGCGAAAATACCGGCGGGTAACACGATTTCGTTGTTGCTGGGATTGTAATAAGCATTGTAAGTCTGCGGTGTCATATCCCATTCGGTTCTGTCAACCGGTTTGCCGAGTTTGTTGAAATTGTAATTATGCCACCATGTACTTGCTCTTTGCATATTTAAAACGAAAGGGCCTTTGTCAATTTTTAAGGCGCTGAAATCTTTCCATTTATCAGGGTAGCCTACTTTTGGCGTGATTGCAGATAATTTGGCCAATGCCTTGCGTTTGGTACTGTCACTCATCCATGATAAATTATTTATTCGCTCTTTGTAAGCATCGCGGATAGACCCGACTAAGTCGCTATAGCGCTTCTTGGCTTTCTCGTTAAAATACTCTTTTACGAAAAGCTGGCCTAATGCTTCTCCCATAGCATTCTCCTCAGCATCAAGAACCCTTTTCCAGCGCGGCCTTGGTTCTTTGGCGCCGCTAAGGTTTTGGTAATAAACAAATGCATTACTAAAACTTACGGAATCGAGATAGCCAGTGTTGCTTTGTATAAGATGAAACTGCAGGTAGCTTTTCCAGTGATTTATATCGGTAGATGTAATCTCGTGATTTAGCTCGGTATAAAATTCCGGCTGGCCAACTATCACAGAATCCAGCCTGGTGATACCAACATTTTTTGTAAAATTATT
Organism: Ginsengibacter sp.; assembly: GCA_040007435.1. Classification (GTDB taxonomy): domain Bacteria; phylum Bacteroidota; class Bacteroidia; order Chitinophagales; family Chitinophagaceae; genus Ginsengibacter. The sequence goes on along the minus strand of JBDTUZ010000014.1, from coordinate 50,534 downwards.
CCAATTAATGTTTGGTGCCAGTTTGCTCAATGCGTCCACATCCATCTTGTTATAATTTTTATAAGGGTCGCGAAGGTCTTCCAGCTTGCGGCTTGCATTGGCAAGTTTTTTTTCGAGATTGTAAACTGCATCGGCTTTTTTTTGCGCTTCTGTTTCATCGTTTCCCAGTTGCCTGAATGTTTTTAGAAGATATTCATTGTAAGCTTTTCTCACTGATTCGGTACGGGCATCAGTTTTGAAATAATAATCACGGTTTGGCATACCGAGCCCGCCCTGGTCAAGTTTATAAGCCATCACCTCACTGTTCTTATCATCCTGTGAAACGTAATCACCAAACAGGCAACGAACGCCTTTTGTTTTCAGATCAGCAACTTCATTGAGGAGATCGGCCGTATTCTGTATGCTGTTTATTTTATCGAGATCATTTTTTAAAGGAGAAATGCCTTCCTTTTCGAGGGCAGCGCTATCCATGGCACTTTGCCAGAAATCACCAATTTTCTGGCTTACTGTACCGGCTGTGGCATTTTCTTTTACCGCATCTTCATTTATTTTTCGCAGGCGATTATATAATTCTTCCTGCACCAGGTTTCCAATTCCCCAGCCACTTTCGGATTCCGGAATGGGGTTTTGTTTTATCCATCCTCCATTGGCGTATTCAAAAAAATCAGTAGAAGGGCTTACAGTTGTGTCAAGATGGGATGCAAGTATATCTTGTTTTGGTTTATTATCGGCGTCATTCCGTTGCTTACAGGCATTGATTCCCGAGCAAATAAAAACAAAGAATATTATTTTTTTCATTGAATACTAATTTTTATAAATGTATAGAATGATTTGACGCAGCTATCATTTTTTTTGATAAATGGTGATGAAAATAAAGTTGCTTTTCATTTTTTCCATTCTTCCTTCACGAGTTTTAAAGGAGCGTTAAAATATAGTTACAAGGCAAATAACCCAACCTTTTACATACACTTTGACGTCTAATAAAATAAGAATTTAAAAACAATTTTTATATGAAAACAATAATAATTATGCTGGTGTCACTTTCAGTATCCATGGGTGTATCAGCACAGAGAAAAGGCGGCCACTACTATACCTCAAGGCCAAGGGTGGTGATCGTTCCATCAATTGGTTATGGCATCGGCTACGGTTATCCCTATTTTAGATATCCGTATTTTGTCAACCCTTACGGATATATGTATCCCAACTATGGCAGCAGGAGAATGCCTTATAAATTGTCTCTCGAAATTCAATCTATAAAAAATGATTATAGAACCCAGATACGGGATATAAGAAAGGACAAAAGTTTAAGTAATTCTGCAAAGAGACAACAAATCCGTTCTTTGAAGGCAGATAGGGATAAGGATATTCTTGACACTGAAAGAAACTTCAGTACGCGTCGGTCACGGAACAGTCAAAACAATAAGACAATCCCGGATAATCAGGGAAATGGCAATAACAATTCCTTCCAGGAAAGTGAAGGGACATAAAGAATTGGTAAGGAAAGTGATTTAAAAAGTTTCCGGGTTTATCAGGCAAATGCATTTGGGATTGAATAAATTCCCAGGTGCATTTTTTTGTTTCAAGATGCCACCGGCCAGGTATTCAATGATTACATTTTTTTATATTTTCGGTAAGGCCGTCAAATTAATAAAGTATATTTAACTACCATTAAAATGGTTAATTTATGCAGGCATTATGCAGCCGGAACGCATAGTAAAACAAGCCATCAACGTCGTGAAGACTGGAAATATTCAAAGATTGCAGAGGTGGTATAGGGATGTAATTTTATCAATTCGGGCTGTGTTTATAATGTGTCATTTTCTTCCTAACTGCCTTTAGAAATATGAAAGCAAAGATGAGTCATATTCTTAATTTTATATTAAGCGTAATTGTTTTCACGACTCTTCTTTTCTTAACAACTTCTTTGTCAGTCTCAGCTCAATGTAACGGGGGAATTGGTAGCTTTCCCTTTAACGAAAGTTTTGAAACATCAAACGGCGGGTGGAGCACTGGCGGTAATTTTTCTGACTGGACGTGGGGGATACCATCCAAGCCTGTTATCAACAAGGCTGCTGCAGGAATAAGATGTTGGATGGCCGGAGGACTAAATAAAACTGCCTATAATGATAACGAAATTGCATGGCTGCAGACTCCCTGTTTCAACTTTACAAATCTTAACGATCCCTATATAAAGTGTAAAGTATTTTGGGAAACCGAGAGAGATAATGATGGAGCTAACTTGCAATACTCAATTAATAACGGAGCAACATGGCAGGTATTGGGGAGTGTGAATGAAACAGGTAACTGCCTTCCCGAAAAATGGTTTAATGATGCCTCAATTCCTGGCCTGGCAACTAAAAACGGATGGTCGGGAAATATCCAGAGTTCGAAACCGGGATGCATAGTAAGTAATGGAAGCGCCGGCTGGGTTTTGGCCAAGCATAATGCACCCGAACTTGCAGGACAGCCAGTTGTCATTTTCCGTTTTGTATTTGCAAGTGGAAGTGGATGCAATGATTTTGATGGGTTTGCTATAGATGACTTTACGATTGAAGAAGGACCTCCAAGTGTCCCTTCCTTTACATATAGCTGCTCCAGTAATCTTCGGGTAAATTTTGAAAACACATCTACGTTGTGTCCCACATCTTTTATTTGGAATTTCGGCGATCCGGCTTCCGGAATAGAAAATACTTCTACAGCGGCAAACCCAACCCACGCTTATACGTTAGGAGGTAATTATAAAGTTACTTTGACGGTATCAGGACCTGGGAATAATTCTTCAACATTTTTACTGCCTAACCTCGAGATCATTGAAAATATTAATGCCTCAATTGTAACTCCTATAAGATGCCATGATGATACCACCGGCTCACTTACCGTTAATTTTGTTGGAGACAGTTCCGCCATAAGTTATGTGTGGAATACAAGCCCTGTGCAAACTTCACGAACGGCTGTTCATCTTGGAGCCGGTGACTATAATGTTACCATATTAAATTCCGAAGGTTGCCCTGCTTCCGCAAATATTTCCCTGGGTGAACCACCACCTTTGTTGCACACGCTTACCACCAAATTGCCCGATTGTAAATCGGGCAATGGAAGTATTGATATCTTAATGTCCGGCGGTGTTCCCCCGTATTCCTATACATGGAGCCCTGTAGTAAGCACCAGTGCATCTGCTTCCAATCTCTTTTCGGGCGTTTACACGGTTACCGTCGTCGATAAAAATTTATGTTACAAAATCATTGATATTAATCTTCCGAACACAGGCAACCTGACTACATCAATTGTTTCTTCAAAAGATGCCAGTTGCTTTAATGGCAGTGATGGAATGGCCACCGTTACAGCATCAGGTGGAAACAGCCCTTATAGTTATTCGTGGCCAGTGCCGGGCATAACGACGCCGGTAATTGGTAATCTTAGCGCCGGAAATTATGTTGCAACGGTTACAGATGCCAATGGTTGTAAGGCATTCACAAATGCAAACATTCATCAACCGCCAGAGATTACTTCAATCATAAAAGTTCAAAATACTTTTTGCGGAGATGATAACGGAAGTGCATCAATAGAAGTTCAGGGAGGAGCAGGCAATTACCAGTACACCTGGAATCCCGGGAACGTGCCAGGCACTTTCATAAATAATGTTGCTGCCGGTCAATACATAATAGTGGTGAAGGATAATAATGGTTGTATAAGAAATGACACTGCAAATATTTTGCCATCATCAGCGATAAATCTACGCTTCTTACACAAAGATGTACTATGTGCCGGGGCTCTTACAGGAACTGCTGAGGCAATTGTTGCCGGAGGTACTCCGCCATATAATTTTCAATGGACAAATGTAAGCCAGGGGTTTAATAATAATGCCATCGGCAACCTGGCCGCCGGCTCCTATCATTTGCAATTGAAAGATGCTGTTGGCTGTAGCGTTGATTCATTCGTGCTCATTACAGAATCCCAGCCTTTAGACGTTGCCATCACTATCAAATCTGCCTACTGCAATCTTGCCAATGGCAATGCAAGAGTGGTTGTAAGTGGGGGAACATCGCCATACACTTTTTTATGGCCTGGCCAAAACAATACAAGCCCGGCTTTGAGCAATGTGTATGCAGGTGATTACGATGTGACTGCCATGGATAAAAACGGTTGTATCGTATCATTAGTAATAACAATACCCAATGAAGATCCTAAACCGCTTTTCCTGGGAAACGACACCACCTTATGTCCCGGTAATACGATCACTTTATCTCCGGGAGTTTTCAGCAGGTATCGGTGGCAGGACAATTCATCTTCTCCGAATTATCGCGTAACCCACGAAGGAACTTACTTTGTAGAAGTGACCGACAACCTGGGATGTACTTTACGGGATAGCGTGAATATAATTGCTGATTGCGGCTTTATATTTTTTCCTACGGCATTTACTCCCAACAGCGATCTTCTAAATGATCGCTTTGGGCCTTCCGGTATTTTAAGTACGCTAAAAGATTACACATTGATGGTGTATAACAGGGTGGGGCAGCTTGTTTTCAAAAGCAATGACCCTTATAAAAAGTGGGATGGTAAAATGCGTAGCGAGATCGCTGCGCCGGGAATGTATGTTTGGATAGCGCGGTATTCACATAAGGAAGAAAAAAATGTTGTGCGAAGAGGAACTGTGACAGTAATTTATTAATTGCTTATAAACTTCGGCTCGGATTTGCCAGAATAAATTATGTACCGCTAGCTAAATTTTTTAATCACTTTTTCTACCCTTTTTCTTTTTGTGTCTTTTTCGATATCATTGAGGCGGGAGCTAAGCGTTTTTACAAACAGCGCTTTATTTTTTTCATTAATGATCGGTATCGATTTTTCTGCATACATCGGCAATTGATTGGTAGGGCTATTGAGTAATTGTTCGATAAGCAATGGGAAGGCTTTGCCGGAATATTTTTTGATCTAACAAAGACTAATAAAATATTTACGCAGTAGTCTTTTGTGATAACGGAGCCATTATTTGCCGACTCAATTATTTTCGGAAGCGCCCTATAAATTGCTTCGGGTCTATCAGGTGCGATTGTATTCAATGCCGTCATTGCTCCCCACTGCAGGCGGTTGTTTTTATTGTCAAGTAATTCAACAAAAATTTTAGAATAAGGGGACAGTAATGCAGGCTTACGTTCTCCAATTTCATAGAGAACTTTTATGCAATCGTTTTGTATATCTCTGCTCTTGTTCGCCAGGTTGTCAATAAGCTCTTTCACTGCTTTCTTATCATTCTTACCTGCTATTTGCTTTGCAAGTTCCTGGTTAGGTACTTCATCCCTGCGGTTAAGCGACGATGCTAATTTTTGAATGACGTTCATGACTATCTATTTTTTTAAGAATAATAGTTGCCCATAGTGAGATGCAAGGTGATTTGTTCTGCTCATTAAAACTGATAACCTGTTTCTATGGGGTTCCTTTTTAAAATCTTCTTCACTTATCGAAGTATGTTTAGTCAACCAGTCTGCTGCGGAAAGTTTATTGAAATGTTCTGCTAAGGTATCATTCACTTTGGTCCAGTAAGTTCTAAGATCAGCCGCAGGGGGCTTTTCAGGCCCTGACTTGTCGGGAGTCCTTATAAATATGGGTTCGAGTTGCGGATATAATTTTTCACCCAAATCCAATAGTGGGAGCATTGCATCGTGAACTGCGGCAAGATGTCCCAGAAGATATGTTCCCGAATTTCTCCCGGGAGATACTTCCATTTGAAGCTGTTCATCTGTTAACTCGTTGAATAATTTATTAGTTCTGTCAATGTGTGTATTCCATGCATTAAGTGAAGTCGTTATTACTAACTCGAGTGAATTTTCCATGTATACTATTTTTAAAATTGAAGCTTTTGAAGTTTTAAGTCGAATATTTTCAGTTTGTTTTTCTTGAGGCGAAGATACATTGCTTCGCACTGCAATGTTTAAAATCCAAAATAGCATTACCAACTCTGAGCTATCGTGAATGATTCAACCTGTTGCCAATATTTAATGATAGCAAGGAAAAAGCAATGTTGAAAAATTTCAATACATTCATAATCCACTTCAAACTAAAAATTATGAAAAAAACTGCAGATGAATTTTCAACTAGCCGGCGAAACATATTAAAGATGCTCGCCGTTGGGTCAACCGCCGGGGTGTTGGGATTATTTGAAAGCAAAAGTGCACGGGCTGAGACTTACGAAAAACCAGCGTATGCACAAAATCAACCGGTGGTTAAAATTAAAAATGTAAAAGTGATTGCAACGGCACCGGCGGGCTCTAACCTGATTGTGGTAAAAGTGGAAACGACTGAGCCGGGTTTGTATGGCTTAGGTTGTGCAACATTTACGCAAAGGGCTGCTGCGGTAGTAACTGCAATTGACAGTTACATGAATGATTTTTGTGTAGGTAAAGATGTGGACAATATAGAGGACATGTGGCAATCGTTTTATGTGAGTTCTTATTGGCGCAATGGCCCTGTGCTAAATAATGCATTAAGCGGCCTCGACCAGGCTTTGTGGGATATAAAAGGAAAACGGGCAAATATGCCGCTTTATCAATTGCTTGGTGGAAAGGTGCGATTTGCTATCCCATGTTACGCTCACGCAGGAGGCAATGATCCGTCTGCCGTTTCAGAGAGCGTGAAAAAATTCATGGAAGAGGGTTTTAAACATGTAAGAATTCAACAAGGCGGATATGGAGCGGTTGGATCTGTGGAAGATAAACCGGATTTCAAAGCCGCGGGCTTCGGATATCCTGAAGATAATTATATGAATGTGCAGACTTATTTAAAGTCTGTCCCAAAACTGTTTGATGCCGTGAGAAAATCATGTGGTGATAATGTTGAATTGTTGCATGATGTACATGAGCGTGTGCAGCCAATGGATGTAATTAATATGTGCAGAAGATTGGAAGAATACAGTCCTTTCTTTATTGAAGATCCGTTGTCTCCTGAAAACACAGGTTGGTGGAAGCAACTTCGTGCAAGTACAACCGTGCCTTTTGCAATGGGCGAACTATTTAATAACGTCAACGAGTTTTTAGACCCGGTAGTCAATCATTATTTTGATTATATACGTTGCCACGTTTCTCAAATTGGAGGGATAACACCGGCTTTAAAAGTGGCAAACATGTGTGAGTTCTTCAATGTAAAAACAGCGTGGCACGGCCCCGGAGATGTTTCTCCTATCGGGCATGCAGCGCAGGCTCACATTGATCTTTCCATTTGGAACTTCGGTATACAAGAGCGGGGATATTTCTCTGATAAATTGAAATCGGTTTTCCCGGGATGCCCAACAATGGACAACGGTTATATGAGCATAAATGATTCGCCTGGTATAGGTGTCGATGTTAACGAGAAGGAAGCTGCCAAATATCCCATTAGCACCAAATCCAACTGGCAGGTGAGGAAAGGTGATGGCACTATAATAAGGCCGTAGTTCTTTTGTTAACCCCGAGTAAGCCTGTATATTTATGAGAACTTCGATCTTTTACTGACACCATGGAAATTGTAATGGTGTTAAGGTGTTACTTCTGTTAATTTAATCTCTGTTCTGAAATCCATTGTATGTCTATCTATATGAAGCGTCATCATGTTTCGGAATTGGTTGCCGGGTAGTGCATTGCCTATTGGTAACTATCATTAGTACTTTAAATATTTCCCAAACCAGTGGAGGTAACGTTGAAATCTGTCAACAAGATAACTTGGCACAGTAATCCCGTGAAACTGTCCCGGATAAATTACGAGCTCAGTGGGTATGCCAACTGAGCGAAGCGCCTGGTACATTTGTTCTGCACCGGACGACGGCACATTAAAGTCCATTTGGCTTGCCATGAACAGGGTAGGAGTTTTTATGCGATCTGCATGAAAGAAAGGATAAGATATTTTTATCCATTTATCCATATTTTTCCAGGGGGCCCCAAGCTCTGTTTCATATTGTGTTACATATTGGTCCACACCATACATGCTCAACTGTAATGCACTGCCTGCGCCACTTGCAGCCGCTTTGAAACGGCTATCCGTAGCAATAGTGTAATTTGTTAAAATGCCACCATAGCTCCATCCGCCTATACCCATTCTTTCCGGATCTGCAATGCCTTCTTTAATTAAATAATTGGCAGCACCAACGATATCCTGCACTTCTTTGTTCCCCCAATCCCCATAAATTGATTTGGTAAAATTTACTCCCCGTCCACTGCTGCCGCGATAGTTTACTGCCGCTACCGCGTAGCCGCCGGCAGCCAAGACCTGGCGGTAAAAGTCAAATTCATATTCATCCTGGCCAACCGGTCCGCCATGAATGAAGAGAATTAAAGGAAGTTTTCCTTTTGCATCTTCAGGGCGATATAACAGACCGGAAACTATAGTGCCATCTTTACTGGTGGATTTAAAACCTTCCACCTTACATAATTGTATGGGTGCAAGAAAGGAGTCCGATACATTAGTCAATCTTCTTGTTGCGCCATTTTCAAGCGCATACAGTTCGGAGGGAAGTTGCGGCTCGCTCATTTCAACTACCCATTTATCCATAGCCATATTGGATTCCAGTTGGCTGAAGCTTTTATCGCCGTTCATAATTTTCTTCATCTTCCCATCCGTTACCATAAACTGTACTGGATAACATTGGCGGTCGTCTTCCATTAATACTGTAACGGATTTTCCATCCTTACTCCATCTTGGATTTCTTACGGGCAGGTCAATTTTTGCAGACAACAGGTTTGGTTTACCACCGCTAATGGAAATAACAGCAAGAATGGTTTCACCATACATCGTAAAATTTTCTGAGCTGCTGCTTTGCAGGTAAGCAATACTTTTGCCATCAGGGCTCCATGATGGATCGCTATCTTCACCAACAAAAGTGGTGAGTTGCTTTGGTTCTGAATTTGGCTTCGCATCAATCAACCACAGATCAGTATTTTCGTTTCTATCCGGTTCGGCAGTTCTGTTACTTACAAATACAATTTGTGAACCATCGGGACTAAATGCAGGAGAAGTTTCATTGTATTGACCACCGGTTAGGGTGTCCAGTTTTTTTGTTTCAACATCCAAAAGATATAAATGATTTTTCCGGTTGTTAAGATATCCACTGATGTCTTGCTTAAAATGATAACGATCTATTACGAAAGGATCTCTCGCTTTGTTCTTAGCAGTGTCGCTGTAATCCGGATCTTTAAGAACCAATAAAATTTTCTTTCCGTCGGGCCTCCATATATAGTCCTCTATATCAAATTTCAAAGCTGTTATTTTTTTCCCTTCTCCACCGCGGCGGTCAAGGAGCCACAATTGGCTTGATGCATTTTTCTCCTCATGATCGGCTGATGCTTCTTTCCTCGACGATAAAAATGAAAGATATTTTCCATCGGGGCTAAAGCGCGGAGTGGATTCACCTTCAGGGCTGTTAGTAAGTTGAACATTTTGTTTTCCATCCCAACTTATCATCCAAACATCCTGGTTATTCTTATCCTTTGCAGTATCCACAGAGCTTAATGTATACGCTACCCAATTGCCATCCGGTGAAATTTGGGGATCAGAAATGTTTTGTAAACGGAAGAGGTCTGAAGGTTTCAGGGGCCTTTTCGACTGGGAAAAAGAAATAAAAAATAAAAGCAAACATAATACAGAAAGGAAATATCTTTTCATACAAACGATTTATAAAATGATAATAATAATGAAATGTTGGCGGCAGCTTTTTGGTTAGTTAACTATGGATGAAGTTATAACAAAACATAATTCAACTGGTTATTAAAAGGAGTTGGTTCGTTAGATAGTCTCCTGGTTGTGTAAATACTTTCTTTAATAAAAGAAACTGGAAAGAAAACACTTCCCGTATTTTTGAAATTAATATTTACATTCATCCGCTAATAACATTTTATGAAAAATAATTTTATTTTATTGCTGGTTGTTCTTTTATGTTGTGGCACAAATGCAGATGCACAGAAAAAGATAGACAGCCTTTTGCCGATACGGGGATTTTGCATAGGTGCTCCCAAACCTAGTGCTGTGGACTCCTTTGCTAAATTTATTGTGGAAGAACTTGCTCCGCGAAATGTCAATACGCTCATTGTAAGGGTTGATTACCGGTACCAGTTTAAGAGCCACCCGGAGTTGGAAGATAGTTTTGCACTTAGCAAAGCTGATGTAAAAAAAATGGTGAACGCCTGCAGGAAAAATAACATCCTTCTCATTCCGCAGATCAATCTTCTCGGCCATCAATCCTGGGCAAATCATACTTATAAATTACTTACAGTTTATCCCCAATTTGATGAAACGCCCAATGTGCAAATGCCCGAGAAATACGAATGGCCAAATGCAGACAAGTTGTACTGCAAAAGTTATTGCCCTTTGCATCAGGACGTACACAAAATAGTGTTCGACTTGGTCGATGAAATATGCGATGTGTTTGAAACGAACACTTTTCACGCAGGCATGGATGAAGTGTTTTACCTGGGAGATGATAAATGTCCCCGCTGTGCCGGCAGGGATAAGGCGGAATTATTTGCAGGCGAGATCCGTTTATTAAATGACCATCTTGCACAAAAGAACCGTCAGCTCTGGATTTGGGGAGACCGCTTAATAGACGGTAAAACAACTGGCCTGGGAATATGGGAGGCCAGTTATAATAATACATATCGGGCTGTGGATATGATACCGAAAGATGTCGTGATTTGCGACTGGCATTATGAACGTGCCGACAAAACACCGGTATACTTTGCAATGAAGGGACTTCATGTAATCACATGTCCTTGGCGCAGGCCTGAAATTGCGGTGAAGCAAACTGACGACATGGTAAATTTCAGGAAGGAATCATCCAAAGAAATGCAGGATAAATTTTATGGGATGATGCAAACAGTATGGTCCGATGCTACCTCGTTTATGAATGGATTTTATCAGAAGAAAAAGGATGACAAGGGAGGCGACAATACGCCATGGAGTACGTTTACGGCATTGTATGAAAAGATAAATAGCTTGTGAAATTATCCTGAGAGCCTGCGTGATTTAAACATCTCGTACTGAACTCTTCGATTGTCATTTTACCGGGAAGTTTTTCTTAATTGGCTTCGCAAAACATTAGTTCATTTGAACTATCTGAAAGAATGGAAAAACTCAAGTAGTATTTTCTATTTGTTCTTTTTTAGCTTTATTTGAATATACAGTCTCAATAAAAACTACCAAAGCAATTCCCGCCGTATAAGCAATCATATCAATCCATTCAAAGGACGTACCTATAATAATCCTTGCAAGCTTTGAATGTTTAAGGCCGAGTTTGGCGATGATGTTGAAATATTGTGACGTCTCAACCGCATAAGAAAAAAGTAGTACAGAAATAGCCAGTGGCCAAACAGAAATATTTAGAAAAGATTTTATAAAACAGTAAATCAAAATGACTACCAGGAAATCACTGATGTAAGGGCGGACAATATTGTCATGAACATACAGCGCGATGAAAATTTCAGCAAAGAAAATAAGTAATACTATAGCGAAATATTTCTTCTTAAAGTGAATGAAAACATTCTTCATAAAATAACACTTTTGCCTGCATTAGTTATATCGATATTTTTCTATGGATGGATGGCAGGTAATCCTAAAACTATAAAAAGCCAACTCCTGTCATGAGCCGGCTTCATTTTGAGAACCAGTTAGTGCTATACCCACAAGGGAGAACGAGTTGCGAATTATTAAAAGTTGCTTTAATAGATTAATCCAAAATCTAAAATCACTTCTTATATATAATTGGTCTTTAAAAAAAGTGAGCTACATAGTTACCATTACAAAACACTGTAAATAATAGTAAGATACTGAGAAATGTGACTACAAGTGCAGTAGTTCCGATAGTGTTGATAACTGTTGTCTTCATAATTGTTGTTTTTATTTGTTAAAAAAATCCGTGTCCGTTTATAAAAATTTAGAATTTAATAATCTTTTGTTGGGCTGTTTGTCCCTCACAATTTACTTGCGCGATTGCATTACTTCGGGCTGCTGTCCATGACTGCATGTCTTTCCATTTAGTTTTGAATTTTTCAGTAATTGGGTATGTTTTCTCTTTTTTAGAAACAGTAATTTCACTGTCCTGGATGTAAAAATGCATAATAAGGACTATTACTAGTTGATATTTTCGGTGAGTGTATTAACTCAGTCGTCGTATGGAATGATTTAAGCGATCAATGGACTATTAGGTTCCTGCTGCATCAAATTGTTTTCAGGAAATATTCTACGGAGAATTACGAAACAAATTAACGTGTAAATGATATGGGATGATTTTTATACAATACCATGCATGGATAATTTATCAGGACAAATGATTTATGCTGTCGCATAAAATAGAAAATGAACCAGGAAAAATTGGAACTATATTTATAAAAGACCGATATATGCAATATGTATAGTAATGCAACAATCAGATTTTAATTAACCTCCACCGCACCACCAACTCCAAATAATCTCAATGCCAATTCCTTCCCAACGCCATCCACTTTTTTAAAATACATTTTTTGCGGGGGCACAACGATCTTATTTGTCGCATCCACAACGGAGTAGTCAACCGAATATTTATTTTTTGTGTCGCTAAAACTTAAGTAAACTCTTGCAGTGCTGTTGTCCGGTTCATCAACCCAATTGATGTTGCAGCTTCTCAGTTCATTAACTATTTTTTTAGTAGTGGCATTCTCTGCGTTGGGCGTGTTGAGGTACATCTTCATTTTAAAACCACTGAAAGGAATTAATTCCGGGTATTCTTTAAAATAATTATATACCATCGCCTGCGAGTTTTCTTTTTCATCATTGTATGCATAGCTTCTTGCGAGGCTTTCATATAACCTTGCCAAAAATAATTTTTCATGAGCCGTATCGAGAATTATATTGTATAAAATATTTTCAAAGGTTTGTTTGCTGGCTGCATGTTTCCCGTCTTCATATTCAAACTCGCCGGAAAACAGTTGCATGTAACGTACGATATTTGGCCGTTTTTCAGTCGCTGCTTTTTCTGTGTATATTGTTTCAAAATATTGCGGGCTTATATTTTTCATCAGGCTCAGTATTTCATCAAAGCCAATCACATTTTCGCTGGTGAATAAATTATAAACTACCTGTTGCCTTTCAGGATTTTCGGCAATCTCATTTACAAGGGCAAATTTTAGAAGGAACGCTTCGCCGCTCAGTGCACCTATTGATGAGAGGTCGCTTAGCGAGTACCACCATCCTTTGTTCTGAAATTTTATCCGCTCAATTTTATTTTTTGCCAATAGTAATTTTATCACGTTCACCGCAAAATTATATTGTGCCTGGCCCAGCGTTGTCCCTATGTGCAACTCTTTAAATTGAGCCGCCTTGGTAATGGCTTTTTCACAACTATCAAGTTGGCCATTGTAAAAATAACTTCTTGCCAAAGCAATATTATACCATCCAAACCCGGGAGTGGAGCCCATTGCAGAAATGATGCTGTTGGTTTCATAAATAGCCTTTTTACTTTTGCCGCTGTTTATATACAAGGTGGGCAGAAAATAATAGGACTCAATAAGCCTCTTATCAAAAGCATATTTATCATTCTCGAAATCGGTAATGGCTTCTGCAAAATTCCCTATCGTATTTTGAAAGTGTGCATAGTTGTTATAGGAAAAACCACCGGTTTGTTTAAGTATATTATAATAGAAATTGGTGGAATCAATATTCAATAAATAATTATGAATAATGGCTAAATAAAAAATGGCGTTACCATCGCCTTTTGCGAGTGCATCGTACAAATGATCAAGGGCAAGCTGCTCATTTTCTACCACCGAATTTTTCAAGAACGAATATTTGTGCAGGTAATACCGGTTGCGGTGGATGGTCCATGCAGCTTTGATATTGTATTCCATAAAATCGTTTCCGGTATTCCAGCTTTTTATTTTTTCAAGCAGCCATATAGCGGAATCGGGTTGTTCAATATTGGAATAACTATCATATAATGCATTACACATCTGGATGGCATCTACCTGCGGCATTGTATAATTTCCTGGTGTAAAAATCTCTTTGATATTGTTCTTGTAATTCTTTTCGAAAGTTGACAACGCTCTTCGTAAGGGCTCAATGCAATTTTTATAACCGAGGTAATCAGCAGCCCTTTCAAATTTATACATGCCTTCGTAAAACCAGCCGACGTAATACGTGCTATCGAGCCTTATGAATTCGCGGCTGCGGGGCAGGGCGTCTTTGTCATAATAATTTACACCCATTCTTTTTGCATCAATTTCGTAACGTGCCGCATTGTTTTGCGCACCTGCATTTTTGCAAAGACTAATGGTGAAGAGAATAAAAAAGTATTTTACTAAATGACCCATATTCCTCAGCCTTGATTTATTTTCAGTTTGGAAAGCCTGTCCATTTCGGTAATAATAATGTTATTGAGCGTATTGGCTTTTGCATCTTTATTCCTGTATAATAAACGATGGTTTAATACCGGTTGCGCCAGGTCGCTTACATCATCTTCTATCACATAGGTGCGGCCATTAACCAATGCATACGCCTTCAGGCATTTCAAAAATATGATGCCACTGCGGGTTGAAGCCGCTAAAACGATATCAGGATTTTTGCGGGTTGCCCAAACGATGTTGCGGACTGCTTTAATTATTTCTTCATGCACAAATACATTTTCACTTTGCTGTTGCAGGTGCAGGAGTTCATCAATGCCAAGCACCTGTTTTATATGTAATAGGTTATCATTAATACCCAAATAGTTTTTGTAGATATCCAGTTCCGTTTCTTCATCTACATAGCCAAAAATAATTTTGATAAAAAAGCGATCGAGTTGTGCCGCAGGCAGGGGATAAGTACCTTCCATCTCAACAGGGTTCTGGGTAGCGATCGTAAAAAAAAGATCACTAAGCTTATACGTTAGTTCACCCATGGTGATTTGATTTTCTGCCATACATTCCAGCAAAGCAGACTGTACTTTTGGTGAAGCCCGGTTTATTTCATCAGCCAATAAAACATTACAAAACAACGGACCTTTTTTAAAAATAAATTCTTTTTTCACATCATCAAAAATATGTGAGCCTATAAGATCCATCGGCAGAAGATCGGGGGTGAACTGGATACGTTTGAAATTTACCATCCCGTTTCCTTTCTCTCCGGAAATGCTTTGCGCAAGGGTCTTTGCCATTACAGTCTTACCGGTGCCGGGATTATCTTCCATAAGAATATGCCCCCTGGCAATTAATGCAGTAAGCACAAATTTTATTTGGTTGCGTTTACCTTTTATCACCGTTTCAATGTTATCAGTAAGCTGCTGTATATTCTGCAATGCTGTTTCCGTATTCACTGTTTCCATCAATTATATTTTTGGTTTTGAATAAAAGTTTATTGTTCTGTAAAAGTTTAAAAATTTACCTAAGCGTTGTTTAAAAGAAATTTGTGCCTTTACCTTTTTATAAAATGGTTTATAAAAGTTTTCGACGATAGTCTGCTCCGATGCACTTAGGGGCTGCTCAGCATATTTTGTTTTTAGATACACATTCATAAAAGAGAAAAAGCTTGTTCCAAAGCGTGGATCAATTTTTTCTTTCGCATATTGCGCTACAGGCAGTTGATCTCTTGTATAACCCATTTGATTGAGATAATACGTTGCAGCTACATAACTATAATAGGCCTTTCTTATGGGAGGTTTGGTAGTTTTTGCTTTGAGGTCGAGCCATTTGAAAATAAGCCATGGAAGACTGAAAATTACTAAAATGGAAAATGCTGCTATTGCGATGCTAGTCCACAAGATTGTATTAAAACTTATAGGCTCCTTTTTTTTAATCGTGGTGGCCGGTTTTTTTTCTTGTACAGTATCTGATATTTTTATTTCATCAATTGGCGCAGGCCTTGGAATTTTTGCAAATATTTCTTTGTAATCATTACTGTCTTTAAGGGAAATATTTTTAAACTGCTCAGAAAATGACAATGCAGTTATTTGATTGCCGCGTTGCAGTTCGCTAAGCGAAACCTGCCCGCTGTCCCTGCTGATAGTGGCCATCGAAACATCCATATCGAGGCTCACCGGTTCCGCTAACTCGAAGGTTCTATCATGGTAGATCATTTGCGTAACAGACATGTCTACCCGTTTTTTTAACGTATCAATACTTATTACTTTTCCATTCGTAACAAACAAGGCGGTTTGCACGGTTATAGGCGGCGTACCATCTGGTGCGGGTGATTGTTGCTGTTCCGTACTCGGAATGGTGGTGTCAAAATCAATCCATCCATAGCCGGGAAAATATACCTCTGTCCAGGCATGTGCCTGGTCATCGTAAAACCAATACCATCCCTTATTCTTACTGCTTCTATCTACCGTGAGAAACCCTGTTGCCACTCTTGTCGGAAGCCCCAGCGCCCTTAATAAAAATAAGGTAGCTCCTGCGTAATAAGCACAATAGCCTTTATGATTATCAAAAAGAAAATAGTTGAGTTTGCTGGCGCTTGGCAGACCCGGAACCCCGGGGTTATCGGTGTATTTAAAAAGCGGCTGTCCTGTTTCATCGTTGCTTAAAAAATAATTTCTTATTGCAATTATTTTATCAACCGGAGCGTACGCATTTTTAGTAATCTCTTTTGCCAGGGCCCTTACAGAATCAAAATTGTCACCTTTTGGAATAAAAGTGTAATAATGCATAAACGCAGTATCCTCATTATCCCAGTTAGAAACTTTTCGCAGTTCATCGAAGCGTTCCTTTTGAAAATCTTCAAGCTGCTTATTGCCTGCGGGATTGTAAACAAAGTAAGCGCTGTTCAACTCGCTCACGAACATCTTTGCTCTGTAGGCGCTTTTAAATTGTTGTTTATATTCTTTCTCCACGGCAATCGGCTGGCAGAAAAAAGCGGTGCTTGGCGCTAAAAATTCTTTTGGCGAAAGAAGCGCTTTATATACTTCGGTACTCACGACTTTTCTTTTCAAAAAACCTTTTGCACTATCCAATACAGCCGAATCTGATTTTGTAAAGTAAAGGGGAATCTTTGAGGGATCAGGTTGAAACAAATCGTTAGATGGCATTAAACTATCCACTTCCAATGTCTGCGTAAGCGTATCAAACTTAGTGTAATAATCGTAAGTGAAGTAGAGCGGGTTAGGCACATCAGAGTTTGAAAAATAATTATCGAGCTTTGCAATGAACACTAATTGCTTCGTTGATTTTCTTCCGCCGCTAAGCCCCATCTGCTTCTTATTGCTTACAGTACCGTCTTTATTTTCTTTGGTAAGGCTTTCCGCATTGCCTTCCTGTTTTGGCTCGCCTCCTCCGTATTGTTTTTCTATTGCCTTAAAATCTTTTTTAAAAAATGAAAATATTAATAGTAGGATTATACCCGCGACAATTCCAAAGCCAATTATTTTTTTCGAAATAAACCAGCTAAAATTCGGTTCGTCCTCATTCATATTTCTTACAAGTTCCGCGGTGTAAATAATATAGAATGCAAACAATAGCACCGGTGCAAATGCAGCAATTAATTTCTTAGTGGTAATATCTATTGTGTTGCTTATTACCAAAATTTGTATAAGCATTAATAATGCAGAAAGCACTACAGGGAACCATCGTAATCTTGCAAAAGCCCATCCGGAGAACCAGCCGAGAAGAAATAAAAATGAGAAAATGTAAAATTTTGTTATGGCATAAAATGCCGTGAACTCACCGGTGAATGTGTTGCTTACAATTTTACTGAGTATAAATAATAGCAGCAGTAATGGCAGGAGCGTGGTTATAAACCGAAACCGATAATTGTAAAAAATATTACCTGCAATAAGTCCTGCAGCAAGGAAGGCGCTTTCGGCAACCCATTGATTTTCCAGCACAGAATAATATTCGTTGAGATGCCACAACATGTAAGCGCCCACCAATGTGGACGGCAGTATCAGCAGGGCAAGTTGTGCAATTATTTTTTTGGCGCTATGTATTTTTTTTATTTGCATAAACTCGTTCATTCTCCTCTTCAAAGAAAATTCAGAAACCTTTGTAATTACATTATTAATATCTCACTATCGCTTTTCGCGAGACATTGTTTTATTCTTTTTTCATTCTCCAGCATTTTTCTTTTTAAAGGCGATAGATTAAATGCCACTTTTAATTTATCGTTACTTTTATCCACAGGCTTAATAAAAATCCATTGCACCCAATCTGTAACATTTATTTTTTCAAAACTCTTGCTTAACTCAACAAAAACAATTGCAAGCCCCTTGCCGGATTTTTCAATTATCTCTTCTACCTCATGTACCTCATTGAACGAGGATATACATAGCACTGAAGCATTGCGGTTGTCAGCATATTGCAACAGGCTATTTGTCGTTTGCCATTCCGCGGTGCTTATAAAATATTTTACCTTTTGTAAAACATCATCTGCATAATACGTCTTTGTTGCCTGGTCAGGAATAAATTGTAACAACACATTCTGCCGGCTCATTTTTTCGTAGCTATTCCAGGTTATGGTTTTAAAATGATTTAAGAACCGGGCATTGAATTCCTCATACAAGTCGCTGCTGATAGCATTATGAAACGACGCATAGAAATAAATATGTGATGCATAAGGATCGTTTGTTTCTGGTATGCGAACCACCAATTCTTTATTTTTTGCATAAATTTTCCAGATGATTCTTCTCACATCATCATTATTTTCAAAATTTTTATAATTGAGAAACTCTCCCTCAACCTTGCGTATTTCTTCAATTCTATTGGTAGTGTCTTCTGTCTTTTTTGGTTGAACCATCAACTCGCTGGTTGGCATAGATGAAGGGGCCGTAAAAAAATTACTGTTTGCAGGGTGAACTACGCAAAAAGAAAAGAATTGGAAAAAATCTTCGAAATAAACAATGCCCGCATTGATGTCGTATTCCTTTATATGCTCTATTGGCCAGTTGAACATGCCCGCTATTCTATCTGAAAAGAAATCCTTTTTTGGCTGTGACGATGCAAGGGAAAACTTTTTAGAAATATTTCGCCCATCATAAAAAAGGCGAAGGCGTATATAGCCGATCAGCGGCTTTGTAATACTATTGATAGTAATAATAACTGGCTGTTTCCCATTAACCACATTTTCTTTTTCCGCAACCTTTATTTTTAGAATGGTACTGTTATTTTTTTTATTTATTAAAAAAAACACCCACGGGATAAATGCAGTTAGAAATGAAAATGCAAGAATAGATAGTGCAAACCAGGATGTAACCGAAATAAAAAGATTTATGATTGCTGTTCGTGAAGTTTCGGGAAGTGCATTGTTTTTCACAAGCCAATGAGCCGCCGAAAGCAGGGTTATTACTAAAAGTAAAAAATGGATCTTGAATGGAATAAAATAGCCAATTCGTTTCAATTTATATTTTATAGACCTGATATTCATGAAGCGGTAAAATTCAATCAAAATAAACATAAATAAAAACCAAAGTCTGCCGAAATAAATGCAACAGTGACCTATTTCATTATTTTATATTTTCTTTGCACGAAGGTTAACCCAATGATTTTATACGACTCATGCCCGGTTTGCGGAAGTAAAAATATTCTGCCGGTTCTTTCGGTAAAGGATTACACCGTTTCTCACGAATATTTTGAAATTTGGGAATGTAAGCACTGCACACTTCGGTTTACCCAAAATATTCCTGAACAGGAAGAAATAGCACCCTATTATAAATCCGAAAGTTATATTTCACACAGCGATACCAGTGCAGGATTTATCAATAAGCTTTACCACCAGGTGCGCAAGCATACCTTGGCAGGAAAAAAAAATCTTGTAAAAAAATATGCACGATTAAATCATGGAAGTATACTTGATATTGGCTGCGGAACGGGCGCTTTTTTAAACACAATGAAACAGGCAGGCTGGGATGCGGCAGGCCTCGAACCCGACGAAACTGCAAGAGAAAATGCCCTTGAATTATATGGCCTGGAATTAGATTCTTCAGAAAAGCTTTTTTTACTGCCGGGCGAAAGCTTTGATGCGATTACCATGTGGCATGTACTTGAGCATGTTCACGATCAGCATGCATATATTAATCAAATAAAAAACTTATTAAAACCCGGCGGAAAACTTTTTATTGCAGTGCCCAATCATACGTGTCACGATGAAGAAATCTATAAAGAGTTCTGGGCTGCCTACGACGTGCCCCGGCATTTGTATCATTTTTCCCCCGGTTCTATGAAGGAATTATTGTCATTACATGGCTTTGATATTATTTCAAAAAAGCCCATGTGGTATGATAGCTTTTATGTGAGCATGTTGAGTGAAAAATATAAAACCGGTGGATCAAATGTAATCCGGGCGTTTTTCAATGGCCTTGCCTCAAACAGCAGGGCAATGTTGAATGTTAATAAGTGCAGTTCCGTTATATATGTGGCGGAGCCTCAATCTCAGCAATCTCCTCCATAGGCGAAAGCTCTTATTAAAGTTCTTAGGCAGCAGAGAATTTCTAGCTAAGTTCCCCAACTAAGCAGGAGTTAGGGGTTCATCTTTATTGCAAACAACTTAGGCCAGTTCTTACCGGTTATGTACAATTTATTGGTAGCACTATCATAGGCAATCCCATTCAAAACGGCCTCGTCGCCCACGGGCATATCTGGTGCATATTGCTTTAATAATCCTGTAAAATTCATGACACCTACGGCATGGCCATTACCGGTATCTATCTTAATAATATCATTATTATACCATCGGTTTGCATATACATATCCATTTATATATTCCAACTCATTTAAGCTATCCAGTTCTCCCCGGTTATCGGAAACTGTTATCACTTTAATGGTTTTCATTTCTTTTTTTGCATCGTCAGGTTGTACAAAATATAGCCTGGAAGATCCATCACTTATGATTAGGTTGTTGTTATCGTGCGTAATGCCCCATCCTTCCGCACTCCAGTTGTACGTGCTTATCGGGTGCATGATATCGTCGGAATTGTAAACAAATATTTTATGGTTTTGCCAGGTGAGCTGGTAAATTTTATTCTTAAAAATGGTAATACCCTCGCCAAAAATGGCAGGGTCTGGAATAAGGTAATCCTTCTCGGCCTTGCCGGTATTTATGTCTACAATTCTCAACCTGGACTCTTTTGGTTCACCGGTGCCTTCATATAATTTCCCATTATGAAACTCGAGGCCCTGTGTAAAAGCATGCGTATCGTGCGGGTAAACATTCTCTACTGAAAATGTTATGGGTTGGGGGGCAGGAAGATTATTTGATTTTGGTACCGGTAAAGTTGGATCAATATCAGGTGTCGAACTATTATTGCAGGAACATAGTATAATTAGTAATAGAGCCGGGAAAATTTTATGCAAGATCTTATTTTTTTAAAAATGTAAATGTAGCAAACGGCTTTTGTATGGCTGTTAACTCATCTATAAATTTTTGTTGAAATATAATTTTGATCTTTGGGGAATAATAACTTTATTTGTGCTCTGAACCTCTGTTGCCCGGCTATAAATCTTTTATTAGCCAGTTATCCAGCCCGGTTTACATATTACCTCTACTCCATTCATCCCATGCAATATTATAAATAAGTAATCTTCCTATGTAATCCCGTTCACTTATTCATTTCAAAAGAATGGATTCAAAAACAGGGAATGCATGAAAATTAGTTTTACGTTATTCATCTTATCGATCGCAATAAATACATCTGCGCAGCGCTGCGCTACAAAGGATTATTCTGAAAGAAATATAAGTTCTGTGACTCAAAACCCCTCAACGCCCGTAAACGTTACGAGTGGCCGGGATACACTTAACAACGAGGTGATCGTGGTACCTGTAGTGATACATATTTTATATAACAACAGCACACAAAATATAAGTGACGCACAGGTATTGTCGCAAATCAAATCACTTAATGACGACTACAGGAGGTTTAATGTCGATGCGGAAAAAACACCTATACCTTTTCAAAGTGTTGCGGCTGATACGCGAATCGTATTTTGCCTGGCAAAGGTAGATCCAAATGGAAGGTATACAACCGGCATTATCAGGAAATACACCAAAGAACAATTTTGGTTATCCGACGACCAGATGAAATTTTCGTCAAAAGGTGGTGACGATGCGTGGGATTCAAAAAAATATTTAAACATTTGGGTTTGTAATCTTTTTGGGAGAACACTCGGTTATGCTGTATTACCGGGCGGACCTGCTGAAAGCGATGGAGTGGTAATACAATATAATGTTTTTGGAACTACAGGTACTTTGAACCCCGAATTCAGTAAAGGCCGTACAACAACTCATGAAATTGGCCACTGGCTTGGATTAAAACATTTATGGGGTGATGCCCAATGCGGCGATGATGGTATAGATGATACCCCGCAGCAGCAAACTAACAATACGTACTGCCCCTCATTTCCACACACTTCATCATGTTCGGTTGATGGCAATGGCGATATGTTTATGAATTACATGGACTTTACAGATGATGAGTGTATGAACATGTTTACTGCCGGCCAAAAAAGTGAAATAAGAAGCCAGTTCGCCGCCGGGAATCAGAGAAATTCATTTCTATCTTCGAATGTGTGCGACAGCTCATTAGCGCAGGCAGGGCCGCTTCCCGGTGACACTACTGTCGGGCAAAAAGTGGACATTGCTGTTTACCCAAATCCTTTTGCAAATGAGGTGACTATTAAAAGCGATAACTCTAAGGAACTTATTGGTAAAACAGTAAGGATGTATGATGTAACGGGAAAATTGTTTGTTACCCAAATTCTGCAATCTCAAAAAACAGTTATTTCATTGACGAAACTTCCTCCCGGAATTTATTTTCTAAAAATTGACGGCATGAGAAACACGGGAATATTTAAACTTATAAAGCAAAGCCATTATTCCAACTAGGTTTAACAAGGAGCAGGCATATTCTTTCTAACAACCTTAACAATTTAGGACAACTTCATTTTACTTTTGTTTCGTATACTATAACAAATCAAAATAAAATGAAAAGAATAATGTACCTGTCAGCCGTATTAATATCTTTATTACTGACAAACTGTTCCCAATCCCAATCAAAAAATTCAAAATATTCTGAGCCGGAAAAAATATCCGCAAATGCGAATTTTCCAATAAAGTATTCTGAAAAAGAATGGAAGCAGAAATTAACACCTGCCCAGTATTATATACTCCGCCAGCAGGGAACTGAAAGACCTTTTAGTGGTAAGCTGAATCATTTTTACGAAAAAGGCATTTATTATTCCGCAGCCACCCTCCAGCCCGTTTTTAGTTCAGAAGCAAAATTTGATTCCGGCACCGGTTGGCCAAGTTTTTATGCACCCATTAGTAAAGACGCTGTAAAACTTGTGAAAGATGGAAGCCTTGGAAGTGAACGTTGGGAAGTAGTTGATTCAAAATCAGGTTCACACTTAGGGCATGTATTTGACGACGGACCGGCACCAACGGGCAAACGATATTGCCTCGATTCGGATGCATTAATCTTTGTTCCAGAAGGAGGCAAGCCACCGGTGAGTGCGAAGTAGCGTATAGGTCAATAAGTCAATAGTCAATAATTAGCACTAATTCATTAATTGACTCCCCATCTCTATACAGATGCCAATGGCTTATTGACTCAATGACGATTTTCTTCTATCTTTCAGCAATGACTCCGGAACGCTACAACCGCCTCACAAATGTGCTTAATCACCGGCAACCAGATCTTACTGTGGTGCTCGAAAATGTTTTTGACCCTCATAATGTTTCGGCTGTAATGCGCACCTGTGATGCTGTGGGTATCCAGGATGTGTACATACTAAATGACAGGATTCCACCCATGAAAAAATGGGGCTACCGGAGTTCTTCTACCGCTAGTGAATGGCTTACGATTCACCAGTTTACTGATGCGAAAGCTTGCTTCAGTGAGGTTAAGGCCAGGTACGAAAAAGTCTATGCCACCCATTTAGGAGAGGATTCTATCGGTATCTATGAATTAGATCTTACCCGGTCAACTGCGCTGGTATTTGGAAATGAAACATTTGGCGTAAGTGAAAATCTGCTGAAATACGCAGACGGTAATTTAGTTATTCCCCAGGTAGGCATTATCAAATCACTCAACATTTCGGTTGCCTGTGCGGTCACATTATATGAAGCCTTCCGGCAAAAAAACATAAAAGGCCATTATCTCCAAAGCCGACTGGCGAATGAACAGGCAAATGACATCAGGAAGAAATGGAAACTGGAATGACCTCACTTCTTAAAACAGGCTTGTAATAATTTTATGTGAAATTTTGGCGTGTTCTTTGGAGTCCAAACTGTCATCTGTTGTTTTAAACCTGTCAACAAAACTGATTGCAGCCTTTGGTACAATTATTCGTGTACATTTGCATCCCTCCAAAGGGGGTCTTCATAAGAAGACATATTGACCTTTGGTACAAATTACAAAATCAAAAAAATTAAAAATTATGGCAAAAGAATCATTTGAACTCTTTGATGACAGAGTTCTGGTTAAACCAAATGCAGCAGAAGAAAAGACTGCAGGTGGTATTATTATTCCTGATACTGCAAAAGAAAAGCCGCAAAAAGGCAAAGTAGTAGCAGTAGGAAAAGGAAAATACGCAGAGCAAACAGGCAACTTAATACCAATGTCCATTAAAGCGGGCGATACTATTATGTATGGTAAATATGGCGGAACTGAAATTACTATTGAAGGCGAAGATTATTTAATTATGAGAGCGTCGGATATTTTGATGAAAGTTAGCTAAACCATTTTTTTAAATTTTTTAAATAATAAATAATATGTCTAAACAAATATTTTTTGAGATCGAAGCCCGCAACAAAATGAAGAGAGGTGTCGATATTCTGGCCAATGCAGTTAAAGTAACGCTTGGTCCAAAGGGACGCAATGTTGTAATTGAAAAGAAATTTGGTGCACCAAGTATCACCAAAGATGGTGTAACTGTAGCCAAAGAAATTGAACTTGAAGATCCAATTGAAAATATGGGTGCTCAAATGGTAAAAGAAGTGGCTTCCAAAACCGCAGATATTGCGGGCGATGGTACAACTACCGCTACTGTTTTGGCGCAGTCAATAATAAGCGAAGGTCTTAAGAATGTTGCTGCCGGTGCAAATCCTATGGATTTGAAGCGTGGTATTGACAAGGCTGTGATAGCCGTTGTTGAACATTTGAAAAAGCAATCAGAATCTGTTGGTGATAATATCAGCAAGATTGAGCAGGTTGCTTCAATCTCTGCAAACAATGAAGAGTCAATTGGTAAGCTCATTGCACAGGCCATGACTAAAGTAGGTAAAGAAGGTGTTATAACTGTAGAAGAAGCAAAAGGCACTGATACAACTGTAGAAGTTGTAGAAGGTATGCAATTTGACAGGGGATATATCTCTCCCTATTTCGTGACTAACAGCGAAAAAATGGAAGCAGAATTGGAAAACCCATACATTCTTATTTATGATAAGAAGATTGCTTCAATGAAAGATATTCTTCATATACTGGAGAAGGTTGCACAAAGTGGCCGTCCATTGTTGATCATTTCCGAAGATCTCGAAGGCGAAGCGTTGGCTACTTTGGTTGTAAATAAATTACGTGGCACGTTGAAAGTTGCTGCTGTAAAAGCTCCGGGCTTTGGTGATCGCAGAAAAGAAATGCTCCAGGATATTGCAGTACTTACAAAAGGTATCGTAATAAGCGAAGAGCAAGGTTACAAATTAGAAAATGCTGACCTTACTTATTTGGGAGAAGCTTCATCTGTAACTATCGACAAAGACAATACAACCATCGTTGATGGTAAGGGGGCAAAAAAAGATATCACCGCAAGAGTTAACCAGATAAAAGCACAAATCGAATCTACTACTTCAGACTACGATAAAGAAAAGCTACAGGAGCGTCTTGCTAAATTAAGCGGCGGTGTTGCTGTACTATATGTGGGTGCTGCTACCGAGGTTGAAATGAAAGAAAAGAAAGATCGTGTGGATGATGCATTGCATGCCACAAGAGCGGCTGTTGAAGAAGGAATAGTAGCTGGTGGTGGGGTTGCCTACATCCGCGCTATCGAGAGCCTGGAAAAATTGAAAGGTGCTAACGAAGATGAAACAACGGGTATTCAAATCGTAAAACGCGCTGTTGAAGAGCCTTTACGCCAGATTGTTGTCAATAGTGGTATTGAAGGTAGTATTGTTGTTCAAAAAATAAAGGAAGGCAAAAAAGATTATGGCTTTAATGCACGTACCGAGGTTTATGAAAACCTAATGGCTGCAGGCGTTATCGATCCAACTAAAGTAACACGTATTGCATTAGAAAATGCCGCTTCAATAGCAGGTATGTTGCTAACTACAGAATGTGTTATCTCTGACAGGCCTGAAAAAGATAAGCCAGCTATGCCTCCAATGGGCGGCGGTGGAATGGGTGACATGGGATATTAATTCCTGTGTGCTATGTGAATTTCAATGTACGATTTACGAGATAAAATGTACGATATTAATTCACACATTCTATTTCTACTTAAACAATCCCTTTGCAGTATTGCAAAGGGATTGTTCTTTAAACTTTCATTTGTTATTCCCAAATCTCCATTAAGGATTTCCTTTAAAAGGAAATGCAGCTTGGGCAACCCATGTACCAGGAGGGCCGGGTACAGCGCCATGAGAAAGATTGTCTAAGTGAAATGCCGCTGCGATGTGTACTTCAAACTCTGAAAGAAGACAATCTCCGACCGAACCAAATATCGACAGTGGCCCTCCGGGAGTAATTGTTGTGATTTCGGCAGTTCCGTGAGAGGATGCTTTAACCACATTTGTACTTCCGTCAGCAAGCCCGGCAGCGCCAAAGCCTATCTGGTTAACAAATGTGCCGTCGAACCCGGGATCTTTGAATGTCAAAAGCCAGATGCTGTAAGTACCATTTGGAATAAGATCTTTAACACGAACAGTTATTTTCGTACCCTGTGGATGGCAACTAACTTCGGCATATCCTGAAACTTTATTGAACTCTCCAAAGGTAACCTGGTGTCCATCGGGAGCCATAATAGGAATGTGTCCTCTATTATTCCAAAGCAATTCGCTTTGTTCCGTGGGAAATTGCAGCTTGGCATTTTCAATATGAAATGGAGGATGTGTAAGTGCTACTATCAGCGTGTGTGGATCTTTCTTACAGGAGGTAAGAAAGAAAATAACAAACATATAAAGCGTTGCTAAGAATATGTTCGCAGGAATGTGCTTTGCAAAAAAAATTGTTTTTTTCATTTTTTTAATTGTTTAAATGATGTAAGTGAAAAACCTGTTGGCGGGAATGAAATTTTGATTAGAGTCTTATCATACATACCTCCTTTTTTATGTGAATGGATAGGATAGACCTTACTTCCACCTGAGATGCTCTACATTCTTTGCGACGTGCTGCCCGCAATTGAAACCGTTTATATTATCAAATACATAATGAATGCCTCCGTATAATCTTGAAATAGCGCATTCACCGGCGTAATCAATAAAACTGTTAAATGAACGTGGCTGAAATCCATCATATATTTTGGTACTGTCAGTAAAAGAAAAGTTGTCTCCAATCTCGGCGCTAAGGATTGTGGATGCAGCACCTGAAAATGTTGAATGTCCCGATGTATAAGTTGGAAAAGGCGGCGTGACAAGAAGCGGGCTCCACGAAGGATCAATATATGATTGTATAAATGTGATCGGCCGAAGTAAATTTGCTTTGTATTTTGCTCTCCAGCAAGCAATACCGGCATCATTTTCCGCAATACCTACCTTGGCGAGCAGAACTGCGGCTTTATATAAATTAGAATTTCGGTTACGGATCATCTGTAAAGTGATGGCAATATCATGCCCCGGTGGCGTAAATGTATTTGCACCATCAGCCCAGTATAAAGCAATTGTTTTTTGCTCCGGGGAAAGATGCAGCCCGGTGTTATATACCTCGTATGCTGCGTTATAAAAAACTGAGTTCTCTGTAATCGAAAAGGATGGAGGCCCGGGAGCATCCACCGGACCGGGGCCGTTGGCCAGTACCATAGACCTGTTATTGCCCCAATAAGGTACCATAGCGCTTTGAAACTCAGGTGGAGCAGGAACCCATTTATCTATACCTAAAGGCGGAATGTAATCTGCAGGAAAGTTATTGAGATATGCCCGATGTCCGCCATCACTGACAGACCACCTGAAAACTGCTTCGGCGATGGCTCTGCCGTATTCACGCGAACGGTCTATGATTTCTTTATTTAATTGTTCTCCTTCATATAATTTGCTATTAACTTTTTCGAGAGCATCTATGCTGTGGAAGTTTTCAACCGAAGCATTTTGAAAAAGATTTCTAATAATTTCTGCAAGAGCGGCATTAGCTGTTAAGGTCGCATTATAATATTGGCCATTCCCCCGCTGGGGAAGCGAGGTTAGGCCACTCAATTGTCCTGCCAGTGAATGATACCCTGGTATGTCGCCTACAAGCGATTCATAAAGAGCGACGCCTGTATATCCGAAGTCGCGTGCAGCAACAGGTGGTACATGTCCGGGCGTCTCTGTTAATAGTTTCATCATCAGGCCATACCACGTTTGTATTACATAAGAATCCTCCGCGTGAGGGTGTTTATTCCCCGGGATAATCGCATCTTGTTTATGGCAGCCGGTTCCTATAATCATTACCAGGCTGATGAGAAGGATCAATCTTTTGTATGTTTTTTTCATACCCAATGATTTTAAAACATTAAATCAGCAAACGACAAACGATAGGGTATTATAGAAAAGAAGTTGATAAAACCGATAAGGAAATAATTTGCCTAAATTCAATTCACTGTATTTCCTTGTAACCTCAGCAGTTAATAGCGAAACCGCGATAAAATTACTAGTACGATAAGTGGCACGCAATCATGAATTATTAATTTGCGGAAATGAATGACAATTTGTGGTGTTGAATGAGCAGGTTGCGAATTATATGAAACGCATTTTGCAAACTAATCAACCCGTACTGCAAAATGCCTGTACATACCTTCAATTGCTCAATTATCTTAGCCAAAAGGCCAGAGAACATTTAGATTTGAAAGTAGAAATAGCAACAAGGTTTTATTAATTTAGAGAGAGAATTATTTATCTTAATGGTTAACTGCTAAACAAGTCTGACATCTTGCATCTGTATTTGATTTTTTATTCTTCGTACTGAATTAAAACTTTATTCAAATGAAGATGACGTTTACAATAATAGTTACCTTTTGGTTTCCTTTATTGGTAAATGCACAGTCTTTCCAAATTGACAAACCTGCTTTCCCTATTGACAGCCTAAATAAAGTATTGCCCACTTTACGTGACACCGCAAGAATAAATTGTTTAAACGAATTGAGCCGTTCCTATTTTGAAGCAATACCAAAAATGCAAGCTGATTCTGCTTTATCAAATGCCACGAAGGCGTTTGAAGAGGCCTCTGCAATCAATTACATAAAAGGGTTAGGTGATGCCTGTCTCCGGCTTGGGGTAATATCTTACTGGCATCAATGGAATTTTATTGAATCTGAAAAGAACTACAGGCGGGCTATTTTCTGGCACCAAAAAATACAGGATGATAATGGTTTGGGATTCGGGTTTAGGGGTCTGGGGGCTTCATTTCTGCAGCAGGATTCGGTTGATGTAGCAATGAAGGCTTTTGAACAATCAGAAATTCATTTCAGAAAAGCAGGTAACCTGGTAATGTTAGCTGATTTACATGATTGGTTTAGCTATGTTTTCGAACTAAAAGGAAATTTCGAAAAACGCTTTGAATTCGCTAAAAAGGGATTCCAGGAAAAAAAAAGACTAAATGACCAGCGGGGACTAATATGGTCCTTTTTCAATCTTGCTGAAATATATCAATCTGTTGAGGATTATGAAACCGCACTGGATTATCTGCGACAGAGCATTTTACAGGCAAGGAAACAATCGGTCAATTGGAAACCATACAGATCACTTGGATACCTGTTCCTCGGTATGAAAAACTATGATTCTTCGATCTATTATTTCGAGGAAATGTTACGCGTTAAACCGCTGGATGGTTCTGCGTTAGCGGGACTTGGAAAATTATACTTCTTAAGAGGAGAATACATTAAAGCGGTTGATTACCTGGACAAGGCCCTGGCTATTAAGAAAAAGATTGACCCCGGCCGGGGACTTTTTGTATTGGATGATTTGGGCAAGACCTATGTGGGAATGAAAAAATATGCGAATGCATTGCGATATGCAAGGGAATGTTTATCTATTGCCGGGCAAACCGGAAACAAGCCTGTTCTACAGGATGCGTTTGAGATACACTGGCTGGTGTATCAGCATTTAAAAAATACAGACAGTGCTTATTTCTATTACCAGAAGTTTGTAGCGTTGAAAGATTCTTTAGAAGGTGCGAAACTAAGACTTCAGAATATTCAACAACTGGTGCTCTATAAATCCGAAGCAAGGGACGAACAACAACTGGCAAAGATAAACCTGCTCCGGAAAGATAACGAACTAAAACAACAGCAATTAGACGAAGAGGTATTGATGAAGAAAATTCTTATCACATCCTTAGTTCTCCTCGTTTCACTTGCTGCAATCATTTTTCGAAATATAATTTTAAAACGCCGGAACGAAAAACTTCGCCTCGAAAATGAATTGAAGGAACAGGAACTGATAAGCGAAAGAAAACAGGCTGAATTGCAAAAGCAAACGAGCGAACTCGAGATGCTGGCGCTTCGTGCACAGATGAATCCTCATTTTCTTTTTAATTGTCTCAACTCCATTAACCGTTTCATTCTTAAAAATGAAACAGAAACTGCATCCGATTATCTTACTAAATTTTCCAGGCTGATACGCATGGTGCTGAATAATTCTCAGCATAAATACATAACACTTAATGAAGAACTGGATTGTCTTGAATTGTATGTTCAAATGGAACAATTGCGGGTTAAAAATTCTTTCCGGTATAAAATAAAATGCACCGCTGATATAGATACCGAAGAGGTATTAGTTCCACCGTTACTGTTACAGCCGTTTGTGGAAAATGCTATCTGGCATGGCTTGATGAACCTGCCTGACCAGCAGACAGGTAAAGAATATGGTGAAGGAAATCTTGATATTTTCTTACAACAGAAAGACGAAATACTTGAATGCATCATTGTTGATAATGGCGTGGGCCGTAAGGCTGCATCAGAGCTGAGTAAAAGCTCGACATCAAAATATAAATCTATGGGATTGCAGATTACAAAAGAGAGAATTGCTTTGTTAGATAATGAACAAGGAGAAAATTCTATAGCGATTGAAGATCTATATGATGATAATGGAAATGCCGAAGGAACAAAAATTATACTGAGAATTAAGTATAAAGTAACTGTTGAAAAAGTATTTTCATAAAATTTAGATAAACAGCAGGTTTTACTTAATTTAGAGAGACCATATCTGCAAAAAACCTGTTTCAAAAATCCCGACACCCCACATCTCTATTTCCTGTTTCTTCTTACTGAATTAAAGATTTATTCAAATGAAGATGACGTTTACAATAATCGTTTCGTTTTGGTTTCCTTTATTGGTAAATGCCCAGGTCTTTCAGATTGCCAAACCCTCCCTACCGTCCGATAGCCTACAAAAAATTTTGCCTTTATTGAATGATAGCGACAGGGTGGAACGCCTTATTGAATTAGCACGCTCCTCTATATTGAATTCGACGGAAAATCTGACATGGCTCGGTGATGCCTGTTTTCAAAACGGGGCTTTTTTCATTGGTTGAAATGGAATTTTCCTCAGAGTGAAAAATATTATCGGCAGGCTATTTACTGGTATCAGAAAAACGGCGATAACAATCGGTTTGGACAAGTATTAAATTATATGAATCAAACTCACTAAAAATATTTTTATGAAAGCAGTGTTTATTTTCTGCTTGCTTATTTTTTTTCTTTTAAACTTAAGAGGTTTTAATTCCTATTCACAGGCTGGCTTTACCCAGGTTTCACCACCGGGAGGGGGATGGTTATCAGGTATACTCACTTGCTCACAAGGCCCGAATGGCTACATGTGGTTTGGTGCAAATGGTTTGCATCGTTATGATGGATATAGCTACAAGTCTTATTATCATGAT
The DNA here is from genome assembly GCA_040007435.1 of Ginsengibacter sp. Taxonomy (GTDB): domain Bacteria; phylum Bacteroidota; class Bacteroidia; order Chitinophagales; family Chitinophagaceae; genus Ginsengibacter. The sequence continues at coordinate 18,586 of JBDTUZ010000014.1, read as the reverse complement.
CCATTAAATCCTTCTTCATTAGCGTACAACCGGACTGAAGTCGTCTGTGCAGATCATAATGGCTTTATTTGGGTAGGTACCAATAGAATGGGGCTTGACCGTTTGGATCCTGAGACCGGTATTTTCACTCATTTCCGCCATAATCCTTCTGATTCCAACAGTATCAGCAATGATACGATTTCGGCAATCATGGAAGATCATGATGGAAAAATCTGGGTGGGTACTGAGCATGCCGGTTTGAATTGTATTGATCCAAAAACAGGAACAATCACACACTTCAGGCACAACCCGGCAGATACCAATAGTTTGAGTTACGACAAGGTAATAACATTGTACGAAGACCACCAGGGAACGATTTGGGTAGGTACCGGATTGCTATGGCATGGAGGGAATTTAAGAATAAGGGATTCAACCTTGAAATATGGCGGCCTCAATCGCTTTAACCGGGCTGCTAAGAACTTTACGCGGTACCTGCACAATCCAAATGACGCTTCGAGTTTAATTGACAATAGGGTTAAGGCCATATTTGAAGATAGTAAAGGGAGATTATGGGTGGGTACCTCAGGTGATGGGCTGCATATCATGAACCGGGAAAAGGGAAATTTTGAACGGTATCAGTACAACAGCCAGGATCCAAGTAGTTTAAGTCGTCCTCCTATCAGAAATACACTGCCATGGGCGGATGATATGATCACTTTTATCAGGGAAGATGCGGCCGGAACTATTTGGATTGGAACGCTAATGGGTGGTCTAAACTGCTATGACCCTCAAACCAGGAAAATTAATCACTATGAATCTCTAAAAGAAAATCCAAACGAGAAAGACCAGATAACATTTTGGTGGAGTTATACTTCAAAAGATGGTGTGCTTTGGATATTAACGTGGGATGGTGTTTACCGTATGGATCCGCAACACAAACAAATTCCTCATTACGATGTTGGCGCCCCTGTTTCAAACCTCCTCGTGGATAACACTGGTAAATTGTGGCTGGGCTGTTACTTTGCCAGCCAGGGGCTAATCTGTTATGAACCTGACAGAATAACTAAACAATTGTTTATTCATAATAAATCAGATTCTGCAAGTTTAAGTTCCGATATGGTGTATTCAATGTTCGAAGACAGGCAGGGTACCCTTTGGATTGGCACACAAAACGGCCTTAACCGTTATGATCGTCAATTACAAAAATTCACACGTTATCTCAGCAGCGGAAATAATTACGGCATTACCGCCATTTATGAAGACCGGGATGGATCATTTTGGCTTGGAACAAATGTAGAAAATGTGGGCCTGGTCTTAATGAACAGGAAGGATGGTACGTTTACTCATTACAGGCAAAGTACGCCAAATGCAGGCAGCCTTAATTACAGAGGCATTTTATGTATTAAAGAAGATAGGTCCGGTTATCTATGGATAGGAACCTGGGAGGGAGGAGGAGGTTTATATCGCTTTGACAAAAGCACCAAAAAATTTCGGAATTATCTTCCGGAAACTGATATCGATGATATTTTTGAAGACTCAGATGGAGTCTTATGGATTGGTTCTAATAGGGGGCTGTACTATTTTAATCGTTCCAATAATGATTTTGTTCTTTTTAGCAACCAGGCCGCAGGTCTTGCAGAAAATATACCCGTTCATAATATCGTTGAAGACGATCAGAAATCTTTATGGATAAATACCGGCATTGGTCTTTTCAGACTTAGGCAAAAGCGCAGCGAAATAAGTTTTTTTGGAAAGAAACTCATCGATCGTGGTTTTAAGGGGAAAAAAGGAGAACTGTTTTTTGGTGACGATAATGGCTACTATGCTTTTTTTCCTGAACTGCTAACGGGAAATACAGCTCCCCCTGATCTGAATATTACGGGATTCAGGCTGGGAGATCAAATGGTAGTTCCAGGCAAAGGCGGCCCTCTCGGTTTACCTGTTTCACAAGCAAAAGAGATCCGCCTGAACTACAAACAGAACGTTTTCTCCTTTGACTTTACGGGGATTCATTACAGTAGCCCGGAAGGTAATCGGTTCTTATTTATGTTGAAAAATTTTGACAATGACTGGCGTAAGGCTGGTTCAGATCATACAGCCTATTATTACAAGGTACCCCCGGGTAAGTATACATTCCGGGTTAAGGCATCGAATAGTGATGGAGTATGGGCGGAGAAAACGATTAACATAGATATTATGCCACCATGGTGGAGCACTTGGTGGTTTAAATAGTTAGTGGGGTTTGCAATATTGGCTGTTTTATATGGGTTCATTCGATGGCGGCTTCACGCAAAATTCAGCCACCAGTTGAAAATTGCGCAAAATGAAAAAAAATTAGCTGACTTGCGGCATAAGGCCGCCGAACAGGATATGCAGGCACTCCGTTCCCAAATGAACCCCCATTTTATTTTTAATTGTCTCAACTCTATCAATCGTTTTATTCTTAAGAATGAAACAGAAACGGCATCCGATTATCTTACTAAGTTCTCCAGGCTGATACGCATGGTGCTGAACAATTCCAACTACAAATACATAGCACTTAATGAAGAACTGGACTGTCTTGAATTGTATGTTCAAATGGAACAATTGCGGGTAAAAAATTCTTTCCGGTATAAAATAACATGCAACGCTGATTTAGATGCAGAAGAAATATTGGTTCCTCCATTATTATTTCAGCCCTTTGTTGAAAATTCCATATGGCATGGATTAATGAATAAAGAAAGTGGTGAAGGAAATCTCGATATCCTCTTACAACAGAAAGATGAAATACTTGAATGCATCATTGTTGATAATGGCGTTGGCCGTAAGGCTGCATCAGAGCTGAGTAAAAGCTCGACATCAAAATATAAATCTATGGGATTGCAGATTACAAAAGAGAGAATTGCTTTGTTAGATAATGAACAGGGAGAAAATTCTATAGCGATTGAAGATCTATATGATGATAATGGAAATTCCGAAGGAACAAAAATTATACTGAGAATTAAGTATAAAGTAACTGCCGAAAAAGTATTTTTGTAATTGACTGCTTAAATTTCACGGGTATGTTACACGCAATTATTGTGGATGATGAACCCTACTGTTGTGAAGTACTTTCTATGCTGCTGGAAAAGTACTGCCAGGAGATAGATATTGTTGCGGTTTGCAATTCGGGTACAGAAGCATTAAAAGCAATTTATGAGCATAACCCGGATTTGGTTTTTCTTGATGTTGAAATGCCAAAGATGAACGGCTTTGAAATGCTGGAACAATTGAAGGCAATTAACTTCGATCTCATTTTTACCACAAGCTTTGATCAGTATGCGTTAAAAGCTATCCGGTTCAGCGCTATTGATTATTTGCTTAAGCCTATTGACCGGGAAGAACTGCAAAGAGCTGTTAAGAAAATAATACAGCTTTCGCAAAAACCATTAGTGCACCAACTTGAGTTGCTATTTCAAAAAGTAAATAATCCCACCGCTGTAATAAATAAAATTGCATTGCCTACAATGGAAGGACTGCAAATGATACCCATTGATTCCATCATCAGTTGCGAATCAGAAAGCAACTATACGGTGCTTATATTAAAAAGCAAACAAAAAATAGTTGTATCACGCACATTGAAAGATATTGAAGAGATGCTCGAAGATCACTCCTTTGCACGTGTGCACCATTCTCATCTTATAAACCTTAATGAAATAAATAAATATGTAAAAGGAGAGGGTGGCTACCTTGTAATGACCGATGGCTCTACCATAGATGTCTCAAGAAGTAAAAAGGAATTGTTATTAAAAAAACTTTTACCAGATAGGGAATAATGCTTGCCTGCAAATAAAAAACTACCATAAAAAAACACCCCGGAAAAACCAGGGTGTTAAATCTAAAAATTAAAAAATCAAATTATTAAAATATATATCTAACTCCGAGTTGCAATCCCCAGGTAGTACTGAATGATTTTATTTTTTGGAAAGGGTTTGTAACGAGTTCTCTTGTGCCTGCATCATTTGTTATTTCAGCCAACGTGAAGGTTGGAGCACCACCAGTTGTTGATTTTAAAGACAAAGGATTAATAACACTTGTCTGGTCACGTATTCCCCAATCCTTATTTAAGAAATTTGGAAGATTAATAATGTCAGCGCTGAACTGCAAAGTATGCCTGGTGCCTCCAGCTTTTACATAAAAGTCTTGTAAAAAACGCATGTCAACACGATTGTACCATGGCGCCAATGCAGTATTTCTTTCAGCATATTGACCTTTGTGTCTCTTCAAATAAGAAGAGTTGCTCACAAATTTATCATAAGCAGCAGCCTGGTCTGCTATTGAATACTTAATTGAACCATCTGTATTTTTTACATCAACAAATGGTACATCAGAACCTTTGGCATAAATGTACATAAGATCGGAGCTGCTGTTTCCATCATTATTGAGATCGCCACCTACTACGAATGAGTAGTTAAATTGTGCAGCGCCTTCGTAAAATAAGGAGACAGTAGTTGCAAAATGTTTTGCATATTCTAACCTGTAAGATATATTAGCGGTAACGCGATGCGGCACTGCATAAGAAGAATAATACAATTCTTCCGCATTAGGCGTACCAACATTGGAGATCGATTCCCATGCTGATGTTGCTCTTGAACCAGGGTTCGGTGAAATTTCGGTCGCTAAAGTATAGGTATAAGAAAGTCCTCCGTAGAAGCCTTTTGTAAAAGCTTTTGTTAGTTGAGCTGTTGCTGAGAAAGAATAGCCCTTCTTGGTATTTTCTAAAATAATGTCTTCGCCAAGGTTTGGATATAATAACCGGTCTGATGAAGAAGCGAATCTTTTCCTGTCATCCAGGCCTGTTAAAGTCGAATTGGGCGCATTTAGATTGAAATTACGCATCTTCACCGCGTTGATATCTTTGGTATATAACAAGTCTATTGTACCTGTAAATCCTCTTCCTAATTGTTTGTCTATTCCAAGGTTTGTTCTGAATACCTGCGGAAATTTGAAATTTGGATCAATCAAGACAAAAGTTCTTGGTGCGGTCGGTGTAACAGTAGGTGGAAATTTTGATAAGTAAGCATCGGGATCAGGATTAAAGGTAAGGCCTGCAAGATCAGCTTTTGAAGTAAGTACTGCGCCAGTTTGATAAACTCCACTGTTACTTGGTAAATTGGTAAGAAATACGAAGGGTATCTTGCCTGTAAATACCCCAGTTCCACCACGCAACACCAGGCCATTGATATCAGGAACTTTCCAACGAAATCCTACACGTGGGGATAAAAGCAATTTAGCCTTGGGCCACTTGCCCGTGCTATAATTTCTGAGCTTCCCATTTTCATCAGGGAACTGTATTTCATCAATAGCAGGATTTGCAATTGGTTGCTTCAGGTAAGTAGGAACGTCGCCCCTTATTCCATAGGTCAACTTAAAATTTGGATTAACGTTAAACTCATCCTGCAAATAAACACCCAATTGACCAAGCTTTAAGTCGGCAGAGAAAACTTTAGGTTGCCCTGGAACCAATGAATAAGTGTAAGCAAAAAATGCGGGAGGAGCATCTTTTACAAATTCATCAAGGGTGTTGTAAATGTAATAACTCTCAGATCCCTGCATAAATGCATTACCTACCTTTTGGTATTCATAAGAAGCACCAGCGGTAATCGTATGCTTTCCTGCGAAATAGGTAAAGTTATCAGTAATTAAAGCAATATTATTTACCACTTCATTATTTCTTGTAAAAGGATCAGTGCCGGCACTCATGTAGTTTCTTCCTCCCGTAACACCCGGTACAGTACTATCAGCATTAAATATTTCTATGGTTGGAAAGATGCCTGCGGGGCTATTTCTTATATCCTGGATATGGGTATAAGCCAGCAATAATTGGTTCGATACCCGGCTGTTGAAATTGCTATTTAATTCAAGTGTACCTGATTGCACTATGTGGTCAGTTGCATAATCTGAATTTGAAAAGCCAATTGATTGCGCGCTGTTTCTATTATTTGGCAGCCTGGATGTCGGGCCACTGGTTTTTCCATTAACAGGATTAGTAATAGTGAATCCACCGCCATTTGGAACGCTGCTGCTGTTCAGCGGCGATTGGTCGGAGCCTTTGAAATCACTATACTTTAATACCAGTTTTTGTTTGTCACTGATATTCCAATCTATTTTGGCAAGCAATTTCCTGTTTTTGGTTACAAAATTTGGCCTGTTGTCGTAAGCACCGGCATCATAATTATATTTTGATTTTAATACGTCTCTGAATTTATCAAGAGAATCTTTCGGCGCCGCTGATATAGTGCCCGAAGCACTTGACCCGGTAGGAACATATGTATTAGGATTAGGTACCGAAGAATTTTCCCATTCAGCATTTACAAAAAAGAACAATTTATTTTTTATGATTGGCCCTCCAAGGCTTGCTCCATAAACTTTATTCTTTTGAGGGGTAGGAGTAAGATCTGTTTTCCCGGCATGTGTCCCATTGAAGCTTTGATCACGGTAAAAGCCATAAGCCGAACCATGGAATGTATTGGTACCACTTTTAGTGATCACGTTAAGGCCTGCTCCTGTAAAGCCTGACTGCCTTACGTCGTAGGGTGCAATATTCACAGAGATTTCATCAAAAGATTCAATAGAGATAGGGCTCGCACCACCACCGGGAAGCGGATCAGTGCTCAAACCAAAGTTATTATTGAGATTAGCACCATCAATCTGGAGATTATTAAACCTGCCATCTCTGCCGGCAAAATTATTTCCATTGGCCTGTGGAGTAAGCCGCGTGAAGTCCGTGATACTTCTCGATATGGAGGGAAGCGTCGCAATCTGCCTGGCGTTGAAAACAGTACTGGCGCCGGTTTTAGCCCTTGCGCTGCCTCTTGTTGCTGAAGTTATCGTAATTTCATTCAATACAGTTGATTTAGTCGAAAGCACCGCGTCTGTAGCGAAAGGCTCACCTAAAATAAGATTCACGTCGCTAATCACTTGCGGTGTGTAACCGATATACGCTATCGTTATCTGGTATGGCCCGCCTATTCTTGTGTTAGGAATGGTAAAGTTGCCATCCTTTTTTGAAATTGTAACATACTTGGTTCCCGATGGTTGGTGAATTGCAGTAATAGTTGCCCCATCAAGTGGTTTCCCATCATCAGCTTTTACGAAGCCGGTTATACTACTCGTGGTAACCTGGGCATTCATGAGAAAGGGCGAGATTAACAGGGCAAACAAAAAGGGGATAATTCTTTTCAAATTCATAGTGTTTTAGTTTTTCGGGCAAAGGAAGTAAATTATCCCTAATACCACATTAACATTTATTAACAACTTTAAGGCAACAGATGCATAACTTTCGCTGCACATCTATGTTAAGTAAATATTAAGTTGCTCATAGATAAAACGCTAAGTCAGGCTACGGTAAAACGCTAAGTGAGGTTCCCAAGCGACGCAGGCAAGTGGATAATTAGCCGAAAGCGATCTTTGAAGATTAGCCGTTTGCGAAATAAGCAATTTCAAATTTTGACTTTCCGCCAAGGACTACATTGAACTATCTTTGCAAATAAATAAATTTTATGTTAGATACTATTGAGGATGCCATTGAAGATATAAAGAGGGGCAAGTTAGTTATTGTTGTAGACGATGAGGATAGGGAAAATGAGGGCGATTTTATTACTTCTGCGAAAAACGTTACTCCCGAAATCATAAATTTTATGAGCACACATGGACGCGGCCTTATCTGCGCTCCTATTTCCGAAGCAAGGTGCAACGAACTGCAGCTTGAACTTATGGTGCATAAAAATACAGCTTTACATGCAACTCCTTTTACGGTGAGTGTTGATTTACTAGGGAATGGATGCACTACAGGGATCTCCGCCCATGACCGGGCAAAAACGGTACAGGCACTAATTAATCCCAACACGAAGCCTGAACAATTAGGAAGACCGGGCCATATTTTTCCTTTGCGTGCAAAGGCTGGTGGTGTGCTGAGGCGCACGGGACATACCGAAGCCACCATTGATCTTGCAAGTATTGCCGGCCACGGTGAGGCGGGCGTTTTGGTAGAAATTATGAATGAAGATGGAACAATGGCGAGATTACCAGAGTTAAGAAAAATTGCTTCGAAACATAATCTCAGGCTTATTTCTATTAAAGACCTCATAGCATATCGCCTTAAAAAGGAAACCCTCATCCGGGAAGATGTACGTGTACAAATGCCAACCAAATATGGAACATTTGAATTGATAGCCTTCAAACAACTCAATACCGGTGAAGAGCACATGGCGTTAAAAAAAGGAGACTGGACAGAAGACGAGGCCGTATTGGTGAGGGTCCACTCTAGCTGTATGACGGGTGATATACTGGGCTCGTTAAGATGCGACTGCGGTGACCAGCTTCATGCCGCCATGAAAATGGTAGAGCAGGAAGGCAAGGGCTTGATATTATACATGAACCAGGAAGGGCGGGGCATAGGCCTGCTGAACAAATTGAAAGCTTATAAACTGCAGGAAGAAGGGCGTGATACCGTGGAAGCGAATATTGAACTAGGTTTTGCAATGGATGAAAGGGATTATGGAGTGGGCGCTCAAATATTAAGAGAATTGGGCATTTCCAAGATAAGGCTCATCAGCAATAATCCTAAAAAGCGTGCAGGGTTGCTTGGTTATGGACTTGAGATTGTAGATACGGTTCCTATAGAAATAAAATCAAATACCCACAACGAAAAATACCTCAAAACAAAGAGAGATAAGATGGGGCATAAGATTTTGGCGAAATGACCTCTAAACCTTACAAATTTCAAAAACCCGTGAGGTTTGTTTTTGCAGTTGTATCTGAAACCATTCTTCGTTTCTTTTTTTGATTAGTAAAAAACTCCTCGAACGAATCAAATTCTTTCCTGTACGAAAGTTGCACACCAGTGCGGTTCCGCCGCGTAATGCCGGAAATATCGCCAGGCTCGGCATCGCTTCGATTGAAGCCGATAACTCTGAATCTGCCATCGGGAGAAATAAGATATTCAAATGACACATCAGGGGTAAATAAAAAATTTGAATTTGAATTGCTTGCTCCCTGGCCTATTCTATAATCCACGTTTCCGCCCACATTTACAAGTAGCTTGTTATTAAAAAAAGTGGTGCGTAAGCCAAAGTTCCCAATGTTTTGCAGCTCTTTTTGCGTTACGCCAAAATTGAAATCTGCGGTATTAATATTGGTGTACAAATTCACCGACCGGGTGTTCAGCAATCTTTGAAGCCAGTTATTTAATGACGAGGAAAGTGTCGCAGAAAGAATTTGGCCTACACTTCTTGTTACAAAATTTCCGGTGTTGTTACTGCTTAAAAGTCTTTGATCATCACTCATAAAAGTGTTGAACAGCAACAGTGAAGTAACCTGCTTATTAAGTTCGTTTTTATCGGCCTCGTATCTGGTTTTCAAATATTCATTGGCAATAGGATCCGATTTTAAGGGATTATCAAATGGAAATTGAAATTCAAATTCAGGGCTTGGGTCTTTTAAGGTTCCCCTGAGTTTGAAAATAATATCAACGTCTCCCTTTGCATTACTAAAGCCGGTACTTGTAGGTATATTATTTAATGATACTTTTTCTGCCGTATAAACGGCATCTATATTTAAATTGGCCAGGTAGGGGTCGCCCTGCCATTCAATATAACCTGTCTGCAGGCTGAATGGCGTTTTAAGAAACGTCTGGAAATTAAAAGTATATTCTCCCTGTTGCACATCATACCTTCCTCTTATGGTGAGGGGATCTGTTGTACCCGCAGTGATATTTAATTTACCGCTTCCCTGTGCCTTAATTACATCGCCCGTTGCCTCATCAAGTATTACATCAATTTTCGCATAGGGATTGGCCGTTATTTCCATATTTACTTTGATGCTTGTATTTTCCCTGCCTTCAAGGTCGGCCTTCATTTCACGGCCAAACTTCGTAAATTCTATATAATCAAGCGTACCGGTTTCAGCGGTTTCTCCCGTGGGTAAATAAATATGACTGCTGTCTGTAGGTTCTCCCGTAATGTTCATCCTCATATCAGTCACGAATCCATTAAGGGATAATTCGGCATCGCCCACCAGGTTACCATAAAATTCTTTATTATTTTTTGAGGTCGTGTTGAGCAGCACAAATCTGCCTTTGCCATTCCCTCTTGGATCTGTTTTTAAATGTAATTCGTTGAAGAAGAAATTATCAAAAAAACTATGGTACAATTTACCACTAACCGTAGCCGTATTGTTAAGGGTATCCCTGATTTTAATCGTGCCAAAATCAATCTCGTCAGGTTTGAAATTTATGATCGTATTATTGTCTATAATGTAACGGCATTGGGTATAATCCACCGTCATAGTCGTACTGTCCAGCCTTATCGCACCTGTTAATTTAGGATCAGACGATTCACCAGCAAGGCTCAGTTTTCCAGTTGCTCTTCCGGATATTCCGCTAAAGATGCCACCAAGATATTTCTCCAGCACATGTATGGCCGAGTTATTAAGAACGATAGAGCCATTGAGCTGGTTGCCTGTGGAATCTTTAGGACGATATGCAAAATCTGCGGCAAAATTATATCGCTTATTATCTGAAATTGCATTCAATTCAAGACTGCCGGCCCCCACTAAATACTCGCCTTTAGTGCTTAGAACGCCAACAGAATCATTTTCGAAATAAAATTGTCTTGTTTTAGTATCGAATTCCACTGCAGGTTTTCCAAAAGGATCGTTCACGCGAATAGACCCGGTCATAAGGCCACCCACACTCACCGTTTTTGTGAACAGCGGGGCTATATCACCAATGTTAAGATCTTTAATCCCAATCACTACATCGTTACTGGAACCGATTTCCGATGGCTCTGTTGATACATAAATTTCCTGCCCGTCCTGCGTAAGCTTTATATCACTGGCTATAAGCATATCTCTTATCAGTTCCAGGCGGCCCCCTTTTTCAATCGTCCATTTTTTTTGATTTATGGTAAAAGTTGATGGATTTATTAATAAATCAAAACCATTTTTTTGGGTAAGAACCCTGAAAGAAAGATCAGCAGAGTTCAACGTTCTGTTTGCGGATGTATTAATGACTACATCGGAGATATCATTTGCGGCAACGACCTCAATTCTGGTTTTAGGTGAGTGAAGGCTGTCATTGATTACTACATCTTCAATATCGCCGGTAAACGTGAGCGTATCCTGTGTACCTTTTCCGTTAAAATGAATGTTATTGAAATTGATATTGCTATAAGTAAAAAGTGGAATATCGGCCTGCAGATTTAAAGTATTTTCAGCAACATTAATATCGCCCCTGAAAATTGAATTATTAAGCCCGCTCATTTTTTTGTCGAAGAGCGCAATATAATCGCTCACATTTTTTGTTTTCACAAGAAATGTAAAATCCTGGTTTTGAATTTTCTGTTTGGGTTTATTGATATAGGCCGGGTAATATTTGTATAAAAACAATTGAAAGGCGTCGGGAAGCTCCTGGATTCTGAAATTGCCGTTAATCTCGGCATCCATCTCATTGGTGTGCAGTGTCAAATATTTTTTCCCGTCTTGCAGCGAAGAATTTATCGTAAGTGAATCAAAAGACAGGTGTTGGTCTTTGTCGAGTAATATGGCATTATACAATTTCGCCGAGCCTAAAAAATTATCAATATTGCTGCCGGTAAAATTGAGGTTGAAAATGCCGGTTAATGAAACACTGTCATTCGTAAATCCAAGTGGTTTAAAATTGAGTACGCCTACATTTGCCAGCAGGTTAAACTCGGGGTCAGATTTGCTAAAATTAATCGAGCCTGTAAGTGTATCTATTTTGATGTTAGGATCATTAATACTCGCTGTACCGGAAAAAAGTTTTTTTTCAAAATTGCCATGTGCAATTATATTAGAATAGGGGTACCCGTTAAAAACAACATGTTTTATGTTTCCATCAATATCAACGTTTACCTCCTTCACACTAAATCCTTTCCCATCTATATGTCCATCAAAGGCGATATTGCCGATCTGGCTATTGTCAATAAACTTCCCCAATTGAAAATTGTCGGTAGAAATCTTTCCGTTGTAAATGGCTTTGCCGTGTTCGGGCACCTGCATGTGCAGGTCACTTTGGATCGTACCGATATCGGTTTGCAAAGTGCCGTAAGCCACAAAATCGCGGATAAATCCGGTATAGCTTCCGGTAAATATTATATTGCCAAAAGCACTGAGGCGGGGATTATCAATATTTTTTAAGTCAGGAATAAAGGCAGCCAGTTCAGAATAGGTGGTCCTCATCTCCCTTGCCCTAAAGTCAATAAATGCCAGATCGATATCGGGTAAACCTCTCAGGCTTATGTCTCCATCCAAGTAGTTTTTTTCACCAGCTTTTATGATCATTTTCCTGGCCGAAAAGTTATCAATAGTCCCCTTTGCATCTCCGTTCAGCGAAAATATTTTGTTCCATGTTTTTAGCTCCGGGGCAAAATAGGCAAGATCATCACTGTTGACTTCACTATTTGCAAAATGCCCTTCTACCGTTACGGTGTGTATAAAGTCGTTCATATCATCCTGGAAACTATTAAACCGCATCGAATAATAATTCCTGAGATGGCTTTTGTTGGTGACAAGATCAAGATTTTTAAATTCCATTAAACGAGGGGTGAATTTAAAATCGGAGCTTATTTTTTTTATATTAAAACCATTTCTTTCTTTGGCCGATATCAGCACATTTGCGATTAGAGTATCTTTTAAAAATTTAAAATTCTTAATAGTACCGTCAATCTGTGACAACACAATAAGTTTATCGTCAAACCTGTCAGTATAAGCGGGCCGGGAGGATTGTTTTTCCATTGAAAAATTTCCGTTGGTAATTTTTATATTCTTTACCAGCACATGCCAATCATCCGTATTCCATTTAAACCCGCCGCTTGTATCACTTTCTATTTGAATAGGGTCGGAAGTTGTATCTGCCGGCCGGTTACCATCGTAATCATAATTGGAGTAAACAGGATGCTCGATATTGAGCGAACTTATATCGATTATATTATTATTAAGATCAAAGCGGTCTGCTTTAAGATTAAGTTTGTCAAGGGATACAAAAAGATTCTCTCCGCGCCACTCATCCTTCTGCCATATTTTAAGGTGATTTAATTCAACAATATCCAGGTTGAGTTGTATAGATGCCGACGTATCTTTTGTAGTTTTTTTTGGCCCTGAAAAGTAGTCAATCAAAAACTGGTAGTTCCAAACGGAATCTTTACGATTGAGATTAATTACGGCATCATCAAGCCCCACATATCTGAGAGTGATATTATCTTTAAAAAAAAACCAGTCGGTAATATTCACTTTTACCACGCCTGCATATAACAGGGTATCTTTATTTTGGTCGAGGACAAGTGTTCCCTGTAATAACATTTTATCAAAGAGATCGAAGTCAACGTGTTTAATATAAACAGTTGTGTGAAGGTCTTTTGATAAACTTTTTGCTACTTTTTTTACGATAAAGTTTTGGAAAAAAGTGGTTTGAAGTAACAGCCATAGAACCATTATCAACACAAGAATCCCTAAAAGGCTACGGAGAAATATTTTATAAAATTTTTTCAGGGAAAGAAAATTGATTGGTAAAAATAAACAAACATAGAGATTTTAGAAGATCAGCGCAGTATGCGTACCCTTTTCTAAACAAGCCTTTAACAAAATTTATTTCTAAATAGCCTTTTTCTTTGAAAGCCAGCGGTTGTTTTATCGCATTTGAGGTATGTATCAAAATAAAAATGCCATCAATGTTGATTGGTGGCATTTTAAAAAAAACGGGAAGATGTTTACTTGTCGTCCTTCATTTTGTCCATTTTCATTTTGCTCATCTTTCCATTCATTTTAATCATTTCGCCATCCTTCATCATCATAGTTTTCCCGTTTTTCATTTTCATTGAACCATCGGTCATCACCATCGTGCCATTACTCATCTTCATGTCTTTGTCCATTTGCATGGTCTCTCCGTTTTTCATTACCATCATCTTTCCGTCTTTCATCATTATACCATCGTCTGATTTAGCCATTTTTTCAGATTTCATCTTATCCATTTTTTCCATCTTTTCCTGGGCAAATGCCGCTGTGCTCAAAGTGATTACGCATAATAATACAAGGATCTTTTTCATAAAATTGTTTTTAATTTTTGCTTTTAAAGTAAACCTGTTAAATAATAGTTTTATAATAGGAATTACGGGTTGTGTTGCCAGGAAGATGAGGGAGCACCAAATACTTTTCAGTATGTTTTGTTAATGAAATATTTTTAAAAAGTATTTTTAATTCATATACGATTGAAAGCGGCCCTTTAAATTGAAGGAGGGTAATCAGTAACCTGCGGCTGCGTCATCGCCCCGGTTATCTGCTACGGCCTGTATGTTTTTATTTGGCATCACCATTATTACTTCAGTTCGTCCGATGGCTTCGCGTGTTTTTATTTTATAACCCATGTCCTTTAGTTTGCTGATAACAGTTTCATCAAATCCCTTTTCTACAAAGATCTCGTCCGGTAACCATTGGTGATGAAACTTTGGTTTGTTTACTGCATCAACAGGGTTCATATTGAAATCAATAATATCCACAAGTGTTTGATAAACGCTTGTGGGAATGGTGGTGCCGCCGGGTGTTCCGAGAACTATCCATGGCGAATTATTTTTCAAAACTATGGTTGGTGTCATACTGCTCAGCATTCGTTTGCCGGGCGCTATTGCATTCGCTTCTGCACCCACGGCTCCATACATATTGGGCACGCCGGGCTTTACACTAAAGTCATCCATTTCATTGTTTAACAAAAACCCGGCACCTGCGACAACCGTTCTGCTGCCATAGCCTCCGTTTAGAGTTGTGGTAACTGACACGGCATTCCCATCGCTATCCAGTACATCAAAATGCGTGGTCTCTTCGCTTTCTTTTATTATTCCTTCTTTTATGTCTTCACTATTCCCCGCTTTGCCGGGATCATAATCGCTCATTCTTTTTTTGAGATAGTCGTTACTAACAAGCGTTTTTACGGGCACCTTTACAAAGTCGGGATCTCCCAGGAATTTTGCACGATCCGCATAAGCCCGGCGTTCTACTTCCGTCATCAGCTGCACTGATCGCACAGTTTCAAATTTCATATCGCTAAGGCCCCGGCTGTCACTCATCTTCAACATTTGCTCAAGAATAATTCCACCGCTGCTCGGGAGCGGCATAGTGATGACCATATTTCCCTTGTATTGAAAAACAAGCGGCTTCCGCTCTTTAGCCTGGTAGTTTTTTAAATCAGCTTCTGTAATAATACCATGTCCTTTCTCCATTTCAGCCACTATAAGTTTTGCAGTCTCACCTTCGTAAAACCCTTTAAGTCCTTTGTCCCTTATTCTTTTCAAAGTGTTAGCCAGGTCTTTTTGTATAAGGGTATCACCCTCTTTCCATTCGGCATCTTTAATAAAAACGGGAGGTGTTGTATTTAGTTTTAAAAATTCATTCTTATAATCATTAAAGCTTTGAGCTTGTGATTCTGAAATTGCAAAGCCTTTTTCGGCAAGATCAATCGCGGGTTCTATAAGTTTTTTAAAAGAGATTTTTGCATATTTCATCGCTGCAAATAAGCCGGAAACTGTTCCCGGCACTCCTGCTGCAAGGTGGCCGTCCTGCGACAATTGCATTTGCGGGTTGCCGTTAGTATCAAGATACATATCTCTCGAAGATGCTGCGGGTGCTGTTTCACGGTAGTCAATTGAAATATTTTCACCATTGCTTAAATGGGCGACCATAAATCCGCCTCCGCCAATATTGCCGGCGCCAGGGTAAACCACTGCCAATGCAAGTTGTGTGGCTATTGCGGCGTCAATGGCATTGCCGCCTGCCCGTAAAATATTTACACCAACATGGCTCGCCAATGCGTGTGCAGAGACTACAGCGCCATGATTACACATCTCTGTTTTACTAGTTTTATAATTGTACGGGTTTAAAATATTTTGCTGTGCACATGATGTGGATGAGACACATAAAAGAAACAAAATAAAACGGAACATATTAGTTTTTGCCATGCTGGGTTTTATGCAAATTTAAGTATGTAGTAAGACTTTAGTAACTTTAAGTAATATCATTTACTTACTAAAACATAACTATGAAAAAATTTACATTAACCTCCAAATTATTGTTGACGGTTTTTATTTTCTTTGTTTCCGTTGGCATTGCACAGGCGCAAAAAGGCACCATAAAGGGAATGGTGAAGGACGAAAGAGGGCCGCTTGCTAATGCATCCGTTACGATAGAGGGCAAAAATAACGGGACTACTACAAATGATAATGGAGAATATATTTTGAAAGTTGATCCCGGCTCATACAATATTCTCATAAGTTATGTGGGACTTAAAGTGCAGCGTATACCCGTATCAGTGGCCGCGGGGGAAACGGTAACGGCAACCGGGAATACAATGGTGGCGGAGAAAACACTGGAAGGTGTAATGATTGTAGGCTCGCGTTCTAATATAGCACGTACCAGTGTACAGACAGCAGTACCTGTCGACATCATAAGCGCCAAAGATCTCACAGCCACCGGGCAGGTAGAACCTACGCAGATGTTGAACTTTGTTGCACCCTCTTTCAATTCTTCGAGGCAAACCATTGCAGACGGTACCGATCATATTGATCCGGCAACACTGCGTGGACTGGGGCCAGACCAGGTACTTGTATTGGTTGATGGTAAAAGATATCATAATACGGCGCTTATCAATGTAAATGGAACTATAGGTCGTGGCTCGGTTGGTACTGATTTAAATTCGCTGCCCCCTTCCGCTATAGAAAGGATCGAAGTTTTAAGAGATGGCGCTGCAGCGCAGTATGGATCTGATGCGATAGCCGGTGTAATAAATGTTGTTTTGAAAAAATTACCTTCACCTTTAACTTTTAAAACCTACACAGGCGCCCAATATGCGGGCGATGGATTTGTATATAACTTCGGGTTGAATAAAGGAGTTAAGTTAGGAAAACAGGGATACCTGAACATAAGCGGAGATTTAAGGCACCGGGAACCTACTGAAAGAAGCGGTGTTTATACCGGTACTGTTTATACATCAAATGTCGCTGCGGATAATGCTTTAATAGATCAGAGAGGATTTAGCCGTGAGCACAATTTACATATTGGCCAGTCTAAATTATTGAACACGGGATTTGTAATAAGTGCAGGTGCACCTGTAAAAGAAAACAGTACCACACAAATATATTTAAATGCCGGGTATAACTATCGCAAAGGTGTAGCCGCGGGGTTTTACAGGTATCCAAAGCAAACCAGCCAGGTTATTGCTGAATTATATCCTGATGGCTTTTTACCCGAAATAAACAGTAAAATAAATGATAAGTCATTTACTGCCGGTATTAAAGGAATTACCAAAAGCGGATGGAATTGGGACATAAGCGATATATATGGCGGGAACTCTTTTCGCTTTGATGTGACGAACTCCAACAATGCATCACAATATGCAGATAGTGCCAATGCTCAAACTGAGTTCTATGCAGGTACTTTAAAATTCAACCAAAATACTCTTAATGCAAACTTTTCAAAAGACCTGGGCGAAAAAGTTAATCTCCAATCTTTCAACGTTGCATTTGGCGCCGAATACAGAATTGATAATTACCAGATCATTGCAGGAGAGGAAGCATCCTATAAAAATTACGACCCTAATTCCGGAAGAGTAGGCGGTGCGCAGGTTTTTCCTGGTTTTCAACCGGAGAACGCCGTGGACGAAAACAGGAACGTAGTCGCGGGATACGTTGACCTGGAAAGTGATATTAACAGTAAATTTCTTGTTGACCTTGCGGGACGTTATGAACACTACAGTGACTTCGGAGGTAATTTAGCAGGCAAGCTTGCATTGCGTTATAAAATTTCCGACTATTTTTCATTACGTGGTGGCGTAAGTAATGGATTCAGGGCACCATCTATTCATCAGCGATTCTTCAGTGCAGTTAGTACGGTGTTTATAAATACAACTTCCGGTACCGTGCCTTTTCAGCAGGGCACCTTTCGAAACAACAGTGACATCGCCGCTGCATTCGGCATTCCATCACTTAAGGCAGAAAAATCAATTAACTACAGTATCGGCGTAACTTCCAAGCCCGCCCGCAATGTGAGCATTACCGTTGACGCCTACCAGATAGAAATACGAGACAGGATAGTACTTACAGGAAGCTTTACAAAAAGCAATCCAACAGTTGCCGCAATTCTCGCAAACTATCCTGATGTGAATTCAGCGATATTTTTTACCAACGCCATTAATACCCGCACACAGGGCATCGATATTGTTACCAGTGCCGATCTCAAAATCAACAATGGCAGCCTCAACATTACACTCGCAGGTAATTTAAACAAGACCCGGTTATTTGGAACTGTACAAACAACTAGTAAATTACCCGCCGATTCACTGAACACAAATACGCTATTCAACATTGAGGAAAGAGGCAGGATGGAACATGGCCAGCCTGCTACAAAATTTGCGCTATCACTTAATTATAAAATAAACAAGTGGAACCTTGTTTTCAGAACAACAAGATTTGGTACAGTGTCCACGATATTTAACGGTACAGACCGTACAAGAGATGAATACTTTTCTGACAAATATGTCTCTGATGTAGCGCTATCTTATCGCCCGGCTAAAATTATACAGATAACA
>JBDTUZ010000013.1:0-117629 GCA_040007435.1 Ginsengibacter sp. | reverse complement strand
AATATAGTTTCCACGAGCCAAAAATGGGCTCACCCTTCAACATAGTAATATACAGCATTGATTCTTTAGCAGCGAATGATGCTGCTCTTGCAACGTTCAATCTTGTAGATACATTGAATGGAATTTATAGCGATTATCTTGAAACAAGCGAACTAAACAGGTTATGTGAAACGGCTGGAAAAAACGAATGGATAGATGTTCCTGAACGATTGTTTGCCATTTTACAAAAGGCAGAGCATGCAAGCGAAATAAGTTCCGGAAGCTTTGATGTAACGATGGGGCCGGTAGTAAGGCTATGGCGTAAAGCAAGGCGTGAAAAGAAATTACCCGATCCTGATAGCCTGAAATTTGCCAAGTGCCTGGTAAGTTACAAATATATTGAACTTGATACGTTGACACATAAAGTAAGATTGAATAAAGCGGGCATGCGATTGGATCTCGGCGGTATTGCAAAGGGTGATGCAGCTCAAAGAGCTTGTACCCGGTTACGTGAGTTGGGCTTTCCATATTCATTGATTGATGCGGGCGGGGATATAGTAGTGGGCAGCACACCTCCGCAAATAGATGGATGGAAAATAGCTATCAACCTCCCGGAGAAAGAGGAATTGATGAGCAGGCAATTGAACTTGCAAAGCAAAGCAGTCGCTACCTCGGGAGACCTGTATCAATATGTAGAATTGAATGGAAAAAATTATTCTCATATCATTAACCCCGCTAATGGTTATGCATTAACCAATTCACGAAATGTGACTGTAATTGCGGATGCGGGAGATGATGCAGATTGGCTCGCTACGGCATGCAGTATCTTGCCGATAAAAAAGGCATTGCGATTAATAAAAAATAATGCATCTGCCGAAGTACAAATAACAGTATTGAAAAATAATAAACCTTATTTTTATCGTTCATCTGGCTTCACATCCTATTTTAAATGAAAAGTTCTAAACCAGGAAAACTTATTTTCTTTTTCTTTCTGACTCTTTTGCCAGGGTTCACTGGAATATTATTTGCACAAAATGATATGGCTCCATTTAAAAGTTATGAGCAGGTAGTTCCGGGTGCTAATATAAAATTTAACATGGTACCGGTAACAGGAGGGAGTTTTATGATGGGCAGTAACGCTGATGAAAAAGGAAGAAAATCCGATGAAGGTCCTGCAAAACAAATTTCGGTTTCTTCGTTTTGGATGGGCGCTTATGAAGTAACCTACGACGAGTACGATGCTTTTTTCAAAGATGAATCTTTTACGAGAAGCACACCCGTCGCTGATGCCGTCACGAGGCCAAGTCCTCCTTACATCGATCTTACCCTGGGAATGGGGAAGCAAGGTGGTTTTCCCGCCAATAGTATGTCGCAATATGGCGCCTTAATGTACTGCCATTGGTTATATGTGAAGACGGGAATTTTTTACCGGCTTCCTACAGAAGCAGAATGGGAATATGCGTGCAGGGCGGGAAGTAAAACTGCTTATCCATTTGGAAATGATACAACAGGGCTCAGCAATTATGCCTGGTACGAAAATAACAGCGATAATAAATACCACAAAACAGGGCTCAAGCAACCTAATCAATTTGGCCTCTACGATATAATGGGGAATGTTGCGGAGTGGACACTTGACCAATACGATGAAAATTATTTCAACCTGCCGGAAACTTCTTTAGATAACCCTGTGATTAAGCCAACGGCAAGGCATCCACGAACTTTGAAAGGAGGAAATTTCCAGGACGCGGCCGTCGAACTAAGAAGCGCAAACAGGATAAAATCTGATCCTGCGTGGAACAGGCGGGATCCGCAAATACCGCGAAGCAGGTGGTGGAATGCAGATGCTCCTTTTATCGGTTTTCGGATATTAAGGCCTGAAGTACAACCAGGCAAAGAAGAAATAGAAAATTTTTTCTCGCTGTATTTAGATACGTATTAATAAATTAGTTGACGAGGCAGTGTCTTACTAAAGATTTAGTCCGGGAAATATTTTTTCTCATTCCACGGCTTCTTTAGAGTGAGAAAATTGTAACTTCATTTTTTAAGATAAAAATCTATAATATTTAAAAACTGATCTCACCAGTAAACGAAAGCAGGAAAATTTCTCTTTGTGCTCTTTGTTTCTTTGTGGGAAAAATGAAAAAGTATAACCATCACTCTTTAACGATAAACTTGTAACATGAACAAAGAAACCGAATCACAATCAAGAAGGAACTTTATTAAGCACACTTCACTTGCGGCAGGCGGTATATTAGCTATGCCTATTCTTTCAAAAGCCAATTATTTTTCAGGCGCTGATGATGTCATAAAAATTGCATTAATCGGATGTGGTGGCAGGGGCACCGGTGCCGCAGTGCAGGCATTGAGTACAAAGCAAAACGTACAGATTGTTGCCATGGGAGATGCTTTTCGCGACCGGCTCGATGATAGCTATATCAACATAAGCAATGCTTTAAAGGAAAATGGAACGGGCAACCGGTTGCAGGTAAAAGAAGAAAATAAATTTGTGGGTTTCGATGCATATCAAAAAGCCATTCCACTTGCAGATGTGGTGATATTGGCTACACCTCCGGGTTTCAGGCCTATACACTTCGAGGAAGCAATCAGGTTGAACAAGCATGTATTTATGGAGAAGCCTGTAGCAACTGATCCCGCCGGCATACAAAAAGTATTGGCAGTAGCAGAAGATGCGAAAAAGAAAAAATTGAATGTTGTAGTTGGGCTGCAACGCAGGTACCAGACTTCTTATCTTGAATTAATGAAGCGCATTAAAGATGGTGCGATCGGCGATATCACAGGGGCGCAGGCCTACTGGAATAACGATGGCGTATGGGTGCGTCCACGCAAATCCGGTATGACTGAGATGGAGTACCAGATGCGCAACTGGTACTATTTTGTATGGCTCTGCGGCGATCATATCACTGAGCAGCACATACACAATTTAGATGTGATCAATTGGGCAATGGATGGCTATCCCGTGAGTGCGCAGGGTATGGGTGGGCGTGAAGTAAGAAAGGGAAAAGATTATGGCGAAATCTTTGATCATCACTATGTAGAATTTCATTATGGAGATGGTACCATGCTTAACAGCCAGTGCAGGCATCAAAAAGGTACTATGAGCAAGGTTGATGAATACGTGGTGGGCACAAAAGGAAAAGTATATTTTGACAATGCCCGAATTACTGACCTGAAAGGGAAATTAATTTACCAGTTTGACAAGAAAAAAGAGAACCAGCCTTACCAGGCAGAGCATGATGAACTCTTTGGCGCCGTTGCAAAAGGCGAATATAAATTCTGGGACGCAGAACGCGGAGCTAAGAGTACCATGACTTCTATCCTTGGAAGAATGGCTACGTATTCAGGGCAGGTTATTGAATGGGATAAGGCAATTAATTCCGGTATTAACATTCACCCGGAAGAATATGCCTGGGATGCGAAGATGCCGGTTATGCCAAATGATGCGGGGCTTTACGCGGCAGCTATTCCCGGTGTTACAAATTATGATATGGCGGTTAAATAGGTGAGATATTTCTGTTCACCTTTTACAGTAACGGATTAGTGGGTGGTACCGGCCTGGTGGCTCGTTGTTCTTGTCAATCTATTTTTTGTCGTATGCCAATCGGTCGTTAACTATTAAATTGTCGCAAATGGTGGTCGATATGTTTATACACCATTTGTCCAATTTGCTCTTTTGTCATTTTCCCAAAAAATACGTGTACAAAGTTCGGGTTAGAAAAATTTGCATATTGCTCAATATTTGCAGCCCATTTTGCTTTTTCCGATGCGGTGTCGCCCGTGATTTCTTTAATAGTTAGAGATGGGATAGTCGGAGTACTTTGCTTTAATGGTTTGTCATCTTTTAATACCGTTTTCAAAGCCATTCTCCCAAATATTTTACCTATAAATACACGTTTTAAATTTTGTTTATTTTGCATCATTTCTTCCCAAAGTCTGCAATGTTTTACCATTTGGTAAACATTCATCTTACCCCATTGAGCTGTGCTACCTTCATCAAGCATATTAATTCTTTTAATCAATTCGTCTCTTGTTGTTTTGTCAAATATTGATTTCATTTTTCGGAGTAATTTTTTGAAATTAAATTGGTTTAATGTGAGTTGGATGTAAGATATTCTTTAAGCAAGTTGCAGGCGGTGGGTTTATGATAAAGGGAATCTTTTTCAGGAACACCTGCAATGGCATAAAATCTCTAACAGGTCATAAGGGAAGGTTACTATGAACTTTTTAAGACATCACAGTCTTACCAGTGCCCCATTTCAACTGTCGTTATTCTTCAATCGTGATGTCAAAGCATTTGAAAAATCTTTTGATTTGTCAACATAAAATAAAACAGTGTCTGTATTTTTTTTAATGCCAAATATCTTTGTTACCTGGATTGGCGTTTTTAAATACACAACAATATTGTGATTTTCTAATCCTTTAAGAAGTGCAATTTTAACCGGACTTCTGTCTTGCGGTATTTTTTTTGATAACTCAAATTTTTCTATGTTGTCAAACTGAATGTATGCGTCACCCGCAAGGCCATTATGAATTTCCAGGGAATCGTTATTAATAATTATGGGTCGGGCTTTGATAGCTTTTATGTGAGCATACAATTGAATACACGTGTAAAAACTCAGTCCTGTCAATACCCAGGCTATTGTCTTACTCCATAAACTCAAAAGAAAGTGCACACCTGTAGTTTCGATTAAGAATATGGATAAAATAACCCACAAAACTAATGTCACTCCATTTTCTTTATAAGCAGTAAACTTTGTTTCATAGTCTATTGTTTTGTCTTTGGTGCCGATAAAGGCATAATACAAAACAGCAATTTCAGAAGAAAAAATATTGGCAAACTTTTCGTTTCCTGTAACCTGGAACATCACGGCTCTGCAATGCATTAAAAAATCAAGTTTTCCATTATTTGCTTCTTTGGCTTTTTTGTTGGTAATATAAAATTTGCTAACAATAAAAAAAATAACTACGCCTTCAATTAAAGGTGAAACCCAGGTTTTAATAATTTGCAGAAAAGGATTTGAATGAACATTTAGTATAAAACCTGCAACTAATAGTCCTGCTATAAAAATCCTTGAAACCGTCAACTTAGATATATTGCTTTTTCTAATTGCAAGAAAATATATTAAAGGTGCTACAACAAGAATGTCTATAAGTATTGCATTTGATAATAACTCACTATTAGTTTTGAATTTTGCAGTCAGGGTAATAAAGAAACAGCTTAAGAATATAAGCACAGGAATTCCTAAAGCAATTACCCAATTTGGTTTATTTGTTGTCGATATTGTCATTGCGATTACGTTTTTTTATAATGGCTGTTAACAACAGTTTGTCTAAGAACGTCCGTTTACCCTCAAATATAATTCAATTTAGAAGTGATTATAAGCCGGCTAAAAAATATTTTGATGAAGCGGATTGTAAAAAAAGTATTGTCTTCTTTTGAAGATAATGGCTTTTGCTGATGTCGATATTCTCAAAAATAAAAACACAAGCTCCTGCAGGGACTTTTATAAAATCAGAGTCGTGCAAAGTACCCCAATGTTAGTAGCAGTTTCACTTTATAAAGAATTATAAAATTCAACTGTATTGTCTATATATTTTCTTGGACTACCAGAGGTTACAAGTCGTAAAGAATTAACTATTTTCTCAAAATCTTTTTTTGCTTTTGAAAGATCTTCCAAATCACTACCGAGAAAACGAAACCAATTGATATTATTATGCTGCATTAATCCCGATTTTAAAGGAGTCTTCTTTTCAAGTAGGAACTTCTTTGCCTCTTTTGAAAGCTTCGCTGTATTTTTATTTATATAGTTATCTACAGAATTATGTAAAATAGCACCATAATAATTAACCTCTTCTTGTAATAAAAAAGCATCTATTAGCGGCTGTCCAAAATAAATTTGTTGAATCTTGTCTACACTTATTGTACCATATGCCATAGCTCCTTTCATTGGTATTGAATTTTTCATGGCTTCTGATATAAAAAATGCAGCTGAAGTAATAATCATTTCAAATGATAGGGAACTGTCATCTGAGGAGAATAAAATAATTGAGTCTGAAAAGCTAGTTGTATAAATATCTTTAGTTTTATATTCGGCTCCCAGTTCATCGTCCAAGAATGTTGCTTCAATAACTTTTTTGGATTTTGATAAACTCTTCATCATGTTATAGACAAAGTCATGTGAATTTCTTGCAACAAAATCTTTAAACCCCATTATATCAAGAAAGACCACAAACCTTTCATCTGTAGTTTTCCAATCTATTATTTTTGTTTTTTTAGAAGTTGCCATAGAAATTACCGCTTACTCTTGCATTTACACTACCCTAAAATAATCTATCTCGTAAAGCCATCCAAATAACCTTCATTTACGCAAAGCGATCCTGATTTTTTTGATTAAGCTCGTATTTTTTTGCAAATAAAAATAATCCTTACCTTGTTATCTTATACAGTATATACTCTCCTGTATCCGATTGCTAATGACTATCTTTTATCAATTAATTCTTCAATTAAAAATCTATTTAGCTATGTCGAAAATGTCCACGATTCGATGGGTATTTGTGCTATCCATTATTGTAAATAACGGGTATGCGCAAACACTCAATACCCTTACGCCTGCTGAAAAAAAAGATGGTTGGCAACTGCTCTTTAATGGAAAAGATTTAAAAGGGTGGCATTCTTTCCAGGCGACGGCACCCGGCAAAAGCTGGGAGGTGAAGGATGGTGTTATTTCCTTAAACAAAAATAGCAAGAGCAAATATGCCGATTTTAAAGACCTGGTTACAGACGGGGAGTTTGACAATTTTGATTTTAAGGTGGAATGGTTGGTTGAGCCGGGCGGTAATAGTGGTTTAATGTTTTTTGTAAGCGAAGATCCAAAGTTTCATAACACTTACGAATCCGGCCCTGAAATGCAAATAACAGATTTGTGCGTGATGAGCGACAGCAGGATAAACAAATGCAGGGCAGGCGATATTTATGATCTTATTGCCGCCGACACTGAATGGGTTACGCCGGGCAACAAATGGAATTTGTATGAAATCAAAGCAAAGGATGGGCATGTTCAGTTATTCCAGAACAATCATAAAATTATAGATACCTATTTCTGGACAGATGAATGGAATAAAATGATTGCAGCAAGCAAATTTTCTGAATGGCCTGGTTTCGGCACCTATAAGAAAGGGCATATTTCCTTCCAGGGTACAGAAAATGGAAAGCTCCTTTTCCGTAATATCAAAATAAAACAATTGTAACACTACAAAAAAGATCGTATGGACAACAATGAAAATAGCAGCAGTTCTGCCGGCATGAGCAGGGGAAAGTTTATCAAAAATTCTGCGCTTGCGGCAGCCGGCTTTTACATCGTACCAAGGCATGTGCTTGGAGGCAAAGGGTTTGTTGCGCCAAGTGATAAACTATACATAGCCTGCGTGGGCTGTGGCGGCGAAGGAGAGAACGATATTCACCATTATGCCAATGCGCCTAAAAAAAATGCGGAGGTTGCTTTCCTATGTGATGTGGATGACCGCATGGCTGCTAAACGCCGTAAGGAATTTCCCAAAGCGCCTTTCTATCATGACTGGCGAGAAATGTTTGAAAAAGAAAGTAAAAATTTTGATGCAGTGTCGGTGGCGATTCCCGATCATAACCATGCGATAGTTGGTTTAAGCGCCATGCAATTAAAAAAGCATTTATATCTTCAGAAGCCATTGACACATGATATTTATGAAGCAAGAATATTAACAAAAGCTGCATCGAAGTATAAGGTTGTTACCCAAATGGGCGACCAGGGTGCATCCGGAGATGGCATGCGTTTAATGAGGGAATGGCTGGAGGCTGATTTAATTGGTGATATACAAAAAGTTTACAACTGGACTAACAGGCCCGTGTGGCCGCAAGGGATACCATGGCCTACCGATAAACCACCGGTTCCTAAAGAACTGAATTGGGATCTTTGGCTCGGCACTGCAGAGTACGTTGATTATTTTGATAATCTTGTTCCTTTCAACTGGCGGGGCTGGTGGCGGTTTGGTACCGGCGCCCTCGGAGATATGGCTTGCCATATAATAGGCCCGTCATTTAAATTATTCAATCTTGGTTATCCAACGGAAGTAACGTGTTCCGCAAGCACTGTTTATTCAGGCATTTTTAAAGAAGCTGATTATCCTGAAAGCATTCCCGTTTCAACCCGGTTGAGATATACTTTTAAATTAAAAGATGGCCGTGACCTGGAGGTATACTGGATGGATGGTGGCCTGATACCAGACCGTATAGAAGAAATTGGTGATGGAGATGCAGGGCTTGAGATGGCCTCGATGGATGATTATGAAGGCGGATCCCTTTTTATCGGTTCCAAAGGAAAAATGTCCTGCGGCTGGGGAGGCTTGTATCCAAGGCTATTACCGCTGTCGCGTAATAAAGAAATAAATGTTCCTGCAAAATATGCTCGTGTTGAAGGCGGTATGGATGGGCATTGGTGGCAATGGGTTGATGCATGCATTGCGGGTTATGGAAATATGGAAGTGGATTCACCATTCGAGGGCTACGCCGGTCCGCTTACGGAAACCGTGTTAATGGGTAACCTGCTGCTGCGCTGTTTTAATTTAAAAACAAAAGTTACAAGACACGACCCGGTTTACGGCGACCAGGTAGAATACACTACACCGGGCCGTTATCTTAATTATAAATGGGATGGCGAAAATATGCGTATCACCAATTTTGAACCGGCAAACCAATTTGTCAGGAGAACTTACCGCAAGGGTTGGGGGGAATTGACTTTATAAATAATGAAGCAGGGCTGTATATGTATTGAACAGATTGTAAACAGGAACTTTTGTTTTGGTATTTTTATTTTAGATAAACAATTATACAATCAATCAAAAGAAGAAAATTTCTCTCCTTTGCATCTGTTGTCTTCCTCTTTTAATTTAAAAATAGTAGCCAATAATAAATGAACACACACAACGGCGGTGGGTGGGCTTATTATAAAGGGAATCTTTTTTCAGGAACACCTGCAACGGTATAATTTTTTTTTATAATCAATATGATAAACTGTTTTGAATATCAGTTGTTTGTTTTGTTGTCGTTTTTGTTACTTGTTATTTATCACATTTTTACATTTTTAAAATCTTGAATTTGGGTAATTATTTTTGAAAATCTATTTTTCTATCCCAGCCAAGTGTTACAACGTAGGGGATTTTTGCGTGTAATCAAAACCTAAATAAGCCCCCGCGGCAGACTTGGCTGAAACGAATAAACTAATTTTAATTTGCAGATTAAAGATTTGTAATCTTAATTATTTCTACGAAGTGATCAAGGTTACCAATTTTTACTATGTCTCACTTCTGGCGCAAGCATACATCACCAATAGCAGAGGTCTGGCGAAAGCGTCCGCTTGTGCCCGAATTGAAAAGAGGCTTACATTAGCTCTATGAGCAGAAAATATAAATTTCATGATAACGATAAAATTTATTTCATCTCTTTCGCAACGGTGTATTGGATAGATGTATTTATTAGGGAAGAGTACAATCAAATCATTATCGATTCATGGAAACACTGCCAGGAAAAAAAAGGACTGCAAATATATGGTTGGTGTATAATGACGAGCCATGTGCACATGATCATAGGAACAGCAGATAAAAAATTAGATGCAATTGTTGGCGAAATGAAAAGCTTTACATCAACTCAATTAAAAAAAATTATTAAAGACCATCCGCACGAGAGCAGGAAGGAATGGATGATGTGGTTAATGGAAAGAGCCGGAAAGAAAAACGGAAATAATAATGACTGGCAATTTTGGCAACAGCACAATAAACCTCTCGCAATTAAAGACCAGCAAATGTTTGATAAGACATTAGAATACATACATCAAAATCCTGTGCAGGCTGGTTTTGTAAACAGACCTGAAGATTGGAAGTATAGCAGTGCAAGAGATTTCTGCGGGATGAAAGGATTAGTTGAATTATGTTATAGTTAGTATTACAAGGCACAAGCGGACTCTTGCGCCAAAAGCGGAGCCTAGTAGGAATTACCTTCCGGGTGAGGTTAATTACTACCACTAGCCGCTCATGTGAGTATTAAGATGTGGGAAGGGTAAAAGAAAATACAGACCCCTTGCCTTCTTCGCTTTTAAAAGTGATAGTACCGGAATGCCGGTTGATTATTTCAGAAGAAATATATAAACCCAATCCTAACCCCGGAAAAGTATTAGCTCCTGAATTTGACACGCGGAAAAAACGGGTAAAAAGGTTTTGATATTCTGAAGGAGGGATCCCAATTCCAAAATCCTGCACACTGCATGTTATTTTATTATCACCATGTATGGTTGAAACCATGACTTTATTTCCCCCCGGGGAATACTTTACAGCGTTTGTGATTAAATTAGTCAGCACCTGGCCAACGCGGTTTTTATCACCGACAATATTCCTGGTGTCTGAAAGATGCAGGTGAATTCTATGTGTAAGCATTGTGCGCTGCATCTCATCCGATATCTCCTTCACAAGCTCGTTAAAATCGAAACTTTCTTTATCATAATGCATTTGCATTTGTCCTGCATTTACTTTTGTCGCATCAAGGAGGTCGGAGATAAGCCTCGTTAATTTATCTATCTGCTTATTCATTCTTGCAAGCATTTCAGAAGCAGGGTGGCCTTCGTTCTCAAATTCCATTTGCAATATTTGGGTAAATGCTTTGAGGGTTGTGACGGGAGTTTTTAATTCATGACTTGCCTGGCTAATGAATTCATCTTTGCCCCGCATAGATAATTCTAAAGCTTGGTGAGCTGCTTCCTGCTCTGTTATATCCGTGAGGCTTCCTATATATCCCTTTCCTTTTTGTTGCAATGGATTACTTTGCGCCAATACCCACCTGTAGGTACCTTCTTTTGTTTTCACTCTGAACTTGGAATGAAAAGGGACTCTCTGTTCAAAACACTTTTTAAACTTTAAATATTCCGGTTCTGCATCATTGGGGTGAAACGCTTTCTGCCATCCTATATTCATACTTTCTTCGAATGACATTCCTGTAAAATCGCACCACGGTTTATTTACATAGGTACAAAGCGCCTGCGCATCTACTTTCCAGATCATAAACGGGGATTGATCCGCAACGTCACGAAAGTAATCTTCATTTATTTTCGACTGCACTGCCTTAAGCTCCGCATTTTTTCTTTCAGTAATATCAACCGTAATATTTAGCACATCTTGCATTTTGTTATCATTACCCCTGCTAAAAACTACAGCATAAGTATGGACCCAGATATAACCCCCGTTCTTATGTCTCATCCTGTATTCAAATTCAATGACTTCATTATCATTATAATCAGGATACAATTCATTTGCCCGAACAATTGCTTTCCCGTTTTCCTCAATAATTACAGGCGCATCTTCAGGATGAATTAATGATAGCAGGTATTCAAAACCACCGTTTAAAACATCCAGTGCTTTGTATCCCAGCATTGTTTCTATAGTGTTGTTTACGTAGCGATATATACCTGTGTTAACATTAAAAACCGTTATGAGGCCCGGTGTTAGCTGAGATATTTTATCAGTGAAATGGGTTATTTCATCCAGCCTGCTGTTTGCTTCGTTTACTTCAGTAATATCGTGCATAGTAACTACGGCACCCAGCACTCTGCCTCCTGCATCTTTAACCTGGTTGCCACTTGCATACATCAATTTAGTTTCACCATTCATTGACTTAATAAGCATTTTGGCATTGGTAACCTTTTCACCTTTCCATGCCCGGTATAGGGGCACATCTTCTTTTTTCATTAATCCTGAACCATCAGGATAATAAAGGTTATAATGGTGTGCCCAATCCTCAGGAGACAAAGGCTTCAGCGGCCGATCATGAATTTTTTCAAGTGCTGAATTAAAAAAAACAAGTATGCCGTTTTCATCGCAGGCAACGATTCCGTCGGCTACATTCTGTAATACTGCCTGGAAAAACCCAATGTCAAAATTCATATCATATAATGGTTGGCAATAACTAAAATAGCGATTTGTTGTTAATTTCCCGGCAATGTCTTCCAATGAGCGTGGCTAGAGTAACGATCTGCCTCTTGTTATTCGTCATCTGTGTAAAAAGATGTTGTCAGGAAGTACAATTTAGACGAAGCTTTCAAAACCTTCCGGGGTTTTTAGCCACTTTATTGCCTAAGCTGATAAAAGCCCACTTCTGGCGCAAGTATACATCACCAATAGCAGAGGTCTGGCGAAAGCGTCCGCTTGTGCCCGAATTGAAAAGAGGCTTACATTAGCTCTATGAGCAGAAAATATAAATTTCATGATAACGATAAAATTTATTTCATCTCTTTCGCAACGGTGTATTGGATAGATGTATTTATTAGGGAAGAGTACAATCAAATCATTATCGATTCATGGAAACACTGCCAGGAAAAAAAAGGACTGCAAATATATGGTTGGTGTATAATGACGAGCCATGTGCACATGATCATAGGAACAGCAGATAAAAAATTAGATGCAATTGTTGGCGAAATGAAAAGCTTTACATCAACTCAATTAAAAAAAATTATTAAAGACCATCCGCACGAGAGCAGGAAGGAATGGATGATGTGGTTAATGGAAAGAGCCGGAAAGAAAAACGGAAATAATAATGACTGGCGTCCCGATAGGCTGAGGGATGGCAACAGCACAATAAACCTTTCGCAATTAAAGACCAGCAAATGTTTGATAAGACATTAGGATACATACATCAAAATCCTGTGCAGGCTGGTTTTGTAAACAGACCTGGAGATTGGAAGTATTGCAGTGCAAGAGATTTCTGCAGGATGGAAGGATTGGATGAATTATGTTACAGTTAGTATTACATGGCACAAGCGGACGCTTGCGCCAACAGGGGGATACGGCTCGGGAAAAGCTTATTGAATTAAATATACTTTTATCAATGTTTGGATTCAATTTTTTGACGGATTATCTCCAAATTTAAATTTCATCCCTTTTTTGTCCAATTCTAAATACATGGTTAATTGTTGAAATACCTTATCATGTATAATATTATGACCTTCGATTGCAATAGTTACTTGCAGAATCTTCAAGGCTTTGTTCGCGTATTCTTTCCAGTTGGGTTTCCCTAGTTGTAAAAGAATTAATGCCATGCCAGAATAACCAAATGGGAAATTTGGATATTTTAAAATCACCTCATCTAAAATTTTTAAAGAGGACTCATCTACTTTAAAATAAGTTCCAACATTATTTGTTATTAAAACACTTTCCATTAAATTATATAATTCCGTTTTCCAACCGGTAAAATCATAACCATATTCAAGTTCCACCCCTTTTAGGTTTAGCATAGCAACATGTGAATAATTTTTCAGGTCAGTCACATTCTGATTTAAATTTTTGATTTCTTGGTCTTTTTTATCTAGTCTCTGTTTTATTTCTTCTAGTTGTTTGTTTTCAATAATATCAAAATCTGGTGTGAACGCATAATTATTGAACATTTCAAATAGTTTTTTTCTAAAGATTTCACTATTTGTAAGTTCTTTTTCTGTAAAGGAAATTATTGGAAAAGCTTTTATTGAAAAAGCATTTTCTCCTGATATTCTTATGCATTGGATTTGCAAATCATAGTTAATGCTTGTCAGTTTTTTATCAAAATTTGCATACATTACGTAATCAACCTTCGCGGCTTTCAGTTCCTTTACTTGACTAATATTCAAATCTTTATTTAGATTTATTTCGTCTTGAATTTTTATAATCAAATCTTGTAAATTATCTCTGTCAATTATTATGGGGGGATTTTTTATGTTTGAAAGAACACTTTCCGTGGATCGACGAAATCCAGTACCTTCTGGCGTATTTTCATTATTAATTTTGAAGTCGGTGCATAAGATACCAATTGCATTTTGGGCGTACATAATAGGTATATGACAAATAAAAAGAAATAGAAGGATGATTATTTTATTCATAGATGGGAGCTTTTGCAGTTTGGTATAAAACGAATAGGAAAGTCTTTGGATTTATTTTTATCAAAAATTCTATTTAGCATACATGTATCACCACTATTAGTTATTATAACAATTTCTTGTGGAGAATATGAATTTGAGATTAGCGATATTCTTGGATTATTAGGAGTAGAGCTACCTAATATGACTGCGTCTTTGCCATTAACTTTTATAGAGCGGAACCCCGTGTAATCTTTGTGTAATTGAATGGAAACCTCTACTTGCTCCATATTATCCTTTTGTAATCCGTTTGCTGATGATTTTGTAATTGGGTTGATGTTCAAATTTTGATTTTTATCTTTTAGTTTTTGGGTATCAATATGTTTATATGGTAAACCCGCTCGATTTGATGTGTCGGTTTTTTGATCTACTTTATTTTTATCATGAATATTATCTTTTGTCCATAATAGAAAGATTACAAAACCCGATACTATAATAATTGTAGTAGCAATTATTAAATAACGCCTTTTTTTTAGATTAATTAATTGTTTAATTAATTTAACCTTTTCGGCAGGATTTAGGTTGGAGGTATCAACAGAAACCCCTAAGTCATTTAAATACATTTCAATAGCTTTTAGCCTATCTTTCGAACTAGCGCTTTTTATTTCTTTAAGTTTATTATCACTTTTGTTTTTAAGATAAAAAAATATGTACGCTAAAGCCAAACCTAGCAAGCTCACAATAGATGTTGGAATGTATGGGGTAAAACTTATTTCTAACAAGATCATAAGTCCAAGTTAATATAATAATCATATTAATCTCTGCCCAGGCTGGATTTTCATTGCCAGGCAGAGTGAGGAGGGAAGATCGTTTGTAAATAAAAACCATTGCCAAAATGTTATTTAACGCAAACGATTGATTACCCACCCAACCCATAATACCTATACTTTTGAAAGTGTGAACCAAAATAATTTCTGAATTACGTAGCAGGCTTCTTCATTCAAATCCTTTCCTTCTTATAAAAATCTTTTTCGACAAGGACTTGAATATACCTGGTGGCTCATGGGGTGTTTTTTATTTCCGGCTTTATAAAACGTGTAGTAAATCTTTTAATAAACAATAATGCGCAAATATTTTATCGGTTCCTTTTTACTCGTGTCGGTGCTGGGCCTTGTACAATGCAAAAATGGCTTGCCTGCCGGTGAACCCGGTAATGGCGGTCTTACGCTTCCGGGCGGCTTTGAGGCGGTCGTGGTGGTTGATAGCATTGGCGGGGCAAGGCATATTGCCGTAAACGACAATGGAGATATTTATGTAAAGCTTCGCGACTCTTATCCTGACGGAAGTAATGTGGCCATGCGGGATGAAGATGGTGACGGTAAAGCCGATATCATAAAAAAGTTTGGGGTGTATTCTGACC
This sequence comes from Ginsengibacter sp., assembly GCA_040007435.1. Taxonomy (GTDB): domain Bacteria; phylum Bacteroidota; class Bacteroidia; order Chitinophagales; family Chitinophagaceae; genus Ginsengibacter. Next base: position 102,311 of record JBDTUZ010000013.1, on the reverse strand, counting down.
CTTCCGATTACGGAACTGCCATGCGTATTAATAACGGCTATTTATATTACAGCTCCACCGGAAGCATTTACCGGTGTAAGTTAGTACCTGGGCAGCTATTGCCCGATACGGCTGTTGAAACCATTTTTACAGATGACTATTTGCACGATCCGTATGGTTACCAACATACGGCAAAGGCTATAGGTTTTGATGATAAGGGAATGATGTATGTCGGGATTGGCTCACCATCTGATATATGCCAGGTGTTCGACAGAATTCCTGAGTCACCGGGGCAGGACCCATGTCCCCAACTGGCGGAGCATGCAGGCCTCTGGAAGTTTGATCCCAATAAACAAAACCAAACTATTAAAGACGGGAAGCGATTTGCTACAGGCATAAGAAGTATTGTAGCGATTAACTGGAACACCGATGATAAGCACATGTACATAGTGCAGCATGGAAGAGATGATCTGCACCGTACATGGCCCGATAAATATACACGCCGGGAAAGTGTGCTGCTGCCTGCGGAAGAATTTCTAAAACTGGAGGAAGGCAGTGATGCAGGCTGGCCCTATTATTATTATGACCAGGTAAAGGGGAAAAAATTATTGAATCCTGAATATGGAGGCGATGGAACGAAGGAAGGAAATGGCGCGAAATATTTACAACCGCTGATCGGCTTCCCCGGCCACTTTGCTCCCAACGATTTATTGTTTTATACCGGTGACCAGTTTCCGGCGCGGTACAAGAAGGGTGCTTTCATTGCCTTTCATGGATCAACCATTCGTTCACCGTATTCACAGGGTGGATATATTGTAGCTTTCGTTCCTTTTAAAAATGGCGCACCTTCCGGTCCATGGGAAGTTTTTGCAGATGGTTTTGCCGGAAAGGATACTATCAGGAATACCACCGATGCAGCAGGAAGGCCGATGGGACTGGCGCAAGGTCCCGATGGTTCTTTGTACATTACAGAGTCAGTAAAGGGAAAAGTGTGGCGGGTAATGTATAAAGGAGATAAAACAACATTCGGCGATGCCGATCTCGCCGCCATGGCAAAAAGAAAAACAACCAGCGCTCACATAAAAGATCCGGATGAGTTTGCGGATAATCTTGAAAAGGGGACTACAGTTGGTGGTCAGCAGGTGTATAATATGTATTGCATCGCCTGCCACCAGGGAAATGGAAAAGGCGATGGCAGCAGATTTCCGCCGCTCGATAGTTCCGAATGGGTAAATGGCGATAAAAAAAGATTGATAGGCGTGTTACTGAACGGCCTGGAAAAACCGATCACGATTAATGGAAAAACATTTAATAACCTGATGCCATCGCATAGTTTTTTAACGGATGACCAGCTCGCATTGGTAATGACATACATCAGGCAAAATTTCAGTAACCAATCGGGCGAGGTTACGGCGGACGAAGTGGCTAAGGAACGTAAAACACCGATTTCAAATAATCACTAAATACATTTTAAAAATGAAAATTTTATCAGCTATCATTTTAATAACTGCTCTTTCGTGCAACACGCCCATGCATGCGCAAAACAACGCCGTGGATGTTGAGGCGCGTTTGAAAGAGCTGGGCATTACATTAATAAAGCCATCTGCTCCTGTTGCGAACTATGTAAAGGCAGTGCGTGTAGGAAATATGCTGTACCTCAGCGGCCACGGCCCAGACAAACCGGAAGGCGGCCTTGTGATTGGTAAGGTAGGCGTTGATCTTACACTTGAGCAGGCGAAAGATGCTGCACGTCTTGTGGGCATATCATTATTGTCCACCATCAAAGCAGAAGTGGGTGATTTGAATAAAGTAAAACGTATTGTAAAAGTATTGGGTATGGTAAATGCGATTCCAACATTTGACAAACAACCCATGGTGATCAACGGATGCTCCGACCTGATGGTGGAAGTTTTTGGCGAGAATGGAAAGCATGCAAGGTCTGCGGTGGGTGTGGGTTCATTGCCATCGAATATTCCAGTAGAAATAGAGATGATTGTGGAGTTGAAAGATGAAAAGTGAGTGGTGAGTTATGAGTGGCTTCAAAATATTAATTCAATGAAAGATCATTTAAAACTTAATTAAAACAACGCTTATGAAACGGAGAAATATATTAAAAGGTCTTACGATGCTTCCGCTTGCAGGAACATTATTTCCGTTCAAATCCCTTGTTGCAGCTCCTTCAGGCGAACCGGGCTTACTCTCTGATTCCACAAAATTATTTGGTGGTAGCGGTGAACTGGAAATTGGTCCAAACATCTTCCAATCTATAGGTGTGGAGCCCATTATCAATTGCCGCGGCACGTTTACTATTATTGGGGGCTCTATCGAGAAGCCGCAGGTGCGTGCAGCCATGGAAGCCGCGTCCAAAGATTTCGTGCAATACGATGAGCTTGCAGATGGAATAGGGAAACGCCTTGCTGAAATAACCGGCGCAGAGTGGGGGATGGTTTCATCAGGTTGCGCAGGAGGGATGAAACATGTAACCGCTGCCTGTGTTACGGGTGGTAATCCGGAGAAGCTTATTCGCATTCCTGACCTTACCGGTTTTGATAAAACGGAGGTTATCATTCCATCTTCTTCAAGAAATGTTTATGATCATGCGATCCGCAACATTGGCGTGAAAATAATTGAAGTAAATACACCGGAAGAATTAGAACATGCCATCAATGAGAAAACTGCCATGATCTATTTAATGGCATTCGATGAATCTCAACCGGGCCAGCCTCTTTCATTAGAGGCCGTCGTAAAAATTGCAAGGCCGCATAAAGTGCCGGTGCTGATAGATGCCGCAGCGGAGATACTTACCATACCAAATGTCCATTTGCAAAGGGGCGCAGACGTTGTTGTTTACAGTGGGGGCAAAGCCATCTGCGGTCCGCAATGTGCCGGGCTTGTACTCGGCAGAAAAGATATTTTAATGTCCGCATGGCAGGCAAGTTCGCCACACCATGGCCCGGGACGGGATAATAAAGTAGGCCGTGAAGAAATGATTGGTATGCTGGCTGCCGTAGAAACATGGGTGAAAAGAAATCATGAACAGGAATGGAAGGTGTGGCTCTCTTATCTTAATACAGTTGCAAAGAAAGTTTCAACTATTGATGGAGTTACTACTTCGATATTTGAACCAACAGAACTTTCCAACAGATCTCCTGTGCTTAATATTTTTTGGGACCCCAAAGTATTTAATATAACAGGCGATGAGATGGCGGAAGAACTTGGCAGAAACAAACCACGCGTTGCAATCGGCTCAGGAACCAAAGACGATAAGACTACTATAGATATTACATCAGGGCAAATGCAACCAGGCAATGATAAAGTAGTTGCCGCCAGAATTCATGAAGTACTTTCCCGGAAACGCGATCCTAAGCCGGATACTTTAAACGCACCTGCCGGGAACATTGCCGGGCGCTGGGATGCCGATATTGAATTTTTCAGCAGCAACAGCAAACATACTCTGTACATGGAGCAGGATGGCAACTGGATAACGGGTTCGCATAAGGGAGAGTATTCAACGAGAGATATGCGAGGTACGATAGAGGGTAATACAGTGAAGCTGACCAGCCGCGACCACCGGCCTGGTGATTCCATCACATTTATTTTTTCAGGTGAAATATCCGGTGATGAAATAAAAGGATCTATTTATATGGGCGAGTATCGCACGGCAAATTTTGTGGCGAAAAGAAATAATACAAAAAGTCCGCATCAAAAAATTGTGGTGCCTGGCGGGCCGCCCCTTGCAACATGACCATGCAAACAGAACGACACTAAGCCTTCAATCATTTTTGAAATAAAAATATTCATGTTCCATCCTAAAAAAATATTTAAGCAATTAGTGAGGCGATTTTTTCAGATAGTATTTTTCCCTCTTTTCTTTTTTACACCAAACAATTTATTGGCCCAGCAAATTGATCTTCTATTAAAAGGCGGCCATGTAATTGATCCGAAAAATAACATAGACGGGCAAATGGATGTTGCTATTACCAACGGAAAAATTTCGGCGGTTGCAAAAGATATTTCTGCAAAAGATGTCAGGAAAGTAATTGATGTAAACGGATATTATGTTACGCCCGGCATTATCGATATGCATGTTCATGTTTTTAATGGGGCAGATGTAGATGCATACATCGCAAATGCCTTAACCAGTCTTCCACCGGATGGGTTTACATTCAGGGCGGGTGTTACTACTGTTGTGGATGCGGGTTCCTCGGGTTGGAAAAATTTTCCGCAGTTTAAAAAGCAAACTATCGACAAAGCACAAACGAGAGTACTGGCGCTTTTAAATATTGTAGGGAATGGGATGGTGAGCCGCTTTATGGAACAGGATGTGAATGATATGAACCCGCAGCAAACAGCTTACATGATCACAAAGCTGTATCCTGATATTTTGGTGGGTATAAAATCTGCTCATTTCTGGGGCGACTTTACGCAGGTTGATAAAGCAGTGGAAGCCGGCAAGCTGGCGAACGTTCCCGTGATGGTTGATTTTGGAGAACATCATCCGCCAAATTCTATTGAGGAGTTGTTTATGAAACACCTGCGGCCCGGCGATATTTTCACTCATACATTTGCTTATGGACCGAAAGACAGGGAAGTCGTTGTAGATGAAAACGGTAAAGTAAAACCATTTGTTTTCGAAGCGCAAAAGAGAGGAATCATTTTCGATGTTGGCCACGGTGGTGGAGCCTTTTCGTGGAGGCAGGCAGTTCCGTCTTTTCAGCAAGGGTTTTATCCCAATGTAATAAGCACCGATCTTCATGCTGAAAGTATGAATGGCGGTATGAAAGATATGAGCAATGTAATGTCAAAATTTTTGGCCATGGGTATGAGCTTGCAGGAGGTGATTCTAAGATCAACATGGAATCCCGCAAACGTTATCCATAGAACAGATCTTGGAAGTTTAAGTGTTGGCTCCGATGCAGATGTGGCTGTATTCAATTTAAAAAAAGGAGACTTCGGTTACCTTGATGTGAGAAATGCCAAACTAAAGGCGACACAAAAACTCGACGCTGAATTAACGATTCGTGCAGGGAAAATAGTCTGGAATCTGAATGGCCTTGGCTCACCAACATGGCAGGAGGAATTACAAAAGACCAAATGATTGCTGTTTCAACATATTTCAATTCTTTCATAAAGCTAACTGGCAGAATAAGCCGAAGTTTAATACTTTCCTTTTTTGTTTTTTTACTTTTTGGGAACAGTCCTCTTTATGCGCAAAAGCTATATGATCTTTTAATTAAGAATGGGCAAGTCATTGATCCGAAGAATCATATCAATTCAAAAATGGATGTGGCGATAGCTGACGGAAAAATTGCGAAGGTTGCACAGAACATTGACTCTGCACAATCCAAAAAAACTGTCGATGCAACAGGCTTATATGTTGTGCCCGGCCTGATAGATATTCATACGCACGTATTTGTGGGTAGCAAGCCAGATGTGTTTGCTGATGGCATTTATAGTGTATCTCCTGATGATTTTACTTTTAGATCCGGTGTTACAACTGTAGTGGATGCAGGCACTTCCGGTTGGCGGAATTTCCCGGTTTTTAAAGAGCAGGTTATCGATAAATCACAGACACGCATTCTCTCCTTTGTAAATATTGCTGCTGATGGCATGAACGGAAAACCATTCCAGGAAAATATTGCTGACATGAATGTTGATTCTGCGGTAGCGGTAATCAGGAAGTATAAAGACATTATTGTGGGAGTGAAGATCGGGCATTATGAAGGTAACGACTGGACTCCTTTTAACAGGGCATTACAGGCAGGTGAGCAAACAGGTTTACCCCTGTTTGTTGAATGTCATCTGCCTGAGTTTAGTTTGGAAGACCAGTTAAATAAAATGCGCCCCGGGGATATTATCACGCATTCCTATGAACAGATTTCTGAAAGAATGCCCGTGATTGATGACCAAAATAAATTACGTCCATTTGTGCTTGCTGCACAAAAGAAAGGCGTGTTGTTTGATGTTGGCCATGGAGGCGCAGGCTTCTGGTTTAGCCAGGCTATACCAGCATTTCACCAGGGCCTTGTGCCTAATTCCTTTGGGACAGACCTGCATCGTTTCAGTATGAATGCAGGTATGAAAAGTATGTTGAATGTAATGTCAAAATATATGGCGATTGGAATGAAGCTGCAGGATGTTATTGCGCATGCGACTTGGAACCCTGCATTGTCAATTAAAAGAAGTGATTTGGGAAATCTTTCAGTCGGTTCCGTTGCAGATGTTTCCGTGCTTAATTTATTGACTGGCAAATTTGGCTTTATTGACGCGGCTGGAAACCGGCTTGATGGCGTTCATAAACTCGAAGCAGCGCTTACTATTCGTGCGGGGAAAATTGTATGGGATTTGAATGGATTATCAGCCAGGCCATGGAAGCCTTAGATACAGAGTAACCTTTTTGAGATATATGTTTGGAAGGAAAAGATTAAAACAAAAGTTTATTATATTCTTTTTTTTGCTGATGGCAATAAGTGCCGTGCAATGCAATACCCAAACTGAATTGCCAAAAGGTGATCCGGGTAATGGAGGGTTGTTTCTCCCAGGCGATTTTGAGGCAGTTATTGTCGCAGATAGTATCGGCCCTGCCCGTCATTTAGCGGTAAATGATAACGGGGATATTTACGTAAAGTTGAGCCGCTCAAAAAAGGGTGAGGGAAGTAATGTTGCCTTGAGAGACACTAATAATGATGGTAAGGCAGATTCCATTGTTCGCTTTGGAGATTATCCTAATGAAGGTGACCTGGCAAACTGCATGCGCATAAACGACGGCTATTTGTATTATGCTTCCGAGCTTGTGATCTACAGGAATAAGTTAACGCCCGGTAAACTGATTCCCGAAAGCCAAAGAGAAATTGTACTTACAGAAGAAGATTCACGCGGCTCGCACTGGCACATTACCAAGCCAATCGCCTTTGACGATAAGGGGCATATCTATGTTCCGTTTGGCGCGCCTTCTAATGCATGCCAGGATTTGGTAAGAACTCCCGGCGGTACGCCAGGATTTGCAGGGCTTGATCCATGTCCTGAACTAGAGAAGTATGCAGGCATCTGGCAATTCGACGCAAACAAGATTGGCCTTACTCAAGCTGATGGAAAAAAGTTTGCGACGGGTATCAGAAGTGTGGTCGCTATGGATTGGAATAAAGACGATAAGAAATTGTATATTGTAATGCATGGAAGGGACGACCTGCACATGTTGTGGCCCGATAAGTTTACCCAGTGGGAAAGTGCGGTGTTGCCATCAGAAGAATTTCTTCGGGTGAATGATGGAAATAATTTCGGATGGCCCTACAGTTATTATGACCAGATTCAAAAGAAAAATGTGCTGGCTCCGGAATACGGAGGTGATGGAAAAATGCCTGCAAGAGATTCTTCCGTACAACTGCCTGTTATGGGTTTTTCCGGCCACTGGGCGCCAAACGATTTATTGTTTTATGAAGGCAGCCAGTTCCCGGAACGTTACAACCATGGAGCTTTTATTGCCTTCCACGGCTCTACTAACAGAGCGCCTTACCCGCAGGCGGGCTATTTCGTTTGCTTTGTTCCATTTAAGAACGGTCAGCCTTCCAGGGATTGGGAAGTATTTGCCGATGGCTTTGCCAATATGGATCCTGTTGAAAGTACAAGTGACGCAAAGTATAGGCCCATGGGTTTAGCAATGGGGCCTGATGGTTCTTTGTATGTAAGTGATTCGCGAAAAGGGAAAATATGGAGAATCATGTATAAAGGTGACAGAGGCAAATTTGGCGACGCTCAGTTGGCCGCGATGGAAAAAAGAAAAGCAAATTCAAACATTCGTACTCCTGATGAAGTGAGCGATAATCTTTATAAAGAGAAAGGCCTGCCCGGCACACAGGTGTACCGCACCTATTGTATATCCTGCCACCAGTATAATGGTAAAGGCGATGGCAGCCGCTTTCCGCCGGTTGAAAATTCTGATTGGGTAAATGGTGATAAGCACAAACTGATAAGCGTGGTATTGAATGGTCTGGATAAACCTATTGAAGTAAATGGGAAATCATACAGCAGCATTATGCCGCAACACAGTTTTTTAAAAGATGAAGAAATTGCGCAGGTTTTAACTTACATCAGGAAACATTTTAATAATAATACAGATAGCATAACAAGTGTAGAGGTTTCGGCGCTTCGCAAAAAATAATGACTTTCTTTTCGATGGATTCGTACATAAAAACATATTCAGTTTTTAGACCTTTAATAAAAAATCATAAAACAGCATCATGAAAAAAATACAATGTTTACTTGTGTCCCTTATCTTTTTTTTTAGCGCTTCCGTTTTTGGGCAGTCTTATGATATAGTTATTAAGGGAGGGCATGTTATTGATCCAAAAAGCAATATTGATGCAATAATGGATGTTGCCATTAAGGATGGAAAAATAGCTGCGATGTCAAAAAATATTGATGGCAAGCAGGCCGCGCAGGTTGTGAATGCAAAAGGGCTCTATGTAACACCTGGTCTTATTGATTTGCATACACATGTCTTCTTTGGCACCGAGCCGGATCATTACCTGAGTAATGGTTTAGTGGCGTTACCGCCCGATGGGTTTACTTTTCGTGTGGGTGTTACTACTGTCGCTGATGCAGGAGGTGCGGGTTGGAAATCTTTTCCTGAGTTCAAAAAAAATGTGATCGATAATTCTCAAACGCGGGTACTTTCATTCCTGAATATTGTTGGAGAAGGAATGCGCGGTGGCGCCTGGGAACAGGATATTGATGACATGAATCCAAAACTGAGCGCCATGGTGGCTAAGGAATATAAGGATTATATTGTCGGTTTTAAAGTGGCGCATTTCGAGGGACACGACTGGACTCCCGTTGATCGGGCCGTGGAAGCCGGAAAACAGGCAGGCATACCAGTTATGGTTGACTTTGGTGGCGCTCACCCACCTTTATCTATTGAAGAACTGTACATGAAACATTTAAGGCCGGGAGATATTTATACACATACATATACCGTGTTGGATGGAGATATAAGAGAAACCGTTGTGGATGAAGGGACACATAAAGTGAAACCTTTTATTTGGGATGCCAGAAAAAAAGGGATCATCTTTGATGTGGGTTATGGCGGAGCAAGCTTCAATTTTACACAGGCCATTCCTGCAATCAAAGAAGGATTTTATCCTAACACAATTAGTACCGATCTGCACACAGGAAGTATGAATGCATCCATGAAAAACGAACTGGATATCATGTCGAAATTTTTGCTGATGGGTATGCCCTTGAATGATGTGATCAAAGCAAGTACCTGGACTCCCGCACAGGTTATTCATCGCGAAGAGCTGGGTAATATTTCTATTGGTGCGATTGCTGATGTCGCTGTCCTGGATTTAAAGCAGGGAGATTTTGGGTTCTATGATAAAACCGGTTATAAGGTAGAAGGCAAACAAAAATTCGAATGTGCGATGACAATAAAGGGAGGCAGGATTGTTTATGATCTTAATGGAATTGCCGATCCGATCTATGTAAAAAGCAAGTAGATAAAAAACAGTAAATTCTAAGAATTATTTATAAGCTGTTTATTTTAATTCAAATGATTAGACATGACAAAAAATATTAGCCACAGATTACACAGATACTTCGCTTTGCGAAGTACACAGATTTATCTGTGAAAATCCGTGTAATCTGTGGCAAATAAAAACTAATAAAATTTAAAAAACTATTTAATGAAAAAATTAATTTCAATCTCTCTCCTTGTCTTAATTGTTGTTGCTTTTGCTTGTAACCAGGCGGGTGAGAATAGCAGTGCAGATGAATTATATAAATCGTCAGACTTTACACCAGTTAATAGTTTTACTTCCGGGGCAGAAGGCCCCGCAGTTGATAATGATGGCAATGTGTATGCAGTAAACTATTCAAAACAAGGAACAATCGGTAAAATCACGCCGGCTGGAGAAGGAAGCATTTTTATAGAGTTGCCCGATAGCAGTATAGGCAACGGCATTCGCTTTAATAGCAACGGTGACATGATGATTGCCGATTACATCAATCACAATATTCTTAAAGTGAATATGGCCGATAAACAAATAAGTGTATATGCTCATGATAGTACCATGAATCAACCTAATGATATTGCTATTGATAGTAAAGACAGGCTATATGCAAGTGATCCAAACTGGAAGGATAGCACCGGCAGAATATGGCGTATAGATACTGACGGAAAGATGCAGATTCTTGAAGATAATATGGGCACAACAAATGGAATTGAAGTAAGTCCTGACAATAAACATTTATATGTAAATGAATCCGTACAAAGAAAAGTATGGACGTATGATTTGTCAGCAGACGGATCAATCAGTAACAAAAGAATATTGATAGAATTTCCCGATTTTGGTATGGATGGCATGCGTTGCGATGTTGACGGAAACTTATATATTGCAAGGCATGGAAAAGGAACCGTGGCAAAAGTTTCACCCGGTGGAAAATTGCTGGAAGAAACAATATTAGCAGGTAAAAAGCCGAGCAACGTTGCTTTTGGTGGTAAAGACGGAAGAACAGTTTATATAACATTACAGGATCGGCAGAACATAGAAATGTTTCGGGTTGATCAACCTGGAAGAGAATGGAAGAAAAAATAATGATCAAGCTGCGATAGACGGGGTGGTGCTTTAGTAGCCACGGCCATTAGGCCGTGGAGTAAGAAAAAGCAGGAACTGGCTTTAGCCAAAATGTGTTTTTGCGATGCTGATCGTTTTATATATTAGATTGAATCTTTGGTATAGGAAACATTACTCTTCTTTTTGCTAAAGCCGATTGCACTTTCATTGTGTACCATGGCCTAAAGGCCGTGGCAACTTTAAAAACCAATTGAATAATCTAAAACTGAAAAATATTTAATTAAACTGAATCCGCTTTTAAATGAATTATTTCAATAAATTTTGCTCACTATTGCTGAGCTTTTGTTTGCCAATAACATTGTTGCATGCCCAAAGTGCTGCCGCCACAGACAATAATTTAATTGTAAAACATACTAAAGATTTTATAATAACGGGCGATGGAAGCGCTGCTGAATGGAAGAACGCAGAATGGAATAAAATAATCCAGCGCAGCCCGGAAACTCTTAGAAAAGAAGGATGGAACATAGCAGGGGAAACCGGCGATATGAAAGATGTTTCTTATGAAACAACTTTCAAAATATTGTATTCTGATAAAGGCATTTATTGTTTGTATAAATGCGAAGACAGTGTTATCACCGCCACGATAAAAGAAGACTATGGAGCATTGTATGATGAGGATGTGGTAGAGGCTTTTTTCAGACCCGATACGAGCATGCCTGTTTATATTGAGTATGAACTCTCTCCATTGAATTATGAATTGCCTATACTAATTGTAAATAAAAATGGTAATTCGAGAGGATGGAAACCCTGGCAATATACAGGTGCAAACAAAACGATTCACGCCGTTAATATCAACCGGAAAAATAAGAGCGATGAAAGGTTTGCGTGGACGGCGGAATTTTTTGTGCCTTTCACCTTGCTTATCCCGATGGAAAACGTGCCTCCTTCGAAGGGAACACAATGGAGGGCGAATTTTTATAGAATAGATTATGACCAAAGCCCTGCCTATTCAAGCTGGCGACTCACAAGAGAAAATTATCACGATTACGAAAGATTTGGAGTAATCGAGTTTGAATAGAAACCTTTTAAGAAAGTAATTTGCAGTTAATCTTTATTATAACTCATTTTCTTGCGGCGCAAAAGCCGGTCAAAGAACATAAGGCCTAATACTACATTAGCCATCATAAATATGTATAAGTAGGTACTGTTAAAAGTCTTGCTAAGATCAATTTCGCCGGAATCAAAAGGGAATTTGCTTTTACCAGTGGAACTCCAGTCCACCTGCGCGAATCCGTAAATCAAAAGCCCCGCAATTAATATGATAAAAAAAGATCCTATTGCCCAGATGATATTTTTATTGATATATTTTTTTGCTGCGGGCATTATGTTATAAACTGCAATTTTATCCATCACATTTTTTGTAAAACGCAAGGATGGCTGCTCCAGCTCCGAAGATTGTAACGATTGATGCACATCCATTAACTCGCTGTAAGCATTCTTCCAATCTTCATCATCTGCCAATAATTTTTCTATGACAGGTATCTCATTGGCAGGAGCTATTCCATCAATATATTCCCAAAGCCTTTCTTCAATTGATTGTTCTGATTTCATAAAATGAAATTTAAAATTAATAGTCCAGATCCTTTACTTCCTGTTTGAAATATTTTTCCATTTTCTCTTTCAGTCGTATCCTTGCGCGGTGCAGGCGAACTTTAACTGCACTTATTTCTATACCTAATATCCTGCTGATTTCTTCAATGCTTTGTTCAGCTTTATAAAATAAAGTTATGATCTCCGCGTCATCCGTACTCAATAAGGCTATTGCCTTTACAGCCATATATACCCTTGATTTTTGTTCCAGTTGGTTCGCATCAAACCCTGAAGCCTGGTTGTTAACTGTTGCAAAAATATTTTCATTATCAAGAGAGTGAACTACCTGTTCCTTTTTTCTTAAAAAAGTAATACAGGTATTATGTACAATGGTATAAAGCCACGTGCTGAACTTTGACAAACCTTTAAAGTCATTCAATGAACGATACGCTTTGATAAAAATATCCTGGGCAACTTCTTCGGCATCCTGCCGGTTTTTAATAAACCGTAATGTCAACGTAAACACATACTCCTGGTACCTGTTTACAAGCTCCGCAAAGTGATGTTGCTCACCACGCAGTACCCTGCTAATTATCTCTTTATCATTTAGCCCTGTCGACATTCAATTTGTAAGACTACCAGTAAGCGAAATAGGTTACTTAAAATTACATTTATTTATGCGCCCGTTTTTCGAGGTAAAATGATCCCGTAAAAAAAGACATTTTTTGCTGTAACCTCTTTTATGCGTATGTAGTCTTATCTGTTGTAGGTTAAATTTGAATATTTTTTTAAGTGTAACCTGCACTTTTAAAAAGTAGTCATACAAACAAAAAGAATTAAACATAAAAACTTAAGCAATGCAAGCAACAGAAATGTTAGTCGCCGTATTAATTCCACTCGGCTTTTTTTTATTGGTCTTTGGTATTATTTATATGCATAAAAGGGAGAACCTTGCCATGATAGATAAGGGGATGAATCCCAAAGAATTTGCCAACAGGCCGGCTCCCTATCATAACCTTAAATGGGGTTTACTTTTGATAGGATCAGGTGTAGGCCTGCTACTTGCCTATTTTATTACGCAATACATCATCCACGATTATGAAAACCCCGCTCTTTGGTTTGCACTAATTGCAATCGGCGGCGGTATAGGATTGATCTATTCTTATAAAATTGAAAAGAAAGAGTTACTGGACAAAGGTCCACAAGCATAGTTACATTTTCATATCAGCAATAAAACAAGAGCAATGACTGCGGTCATTGCTCTTGTTTTATAAAGGAATTTCAAACCTGTGTAAGTTTAAAATATTTATTATCGGGATTTTTTTTAATTATAGTTTGTAAATTGACGCATGATAAAATCGATTGCTGCAATTATCACTGTATTTATATTGCTGAGTTTTGGATGCCGGTCAAAAGAAAGCTATACTACCTGGTCAAGCTATAAAGGCTCACCGGCAAGTATCCAGTATTCTTCACTAACGCAAATTGACACCTCCAATGTCACGCAGTTGCAAGTGGCGTGGGAATATCATTCCGGTGATGCCGATACTGCCCATCATTCCCAGATACAATGCAATCCCATTATTGTTGACGGAGTATTGTATGGCACAAGCCCGGAAATGAAATTGTTTGCACTGGATGCCGCCACTGGTAAGCAAAACTGGATATTTAATCCCTTTGATGCACTTGACAGTAACAGGAGATCATTCTTCATAATGAATAATTGCCGGGGCGTTTCCTATTGGACAGATGGAAAAAATGACAAACGGATTTATTACACAGCCGGTTCCGAACTGTACAGTATAAACGCACAAGATGGGAAGCCTGTGATGGCTTTTGGTGATAGCGGAAAAATTGATTTGCACAAGGGGCTGGATCGTGATGTTTCCGATTTTTTCATTACGGCAACATCACCACCTGCTATTTATAAAGACCTGGTGATTGCGTGTGCAAGAGTTGACGAAGGACAGCATGCGGCTCCCGGCCATATTCGTGCCTTTGATGCAAGAACAGGAGAAAGAAAATGGATCTTTCACACAATACCTTTTCCTGGGGAAGTTGGATATAACACATGGGACGATACCGCTGCTTATAAATATATTGGTGGTGCCAATCCATGGAGTGGCTTTAGCGTAGATGTAAAACGCGGAATTCTTTTTGCTTCTACGGGGTCGGCTTCTTACGATTTTTATGGCGGAAAGAGAAAGGGGGATAATTTATTCGGAAATACGATGCTGGCATTGGATGCAGCAACAGGTAAACGCATCTGGCACTTTCAGTATATCCATCACGATGTGTGGGATCGTGATTTTTCCTCAGCTCCTGCTTTAGTTACCCTTAATAAAGATGGAAAGAAAATTGATGCAGTCGCACAAACTACTAAGACCGGGGTTGTTTTTATTCTCGACCGCGAAACCGGTAAACCAATATATGATGTGGTAGAAAAACCGGTTCCGGATTCGTCTGAGCTCAAGGGAGAAAAGCTTTCGCCTACCCAGCCATTTTCTACCATTCCGGAGCCTTTCATGCGGCATTCTTTTACGGAGAAAGATATCAATCCACTTTTATCACCTGATTCGTATGCTGATGTAAAAAAGAGATTGGCATCTTATAAAAGTGGCAACATATTCAATCCTCCCTCCCTGGAAGGTACAGTGGTTTTCCCGGGGCTTGATGGTGGGGGAGAGTGGGGCGGCCCTTCTTTTGACCCGGAGACAGGAATTTTATATGTGAATGCAAATGAAATGGCCTGGATTATACAGGCGGTTGATATTTCGAATAAGCAACCCACCAACGAAACAAATGTAATTGCGGGCGAGCGCCTTTATAGAAATAACTGCATGACGTGCCACGGCCCGGAAAGAAAAGGCTCCGGCAATTATCCTTCCATAATTGGTGTAGAAAAAAAATATACAGCGCAGGCATTTAAAGGCTTATTGGAAACCGGCAGGAGAATGATGCCGGCTTTTAAACAGGTTAATGAAAACGAGAAGGAAGCGATTGCATCCTTTGTATTAAATATTGACACGGCGAAATCAAAACCCTTTCATGATGTAAAAGCCGATGAACATTTTTCTGTTCCTTATACCATAACGGGCTACAATAAATTTTTAAGCAAAGAAGGTTACCCTGCAATAGCGCCGCCATGGGGCACATTGAATGCGATCGATCTTAACACAGGGAAATTTGTTTGGAAAATTCCATTGGGAAATGATACCACTTTTAAGAATACAAAAGAACCGACGGGTACTGAAAATTATGGCGCTTCTGCCATCACTGCCGGGGGCCTTGTATTTATAGGTGCTACAAAAGATGGAATGTTCAGGGCTTTCAATAAAAGAAACGGGCAGCTATTATGGGAAACAAAATTGCCGGCTCCTGCATTTGCAACTCCGGCAGTGTATGAAGTAAATGGGAAGCAGTATGTAGTGATTGCCTGTGGTGGTGGAAAACTCGGAACGGAATCCGGGGATAGTTATATAGCTTTTGCATTACCTGGTAAATAAAATTTCATGAAGAAAATCTTTTTACTTTTTCTTACAGTAGTAGCAACCTTACATGCATACCCACAGTATAGCGTAAGTGCCAACAAACATTTCTTGTTAAAAGACGGCAAACCTTTCTTTTGGATGGGCGATACTGCGTGGGAGTTATTTCACCGGCTGGATAGGGAAGAAGCGGACAAGTATCTAAAACGACGAAGTGAGCAGGGCTTTACAGTAATCCAGGCAGTGGTCCTTGCGGAAATGGACGGTCTTCATACACCCAACGCTTACGGAGAAACGCCTTTAATCAATGATGATCCGTCCACGCCAAATGAAAAATATTTCGAGCATGTTGATTATATAATTGATAAAGCAAATGAATATGGGCTTACCATTGGGTTGCTGCCTACATGGGGTGATAAGATTTTTAAAGACCGCTGGGGAGCCGGCCCGGAAATTTTCAATGAACAGAACGCCGCGGTATATGGCAAATGGATAGCAAATCGTTACAAAAACAAAACTAATATCATCTGGATATTGGGTGGCGATCGCAATCCAAGAAATGAAAAAGAGGTGGCTACCTGGAACGCTATGGGAAATGCTATTATGAAAGCTACTAACAACAAAGCGCTGATCAGCTTTCATCCTCAACCCAATGAGACCGGCTCTGCACAGTGGTTTCATAATGAGCCATGGCTCGGTTTTAATATGTTTCAAAACGGCCATTGCCGGGATATGAAAGTGTATGATAAGATAAACACCGTGTATAAAATGCAACCCGTAAAACCCGTAATGGACGCGGAAGTTTTATATGAAGACCATCCTGTTTGTTTCAATGTAAAAGACCTGGGAACATCAAATGCGTATGATATAAGAAAATATGCTTACCTCGATCTCTTCGCCGGAGCACATGGGCACACGTATGGTTGCCATGATATATGGCAAATGTATTCCCCTAAACGGGAAGGTGTAAATGGCCCGCATCACTATTGGGAAGAAGCAATGGAATTGCCTGGCGCCAGCGAAATGATTTTTGTAAAAAATTTGATGTTGTCACATCCGTTTTTAGATCGTGTGCCGGATCAATCATTAATCGTGGAGAATAATCTTGCTGCTTCAGAGCGCATACAAGCGACAAGAGGTAAAGACTATGTTTTTATTTATACTTCAGAAGGGAAACCCTTTACTGTAAATCTCAATAAGATATCGGGAAATAGTTTGCAGGCATACTGGTATGATCCGCGCAATGGAAAATCGAGGGATATCATTACGATTGCAAATACAGGTTCAAAAAAGTTTACGCCTCCTTCATCAGGTTATGGGCAGGACTGGATTTTGGTTATGGATGATGCGTCAAAAAAATATCCGAAACTGTAAGCTCAAATAAATAGTACTAATGAGTTTTTTGTTTTTTCCTTCAACTTACATCAATTACATAGGTCTCTCAGGCGCTTTCATCAAACTTAAGAATTTATAACCTATCCTGCATTGTATGCGCTGCGCTTGTCTTTTTAGCTATATTATAGATACAAGTTCTGGCTAAAATTTGATGCATTATTTTAAATTAAGCATGAACTTAAAACAGGCTGGTAGTAAATACAATTTCATATATTTTATATCAAGGCTTGACTAAATTCACCAGTCTTTCTTTTTTCTTGTTAGAAAATTCTTACTGTTTATAGGTTGGTCTAATCGGCTTAAGTCTATTGCGAGTGCCACATTTTAGATTAATTATTTTTTGAAAAAAAGTTTATAATTAGTGTAAATAGTATTATGTGTGCTGGTTCAAAAAAGAGTTTTCAGCATAGTTCAGTACAGAGTAGGCGATAATTATTTCTAATTTTATATTTTGAAGTTCCTTAGTTGTATAAAAGCGTTAAAGAACTTTTTATTCGTCAACGACTTAATAGACGATTGCTTATGTGTTTCAACGAGATGGTATTGAGTGACGTAATTTTATCCCTTATTTAGTTTATCCAACATTAATTTTTAGAAATGGGTCAAGTTTTTAAAATGGACCAGGATTTAATATATAATGAAAGTGAACTATTAGGCAAAGTGGCATCCGGTGACCAGAAAGCATTTACTACATTGGTAGATTATTATTGGAATAAAGTTTATAGCCATGCGTTGGCATATTCTAAATCTGTTAGCCGCGCCCAGGAAATTACACAGGATGTATTTTTAAAAGTCTGGCACAAAAGAGAAGCATTAATGGAAGTGCGGGATTTTAAAAACTATCTTTTTATTTTGGGAAAGCACCATATTATTTCTTCAATGCGTAAAAAGCTGGAAAGCCTTACCGGTGAAGACTTATTGGAAACGAGTGAAGATATATACATTCCGGATCGGCAACTTGAGTACAAAGAAACCTGGAACCGCATCCAGGAGGGAATTGAAAAATTACCTGCCGTAAGAAAAGTTATTTTTAAGATGAGCCGTTTAGAAGGACTTAGCTATGATGAAATTGCGAGGAGCAGTAATATCTCAAAAAATACCGTGAAAGAACATATAGTACTTGCCTTGAATTTTCTGAGAAATTATATTTATTTCAATAAAGATTACCCGGTTATCTTAATCACCCTCATACTGCTTTTATAGGCTTGTACAAATAAAAAAATAAATTCCTGTCATACCCACCCGACTTTAATTTTTCCAGCGTCTTTATTATAACGCTTGTAATATGGACCAGGAATTATTCAAAGAATTATTGTCTCAACATCTTTCCGGTAAACTTTCACACGAGCAACAACGAAGGCTCGCAGATTTTCTAACACATAAAGAATACCGGGAATATTTTGGAAAAATAGCCAGGAATGATTTTATGGAAGACAAGTATTTGGGCGAAGAGAATTTAGAACTAAAATCGGCTATACAAAATTTTCTGTCTAAAGAAATTTCCCGCACAACAAGGATGCCGGCCAAATTAATTCGTGTCAGAAGAATGATTGCCGCAGCTTCTGTTATTTTGTTTTTAACTGCCCTCTCTTCATTATTTATTTTACAAAAATCAAATAAAAGCCTTACTGCGGCTACAATTGCAAAACCTGTTTTACAGGACGTTCCTCCAGGTAAAACCGGCGCCGTACTTACACTTTCCGATGGAAGTAAAATTGTTCTTGACAGTTTGCAGGGTTCAGTTGGATTGCAGGGACATTCACAAGTCATAAATAAAAATGGGCTCTTATCTTATTCTGTAAAAAATAATTCTTCTGAAGTAGTTTACAATACTATGTCAACTCCTGTTGGACGGCAATACCAGGTAGTACTTGCAGATGGTACTAAAGTATGGCTGGATGCTGCAAGCTCTATTACTTACCCTACATCTTTTCCCGGCGACGACCGAAAAGTAAGCATAAAAGGTGAGGCTTATTTTGAAGTAGTTCACGATGCCCGAAAGCCATTTCATGTCATGATAAATGATCTCGAAGTGAGAGTTTTAGGCACTCATTTTAATATTAACGCTTATGAAAATGAAGATGCGATAAAAACTACGCTCATTGAAGGTTCCGTGAAGGTCATCAAAAGCAATTCAAATATCTTGATCGTCCCCGGTCAGCAAGCAATTGCAATCAACGGAAATAACGATGTGCCGCTTCAAAAAAAAGAGGTAGATCTGGATGAAGTTATGGCCTGGAAGAATTCAAAATTTAATTTTCTGGATGCTGATATAAAAAGTGTAATGCGCCAACTTGAAAGATGGTACGGAGTAACCGCGAGCTATGAAGGAAATGTTACCAGTGAAGAATTTGTTGGGGTCATCTCAAGAAATGTAAACATTTCACAAATACTGGCGATGCTTGAAAAAACCGGAACAGTAAGATTTAAAATTCAGGGGAAAAATATTATTGTAAAATAAAGAAAAGCCAATAAAACAAATGCCGGAAATGCTCGAACATTTCCGGCCGTTAGGACTCATTTTAATAAAGTAAAACTGCTAAGAATCACTTATTCATTAACCTAAACAATGCAAATGTATGAATTTAAAAACATGCAGTAACCAAAGCTGCGCTGCTAAAAGCCGAAGGAAGGCAGCACGGGCGCTGACGCCTCAAATTTTGAAAGCAATGAAGTTGACTTTCGTTTTACTGACCGCTGCATTTTTGCAAATTTCTGCAAAAGGAATAACTCAGACTGTTACTCTCTCCTTAAAAGACGCGCCTCTTTTTAAAGTGTTTAAAGAGATTGAGAAACAAACAGGCTTCGGTTTTCTTTTTGGTAAAAATACTATGAAGGATGCGCCGCGGGTGAGTATTAATGTAAAAGATGTTCCCGTTCTTGATGCGCTCCAATATTGTTTTAAAGGACAGCCCCTAACGTATTCAATAGAAAACAATACCATTGTGGTTTCACGCAAACCCGTATTACAGGCCCAATTGTACGATATTCCATTGCCACCACTACCCGTGCAGGTAAGCGGTAAAGTTACTGATGAAGGCGGCCAGCCTGTGATAGCGGCCAGCGTTCAACTTAAGAATTCTTCTGTAGGAACATCGACAAATTCAAATGGCGAATTTCAAATCGATATTCCCGATAACTCATCGAAAATTCTTGTATTTTCTTATGTGGGCATGGAAACCCGGGAAATTAATGTTAACGGCAAAACTTCAGTGAATGTGGTATTAAAAAGATTTCTTTCTCAGCAGGAAGAAGTCGTTGTAATTGGTTATGGTACGCGCCAGAGAAAAGACGTAACTGGTGCCATATCGGTTATAGATAGTAAACAGATTGAGAAGAGCACATCATTGACCCCTGAACTTGCACTACAGGGAACAGCGGCGGGCGTGTTTGTTAGTTCCGGAGGAGGTGACCCGCAATCAAGGCCTACAATTCGCATAAGAGGTGTGAATACTTTTGGAAACGCAGAGCCATTATATGTTGTGGATGGCGTACCGATTTTTGAAGGCGGCAGCGGGATAACCGATGGTGGAATAGGAGACATCCGTTCCCCGATAAATATTTTTTCAATGATCAATCCCCAGGATATTGAATCAATAACTGTTTTAAAAGATGCATCTGCGGCGGCAATTTATGGCGTACGTGCATCGAATGGAGTCATACTCATCACAACTAAAAAAGGAGCAACAGGTCGGCCGCGTGTAGAGTTTACAGCACAATATGGAATACAAAATATTCCTAAAACAATTTCCACACTTAATACCCAACAATACTTTGATCTGGTACGTGAAGCCTATGCCGCTAATCCTGAGCCAAGTAATACATTTGAACAAAAGTTTGGCCCAAGATATGACCAGTCCAGTTCGTTATATGCCGGAAATAATAAAACTACAAATTGGCAGGATGCCCTGAAAAACAAGGATGCACCCATCCAGGATTATAGCGTAAGAGTTAGCGGTGGCAATGAGGGAACAAAATATTATATTTCTATGGGCTATGCAAAACAGGAAAGCCCGCTTATATCAAATAACCTTGAGCGTTATACAGTCGCCGCAAATGTGGATACAAGGATTTCAAAATTTGTACAGGCTGGTCTAACGATCAGGCTGGTAAATGAAAATGCGCTGGTTAATACACAAGCTGATTTACCAACAATGACGTCATCAATTCCTTTTCAGCCGATCTACGATCCAAATGATCCAACAGGGTACGCAGCCGTTGCTTCAGGTACGTTCGTCCCAAACCCTGACTATGATCCTACATTGCTCGATCCCGGTGCGCCCTTCATATTTGCAACCGGCCCCGATTTGATATGGGGTGACCAGTCAAGATTTAATGTTTTTGCATTTCAACAGCTCAGTAACAACAGGTATAATTTAACGAGGGCTTTAGGAAATGCTTATGTACAAATCGAACCCTTAACGGGATTAAAATTAAAGGCTTCGGTTGGCGGAGATTATTTTATCAACCTGCGTAAACAGTGGCAGGATTATGATATGTGGCGTTTTTCCCAAACACCCGGAAATCCATATGGTGGTGGTAATGCCCAGGCTGTAGGTACCTATGGAGAAAGACAGGGTAAAACCTATAATCTTAATAAAGAAATAACGCTTAACTATAACCACACTTTCTTCAACGATCATAATATAGATTTTGTAGCTTCTGTTTCAGATCAGTACACCAACTGGTATGTAAATGATTTGAGTGGAAAAGTTGACTACACGGATCCTCAATATAGAGGCATCAGGAACCAGCCACCATTTACATCAGGCTTTGCAGGAATTCTTGAAGAGCTTCAATTGATTGGCTATGTAGGCCGTTTAAGTTATAAGTATAAAGATAAATATTACCTCGATGGAACACTTCGCTACGATGGTGCTTCCAAACTGGCTCCGGGGTATAAAACTGATTACTTCCCATCCTTCGCTGCAGGCTGGCGCTTGACGTCAGAAAAGTTTTTTCCCAAAACAACATTCATCAATGATCTAAAACTGAGAGGCGGATGGGGAACATTGGGAAATATCAATTCGGCAGGCGCCTATAAATTTTTGTCAAACGTGAACTTTAGTGCAGACTATCCCTTAGGTTCAGGCTCAGGTAATGGACTTGGCACACAGGTACAGGGAGCAACATTGCCCGACTTTGCAAACGAAACACTTACCTGGGAAAAACTTCATACAACTAATATTGGTTTCGATGCAATTTTATTTAACAACAGGGTTTCTTTTACAGCGGAATGGTATAACAAACTGACGTATGGAATTATTCAATCAGTATCGTTGCCGCCAAATACCGGTATTCAAAATCCTGCTGATCTCAACATTGGTGAAGTTCGTAACAAAGGCTTTGAATTTCAATTGGGTTACAATAATACAATTGGACCGGTACAATTTAATATAAGCGGAAATTTTACCACAGTGGACAATAAGGTCGTTAAATTATATAATGGAAATCCATTGGGAGATGAGGGTGGAAGAATAGAAGAAGGATATTCTTTATTCTATCTATGGGGATATAAAGTAGGTGGTATTTTTCAAACGCAAGCCGAGATTGATGCGTGGAGAGCCTCACATGCTGATGTAAATATCGGCCAGGTTTTGGGCGACCCTTCAAAGGGATATGTTTATCAACCTGGTGATATGTATTTCCAGGATGTTTATGGAAATCCAACGCAACCCAAAGAGCGATACAGCAAGACGCCAGACAGTATTGTGAATAGCAATGACCGTACTTTTCTTGGTAAGACAATTCCTGGATTTTATTATGGACTTAATATTGGTGCAAGTTGGAAAGGATTTGATTTAACTGCGCTTTTTCAGGGAGTAGGTGACGTGAAAAAATACAATTACTTAAGAGCAGGCGGAGAGAGCATGGGTGGCCTTGCTAACCAATGGTCAACAGTTTTGGACAGGTGGACAAGTTCAAAACCTTCGTCAGATATTCCGAGGGCCGTTTATAACAATCCCTCCGACCCATCAAGATTCTCAAGCAGGTATGTTGAGAGTGCTGCTTACCTGAGACTAAGAAATATTCAGTTAGGATATAGCCTCAATTCAAATCTTTTAAACCAGGCAGGCTTTATCCAGAAGCTTAGATTTTATGTAACGGCCGTTAACCTTTTTACCATAACCAAATGGACGGGCCTCGATCCAGAAAATGATGCGATACCGCCGACACGACAGTTTTTATTCGGAATTAACGCATCCTTTTAATCCAATTTAATGCCATATAAAATGAAAAAAATACTTTTAAAATTATTGACTATCTGGCTAATTCTTTCCATTTCCTTTGTAATAAATGGCTGCCAAAAGAGTAAGCTTGATTTATTGCCACATGGCCCTACAGAACAGTCTTATTTTACAAAAGAGGATGATTTTACAAAAGCAGTTTTAGGTGTTTATGCAAAAATGACTGACTTCTTTTGGTACAACGGTGGTAGCCCCCCGATACCAGCATTCCTGTTACCAGGCGATGATATTACTACTAATGATAACAACGAACCATTTGAAACATTTGGAGCGCTGCAACCCAGCAATGGTACTTTATCTCTGCTGTATGCGGCGCATTACCAGATGATCGCAAGAGCCAACGTAGTGCTGGAAAAAGTAAATGAAGTAGCAGCGGGTATTTATAAAACACCCAACCTTCAAAGCTATCATAAAGGTGAGGCTTTATTCCTTCGGGGTTATTCATTTTACAACCTTTGGAATTTGTTCGGAACGTCTCCTCTCGTTACTGAAAGGGTCGTCAACGATGGGCAATTTACACCGCCGGGTACAACAGGTACAGAGTTACTTGACCAGGCCATACAGGATTTCACGGAGGCTGCAGGTCTACTGCCGGCCAGTTGGGATGCCGCTAATGTGGGCCGTGTTACTGCCAATTCAGCCAACGGAATGTTGGGCAAATCACTTGTATTCCGGGCTTCAGTAAAAGGCGGCGACGCTGCTGATTATACAGCAGCCATAGCAGCTTTTAATAAAATATCCGGCGCTCAATTACAGGCCAATTTTGGTGATAATTTCGCTTTCGATACTGAAAATAATTCTGAGTCACTTTTTGAATTCCAGGCATCCCAGGCGTTTGGCTTCGACAACGTTTGGCTTTCAAATGATTTTGATAATGCAGTAGGTGCATTGTCAATTTTCTGGGGATTTTATGACAATAATTTTGCGCTATTTGGCAGGTCACGTTTCTACGGAACTTCTAAATTGCTGAATGGATTTGACGCTAACGACCCACGCTTGCCGCTTACAATGAACGCTACAGATCAAACAGTTAAAAAATACGTTACAAAAGATAAACTTTCTCAATCAGGCGTAGCCTCAGTAAATAATTATCGCATCCTGCGCCTTGCCGATGTTTTACTACTAAAAGCGGAAGCGGTATTGCAATCTGGCGGTTCCACTTCAGAAGCTATTGGCTATATAAACCAGGTAAGGAAAAGAGCAAGAGCTATGAGTGCAGGAACTGAGCCGGCAGACAGGGGCCTGTCAGAAACTGATAAAACTAAAATCATGCAATGGATAATGAATGAACGACTAATTGAACTTGCGGGCGAAGGACAAAGATGGTTTGACATGAGGAGATGGCAAATACAAGGAATTTTAACCATAGATAATGCTTCTTTCAGTTCTAACGTTCCGGCAAATATGAATTTCCAGTCGCCGAAGCATTTATATTTCCCAATTCCGAATAGCGAAATAGACGTAAATCCAAATGTGAAACAAAATCCGGGGTATTAAATTAAATCGGTGTGTGTATTTAAATATTGCATTAATTTTTTCTCATAGCAAGCAGTCGGTTAAGCAAACTTAGCTCCCCGAAAGGGGAGTTAAGTTTAAGCTATTCGTTATAACTATTTGTCGCAAGAATTTAGGAGTAAAAAAATATTCAATAAAATAAGGGTATAAAAAATTAGAAAAAATTTTGGTGCAAAATTTCAACTATGATTAAAAACATTCTCATCCTGATGATTTTTGGTGCTTTAACTTTTGCATGTTCAAAAAAGGGAAGCGGGAATAACAGTAATGGAGTAAATCACCCACCGCAGGCAAATATTACTTCTGACCTAATTTCGGTAAATCCATTTACATTCAAATTCAATGTGGGTGCTACTGACCAGGATATTGATCCTTTAACTTACAGTTGGGATTTTGGTGAGGGAACATTAAAGGATGGAACTGCCTCTGAAACTTTTCAATATGCAAAGGGTAAGGATTATACAGTAAAAGTAAAAGTGAGTGATGGAAAATCAGCCCCCGTAGAAGTAACAACAGCCATAAGCACGACAACCGTCGACGTCTTAATAGACATTAGCAAAAAATTCCAAACTATGGAGGGATTTGGTGGCTTCGGTGCGTTAAAGGAATATTGGGCCCAGGGGCCTTTCGTTTCAGATGCCTTTGTAAATACTTTAATCAATGATCTTGGCCTTACCATTCTTCGCGATAATTTAACCACAAGCTTTGAGCCTGTAAATGATAACAGCGATCCGTTTACGACCGATCTTTCAAAATTCAACATTAATTCTTCTGTGAATGGATTGGATGAACCGTTAAGTGAACATTTGGATTATTTAATTAAAATGAAGGCAGCGGGTTTGCAGAAATTAATTGTCTCTGTTTGGAGTCCTGCGGTTTGGATGAAATATAATAACCAGCTTGGTAACGGAACACAAAATCAGAATTCTGCTCCTGCCTATACGACTAACCCTACGGCAATAACTAACCAGTTGAAGACAGACATGTATGATGAATTCGCTGAAATGTGTGTGGCTTATATCAAAATTATTAAACAACAAACAGGTATTGATATTTACGCCCTGAGTATTCAAAACGAACCGCGATTTTCACAATTTTATTCTTCGTGTGTGTATGATGGAGATGCCATGCGTAATCTTCTGAAAGTAGTTGGGAAGCGTTTCAAAGACGAGGGCATTTCAACGAAATTATTTTTGCCTGAAGACGTTGGCTATTTGCAGGGAGTTGAAAGCATGATTGCACCAACGCTGGCTGATCCGGTGGCCAGGCAATACGCTGATATTATTGCAGTGCATGGTTACGATCTCGATGGCGTAACTGCGGCTTCCACCAGCGCACAAACGTGGCAGACTATGTATGGCTGGGGTGCTCAATACAATAAACCGCTATGGATGACTGAGACCTCAGGATACGAAAATACACTCGATGGCGCAATCAAATTAGCCAAAGCCATGTACACCGCAATTAAGTTTGGAAATATTTCTGCGTGGCTGCATTGGTCACTAAGTACTACCACGCTTGATTCTTATTCATTGATGAGTTCATCAGGAGAAAAAAGCAAACGCTATTTTGTTTCAAAAAATTTTTACAAATACATACGACCTGGCGCCGTCAGGATTGATGCAAATGCTGCCGACGGAACCAATATATATCCATTAGCTTTTCAAAATGTAAACGGTAATACAACAACGATTGTTCTAATAAACGACGCCGCCTCGGCGAAGGCAGTACAATTATCAGGTAATAATTTGCCTTCACAATTTTTGAAGGTTATTACTTCTGCGGCTGATGATGCTAAGGACTATGGAAACGTAAATAGCACGGATGTTATTCTGATACCGGCAAATAGCGTGATCACATTGTTTAAGTAGAATTTAAATTATATTGAAAAACCAACGAATATTTATTTAGCCGATTCGTACCTTTTTTAGTAATTTGTTTATAATAGAAATGCGTTGTACAAATTGATGCGAGAGCTATAAAAGCGAATAATCTTTAGCTACGTTTTCTAACTTAAACAATAGTTATCATGACAAAATCAAGGCGGCAGTTTTTATCGGATACTTCTAAAATTATTGCCGCTACCGGTATTTCAGTTTTAGCGCCCACGGCGTCTTCGCTTGGTTCCGGCAAAACTTCACCGGGTGATAAAATTGTGCTGGGGCTTATTGGTGCAAGAGGGCAAGGTATGGCTGATCTTCGGCAGGCACTAAAACAACCTGGCGTTGAGTGCGGCGCTATTTGCGATGTTGATGATGCGGTGCTTCTGGAAAGAAGTGCGGACATTGAAAAAATTCAAGGCAAGCAGCCCAGGCAATATAAAGATTTTAGGAAGCTGCTGGATAATAAAGATATAGACGCCGTGATGATTGGAACGCCGGATCATTGGCATTGCTACATATTGATCGCCGCCTGCCAGGCAGGTAAAGATGTATATGTTGAAAAGCCCCTGGCAAACAGCATTGGTGAATGCGATCTCATGGTAAAAGCAGTTAGAAAATATAATAAAATAGTGCAGGTAGGTCAGCAACAAAGGAGTGGAGATCATTGGAAAGCTGCAATGGATTTAATAAAAGCAGGAAAGATTGGGCAGTTTCGGAAAACAAATGTATGGGCAAATTTTAATTACGGTGTCGGTCAGCCGAAAGTGCCTGATGAACCCGTGCCTGGGGGTGTTGACTTCAATATGTGGCTTGGTCCGGCACCGCAACGTAGTTTTAATAAAGCAAGGTTTCATGGCTCGTGGAGAATGTTTTGGGATTATGGAGGAGGACTTATAACCGACTGGGGTGTACATTTAATGGATATGGCCCTTTGGGCGAAAGACATTAGTGCCGGTCCGTTATCAGTTGTTGCGACCGGGGGAAATTTTGCATACCCCGATCATGCCCATGAAACATTTGATACCATGAATGTCTCGTGGCAAATGCGTGATCATACCATTTCGTGGGCTAATACTGCCGGTATTGAATCGGGCCCATGGGGCCGCAACTATGGCCTTGCATTCATTGGCAATGATGCCTCAATCGTTATTGACCGCTCATCGTTTGATTTTATTCCTGAAATGCAAAATGGCCAATATAAGGTGCCGGCGTTGCCAAGACAAACAGGTTACGATTCTCATGAAGTTCATGTGAAGAACTGGATCGATTGTTTGCGATCACGTAAAGATCCAGTGTGCCCGATCGAGGTAGGAAGATTAGCTGCACTGTACACCCACATGGGAAATATTGCGCTTCGCACTAACTCGAAAGTTGAATGGAATGAGGCGGGTAAAGATTTTGGAAATAATAAAGCGGCGAACGAATTATTAATGCCTTCGTATAGAAAGCCATGGAAGCTTCCGGAATTATAATATAAAATGGCGAACTAAAATGTTCCAGGAATAAAAATTATAGAACGATCAGATTTGTGCCGTGTTGTTTTGCTTGCGGATGCTTGTTGTTCTCTCCGATGAATATGCCATTGTTGATTTGGAATACAATTTTGAAAAGCTTGTTAGTTACTTAATATCAGCCCATGAATCACAACATTTCGAAAGAACAAATTGATTTTTACCAGGAAAATGGTTATGTCATTATCAACGATTTTTTGTCGCCAGGCGAACTTGCATTCTGGCGAGATGCGTTAGATGAGGCTGTGATAAAACGAAATGGTTTTAAGCTACCGGGCCAGGCAAAAGTATATGGTGAAGGAGATGATAAGGATAAAGATTATTTTGATAAGGTATTTGACCAATTGTTGAACCTTTGGATGGATAGTGAAAAGATGCGTAGCATCATGCTTGATGAACACATTGGAAAAATGGCGGCAACTCTTGCCGGCGTAGATGGCATTCGTATCTGGCACGACCAGGCACTCATAAAAAAGCCCTGGGCTAATCCAACTTCATGGCATCTGGATACCCCCTACTGGAGCTTTAGCGACAAAAGGGCATTGTCGATTTGGGTAGCCCTTGATGATGCTACTTTGGAAAACGGATGCTTATTTTTTATTCCTGGTTCTTCTAAAAAAACAAGGTTTGAACTCGCAGGCATAGGAAAAAACATGGATGATATATTTAAAACTTATCCCGAATTAAAATCTTCCAAAACAGTCGCTGCGCCAATGAAAGCGGGCAGTTGTTCGTTTCACAACGGTCTTACTATACATGGCGCAAATGCCAACATGACGCCTGGTTTCAGACGGGCTATGACCTGTGCATTTATGCCTGATGGAAATGTATTTAACGGCACTCAAAATATTTTGAGCAACGAACAGGTCGCGGCCTTAAAGCCAGGAGATTTACTAAATGACGATAAACAGAACCCGTTAATTTATTCTAAAGCTGAGGCCGATGCGTAAACATAATATTTGCCTCCTGGAATGTGATTTTGATGTGAGCGCACCTAATAATTGGTAATACATATAATCATGTGCTTTCTTAATATTTCATATTTAATCAGAGGGGGGCTGGTTATTTTTTTCGTGACTGTCGTTACTGCGATAAATGCCCAGGTTCCAACCCTTAACTCGCAACTTTCAAAACGGGTTGCATCAGTAAGTCCGCTTGAAAGATTATTGATTACAAATGCCGGAGGAAAAGAAGTAATGGTGCTCGATGGTGCCGGTAAAATATATTTTCAATCTGCTTCTAAGCCGGTTATTCCATTTATTGTCGGAGGTGCGTTAGGGAAACATACTGTGATGGTGTTAGATAACCAAAATAAAAAATCAACTCTCTTTCAATTCGAAGTTACTGCTTCCACATCCATTGATGACGGAGGTACATTCAAAAACTTATTTTCAGTTTTAAAGAAAGGAATGTATATCTATTCGGATGAAGGAACGGAATCAAGTATGACATGGAACGGAAAAGAAATGCACTTTCTTGTTTCCTGGGTGCTGGATAATTATAATACCATGAAGGGCATGCAATACTTTAGTGATTATGGAAAAAATTTAATAAACGTGATGCATAAAAAACAAAAGCCTGATGGAATGATCTGGAGTTTTATTGCAACAAATGAAGCTGAATATTATTTTGAAACGGCTTATAAAAAGTATGGCTTTTTTATGCGTGATGGCAATGCATATTTTGTAAGACAACCTGTGGAAAATCATGTAGAGTACTGCTATGTCGCTTCCATCTATAAATGTTGGAAAGCAAGTGGCGATGATTCGTGGATGAAGGATTTACTTTCTTCTGCATCTAAAGCGCTGGATTATTGTGTTAATGATTCTTTACGGTGGTCATCGAAGTTTCAGCTTTTAAAAAGAGCACTAACTATCGATTCATGGGATTTCCAGGTAGATGATGAATACACGCCGGCATTAGGAACGGGTAACCCAATGCTCGTGGATTATTACAAAACAAAATTTGGCGTTTTTTATGGTGATAACACAGGTTATGTAATGGCTTGTAATGATCTTGCCGCAATGCTTGATTATGCAGGACAAAAAGAACATGCAAAAAAATACAGGGAACGAGCTGATAAAATACTGCAACGCTTAGATGCCCTTGCATGGAACGGGAAATTTTATACTCATTTTATTGAGGAAGATCCCTCCGTAAAAAGAAAGCTTGGAGTGGATGTATCAACGCAATTTTCACAATCAAATGCATATTCAATCAATCGCGGCATTTCGCATGAAAAAAGTAAAGCGATTATCAATAGTTATTTGGATTTAAAGAACCATCTTCCAAAGGGTTCTCCCGGTGAATGGTACACGATTTATCCTCCTTACCCAAAAGGATTTGATGTTCACGATGTAACCTGGCAATATATGAATGGTGGAGTAGGAGGACATGTGGCGGGAGAACTGGCGCTTGGTGCTTTTGAAAATGGTTATGAAAATTATGGCGCTGATATTTTAAAACGTTTATTAGATCTCGGTTTAAAATATGGAGATGGAAAGCGTATTTGGTTTGCTTACACAGGCAGCTTTCCTGATCCGCCCCAGGTACATTATAAGCCCGTTGATATTTCAACATTTACCAACAGGAATTATACAACAGAATTACCTGGTATGCCTGTGGGCAAACAAACTTATGATTCCATTTCATTTCTTATTCCTGATCCTTCAACATCTAAATCTGCCACTACGGTTTCTGACAAAAGAGGTTATGCAAAGAATGTAACTATTGATATCAATGATACCGCCAGGACAATCTATGTTCTTCACACAGGTATGGGGCCGGTAACAGATAATATATATGCCGAACTAACATTTAAATATGCAGATAGCTCTGAAAAAACCATCTACATTTTTAAAGAAAAACATCTTAGCAATTGGTGGTTTCCAAAATTGAAAAATGATTTTACGGACGTAGCATGGCATGGACCAAATGCACAGAGCGCCAGTGTGGGAACTTATTGGACCGCAATAAAAAATCCCGAACCGGACAAAAAAATAATATCTCTGGAAATAAACGCCGCTAAAAATGAGAGCATTTATAATGTTTTTGGAATTACCCTCGCTGATCAGTTTCATTATGTAAGACCGAAGCCGGAATCTTTTGGTGGCCCTGATAATTGGGCTGCTGCAACAGGCATGTCAGCTTTAGTGGAAGGGTTGGCTGGTGTAACAGACGACAAAACAGCATTTGAGTTTCCTGTTGTTGCCCCTCGCTGGATTTCATCAAATACCGATTCGGTAAATGTTACCATTAAATATGCTGCGTCAGATGGATATGTGAGTTATCAATATTATCATGATAAAAGAAAACGGCAGATTCGAATCAAAGCTACCGGCGGTGGAGATAAAATAAGCTTTCATGTGTTGTTGCCCGGAGGTGTAAAGCTATTGAAGGTTTACAATGATAACATGTCAATTTCTTTCCAGGCAACAACTATAGAGCGTTCAGCGTATGCAGACTTTTCTGTTGTTTTGCCGGGAGTTCATAACATTGTCATAGAATATAATTAGCAATATCAAATTTTTACGATTGCTTCATAACAGTGAACAGGATAGCTGTTCTTGCACTTTCTTTATTTTAATTTCAAACTAATAATGTCCCGCTATATGTTATATGTAAAAAAAATACTTCTGTTGATTTGCCTTATTTTCATCGATAATCTTTTGCTTGCTCAAGCCGGCTTACAGCCTGCCGCACTGCAATGTGAATACATTGATAATCCTTTAGGGATAGATACAAAACAACCTCGTTTTACATGGAATTTTACTGCAGGTGAACATAATAAAATTCAGTCAGCTTATGAATTAATTGTCAGCGACAATGAAAAAGATGTTTTGAGGGAGAATGGGAATGTATGGTCATCAGGAAAAATAAATTCCAACGATAATGTAAATATCACTTACGCGGGAAAATCGCTTCAGCCATTTACACGATACTACTGGAAAGTAAAAGTATATGATGAAAATGGAAATGCATCTCAATGGAGCAAGCCTGCATGGTTTGAAACGGCAATGTTGAATGCAGGTGACTGGAGTGCTAAATGGATCAATGATGGCAGCAAAAATCCGGCGAACGATTCAGATTATTATAAGCAGGATAGAATGCCCCTGTTAAGAAAGGAATTTTCTGCTACAAAAAAAATCGAAAGCGCACGATTATATATAAGTGGGCTGGGGTATTATGAGGCGTATCTAAATGGGAAAAAAATTGGCGACCATATTCTCGATCCCGGATTTACAACTTATCGTAAAGAAGTTCTTTATTCAGTTTATGATATAACATCAATGCTCAAACGAGGTAGCAATGTTATGGGCATTATGCTGGGAAACGGGTGGTGGAATCCATTACCATTAAAATTATTTGGCCGCTGGGATTTAAGAGATTATCAACAAACCGGGCGGCCATGTGTGACTGCAGAGGTGCGCATAAAATATTCCGATGGTTCATCAGAAAAAATAATTACAGATGAGAGTTGGTCAGGCGCTCCCGGGCCTGTAGTAAAAAATAATGTTTATCTCGGCGAAAAATATGATGCCCGTTTTGAAAAAAAGAATTGGAACACTATCGGGGCAGATAAATCAGTTTGGAAAAATGCAGTCGTGGTAGATGGGCCTTCGGGCATAATGACTGCCCAAATGCAACCGCCAATTAGGATCACTAAAATTGTAAAGCCGATAAAAATAACGGAAGCCGGAAAAGACACTTTCATTGTGGATATGGGACAAAATTTTGCCGGTGTCGCACAAATAAAAATAAAAGGAAAAGCGGGCATAAAAATTTTGTTGCGCTATGGAGAAGATCTTTTTAAAGACGGCAGGTTGAATTGTCTCACTACTGTGATGACGCAAATAAAAAAAGGCGCTATCAAAGGCGGCCCGGGTGCACCTGAAACTGCGTGGCAGGAAGACGGTTATACATTGAAAGGAGAAGGAACGGAAATTTGGAATCCAAGGTTTACATTTCATGGGTTTAGATATGTGGAAATTACAGGCTGGCCTGGAAAACCAATGCTGGAAGATATTACCGGCCTTCGAATGAATACCGATCTGCAACAAGCCGGAACTTTCAACTGTTCCAATTCACAGCTAAAGAAATTGCATGAAGCAATCCAATGGACTTTTTTGAGCAATGTTTTTAGTGTACAATCTGATTGCCCTGGCAGGGAAAAAATGGGATACGGCGCCGACATGGTTGTAACCGCTAATGCATTTATGTACAACTATGACATGTCACGTTTTTATGCCAAGGCAGTCAAGGATTTTGCAAACGAGCAAAGGCCGGAAGGCGGCATTACGGAGATCGCACCATCTACAGGCATTGATGACCGGGGCTTTGGTGATGGGTCCGGACCAATTGGTTGGGAACTTGCATATCCCTATTTGCAAAAACTTTTATATGATTATTATGGAGATAAAAGAATTATAGCCGAAAATTATACATCGTTGGTTAGGCAAATAAATTTTCTCAGATCAAAAACGGTAGACGGTTTGCTTTATTGGGGTATTGGTGACCACGAAGCGCTGGATCCCAAGCCTGAAGCGCTCACTTCCGCTGCCTTATATTATCACCATATAAAGCTCGCCGAAGAATTCGCCGGTATCCTCGATAAAAAAGAAGATTCAATAAGATATAACAAATTGGCAAGCCAGGTCAAACATTTAATCACTAATAAATTCCTGGTTCCCGGAACAGGGCGTTTTGATAATGCCACGCAAAGCGCACAAATCTTTGCGTTGTGGTACGATTTTTCTCCGGAAAAAGAATTAAGCTGGCAAGTTTTAATGGATGAATTTAAAAGACACGACTGGCATATTTCTACAGGAATCTTTTCTACTAAAATGATGTTTGACCTTTTTCGGGAAAATGATGCAAATGATATGGCATATAAAATTGCAACACAACCCGATTATCCCGGTTGGCTAAACATGATCAATCATAATGCAACTACTCTTTGGGAAACCTGGGCATACCCGGAATCGTCCCCTTCCCAAAATCATCCAATGTTTGGCTCAATAGATGAATGGTTCTATCGCTCATTACTCGGTATTAATAGTGCGGCACCGGCTTTTGAAAAAATTATTATCAAGCCGCAACCCGCCGGTGACTTGACCTGGGCAAAAGGAAGCTATCATTCAATAAAGGGAGAGATCGTTAGCGACTGGAAAATAGAAGGAAAAGAATTTTCGCTGCACGTGGTGATTCCTGGCAATACCACGGCAACCATTTTTATTCCCTCAAATGAAAACAGCGCTGTTACTGAAAAAGGAAGGCCTGTAAGTACAAGATTTGAGGATGGCTACAGAGTTTTTGAAACCGGTTCAGGCGATTATAGTTTTCTATCTTCCTGGAATGGGAATAGTAAACCCTGAAACCAATACCAGGGCAATGGAAAGTTGAAATCATATTTTATACTTAAGTCATAAAAACCAGGCACCATGAATCTATATACTTCAAAACATTTTTTTTGGAGAACTTTTTTATTCATCTTTCTTTTTACGATAAGCCCGTTTGCGAAAGCACAGGAAAAGCTGATCTACCACACCATTCGAACAGACAACAGTGGAAATATCATTCCGTGGTTTAATGAAAATACAGGTACTTCTTTTGATCGTGTAGTAAATCTTGTCTGGAATTTTTGGGATACGATGCGGAGGGATTATAATGGTCTTCCCTACTATATGAATCACCAGGTTTGGAATGCATATTACGACGATCCCCGCGGTATAGGCGGCGATCAATTTGCTATGGCTTTATCATCATGGGGTTTGTATTACGCCTATAGTGGAAATGAAAATGTAAAGGAAGACATGAAGTTTATCGCGGAATATTATCTCACCCATGGAATGTCTGCTGCAAATGCGGCCTGGCCGGATATTCCTTATCCGTATAACACTTACGTTTACTCGGGAATTTATGACGGAGACATGATCCTTGGCAGAAATTTTACACAGCCCGATAAGGCTGGATCTTTTGGTATTGAACTATTGCGATTGTATAAGCTAAATAGTAATGAACGTTATCCAAATGTTACAGATAACCTGTACATGGAGGCTGCGATAAAGATTGCGAATACCCTCGCCACAAAAGTTAAGGAGGGGGATGAGAACACTTCTCCGTTACCATTTAAAGTAAATGCCATTACAGGAGAAACAGGAGTGTTAAAAAGCTATGGTAAGAATGGAAAAGTTGAAGGCTTAAGCAGCTATACAACCAACTGGAGTGGTACGTTAGAATTGTTAATTGAGTTGCAAAAATTAAAGAAAGGTAATGTAGAACTGTATAAATCTGCTTTTGATACAATCTTAAAATGGATGAAAAAATATCCACTGCAAACAAATAAGTGGGGACCTTTCTTTGAAGATATTTCCGGTTGGAGTGATACACAAATTAACGCCGTTACGTTTGCGCAATTCATGATGAACCATCCGGAATATTTTTCGGATTGGAAAACAAGGGTGAAAAAAATATTTGATTGGGTGTATGAAAAATTAGGTAATAAAAGCTGGGAGAAATATGGAGTGATTGTGATAAATGAACAAACAGCTTACCAAACTCCCGGGAATAGCCATTCATCCCGGCAGGCCTCTGCACAACTGCAATACACCAGGCTTACGGGCGACACCTCGTACTATACTAACGCTGTGCGACAGCTCATCTGGGCCACTTACATGGTGAATGATGACGGAAGAAACCAATATCCGCAGGATGAGAACTGGCTTACTGACGGATATGGAGATTATGTGCGGCATTATTTACGCTCTATGGCCGATGCGCCGGAACTTGCTCCCTATGAGAACCATTTGCTTTCGTCCACATCAGTTGTTCAGCAAGCGATGTATAGAGGCGAATTTTATAAGTATCATTTTTTACCATTGAAAGACACTACTAATGTTCTTCTAAGCTATCGCGTATATGATGCACAGGGCGAAGAAGCAATCAGGCTTAGGCAAAAGCCGTCTATGATTTTGTTCGATGATAATTTAAAAGAAAATTTAGGGAATTCTTTTGAATGGAAACCTCTCGCCACAGGGGGCATATTGAAGGTTAAAAGATTACAAGCACATAGCGTTACCGTTTTAGAATAATAAAAGGCTTTCCATTTACAGAGATTTCCTGGAAATAAACCTAAACGGATTTCTTATTTTCTCTATCCTTTGTTCAAGAATAAACAGTGCTGCTGTTTCACCCATTTTATGATGGTCAGTCGATATCACTGAGATTCCATCCAGCAGGATCTCTTTTAAAGGGGTATCGTTATAGGACAAAATTCCAATGTCTTTTCCTATTCTTAATTTATGATTGCGGCAACACTTTATAAGATTGGCCAGGTCAATTTCTTCAATGACTACATAGGCCTGTTTCATTTTAGGTTTTTCATCATCGCTGATGCTACACTGCACGTGATGTTTAAATCCGTTTTGTAAACAAAACTTTTTGAATCCCGCAATAATTTCTGGTGGATACATAGTGCCAGGATGAACCATTATCAGTTCTTCATAATTTCGAAGTGATTCGAGCTGAGTTTCCATTGATTCGGCAATGTCATTTTCGAAATCCTGGCACACTGCCGCATAATTCGAATCACTGCCAAGGTCTTTGTCCAATATTATTAATTGTTTCACAGGAATTTGCTCAATAATATCTATAGCCTTTTCCATGTCAGCATAAAAATGTGGCATGATGGCATAATAATCATATTCTCCGAGGCCGGAAAGAACAATGTCTTCAAACACTTTTATATTGGAATGATGGATCTTTAACTCCACATGTCCTTTGGTTCCCAGTGTGCGCACAAAAGATTCGTAAATCATTTTTTTGTAAGAACTGAGCTTATTAAAAATGAGCAGCACATTGTACCTGTTTATCAGGTCTGTGCGGTTTATGTAAAAACCTTTTCCTTTTACCGCAGCAAGTATCTTATCTTTTTCAAGAAGCTCATAAGCCTTTTGAACAGTGTCGCGGGAGATTAAAAATTCGTTGCTCAATTCATTTATTGAAAAAATGCGGTCCCCGGTTTTTATCCTGCCCTGCTTGATTGCCCTGGTTACAGAATTTACTATCTGGAGGTATTTGGGAGTCTTACGTGAAGAATCAATTTCAAAAATAGTTTCCATGCAATCGTATTTAAAAATCGGCCTCAATAAACAATAAACCGGCATACTGTATTGTTGTAAATATAAATTATTTGTGCTTGTGAAATGCAGGTTTGAAAAGTTGTTGAGAGGCTATTAATTACCTTACTGAACAGCATTATCTAGGGATATTAATATCAATTATCCACTTCTGATCTCACGGCAGACCAAGCATATTAGAATCATAATTGTGGCTTATCGTCGGCAACACTTATTTTTGTGAAATACATTTATTATGAAAATACGATTTGCAATTTTATTAATTTCCCTTGTTATGGCGGTTAACATTAGCGAAGCACAAAGCAAGCCTCTTATCAATCACATAGCAGTATATGTCGTCAATCTTGAAACAAGTACAAATTTTTATAAGGATATAATAGGGCTGGAAGTAATACCAGAACCATTTCATGATGGAAGACATACATGGTTTTCAATTGGAGATCACGCGGCGTTGCACATTATTTCCGGAGCCAAGGCTAAGATAGATCATGATAAAGATTCACACCTTTGCTTCAGCATTACTTCGATGGATTTTTTCATAGATCGACTGCAAAAAAATAATGTTGCGTATGAAAACTGGCCGGGCCAGGCTAATGCTGTTACTACGCGGCCCGACGGTGTTAAACAAATATATTTTAAAGATCCCGATGGTTACTGGATCGAGATAAATAATGACAGGTAAAAAAATGCCGCCTCAAGCTAATGAGACGGCGCAGTATTCATAAGTACATCATTTTTTAATTTTGTCTTTCACTTCCCCTTCTTTAGTGTCTACCTTGTGCTTTTTAGTTACACCATTATGCGTGTGCTTTGTTTTGTAACCGTTGTGTTTTTTGTGTTTGCTAAAAGTATTATGAACCTTCTGGGGAACTGTTGACGTAGGCTTTGCTTTGTCCTTGTCTTGTGCTTGTGTTGCAACTGCTATGCTGAATGTAAAAACCAGCAGCAATAAAAGTTTTTTCATTTTATTATTTTTATGTGTTTGATTTAAGCAGATTTACGGCAAATTGTATGCCCTTATTTTTGTGTGCAATCTAATTTGATTTCTTACTCCTAATAAGATTTTTACCTGCTGGATTTAATAGTACCTACCGGGAGAATCGGGAAAGCTGTGTTTCTATATTTCCCATGCTGGGTAATTGAGGAATTCGTTTCACAGCAACCGGTCTTAATGCTCAACCATCGGCTGTTAGCAGGTTGCAGCCTCTCACGTCGCTGGTGTCTTGCCTGCCAAGGACTTCGAAGGTTTCATTTTTATAAAGCCTTCCCACATCATCTGTCGCGATAAAACAGCAGGAATAGATATTAGCGAGATCTACAATATTTAACAATCCTGTTACAGATTTTTTAAGGTGTGAACTGCCTGTGACACAAAACGGGTCGTTGGGTTCTCTTATTAATATTTTCATCCAGGAAGGACAATGAAATAGGCCGTTTTTACTGGAGTAGGCCTGGGAGAGCAGTTCCGTCATTCCATATTCTGAGTGAACGGTTTTTACGTTCAGGCGTTCTTTTAAAATTGTATGGACCTCTTCACGGGTTAGTTCTTCTCCCTTCCCCTTCATGCCCCCGGTTTCCATGATCGATACATGTTTCAGGTCCATGTAGTATTTTGCAGCAAAATCAAGCAGGGCATACGTTACGCCAATAAGTAATGTGGGCTGCTCTGTAATCTCGTTATGAACTATTGTTTTGTAGAGCTTTTCATACTCACGTAAATAAAAGCCGCTGCAACTACTGCCAGAGGTATTTATTAATTCATTCACCATGTACACCAGCGAGGAATTTTTCCGCTCAAGGTAGCCGGGCAACAGGCCAATAATGCACCATTGCTTGGGAGCACCATAAAAAAGCCGGAAAGCCCTGTTGAAACTTTCCCTGTAAACGTCTGCGTTTTTTATATAGTGGCGGCTCGAATTTCCCCCGGTAGTGCCGCTGCTTTCAAATATTAATTCGGGTTCAAAATTAGTGGTGGTAACGGTGTTAATTTTAAAAAAGCGGATCGGCAAAAAAGGAATCTTCTCAAGGGAATTTACTTCTTCGGGAACTATTCCCACTGTATCAACGTAAGTTCTGTAGATTTCATTATTTTCATACTGTAGCCTGAATAATTCAAGCGCCATCTCATCGAAGTTGTAGTAAGAAGCATTAAAAACTTTATCTTCCCATTGGGATATTTCTAAAATGTTATTCAGTTTTTAATATTTAAATTTGAAGTATTATACATTCGTTTTAAAATACAAAGATGCGATACCCTATATTAATTTCAATCTTATTCTTTACGTTTCTTTCAGCTTGTAATAAAGATAAATTTGCTACAAAGCCTTCGCTGAAATTTAAGTCTGTAAATACTACTGTTTTAAACCAGGGTCAATCATTAATTTTTGATTTGACTTTTACTGACGCGGAAGGAGACCTTACTGATACAATATTTATTACAAAATTTGAGCCCAACTGTGCTGCCAGCGGGTTCAACGCTGCATACCCCATACCAGCCTTTCCAACCGGTAAAAATCAAAAAGGCGATGCAATTGTAACCTTTGATTATAATGGCGTATCGCCAAAATGTTTTCCGAGAAATGACACAGCCGTTTTTAAATTTATCCTGAAAGATAAGGCTCAAAACGTAAGTGATACCGTTGTGTCGCCAAACATTGTCATAATTAATTAAACTTGATTAAAAAGTTTTTTGCATTTATTCTCTTTGGCAATATATTCATTTCACTTTGTGCAATTGCTTTATGTATAGAAACAAGTCTGCTGCTGCAATTGCCTTTCAATAATATAAGTTTCTATTTTTTTGTAGCCGGCGCTACTATCGTTCAATACAATCTGCACTACCTCGTAAAAACCACGGCAGTTAAGGGTTCCGCACGACTCGGCTGGTCCCTGAAAAATAAGAATTTTCATATAGCGCTGTTTATAATAGGGTGTATTTTTATAATCATAAGTTTATTTAGTTTCCGCTTGCAGCATTTCTATATTTTGTTGATATTGGGTGCTATAGCTTTTTTATATTCCTTTCCGGCGCTGCCATTCGGTAAAAAAAAGCGGATTAAAGATTATGGTCTTCTAAAAATAATAACGCTGGCTCTTTTTTGGACTCTTGTTACAGTATGGTTTCCTGTGAGCGAACTGCCGGTAAATAAAACGCTGTATCTTTTTATTTTCGCAAAACGCTTTGTATTTATGTTTGTGCTCTGCCTGTTGTTTGATGTGCGTGATATTGATGTGGATAGCAGTGAACATATAAACACCCTTCCCGTTATATTAGGTAAAAAAAAATCATACAATATTGCACGGGCTATGCTTTTGGTTTTTTTAATTCTTTCATACGTCCAATATGTTTTATTCCCTGAACTTGGTTTTTTTCTTGCCATGATTCTTTCTGCATTGGCAACTTCTATTGTACTGGAATTATCCAGGAAAATAAAGTCCGATTTCTTTTATCTTGCAGGCATTGATGGTATGATGCTGTTGCAGGCTATACTCGTGTATCTTCTCGCTTTAAAACTTTAAATTTGCACCCACGTCACTAAAAAACTATTTTAAAATATGGCCAAGAGCACGAAATCCAATTCCATTATTACGGAGAAATCCCTCAACTTTCTAAAGACTTATATTAATACCCCTTCCCCGGTAGGCTTTGAAGCCGGCGGGCAAAAGGTATGGCTTAATTACATAAAAGATTATGTAGATACCACTTTTACCGATGCTTATGGTACAGCAGTTGGCGTTATAAACCCTGGCAAACCTTTTAAAGTTGTAATAGAAGCTCATGCTGATGAAATAAGCTGGTTTGTAAATTATATATCTCCTGAAGGCCTTATTTATTTAAAAAGAAATGGCGGGGTAGATCACCAGGTTGCTCCATCGCAACGTGTATTAATTCATGGTAAAAAAGGCCCGGTAAAAGCAGTATTCGGGTGGCCGGCTATTCATACACGTTCGGGTAATTCAGATGGTAAAGAGCAACAACCTAAAGTAGATAATTTATTTCTTGATTGTGGGGCACGCAATAAAAAAGAAGTGGAAAATGTAGGTATCCATGTGGGCAATGCAGTAACGTATGCAGATGGATTTGACGAAGTATCTTATGGTAATTTTATTGCCCGTGCATTTGATAATCGCATTGGCGGTTTTATGATTGCTGAAGTTGCCAGGCTGCTTAAAGAAAATAAAAAAACACTTCCCTTCGCTTTGTATATTGTAAATGCCGTACAGGAAGAAATAGGCCTTCGTGGTGCAGAGATGATAGCAAGAAAAATAAAACCCGATATAGCCATAATTACCGATGTCACCCACGATTCCACCACACCCATGATCAATAAATTAATTGAAGGTGATTGCGCATGTGGTAAAGGACCGGCTTTGGTTTATGGCCCCGCCGTACATAATAAATTACTTGCCGTAATAGAAAAAGTGGCGGAGAAAAATAAGATCCCGTTGCAATTGAGAGCAGTAAGCAGGAGTACAGGAACTGATACAGATTCTTTCGCTTATGCAAATGATGGTTGCCCTTCGGCTCTTATTTCAATTCCTTTGCGCTATATGCATACTACGGTTGAAATGCTTCACAGGGATGATGTGAACAATACAATAAAGCTAATGTATGAAAGCGTTTTAACGCTTACTCCTAAAACCAATTTAAGTTATTTCTAATGGAAGTAAACCTGCTATACATAGATCCGGGAAGCGGAAGCTACCTTGTTCAAATGATTATAGCTGCTGTGCTAGGAGGCATGTTTTATATTAAGACAATCTGGAAACGAATTAAATTATTTTTTACAAAAAATAAAGAAGCTTCAGAGAACGAACCTATAGATGAGTAATATAGTACATCATCCAGCATCTTTCAAAGATCCCTCCGGCTTTGTGTTTCAGAAGAATGATATCTTTTACAGGCAGATCAATCAATGTTACAAAGAAGACTACGATTTGTTAATGAGCTCAGGATTATATAAAGAGCTCACGAAAAAAAAATACCTGATTTCTCACGAAGAGATCAATGAAAATTTCACCGGTTCCCCGGGATATTATAAAACCATTCTGCCCGAGCAATTATCGTTTATCAGCTACCCGTATGAGTGGTGTTTTGGCCAGTTAAAGGACGCCGCCCTTCTTACACTTTCCATACAAAAGGTTGCTGTTAATTATGGAATGATATTGAAAGATGCCACTCCTTTTAATATCCAGTTTCTTAATGGCAGACCTGTCTTTATTGATACTTTATCATTTGAAAAATACGATGCCTCAAAACCCTGGGTCGCATACAGGCAGTTTTGTGAATGTTTTTTGTTTCCAATATTCCTGCAGAAATTTTTGAAGATAGATGTTCAAAAATTAATGCTTACCTACCCGGAAGGGATACCTGCGAGTGTGACAAAAGAACTCTTGCCCTGGAAAAGTAATTTCAAATTAGGCGTAGGATTACATGTCTCTCTTCAAAGCAGAATAAAGGGCGGTAAAAATTCGGGTGATTACAAAGGCGGCTTCGATCAAAACAAAATGCTTCAACTCGTAAGCAATCTTGAAGACAACATTAAAGGGTGTACATTAAACAAAAAAAATAAAACTACCTGGAGCAATTATTATGATGAAACCATCATAAGCCAATCTTATCTCTCAGAAAAAGAAATCATTTTTCGCAAACTAATCAGTACGACAGAGTTTAAAACTGTTCTTGATATTGGCGCTAATGACGGATTTTTTTCAAAGATTATATCAGGAGAAGCAACTTTGGTCGTTTCCATTGATTTCGATTCGAATTGCATTGGTAGTTTATATTCTTATATCAAACAACAGAAGATACCAAACATTCTTCCACTTTGCATTGACTTCTCTAATCCTACACCAGCTACCGGCTTTGCCAATAAAGAGCGTAGCTCATTTCCAGGTCGTGCAAAGTTTGATTTACTGCTTGCATTAGCCCTCGTTCACCACCTGGCAATAAGTAAAAATATTCCCTTTGAAAATATTGCTGCGTCTTTCCAGGAAATAGCGGAAACCGCGATAGTAGAATTTGTTCCAAAGGAGGATGAGAAAGTGCAGCAGCTTTTGCAAAACAGGAGAGATATTTTTGACAATTATAATGAAGATGAATTTCGAAAAGCCTTCGAAAAATATTTTAATATTATTGTTGTATCTGAAGTACCGGGCACGCTCCGTACCATATATATGATGAAAAGGAAATAGGATTAATATGATGAATTCATTGCGAAAACAGCCATGGTATTTATTTTTATTACCGCTGTTTTTTGTGATGCATGGCTTTGTTGAGAATTTTGGTTTTATAAATTTTTGGGATGTTTTAATCCTTGCAACCACTTATGTTGCTGGAGCAATAATTCTCTTCTTCTTAATTTTCCTTCTGTTTAAAAACAGGGTTAAAGCTGCAATGGCTGCATCGTTCATAATAGCCTTCTATTTATTTTTTGGAGCCATACAGGATTTATGCAAAAGTCATCTTCCTGTATTAAACAGGTATTCTCTGCTACTTTCACTTTTTGCAATCATGTTTATTGCAGTGGTTGTTTATTTAAAGAAATCAAAAAATAGCTTTTCAAAACTGAATTTATTTCTAAACAGCCTGTTTCTTCTTTACATCATCGTTGATTTTGGCTTATTGGTTTATAAAAATTTCAATCCGCCTGTAAATAAATTATCCATTTATCCTTTTGAAAAAAGTCACTCTTACAAGCCTTGCGATAGTTGCTCCAAACCTGACATATATTTCCTCTTGTTTGATGAGTACGCAAGTTCCGCATCATTAAGAAATTATTTCAATTTTGATAATTCGCTGGACACTTTTCTACTAAGCCAGGGGTTTCATATCCAGTCACAGAGTACCAGCAACTATAATTTTACGCCTTTTTCAATGGCTTCCCTTT
Organism: Ginsengibacter sp.; assembly: GCA_040007435.1. Classification (GTDB taxonomy): domain Bacteria; phylum Bacteroidota; class Bacteroidia; order Chitinophagales; family Chitinophagaceae; genus Ginsengibacter. Next base: position 58,104 of record JBDTUZ010000013.1, on the reverse strand, counting down.
TGAACATGTCTTACCTGGCCGGCATAAAACCTGGCGAAATTTCCATTGAGGACTATGCACGCTGTACTGATTTGATAAAGAAAAATGCGGTAATAAATTTTCTTTCGGCTGAGGGATATGATATTGTAAACTATTCCATATTTGATCTGGCTGGAAACCCTTCAATGATTAGCCAAGACTTCTTACCGCTTCAAACAAAATTAATTTCGGATGGCACATTATTTAGCCGGCTTCAAAAAGATCTTGGCTGGCTGTTGGTAACCAGTAAGTTCGAAATAAAATGGTTATCGGATAAAGTGTTTTATCAAGGCATGCGGAACAATGAGTCTTTTATAGGGCACTTGAAAAAGTCATCTTCAACAGTTGCAGATAAGCCAAGGTTTTTTTATGCGCATTTATTTATGCCCCATCGTCCTTTTTACTTTGATAAGAATGGTCACGAGAAGAACGGCGAAGACATTTACAGAAGTTCGGAAGAACTTAATACAGATGCCTATTTGCAGTACGTTTCATATACAAATACCAGGATAAGGGATTTGATTTCGGCCATAAAACGAAATACAAATAATAAAGCGGTCATCATTTTTATGGGAGATCACGGTTTTCGAAAACCCACTGCTGATGGTGATCTCACTCATTATTTTGACAATCAAAATGCTGTCTATATTCCTTCCAAGGATTATCACTTGCTTTACGACAGCGTTAGTGCTGTCAATCAATTCAGGATCATCTTTAATACGCTATTCCGCCAGGATTTTACTATATTAAAAGATTCCAGCATTTTTCTAACAGATAAGAAATAAATTTGTGACCATATTATAAAACCGGAATATGATAAGAAATAACTGGACCAAAGACGAGATTGCTGAAATTTACAATTCTCCTTTGCTTGAGCTTATATTTAGGGCGGCTACTATTCACCGTGAGTATCATGCAACAGGTGAGGTACAGGTATGTACTTTGCTTTCTATAAAAACAGGAGGTTGCCCGGAAGATTGCGCTTATTGCCCCCAGGCGGCCCGTTACAATACAGGCCTTGATGTGCAGGCATTGATGCAGAAAGAAGAAGTACTTGCTTATGCTCAAAAAGCAAAAGCCGCTGGCTCCACGAGATTTTGCATGGGCGCTGCGTGGCGCGAAGTAAGGGACAACCGCGATTTCGATCGTGTGCTTGAAATGGTAGAAGGAGTAAACGAACTGGGGATGGAAGTCTGCTGCACCATGGGAATGCTTACAGAAGACCAGGCAAAAAAATTATACGATGCAGGGCTTTATGCATACAATCATAATGTGGATACTTCTGAAGAACATTATGCTGATATTATTACCACGCGTACTTATAAGGATCGCTTAAAAACTTTGGGCAATGTGCGCAAAGCAGGAATAAGTGTTTGCAGTGGTGGCATCATTGGTTTGGGTGAAACCCATGAAGACAGGATAGGTATGTTACATACTTTATCTACCTTACCGGAACATCCGGGCAGTGTACCTATCAATGCGCTGGTACGTGTGAAAGGAACACCGCTGCAGGACAACGCTAAGGTAGATATATGGGATATGATAAAAATGATTGCTACCACAAGAATTATAATGCCACAGGCCATGGTGCGATTAAGTGCGGGGCGTTCTGAAATGTCAGTTGCGGAGCAGGCACTTTGCTTTATGGCGGGAGCCAATTCAATTTTTTCCGGGGATAAATTACTTACAACTCCCAATCCTGCATTTGATGACGACAATGCAATGTTCCAGTTACTCGGCTTAAAACCAAGAGAAGCTTTCAAAGAAGAAAAGGTTTTCAATTAATTCCGGAAGCCCGGGACTAATTGGTTAATTGGTTAATTATGGTAGATAAGGAAATTCTCTTAAATGCTTTTCGGTTGATGTGTACAGCCTCCGCAATGGCGAAGACTTATGACGACAACCGGCAGATTTGCAAATACGTTCATTCTACTTCACGTGGCCACGAAGCAATACAACTTGCCACAGCATTTAATTTGCTCCCGTGTGATTACATAAGTCCTTACTATCGCGACGAGAGTATATTACTTGGTCTTGGTTTTTCTCCATATACTTTAATGCTCCAGTTGCTGGCCAAAGGCGATGACATTTTTACCGGTGGGAAGGAGTACTATTCACATCCCAACTATAGGGGAGATAATAAGCCTACCATGATTCACCAGAGCAGCGCCACCGGGATGCAGGCAATACCTGCAACCGGAATTGCCCAAGGTTTACAATACCTGCAGAAAATAAATTCACCTCTCTATAAAAAAGGAAATAATGGTGAAGCGCCTGTTGTAATATGTTCCCTGGGTGATGCGAGCTTAACAGAGGGCGAAGTAAGTGAAGCTTTGCAGGTTGCCGCTTTAAAGCAATTACCTGTTATTTTTTTAGTGCAGGATAATGATTGGGGAATAAGTGTAACATCAACCGAGGCACGAAGTATGGATGCTTTCAATTTTGCAAAAGGATTTACAGGCCTTCAGCGTGTGAGCGTTGACGGTAGTGATTTTGTGCAGAGCTATGATATGATGCATAAAGTAATATCTGCAGTGCGGGAATCGGGCGGCCCTTACCTGGTACATGCAAAGGTTCCGCTACTGGGGCATCACACCAGCGGAGTGCGCAAAGAATTTTATCGTTCTGCTGAAGACCTCGCGAAACATAAACAGAATGACCCGTTGCCTAAATTAAAATGGAGATTGCTATCGCTGGGTATAGCTGAAAGTGATTTAGATGAAATTCAATCAATAGTTGCGGAAGCAGTTGCGCAGCAATTTGAGCAGGCTTCGAACGCACCGGAACCCGATGCATGGAAAATTGAAGAACATGTTTTTGTGCCTTCGCCTGTAACTGAAGAAAAGGGTGACCGCACTCCTGCCGGCAAGGAGAAGGTGATAATGGTAGATGCCGCACTTTTCGCGATACGGGAAATAATGGAAGAGTTTCCCGAAGCCGTATTATACGGCCAGGACGTAGGACGTAGGCTTGGTGGTGTTTTCAGGGAGGCCGCTACGCTGGGGGAGCAATTTGGTGATCACCGTGTTTTTAATACCGCAATACAGGAAGCATACATTATTGGTTCTACGGTGGGCATGTCGGCAACGGGTGTAAAGCCAATAGTAGAAGTACAGTTTGCTGATTATATTTTCCCCGGCATTAACCAGCTTGCTACTGAAGTAGCAAAGAGCTGCTACCTGAGCTGCGGAAAGTTTCCGGTTCAAACTGTTATTCGGGTGCCTGTTGGCGCTTACGGCGGTGGCGGCCCTTATCATAGCGCGTCTATTGAAACATTACTTCTTGCCATCAAAGGAATAAAAATTGTTTATCCTTCCAATGCTGCGGATATGAAAGGCCTAATGAAGGCTGCATTCCTTGATCCCAACCCGGTGATCATGCTTGAGCATAAAGGCCTTTACTGGAGCAAGGTGCCGGGCACGGAGGACGCGAAATCAATTGAACCCTCAAGCGATTATATTTTACCGCTAGGAAAAGCAATTTCCATATTAAGTGCAGATGAAGAAAAGATAAATCACGGTGAAAGCTGCTCTATTATCACCTACGGTATGGGCATCTATTGGGCGAAAGCGGCGGCAAAATTATTTCCCGGCCAAGTTGAAGTTGTTGACCTGCGAACTCTTTTTCCTTTGGATGAAAAATTGATTTTTTCTTGCGTAGAAAAACATGGCAAATGCCTGGTGCTTACAGAGGAGCAACAAAATAATTCTTTCGCAGAAGCGCTGGCAGGCCGTATTTCAAAGAAATGTTTTAAATTCCTGGATGCACCTGTGGAAGTATTGGGTTCACTGAATTTGCCGGCAGTACCTATGAATATTAATCTTGAAAAGGCAATGTTGCCTAATGCTGAAAAAGTTGCTGAAAGGCTAAAATCTTTATTAAACTATTAATGGAAAATATCAGCGGGAAAAAGCATACTGCAAAAACAGAAATACAATTTTTAGAAGGCCCGCAAAGCAGGTGGAAAGATTTTAAATATGCGGTAAGTGTCTTTTTTGAATTTATAAAAGGTTTCCGGGCATTGCACTTTGTCGGGCCATGTGTAACGGTGTTCGGATCGGCAAGGTTTAAAGAAGACCATCCATTTTACAAACAAGCCAGGGAACTTTCCGCAGAAATCGCAAAGCTTGGCTTTACCATTATGACAGGCGGCGGACCAGGTATTATGGAAGCTGCCAATCGCGGTGCCAAAGATGTGGGAGGCAGAAGTGTTGGTTGTAATATCATTCTGCCACACGAGCAACATCATAATCCTTATCTCGACAGGTGGGTTGATATAAAATATTTTTTCCTTAGAAAAATGCTGCTGATAAAATACTCGTATGCCTTCGTGGTAATGCCGGGAGGTTTTGGTACTCTTGATGAATTCTATGAAGCGCTTACTTTGGTTCAGACAAAGAAAATCGACATGTTTCCGATAATCATCTGGGATAAAGACTTCTATCAAAAAGTTCTTGACCATAACCAGCGCATGTCCAAAGAGGGAACGATTTCCGAAAGTGATGAAAACCTTTACCTTGTTTCTGATTCTATTGAACAAACAATATCATATATCAAAGAGAAAAGCATTATGGCTTTCGGGCTAAAATATATGGAACCTAAAAAACCTTTCCGGGGCTTTTTCGAAAAAGGTTTAAGGAAAATTTTTTGAAACCAACAGAGTAGTTGGCGGGTACGCCAAATAGTTACTCAAACTTAATTGAGCATTTCCGTAAAATAACCGGCATAAGTATTAGTTAGATTTATGCTGGTAAAGGCTTCCAGGAAGAGAAACTGCCCCTGCGGATTTACCTCGAGAAAATAAATTTCACCGTTGATAACTGTAAGGAAAAAGTCTGCAGTTCAAAATTCTTATATATACAGATGTTTTGTATTACCCATATGGGTAATTTATTTGCAAACAGTTTATTACAATTATTCTCGCAAAACTGCTATTGGGATTTTCCTCAATAAGTTTCGCGGTTAAGCCGTTTTGAAAAAATAATTTTATTATATCCCCAATCCTTTTCAACAGATAATATATTCACGAATTTATCTGCCTAAATTTGCAGATTGAATATGTGGTCCGTTGCATTTGAGAATTACCTTTTTTTTGAAACTTAATTAATAATTGAGTGTTAACTTGATGTAGTAAATACTTCAAGCTATATCTACGATCACTATGAAACCAGCATCACAACCCATTTTGAAAAATAGTCCGTGGGAATTTTTATCCGGCGGGGGAGAAATGGGAAACTATGTGAGATCAATAGAATGGTCAAAAACACCGATCGGCAACCCCTCCTCATGGCCGCAGGCTTTACAAACTGCAATCAACACCTGCCTCAATTCGCCTTTTCCTATGAATGTGTTGTTTGGAAAAGATTTTGTGCAAATTTATAACGATGCTTATCGCGATACAATGGGAGATAAGTGCATAGATGCAATTGGTGAAAAGTCAGAAAATGTGTGGAGAGAAAATTGGCCGGAAATAGGTCCTGTTTTGCTAAAAGTTTTAAAAACAGGTCAAACTATTTTGACTAAAGACCGGCAGATCGTTCTGGAACGAAACAATGGTCCTATAGAATGTTATTTTACTTTTTCTTATAGCCCTGTTTATAATGCTGAAACTGATTCGATAGATGGAGTACTGTGCAGTGTTGTTGAAACATCTAAAAAAGTGCAGGCAGAAAATAATCTCAAAAACCAGTTGAGTGATTTGTTCGCAGAGTCGCCAAGCGGTCTTTGTATCTACCAGGGCAAAAATCATATAATTACAGTTGCCAATCAGCGGATGCTCGAAATATGGGGCAGAAAAAAAGAAGAGGTTATCAATAAGCCTGTTTTTGAGGCTTTGCCAGAGACAGCAGACCAGGAGTTCGAGGAACTTCTCGACAATGTATATAATACAGGCAAGCGCTTTATTGCGAATGAATTTCCGGTAACTCTTTTGCGCAATGGAAATTTGGAGACAATCTTTGTAAAATTTGTCTTCGATGTATTGCGTGATGATGAGGGAAATATATATGCCGTGGTGTGCCTGGCCGATGAAATTGCAGAAGCTAAAATAAAAGAAAATACATTGCTTGAAAATGAGGAACGGCTTAGCCACGCTGTTGAATCTGGCAAATTAGGAACTTATGAAGTAGATAATAAATCAGGGAATGTTATTTTTTCACGAAGACTTGCAGAAATATTTGGGCTGGATCCGTCCAAACCAATGACGCACCAGGATCTTAAGAATGCCATACATCCTCACGATATACACATACGACGTACTGCCCGAACCAAAGCAAAAGAAACAGGAATTTTATTTTATGAAGCACGGGTCGTATGGCCGGATAAAAGTATCCACTGGGTTCGTTTTAATGGAAAAATAGCATTTGACAACGATGGAAATGCATTGCGTACATACGGAACAGCAGTGGATATAACGGATCATAAACAAGCCGAGGCGATATTGAGGCAAAGCGAGCAGGAACTGAGGTTGATTGCCGATGCTATACCGCACATGGTTTGGGTAATAGACCCTGATGGTACCATCTCGTATATCAATAAACAATGGGCAGACTGGACCGGAATGAACCTGAAAGAAATTAACGACGGGGTGTGGCAAAAAATTTTTCATCCTGAAGATGTGGAGAATGTTGCTCTTACATGGCAACAAGCGCTTCAAAGTAAAACAGAATATTTTGGTGAATATCGAATAAGGAATCGGGAAGGAATCTATTACTGGTTTATGGGCAGAACAACTCCCATTCAAAACAAGGAGGGTAAAATTATTAAATGGCTAGGAACCAGTACAAATATTGATGAGCAAAAGAAGGTACAGGATGCTTTGCAAAAAAGCGAGGAGCAATTCAGAGAGCTTGCTGACTCGATGCCGCAGATCGTATGGACTGCACGGCCCGATGGAAAGCTGGATTATTATAACAAGAAATGGTATGAGTTTACCGGTTTTGAACAAGGCATGGAGCCAGATGCTGCCCGGGACCAGATACTTCATCCGGATGATGTAGAATTTTGCAGGGATACCTGGTACAACTCTGTGAAGACCGGCAAGCATTATCATATTGAGTATCGCTTTAAAAATCGGAAGAAGCCGGGAACATTCTGCTGGTACCTCGGGAAGGCATTGCCTATATACGATTCTAATAGGAAAATTGTAAAATGGTATGGAACCTGCACAGATATTAATGACCAAAAGGAAATCGAAGCTTTATTAAAAGCGAGTGAAGAAAAGTTTCGTCAAATGGCCGATTCGGTTCCTCAGCATGTGTGGACAGCCAACGCCGATGGAGGCCTCAATTATGTAAATCAAAGAGCAATAAATTATTTTGGCAAAACAGCAGAGGAGATAATCGGCGAAGAAAAGTTTGAATCTATTCATCCGAATGATGTGCCTGCGGTAACGGAAAAATGGCTGCAATCCTTAAAGACCAACGATCCCTTCCAGGTCGAGTATCGGCTAAAAGATAAAAACAATATTTACAGATGGCACCTCGGCAGGGCAACTCCATATACTAATAAACATAATGAAGTAATATGGTTTGGTACCAATACAGATATAGAAGAACACAAATATGGAGAGCAGAAAAAAGATGAATTTATAAGTATCGCTTCGCACGAATTGAAAACACCGATCACTAGTCTTAAGGGTATTGTTTTTATTTTAAAAGAAATGCTGGAAGAAACCATCTTGCCCAAGGCTGTAAAGTTGCTTAGCACTATGGACAACCAGTTGATCAAGTTAAATAAACTTGTCACTGATTTGCTGGACGTAAATAATATTGAAGGGAATCAACTTGAATTAAAGAGAGAAGATTTTGAATTCAGTGAATTGATAAAGGAAACGGTAGAAAGTGTTCAGCATATATCACCTTTACACTCGATTGTGATTGAATCTCATGAAAAGGTGAAGTGTAATGGCGATAAATTGAGGCTTGAGCAGGTTATAACTAATTTACTTACTAATGCAGTCAAGTATTCGCCGGGTGGTAAACAAGTAATTGTGCAATACGAAATTTCCGAAGAAAATATTGTAGCCTCAGTACAGGATTTTGGCATAGGCATAGAAAGAGAAGAAATCAGTAAATTATTTGACAGGTTTTACCGGGTTCATAATTCCCTTCGGTTTGGTGGCCTGGGGCTTGGGCTGTATATTTCCGCTAATATTATTAAAGCTCACAATGGCAATCTATGGATCGAAAGTGAACTAGGGCGGGGCTCTTCATTTTATTTTTTGTTGCCCCGCAATAAAAATTCTTTAACCATAAAAATTCAAACCGATAATGAGACGTATTATAGAGATGAACATGTCTCTATAAATTACGACAAAGAAAATAAATGGATTCAAGCCAACTGGAAGGGTTTTCAGAATCTTGAATCGGTACAGCAAGGCTGCAAGATGATGCTGGACCTTCTCACAAAAAATAATTGCGCTAAAGTATTAAATGATAATACAAACGTTTTAGGAAACTGGTCGGAGGCCGCAGAATGGGGTGGAAATATATGGTTCCCGCAAATGCAGCATGCAGGCTTACAATATTTTGCCTGGGTATATTCACCAAGCATTTTTAGCCAGTTAGCAGCGGAAAAAAGCGTGAATATAATGACAGGCAGTATTACTTCGCAATTTTTTAACGATGTAATAGAAGCCGCAGTATGGCTGAAAGAAATCAACTGATTCACACATGGGCCTTTCAGATCTTTTCCAGCATATTTCGTGTAAGTTCGTTTTGAGTGTCACCGGTATTTAATGTAGATATTGGTTCAAATAACATAACAGAGACTTCGGTCTCGGCGACCGGTTTGTGTTCGACACCTTTCGGCACAATCAAAAATTCATTCTCTTTTATCTCTACGATCTTGTCGCGAAATTCCATTTTGAAATGTCCTTTTACAACGAAGAATAATTCATCTTCATTATCATGTTTATGCCATACAAACTCTCCCTTAAATTTTACCAGTTTCACCTCTTGACCATTGAGGTCTCCCACAATTCTTGGGTTCCAATAATCATGGAACAGGGATAGCTTTTCTTCAATATTTACCTTTTGCATGAGCGAAGTATTTTAATTTGCAGCAGATTTTTTTTTCAGATATTATATTAGACGCGTTGCTCTATAATTTAATGCAGCATTGATGCCGAAGTTGCTTTGCCGTAGCAAAGAGAACTATTACCCCTGTCTGATTTATCTCATTATGGCTAATAGCAAGATTTTTTGATGTGATTCTTTTATTATTTTATGCATAATGAAAGCTAAAGTATTCCAGCCGTTTTTAAAGACTTACAAGCTTTCAATTTTGTATAATCGATTTATCCGTTTTGCTTTAGCAGATTGAATTTTGAAGATGAAATTTTCTATTTGCTCTTTTGATAACTGGTCCACCTGGAAATTAAGCGAACTGCCTGCATGAGAAGATATCGATATTAAATTCCTTCTTGAAAGCCACCAAAGCAGAAACAGTATGGCACCTCCTATATAACCAAAATTGAAGGAATCATGGGCGTAATTTTGCAAAGAGCCATAGATACCCGATGAAAGCGCCAGGCAGCCAAGTATAAGGAAAACAATATTGCCAACGTATTTTGTTTGGATCGAGCTGATATCTTCTAAAAATATTACAATACTGAAGGAACTATACCAATCACTATCTGCCATGTACACACGCGTATTTGTGAGTATTATCTTTTCGCCATTGGATGTTACCAATTTTTCTTCGCCGGGTAATAGTGTCATATAGATCAGTTTTTTACAAAAGTGCCTCTAATTTTTTAAATTGTCTTGATCGATCCCCTGATGATGCTTTTTTGCAAAATGACAACGTAAATGACGTAATACAATATTTGACATAAAAAATATTTAAGAGCAGGCAGGTTAAAAATTAGATTAAACGGCTTTAAAGATGCCTGTTAAGGCATACAGGAGCAGAATCATCAAAATTCAAAATTTTGTTTAAGAAACCAGTCAATATTTCAGAAATATTTCCAAGCTTCTCCACAACATATTCACGTTGCAAATTATATTTTGGAGATGAATTGAGGCTTAATTACCTTTCAAGGAGTTTTACAAATAACAAATAAAAAAAGTAATAACAAAGAACACTATGTCTAAATCCCAGGAAACTTTTAGTAAAAAGGAAAAGGAAAAGAAGAGATTAAAACAGAAACAGGATAAAAAGGAGAAAAAGGAAGAGCGCAAAGCCAATGCAAAAAAAGGTTTACCGCTTGAAGAAATGATGGCCTACATTGATGAAAATGGAAATATTTCATCCGTACCGCCAGATCCTAAAAAGAAGAAAGTATTCAAGCAGGAAGATATGCAGATTAGTATTCCCCGGTATGACCCTGGAGAGGAAGGCGAATCTATGAGAACGGGTATGATTACTTTTTTTAACCAGGATAAAGGTTTTGGATTTGTGAAAGATTCACAAACACAGGAAAGCATTTTCGTACATGTAAATCAACTTGACGGACCTGTAAAAGAAAATGATAAAATAAGTTTCGAAGTGGAGAAAGGCCCAAAAGGTTTGAATGCAGTAAATGCAAAAAAAGTAATTTAGTTGTAAGATTGCCAATTTCTAAACTGCAAATTACATTTCAAAAAAAATAGTTGCCTTGAATAAGGGGCAACTATTTTTTTGATTTTTTTTCATTAAGAAACCTGAATCAGCCTTGGTGGCTTTTGTTTGGCTTCTTCTCTCCTGGGAACATTCAGGTGTAATACCCCGTCTTCATATTTAGCTTTTATCTTATCAGAATCTACCACATCCTTAGGTAAAGTGAATGACCGCTGAAAAGACTGATAGCTAAATTCTCTTCGTGAATAATTGCCATCCTTTTCGTCATCTCTTTCATTGCTTGTTACAGACGAAATAGTAAGTGTGTTTCCGTCTAAATGAATTTTAAAATCATCTTTCTTCATTCCAGGTGCGGCGAGTTGGACTTCGAAATCATCTTTCGTTTCTTTGATATTCACAGACGGTACTGTTGTTCCTGTATCGGAGAAATTAGTATTTCTCCAGTCAAACAAATCCCTGTTTAAAACATCATCGAAGAGGGCAGGGAATGCATTCAATAAATTGCCGTTTCTTTTTACTATGCTCATGGTAGCCTCCTTTTAAAACGATTAATAAATTTGTTTACGTAATAACAGTTTCAATTTATATGCCATGCGACTCTGCGCACTGCAATCTGAATCATTGACATAATTTTTGTCAAATTTTCAATGTCTAAGACTGAAATTTTTTCAGTTCAGAATAAGATTTTTAAGAATAATGACGAACTGATCCAAAATGAGGGGATGGGAAGATCTGCATGAACCTTCTTCGGCCGGCAATATATGAGATACCGGTTATTTTGGGGAAGACGAAAAAGGAAATCAATTACCTAAAGATGTTCCATAAAACCGGGAGATAAAATTTATCACACTTATGCCACAAAGTTATTAGTTCCGCCACAGGATGATACATAGAATACCTGCCATGTTGATGCTATCTGCCCCCTATGAAACTTATCTTATTTTATTTCGGAAGTGCGCAGAACAAGTTGGCATCCAGAAAATGCATATTAGTTCAAAGTGAATTAAAATCCTGGATTGCAAATATGAAATATATTAAGCAAAAATGTCCCTGCAATGGGACATTTCTTATTAGCCAGGCCAAAAATATTTAAATCATCAGCCTTACTAACGTGTATCAATAGGGTTTAGGGATGGAAAGTGTTCTATAGGGCTTAATGCCTGAATGAATTCTTTAGAAGTTTTTTATCAGGTTGCTTGCTATGCCCTGGCCACTAATTTGAAAATGATCATGATCACTGCAATAACTAAGAGCACATGAATAAGTCCTCCTGTAAAAAAGCCTCCGAGGAATGAAATCGCCCAAATCACAATAAGGACTACAGCGATGATATACAAAATGTTTCCCATGTTAAAATGTTTTAAGATGATTAATATGATGCTAATTGATAAAAACCTTGCCAAAGCCGCTGAGACTTAGTCTGCCATAAAATAGCACAGCCATAATAGAGTAAATTTTTACAATGCGGGAATTTTTATCTACAATTCTTCGCTTTTGTTGGCAGCTTAAGTTGATTTTAATTGAGTATTACTTTTTATATTCCCCGGATTATTTCCAATGATTTATTTTCGCAGCATTATATGAAGTCAGGATTTGTAAACATTTTTGGAATGCCCAATGCAGGTAAAAGCACTTTATTGAATGCATTAATGGGAGAAAAGCTTGCCATTGTTTCGCCCAAAGCACAAACCACCAGGCATCGTATTAAAGGAATTTTAACCACAGAAAATTACCAGGTAATTTTTTCAGATACGCCCGGAATAATTAAACCCAAATATAAGCTGCATGAAAAAATGATGCAAGTTGTAAAAGGGAGCCTTGAGGATGCAGACGTAGCCTTACTTATTGTTGATTTAAAGGCAGACATGGAAGAATCGGATACAATCTTTTCTTCACTTCGTCTTAAAGTTCCTGCTTTGGTCGTACTCAACAAAATTGATGTTGCAGATAAGACAGCGATTGAGGATGCTAAAAATTTTTTTCTGCAAAAAAATTATTGTAAAGCTGTTATTGGAGTTTCTGCTCTTAAAAAAGCAGGTATCGATGAATTACTTAACAAAATAATTTCTTTGCTACCGGAAGGAGAGCCGTTTTACAACGACGATAATTTAAGTGATCTTCCAACCAAATTTTTTGTTGGGGAAATAATAAGGGAAAAAATATTTTACCTGTACCAGGAGGAAATTCCCTACCATGCTACTGTGCTTGTACAGGAATACCAGGAAAAAACAACGCTCACCAAAATCTCGGCAGATATTATTTTGCAAAGGGAAACACAGAAAGGCATTGTATTGGGAGAGGGAGGGAAAATGATAAAGCAATTAGGCACGATGGCACGAAGAGACATTGAGGAGTTTATTGGAAGAAAAGTTTTCCTTGAATTGTTTGTGAAAGTGAGACCTAAGTGGCGGGATAATGAAATACATTTGAAGGAATACGGATATTGAAATGTACAATGTATGATGTTTAATCTATAAAGCGACAAAGGAATTTTTTTTGCAGATCAAACGACTTCTGAGGTAGGGGAAGCAAACATCTTACGCCACACATATTTGAATACATAATATTTATATCGATCAAACTATAAACATGAATTCATTCGGACGGATATTCAGGGTTACAATTTTTGGAGAATCACACGGTTCTTTTGTAGGACTAAATATAGATGGTTGCCCGCCGGGAGTAGGTATTAGCCCGGGGGATTTCAGTGAAGATATTGAAAGAAGAAAGCCGGGGGCAAAGGGAACTACTCCGCGCAAAGAAGATGACATCCCTGAAATTATTTCAGGTGTTTTTAATGAGAAATCTACCGGCGCCCCGCTTACTATTTTATTTAAAAACAGTAACACTAGAAGTGGCGATTATGAAAAGCAAAAGGCAGTGCCGAGGCCAGGTCATGCCGATTTTGTGGCCTCAAAAAAATTTAAGGGATTTGAAGACTATCGTGGTGGTGGCCATTTTAGCGGACGGCTTACGGTAGCTATTGTCGCTGCTGGTGTTGTTGCAAAGAAAATAATTCAATTTTTGCAGCCTGGAAACGCAATTGCCATCCATGCAAACATATTGGAGATAGGCGGAGAGCAGGATACAGAGAAGGGTTTGCAAAAAGCAATTGATCATAAAGATTCTATAGGAGGCATTGTAGAATGTAAAGTTGCCAACCTGCCGATTGGCATGGGCGAACCTTTTTTCGACTCGGTGGAATCGTTATTGAGCCATGCTGTTTTTTCTATTCCTGCCGTGAAAGGCATTGAGTTCGGAGCTGGTTTTGCTGCAGCAAAAATGTTTGGAAGCGAACATAATGATGCTTTGTTAAACGATGATGGAAAAACTGCAACCAATCATGCCGGCGGTATTGTAGGAGGAATCACTAATGGAAACGATCTTGTATTCAGGATTGCAGTGAAACCCACTTCTTCCACACCGAAGGAGCAACAAACACTTAATGTGGAGACTGGAAACGTTGAATCGTTTTCTGTGAAAGGAAGACACGATTTGTGTATTGCTTTGAGAGTGCCCGTAGTACTGGAAGCAGTCACCGCTATGGTGCTTGCAGATTTATCTCTCATTAGCCTCCCCGGCCTGGCAGGGGATTAGAAACTCGTAAATATTGTACAACTTACTTTAAATTTTTCAGGCGCTTAAATCGAAACATCTTCAATAAAAAAATATTCCGGAGGTTCCTGTTTTGATAAAGTAATTGAAAGAATATCAAACTGTATATTTTTCCAGCCGGGGTATTGATGCAAAAATTCTTCTGATGCGTTAATAAGATTTATTAATTTCTTTTTGGTAACATCTTCTTCAGGGAATCCGAATTTTTTAGTTCTCCTCGTTTTTATTTCAATGAAATGCAGCACGTTATTTAATGATGCGATAATGTCGATTTCCCAATGACTGTATCTCCAGTTTTGGTGGAGGATTTCAAAGCCTTTGGAAGTAAGCCAGTTTGCAGCCATTTTTTCTCCCAATACCCCCGTAGAATTGTGATGTGCCATACTAATCAATTTTCATTTACGAAGGATGCCACAATGTGCTAAAATTCCCTATTTAAATTAATTAGCAAAGTATTCTGTCCTGCTAAAAAGATATCCTTCGACATCCAGAAATGCAATCTGCATGAAAAAAATATTATACTTATTTTTGCGCAAAACGAACAGACCATGAAAGTTACAAAGCAAATAGTTACAGGATTTATTTTATTAGTTGTAATTGCTTCCTTATATAGAATTATGCCAGGCAGACCTTACGGCTTCGCTCCGCAAATAGCTATGGCCATCTTTGGCGGAGCCATTATAAGAAATAAGAAGTTTGCTTTTCTAATGCCTCTTTTATCGATGTTCATTTCTGATGCTTTGTACGAAATTCTTTACAGGAATGGCGTAGGTAATATGTACGGCTTTTATGATGGGCAAATTACAAATTATATACTCTTTACTTCACTTACAATTTTTGGATTTTTTATTAAAAATTTTAATATGGGCCGCATTGCGTTGGCTTCCATAGCAGCTCCCACTGCATATTTTATCGTCTCAAATTTTATGGTTTGGCTAAGCAATTCCCCGCTTGCAGGTTTGCAAAGGCCAAAGACTTTTAATGGCTTGTTACTTTGTTATAGTGATGGGCTGCCATTTTATCCATGGAGCGTAGCTGCAACTTTTGTTTTTTCTGCGATACTTTTTGGAAGCTATTATTTAATAACAAACCAATCAACAAAACTTGCCGGGCAGCGTATAGAGGCGTAGCTTAAAACCAGGTTTATATTATTTTTTATATTCATTATCTTCTTCATACCCCTCATCAACCAAGAGGTTATTACCATCTGCCGCTGCTGTTGCAAGTTCGTCGCACCGGTTATTCATGATATTTTGTGCATGGCCCTTCACCCATTTAAACTCAATGTGGTGCTTTTTTGAAAGTGAATCATACCTCAACCACAAGTCACTGTTTTTGATATTCCCTTTGAAATTGGTCCTGATCCATTTTTTTAGCCAGCCTTCCATTACGGCTTTTACCACATAATTACTGTCAGAATAGATAACCATATTCAGCGCATCTTTTTTTAATGCTTCAAGCGCCGCGATCACTGCCATAAGTTCCATGCGGTTGTTGGTGGTAAGCCGGTATCCATTTGACAATTCTTTTTTATGATTGCCGTACATCATCACAACGCCGTAGCCGCCTCTGCCGGGGTTACCTCTTGAGGCACCATCGGTATATATAGTAATTTTTTTTTCGCTCATGATCCAGGTAAATATTTTAGTGGAAAGCTCATTAGTTTTTCACAATCCTGCCGCATATAAAGATTATCAATGGTAATTATTTTTCGCTCGCTTACCATTTTTTTTGTGATATGCTCATTTTTAAAAAAAGCAAAAACGGTTGGCTGCATCGTCTCCGGAATGTTTGCCTCTTTAATATGTATTCTGTCACTTGTAGCTTCCTGTAAAGCTTTATCAATTAATTCTGCGCAATACATTTTATCATTTGTGCCCAGATCGTAAAGCCAGTCAAACCGTATATCCATGGCTTTATATTTTAATAATACTTCATTTAAAGAATCTTTTTCCGGGTTAGAGAGTTGATACCTGTAAAGTGCGCATCTTAAATTTTTTGCGGGATTTAAGAACGAATCAACGGGTACCATCTGGATGGTATCATTTTTAGGGTCGTTTGGAGCTATGTGGCAAATAAAGGGCTGGCCATCTTTCATAATAACAATGCCTGCGTGAGAATAGATCTTTTCTTTTTCATTCAAAAATTTTATTTGCTCACTTATAAGATCATCAGTCATCCTTACAATGAGATCTCCTGTTGCGGCATCTTCTTTTAATTGAGCAATATTATTTTTAACCTCATCTTGTTTTGAAATCGGCTTTACAGGTTCCGTTGCAGGGGAGTTGCAGGAGAAAATTAACAGGGCAGCGCAAAGAAATATTGCCGATGAAAACTTCATAGTACTTTGAAAATAGTAAATAAAGACCGGGGAATAGATAAGATTGCTCTCAACAATTAAAGGTGCACAAAGGAAAGCTGGTCAATCCCCACAACGGTCGGATTGTAATAAGTTCCTGAAACTCCACTGCCTCCCTGTAAACCTGCATCTTCATTGTAATACCTGAATGCAAACCGGCCGTTAGTAATGCTTCCGTTGCCTGGAATGCCGGAAATCACTATATTATATTTAGTCCATACCGCAGGAAATCCCCCCTGGTAGTTATATACACGATTTGGATTGATATCTAATAGGAGTTTTGTAAAGCTCCCTGTGCTTGCATCTGTCTTGCCTACATCAGCAGTTCCATCTGTAAAATTTGCCCACACTTGCATGCGATCTGTGGCGGCGTCGTAATACAAAGCATCATTTGTTGCGCGGCTGTAAAAGTAAATCGAATCGCCGTTTTTCATGTCGAGCGGAGGAGATATAAGCCACGCACTTATGTTGCCACCAGTGCCCGATGCGTCGCCGAGACAGCTTACGTCGCAGCTTACAAAATCATTAGGCGTGTTGTGAGCGCTATATGCAGGAAAACCAAGATAAGGGCCCACATAGATAAATTTTACCTGGTTAGCTTCTTCATATCTTCCCTGTCTCCAGCCCGTTGACCCTACCGGGTTACTGTTATTCTGAAAGGCCCAACCTTTTGAAGTAAGGTTGCCAACGGTATCAAAATCTTCAACAAAAGACGAATTTTTTGCGGGTAGTGGATACGGTGACGGAGGGTTATTTATTTTCAATTGATCTTTGGTGCAGGAAGCAATAAATACCATCGACAAAACGAAAGCGAAAGAAATAAAAAGTAAAATTCTGTTGTTTTTCATTTATAAAAATTTATTAAACCAAAACAGTTTTTAAATCAATACCCGGCGCTTTTATAGGAAACCGCATCAATGCCTACACCTGTGCCGTTCCCGTTAGAGCCGCCATCTGTGACAAAATACCTGAATGCAAACCTCCCTTTTAAAGGTCCGTTTATTCCCGATATGGTCGCTTCAAAGCGGGTCCATTGAGAAGGATATGCTGTAGGATTAGGAGCTATTACACTGCTGTATATCAATTGTGGGTTTATAGAAAGCAAGCGTCTGGAAAAGTTACCGGGTTCAAGTCCGTCACCCACGTTTGTGCCATTATCAATCGTGTTGATCCTCAGCTGGAGGCTGTTCCCAAAATCGGTAGTGTCGCCGGTACCATCCGGCAACTGCAATGCTCTTGTATAAAAAATGATTTTATCGCCATTTTGCATAAGCACTGTCGGAGACACAAGCCAATTACTTATAATTCCCTGGTCGGCAGAGGTGGAAAGATAATCCACTCCTACAAAACCGGCATTGCTTCCGTTATTTGAATAGGCGTTAAAAAAAGGGGGAATACTTCCTCCGTTTTGCCATACACTGCTGCCAGCGGGCTCACTTGTATTTATAAATTGCCATCCGCGGGCCAGTGCAGCAGAAGCGGTATCAAACTCTTCACTAAATGATTGATCTGCTATGGGTGGAATTGCGGTGAGATAGCTGTCGTCTTTACAACTTTGAAAAAGGAAGATAGCAAGACTAACTATTAAAAGAAGTTTTGGTAATTTTTTTTTTCTCATAAATTGCTGGTTCGGAATTTTCTAATGGCCTGAGGGAGTGAAATTAGTATTTTTTTGCAAAAAACTTCGACTTAGTTTAATACGGAATAAAGCCCTAAAGTGACCTTGTACTGTACTCACAGAAGTCAAACCTGGAACACTCCCGTTTTAAAGTCAGCTATTTCCGCATTGTTATTTGCGGCGCGAATATTTTCAGAAATAATATTCCTTGTTTCCAGCGGATCGATGATGGCGTCTATCCATAGTCGTGCGGCTGCGTAAAAAGGCGTTGTCTGGCTTGCATACCTCTCCGTCATTTCTGATAAAAGTTTTTGCTCATTTGCCGGTGTTATTTCCTCTCCTTTCGATTTAAGTGAAGCAACTTCTATCTGCAATAAAGTTTTGGCGGCCTGCTCTCCACCCATTACCGCAATTTTCGCAGAAGGCCATGCATAAATAAACCTGGGATCATAGGCTTTGCCACACATGGCATAATTGCCCGCACCATAAGAATTGCCCAGCACAATAGTGATTTTAGGCACTGCGGAATTGGCAACAGCATTCACCATTTTAGCGCCGTCTTTTATAATGCCGCTATGCTCACTGCGGCTGCCAACCATAAAGCCTGTAACGTCCTGCAGGAATACAAGCGGTATTTTTTTTTGATTGCAATTCATTATAAATCTCGCGGCTTTGTCGGCGCTGTCATTATATATTACGCCGCCTATTTGCAATTCGCCTTTTTTGTTTTTAATATTCAATCGTTGATTTGCTACAATACCTACAGCCCATCCGTCTATTCTTGCATAGCCGCAAATAATTGTTTTGCCATATCCTTCTTTAAATTGTTCAAACGAACTTTTATTTGCTGAAGCTGCTTCACCTGTTGTTTGTTGTGCAGGAACATTTTGATTAAGCGGCGCAGCACCGTCCACTATTCGCTCAATAATCTCCAGCATATCATAAGGCTTAGAATTTCCTTCAGGGAATATTCCATAAATTTCTGCCGGATTTTTCGATGGTCGTATTGGCGCGGCCCTGTTAAACCCCGCTTTAGGAAATTCACCGATTTTACCAACGATCTTTTTAATCTCATCAAGGCATTCGTGCTCGGTTTCAAATTTATAATCGGCGATACCACTTATCTCCGTATGTGTGGTGGCACCTCCCAATGTTTCGTTGTCAGTAATTTCTCCAATTGCGGCTTTCACCAGGTAAGGGCCTGCTAAAAAAATAGATCCATTTCCGTCAACCATTAAAGTTTCGTCGCTCATGATGGGAAGGTAAGCGCCACCGGCAACACATGGCCCCATCACCGCGGCAATCTGGGTAATTCCCATTGCACTCATTTTCGCATTGTTTCTAAAAACGCGGCCGAAATGTTCCTTATCCGGAAAAATTTCATCTTGCATAGGAAGAAATACGCCGGCGCTATCTACCAGGTAAATAACCGGCAATTTATTTTCCATAGCCATCTCCTGCATTCTCAAATTCTTTTTGCCTGTGATGGGAAACCAGGCTCCCGCTTTTACCGTTTGATCATTTGCAATTATGATACATTGTTTCCCACTCACATATCCTATGCCTGCTACGGTACCGCCGGCAGGGCAGCCTCCATATTCTTCATACATGCCATAGCCCGCGAAAGCGCCCATTTCTATAAAAGGCATATCCGAATCGCGTAGGTATTCAATCCTTTCCCGGGCCGTTAATTTATTTCTTTCCATTTGCTTAAGTATCGCTTTTTTGCCGCCCCCAAGTTCAATTTTATTTAACAAGTGCTCTACATGGCTTAGCGCCAGTTTCATGGCATCTTCATTTCTGTTAAATTCTATATTCATAATAATTTGATATGGGTCAAAACTAAAACTTTAAATTTGAGTTCCGCTAACCCATTATTTTTGTTACTATAAACGTTGATATGCACCTACCCACCTTTCTAAAATCTATCTCCCGTAAATTTCTTTTGATAACTGTGGGAATCGTAATTGCGCTTGGTATTGTATTTTTTATTTGGCAAAATAATAAGTACAGGATTGTGAACGAGACCATCGCCAGCAAAGTTGCAAAAGAAACCGATAGCCTTTATACAATTTCTTATGACTCTCTTCACTTTGATGAAGTATTGGGAACAGCCTATTTAAAAAATATACATGTGAGGCCGGACACTGCCAGAATCAAAAACACGGATGCGGCCGATGTGCCTTACATCTTGTTGGACATAAAAATTGCTTCTATTAATGTTACGGGTGTAAAGACTGATAAGGCATTAGTTGGGCAAAAAATGATAGGCGATTCCGTGATAATTGTCGATCCGGAGATAACAGTATATTTTTTGAAACCTATAAAAAAAGAAACGAATATTAATATAGAGGCAAAGTCAGTATATGATGAGATACTTGGTAGCCTTACATTAATAAAAGCAGGCCATGTTTTTATTAATAATGTTAATGTGAAAGGAGTTGGTTTTTTAAATAAAGAAAGACAATTTGATTTCATAAATGGAAATGTTCACCTGAGAGATGTACTCATTGATAGTGCGCACAACCTTGATACCAGCCGCACTTTGTTTTGTAAGGAAGCTGATGTAAATGTTGCCTCATTTGTGACATACAACAATGACCGGCCAGAATTAAGAGTGAGCAATATAGTTTTCCAGGGAGAGAACAATACCCTGGCGTTTGATGATATTTTAGTAAACAGGTTTGATGATGACTCGTCAGATAGCAGTAAACTTTTAGTTGCAAAAGGACTAACGCTGGATGGGCTCGATGCAGATGAATTTGTAAAGAATAAAAATATAGTTATTGAAAAGATCGCCTGCAGGCAAATAACACTGTTTGAACCACCATTGCAAAACCTCAAGTCTTCACCTGGAGAAACAGAAAAAAAAGTAGACACGACTGGTTTCAGGCATGTGTATAGCATTGATATGAGTCACCTGAGTTTCCCCGAAGTAAATTATGTGCCCGCTGCCAAAAGCGATTACAAAATTGGAAATATTTCTATTAAAATAAATAATGTAACAGCAGATGAAATATATAAAGTGCAGAAACATCCCCTTGATTTTAGTAACGAGGTGGAACTTGGTTGCAGCAGTATAAGTATGAAATCCAAAGACGGAGTCTATTCTTATCTCTATCGAAATATAGTACTCAATTCTTTGAGAAAACAATTAGACATAGCATCTTACAACATAAAGCCCTTATACAATGAGAAGGAGTTCGCGAGGAGAGAGCCCTTTCAAAAAGACAGGTACGACGTGGCTTTTAAAGGTATTGCACTCAAAGGTATTGATATGAAAAATTTGCTTGAGAAGAAAATAATTGCTTCGCAATTACTGATCAATAGCACATCTGCAAAAATTTATCGGGATCTTCAGAGGCCGCTTAAAGATAAAAGTAAAGTAGGCAATTATCCTTCTCAAATGCTTTCAAAAATTGATTTACCTATCAATGTTTCCAGGGCAACTTTATCACATGCTTATATCGAATATAAAGAACGGGAGAAATTGAGTGATAGCACCGGCGTTGTAAAATTTACAGATGGTACTCTTACCATTGATAACATAACCAACGTAACAGATGCGATCCAAAAAAATGATGCTATGAAAATTTCTTTTGATGCGAAAGCATTAGGAACGATTCCAATAAGCGGCAGTTTTACTTTTACACTTAAAGACACCAGTGGTAAATTTATTGCTTCAGGAAATATTCCATCGTTCGATGCGCACCTGCTTAATGACGTGGCGGTGCCAATGGCATTGATGAGAATAAATACTGGCACGATAAACTCATTGGATTTTACTTTCAAAGGAAATAATTATGAAGCCGTAGGAAAGATGGTCATGAAATACAGCGACCTTAAAGTTGATATACTAAAACGAGATGAGGAATCCGGTGGTGTAAAAAAGAAAGGCCTCACGAGCCTGCTTGCAAATATTATTGTGAAGAACGATAATCCCCGCAATGGCAACCTTCGGGAAGAGAGCCCCCATTTCGATCGCGACACCCGCAAATCTTTTTTCAACCTTATATGGAAAACGATTTTTACAGGAATAAAAAAAACGGTAGGAATTCCGTGACCAATGTTGAAAATTGAATACAGGCAATTATAATTTTGCTAAAGTCTATTTACTTACGACCATTTTATCTGCCTCCTCTTTACAATATTTCCTGAGTGTTTTGAAAAGATCTTCCATTGTTTGTATAGTGGTGTAAATATTTACGGGGTTAATGCGAAACCATGTTTTACCTTTTAGCACGGTCGTGGCAAACCAAAAATTTCCTTCTTTTTCAATACGTGCGGCAACCTGATGATGAAGCTGCGTAGCATCCTCAGCAGTTAATCCCTCTCTTATATATCTTATACAAATGGCCGACATCCTTGGTTCTGTTGCACTATCAAAATCTTCACTATTGATAACAAGGTTGTGGAGATGCATGGCCTGCTCTGTATTATTATCTACCCATTGGCCCAGAGTATCTTTTCCATAATGCTGAAAGCTCATCCACACTTTCAGGCTCCGAAAACGTTTGGATTGCTCAAAGCCATTTTCATAAAACTGGTAACGCTCATCTTTCTGGCCACTCTGGTCTGTGAGGTATGCATGCCGGATTCCAAATGATTTCCTCAAACGGGCATGGTCTTTCACAAGCACCGCACCTACATCCAGCGGCGCATAAAACCATTTGTGCGGGTCAATCGTTACAGAATCTGCAAGGCTCAATCCCTGTAACAGGTTTTTATTTTTTTGCGAGAGCAACATACCTCCACCATAGGCGGCATCCGCGTGAAACCAGCATTTTTCACGCATAGCTATTTCATGCAACGCTTCCAGGTCATCCACTGCGCCAAGATTCGTAGTGCCGGCCAGGCCAACAATACACAAAGGCTTTATACCATTGGCTTTATCCTTTTTTAATGCATCTTCTAAAGCGGCTAAACTTACCCGGTAGTTATCATCAGTAGGTAATATGCGCAGGCTGTTTCTTCCGGCGCCGATGGCATCTACCGATTTATCAATGGAAACATGACGTTCTTCTGATACATACACGGCCCACTCTCCCTTAAGGCCTTCGTGTTGCGCAATATCGCCTGTGGTAAAATCCCTTGCTAATTTTAAGCCAATAAAATTCGCCGTCATTCCACCACTGGTAAGATTTCCTCCGGCTTTGTCATCATACCCTATAAGATCATTTAGCCAGCGTATCACACGTAGCTCCATGGCTGTCGCCGAAGGACTGATTGAATAAGCACCCAGGTTTTGATTTAATGCTGCTGACAAAAGATCACCAAGGATACCTGCCGGATTTGGAGACGGTGTTATAAGGCCCATATAACCCGGATGATTTACATGTGTACAATATGGAATTAATTTTTCTTCTAAAATTTTTTGAATGGCATCAAGCGATTGCGGATTATTTGGAATGGGTTCATCAAAAAGCTCGGTCAAAAATGAAGGAGCCTTATCAGCAAATAGTGGTTTGTTATTTACATTTTGTAAATAATCAGCAATGTAATCTATAAGATAATGCCCGGCTTCACGAAATTCATTATACTCCATAATTTTTTGACTTTTATTTTTTAAAATGGCTACTGGAGAAAAATTTTAAAGGTGCAAATTATTCGTCTTTTAGCAAATCTATATAATCAAAATACTTTACCACCGCAATCAAAAATTCGTTTAAACGAAATTATTTTTGAAAATAAATCACGCCGTTTTTCATAACCATTTCTATCTCTCTTATTGCATGGATGTTTTTTGAGGGATCGCCTTTTACCACAAGTATATCGGCAAGTAATCCCGGCTTTATTCGCCCCACCTTATCACTAATTTTAAAAACATCGGCATTTACTGAAGTTGCGGATTGAAGTACATCAAGCGGCTTCATTCCATAGTTTACCATCATTTCCATTTCACGTGCATTATCACCATGGGAGAAAACGCCTATATCGCCACCCATACAAATGATAACACCGGCCGCTAATGCAGCCGCAAAACTTTTGCGTTTCTGTTGAATTTTTAAAGGCTCCGGATCTACGCCTTTTCGCCATCCATCATATTGCTCAATTGCATCACCGGCTGCAAGTGTAGGGCACAGGGCTATTCTTTTTTGTTTCATCAGATTAAAAATTTCCGGTGTGCCATTATCTCCATGCTCAATAGTTGTAACGCCGGCCTCAATAGCTCTTCGCATCCCTTCGGCTGTAGTAGCATGTGCTGCAACTATTCTTCCACTGCTTGCGGCAACTTCCACTGCTTTTTTCAATTCATCTGTAGTAAAGGTGGGCATTGCTTCTTTATTTAACCCCCAGCGATAGTCTGCATATAGTTTCACTACATCGGCTCCTTTACCTATTTGTGTTCTCACCTCTTTTATCAAAGCATCCATGCCGTCCGCTTCGGCAGCACCTTTTGGTGCATCAATGTCGTAGCTTAATTCCTTGGGGCCATAACTGCCGGTTGCTACTATCGCTCTCGTTGCTACCAACATTCGCGGCCCGGGAATAATTCCTTTTTCAATGGCGGTCTTCAGCCCCACATCATCGTAACCTGCTCCTTCTGTACCCAAATCCCGCGTGGTGGTAAAACCTGCCATTAAAGTTTTGTATGCATGCACCGTTGCTCTTGCTACTCTTTCTGCACGCGACTCTTTTAGTACCTGGTCGTTCCAGGGTGTTTCATTATAAGGATGCAGAAAAAGATGGCTATGCCCTTCTATAAGTCCGGGAAGCAAAGTGCAGCCGGCGAGCACTATTGTCTTTGCATTTGGAAGGGGCTTGTCTAAAATACCCGCAAATTGAATGGTATTATTCTTTACAACAACCTGCCAGCCTTCATGCATTTGCACTCCATCAAAAACCCTTGCCGGCTGCAGCACATATATAGAATCTTCATGCAATTGAGCAGCCGAAAAAAAAGGCATGAATAAAAATAAAGTTGCTTTTATTTTTTTCAGAAGTGTCATCACGAAATGCTTGAATATATTTAAATGTAGCATTTCAAAACTAAAACGCAATGATCAATAATTAATTAACGGGATGTACGCGGGTACGGCTTGCCTATTTTACGATCGGGAAGTACACCTCAAGTGTACATCCTTTTTCCGGCGCGGTTATTATATTGATGTAGCCGGAAAACGCTTTGGCCCTTGCTTCGATATTGTTAAGGCCAATTCCGCTCCGGTTTACATGTGGGTCAAAACCTTTGCCATTATCTTTTATGGTAAGTTTTATTTGCCCGGTTGTTTGCTCTAGTGAAATATGGGCTGATGTTGCTTGCGCATGCTTTAGAATATTATTTAATTGTTCCTGCACTACGCGGTAAATGGCTAGTTTTTGTTCCATCTCAATTTTGTCGGCATCTTCATCATGAGAAAACTGCACATGTAAACTGGCGGAAGAGTTCACATTTTGTAACAAATCATTTATCGAGTCAACCAACGATTTTGTACCAAGTGTAGGTGCGCTAAGTTCATGGGAAAGATTTCGTATTTCCTGAATGGAGCCAATAAGCAGCTCGACGGATTTTGGTAAAAGCTGTTTGCCTGCATCTGTATTTTTAGTAACAATATCAAGGTAAAGTTTTACAGTAGATAGTATCTGTCCCACGTTATCGTGCAGTTCGCGGCCAATTGCTTCCCGTTCTCTTTCCTGCGCCTGAATTACCTGCTTCGTTATCATTTGTTGCCGGGTCTTTTTTTCTATAGATAGGTTTTCTTCTAATTTTTTTCGTTCGGTAGTATCCCTTATCACGGCGACAATCACTTCGTTATTTTTTGCATTGTGATAGGAAGAAGACGCCACCTCGCCATAAAACCACGAGCCATCCCTGCAGTAAAATTTGTGTTCACCATTTAACTCCATCGGCGGTGAAGTATTTTCAATGGCGCCGGCACTTGTATTTTCCTGCAAGGTCAATTCTGCAAAATTCAACGGATCTTTTTCGTGAGGTGCTATTTTAAATACATGATAAGCAGAGGGGTTGAGAGCTAATATTTCACCATCGGTGCCGTACAAGATAATGGCGTCCCGGCTGTTTTCAAAAATTAAGCGATACTTCTCTTCGTTCACTTTTAGCGCACGTAAATTTCTTCTCCGGTAAAGAATGCCAATACAAACTAATGATGAAAAAAGAACGATAAGGCAACTAACAATGGAAGAATTGATAATTTCCCTTCGTTCCCTTTGGCGATAGAATTCCAGTACATCGTTTTCAGATGTGCCTACCGTAGCAATAATGGGATATTGCTTTAATTTCCGGTAACTAAAATAGGTTGGAATACCTTGAATAGCATCTTTTGCAAAGTAAAATCCGGCAGGCTTTTGCGCTAAATGGTTGAACAGTGGACTTTTGCTAATATCTTCCCCATAACCGGAAACAGGCCCCGTTTGCCTGGCATAAGTAATGCCATCGGGTGCGATGAGCGAAACAATATCATGTGGGTTAATAACAGCACCTTCATAAAACGAGGTAAAGGTTGAAGGAAGTATTCGCAATACTACGACACCTTCAAAGTTTCCCTCTTTATTATTCAGTCGCCTGCTAAATGTAATAACAGTTTTCCCGATTGATTTAGATAGCGTGGGTTTGCTAATGTATAAGATATCTTCCGAATGATTAAGGTGATATGTAAAATACTCCCGGTCGGCAAAATTTAAAATGGTATCAGAATGATACGCATAACTGGAAGAAATAATTTTACCGCCGACATCAACAATTCCAATCGCATTTAATAAACTTCTATCAAAAGATAATCCCTTAAAAAGATCGTGGTAGCCGCTGAATGTTTTATTTTTTTCATATTCCCACCTTACAAGTTGCAGCGCCATGTCTGCATTTTCAATCGTTCGGATGGTATAATTTTCTAATGCCAGTGCCAGGTTAGAGTTACGCTGAACAGCCCTTGAAATGGTAGCCTCCTTGTCTGAATCCATTTGTTGTAATTCCTTATTCCATAGCAAGCCAATAAGACCGAAACAAAAAATTACCACAATGAGAATGGCAGTTTTTACAGTGATAGAAATGCTACTGCGATGCAACTTCATTTTACTCAGGCTTTAAAACTAACGGCGACGCATGCAATAAATTTATGGGCTTGCAACGCCATACAGTTGTCCGTTCTATGAAATAAATCATAGCTAACGGGTTAAAACAAAAAGGAAACTTCCGCAGCAATCGTTTACAAGCCGTGCACCTTCTCAGTCAAAACGGAAGTGTGTTCTTCCTTTAAGAGATTTTACTTTTGGTTTTTTAGGAATGTTTTAATGCAAATAGATAGAGTGTGGGTATCATAATGTTGGGGGTTTATTCAAAGAAACAAAATAAATCAGATTTAGTTTGTATTATTCAAGAATAGAATTTTTTTTCTAACTTTTTAGGAAAAAATTTTCATTGGGCATCGGCAGATGAGTTTACTGTAGCTGTGGTATATTAAGCCTAAAACGTATATCCGCTTTTAATATATCTATAATTACAACGAAGAAAACAGGCATTGCGAAATATCTGTTCTTTTAGGTAACAACTGATGGGAAATTGAGAAAAAAATTCTACAAATAGTCTTTTAAATGAAAAGATATTTGAAATGTTTATGAGCATATTTTGGGATGGCTCGCTATTTGTTTTCATACAGGTAAATTAATCAAAAATAAAAACCATGAAAAAGTTACCGGTATTATTATTATCATTTGCCTGCTTTGGAATTATGCAGGCGTGCAACGATTCATCATCAAGCGATAGTGTAGCGACAGCCGACAGCACAAACGATGCTCGTGATACAACCAGTATGATGTCACCACAACAGGATACCACATCTGTAATGGGTGTAAATGAGGATGTTGCTGACTTCGCCGTTAAGGCTGCCAATGGCGGCATGATGGAAGTACAGCTAGGAGAGTATGCTTCTAAAAATGCGTCCGACAAAAGTGTGAAAGACTTTGGGAGTATGATGGTGAAAGATCATTCTAAAGGAAATGAAGAATTAAAGCAACTTGCTTCATCAAAAAATATCGCCATACCTGCAACAACCGGCGAGGATAAAACCGATATGATGACTGACCTTATGAAAAAGACGGGAAAAGATTTTGACAAAGCCTATATGAACAAAATGGTTGACGACCACAAAGAGGATATTGACATGTTTCAAAAAGTGGCTGATAATTCAAAAGATGCTGACATGAAGGCTTTTGCTTCAAAAGAGTTGCCCACTCTTAAAAAACATCTAAACGATGCCGAGGCAATTGTGAAGTCACATAATTATTAAAATATATATTTTTATATGTATTGCGGGGGGCTGTCTCAAAATTTTGAGGCAGCTTTTTTTTTATATACGGAATAGTGCTCAAAAATTGACGTAGTTTGACACAGATAATTCATTTGAGCGTTGCCTTCCACGTAGTTAAACGTGACGGTACATTTACCCTGGTTTAAATACAACAGCTTATTTTTTAAATGCCCGGAAAATTGTTTAGAAAGAAAATTAAAAAACAAACTCCGCCCGGAATATTTTGTTTTAGGATATCAATAAATTCCGCGATAGTGAAAGGTTTTCTTAAATAGCCATTTGCATTTGATCTAATGCTTATTTCTTTTATGTTATCAAAGGCAGAAAAAAGAATTACCGGTATCTCCCTAGTGCTTTCATTGTTTTTGATAAGTTTTATTGCATCTTCTCCTTCCATTTGAGAGATACTCAAATCCATAAAAATGATTGCCGGCTTTACGAGTTTTATGTCCTCAATAATTTGTTTGCAGGAAGCTCTTGTTTCTACCTGGTAATTATGATGCTCCAAAATCAGTTTACTTACTGCCAGTATTTCCCGGTCATCATCATAAATTAAAATGCAATTTTCCATTATTTAAATTGGAAGTGTAAAATAGAAAGTACTGCCTTTGCCAGGGTCACTCTCTGCCCATATTTTACCATTGTGGCGGCTGATGATTTCTTTTGTAATAGAGAGCCCGATACCCAAACCCTGGAAGTAGCCTGCCTGTCCCTCTTCGCGATAATACCGGTCAAAAATCTTATTAAGGTTTTTTTTGCTTATTCCCACTCCGAAATCTTTTACCGAAACTTTCACCGAACCATCCTCCTGCAAAATATCTACTAAAATTTTGTCTGCACCCGGGGAATACTTTACTGCATTGGTAAGAAGGTTGATAACAACCTGCTTTATTCTTTCCTCATCTCCTTTTACTTTCTTCTTTATTTCGCCGCTGAGTATTATTTTATGTTTTTTATCGGTCACTTGTATGCTCTCTATTACGTCCCGTAATGTTTTGTTGATGTTGAATAACAATATATTAAAGCCAAGTATTCCATGTTGAATTTTAGTAACGTCAAGCAATTCGGATACAAGATTGTTTAGCTTATCTATGGCACCACTTGCTTTCTTTACATAGATTGCATCGCCCTTATTTTTTCCATCCATACCATGCTCTACTAGTTGCAAAAAAGCCTTGGCAGTCGTAATAGGGGTTTTTAGTTCATGGCTTGCCATGCTTATGAATTCATCCTTCGCCTTTTCTTTGGATTTTTGCTCATCTATATCGGTTGCAGTTCCTACCCACGAGGTAACCGTTCCTTCATCATTAATGATTGCATTGGCCCGGCATAAATGCCACCGGTACATACCGTCACTCTTTCTCCTCAATTGAAATTCAAAATAGAAATTTTCGAGGGTCCTGATAGAATGGTTCCAGGCCTTTAATGCTTTGTCATATTGGTCGGCATTAATTACCGAGAGCCATCCGCTGCCAAGCGCTTTTTTTAAAGGAACGCCCGAGTAGTCCAGGAAAAAATTATTGAAGTAAGTGAATCCGCCGTTTGATGATGCGGAAAATGTGATTTGCGGAATTGACTCCAGTATTTGTTTAAGGTTTTGAAGGGTATGAATTTTCTCAGCCTCCCTTCTTGGGGTAATATCATCGAGGGCGAGCAAAATAAGATGCCTGTCATTCTCTTCGGGTATTGGCTGCGCATTGAAGCAAATGGTACGCTCACCGGCAGCAGGAAACTTATAAGTGATCTCCCATTCCAGAAATTTTTCTTTCTTTTCCTGAAGTTTTAAAAGATTCTTTCTAAGGTCGGGTATATTCCATCCGTTATTTTGCAATTCAAATATATTCTTGCCAAGGGTATCTTTTTCAGTAAGGGAAAAAGTTTCATAAAAAGTATTGTTTGCATTCTTCACAGAAAAGTCAGCCGTAAGTACCAGCATGGATTCGTGAATCGTTGTTACTATTCCTTCTGCATACATGCGTGCCTGGTTCAATTGCTCATTACGGTCGTAAAGTTCCTGGTTCACGGTAATTAATTCTTCATTGGTGCTTTGCAATTCCTCTTTGCTGGTTTCCAGTTCTTCATTAAGTGTCTGTAATTCTTCGCTGCCACTCAGCAATTCTTCATTGGCGCTTTGCAGTTCTTCATTGGCGGCCTCCTGGTCCTCGGCAATACTTCGCATGTCTTCGCGGGCCTGCGCTAAGTCTTTTTCTAATTGTGTAATTCTTGCATCTTTTACTCTATCCGTGGTTCGCTTGTTTTTATTGCCTGTTTCATTCTGGCTAACTGCCGCCTCATATTGTTCCTGGCTCTGGGATGCTTGTGTGTCTTTAAAAAGTATTAAGAAATGCGGGTCAATAGTTTCCGGTAATGGGATCACATCTATAGTTACCAATTTTTTTCCGTCATATAGTGGAATGTTTCCCTTACTAAAAGGCTTACCCGAAGATTTTGATTTATGCAGTCCATTCCGCAATTCAAAGGATAAACCTTCCCGTGCCATCTTTAGCACATTCAAACTTGCCTTACCGGGAGATGGCTCCAGGTAAGGGCCTGTCGATCCGCGAAACTGTACAATATCAAATTGCTCATTTACAATAACCCCCGCCGGCGTATATTTCGAGAGTAAAATATCTTCCGCATTTTTTTGAAAGTCATCTTTTTTTCTTTCATTGCTGCGTACGCCGTAGTCTTTGTCTTTAAGCGCTTCTTCTTTTCGCATGGAGGTAACATTCATAAATCTCCCGGTAAGCGATTTCCGGGTGTATATTTTTTCCCTTGAGTCTGCCGTAAGAAAAAAATCAGATGCAACAGCAGCCGTTTCTGATTTGCCAAGTAATAAATAACCTTTTTCATTAAGCGCATAGTGAAAAGTGGTAAGCGCTTTTTTTTGTAAAAAGGGCTCCATATAGATAAGCACGTTACGGCAGGTAACCAGGTCTATTTTTGCGAAGGGAGGATCTTTTAAAAAATTATGCGATGCAAATACGCACAGATCCCTTATGTTTTTCTTAATCTGGTAGTGCCCGTCTGTTTTTGTGAAAAATTGCTGAAGCCTTGATTCGGAAACGCCCTCCAGTTGCCTTTTGCCATAAATGCCGGATCTTGCTTTTGCTATGGACTGCTCGGAGATATCTGTTGCGAATATCTGGATCCTGGTAGCAGAAGTTTTATTGCCGAGGTATTCATAAAGACAAATACCCATTGAATAGGCTTCTTCACCGGTAGAGCAACCTGCTATCCAAATGCGTAAGGGGTTCGGAGTTCCTAAAGCTATCGGGATATTTTTTATCAACTCAGGGAACACTTTGCCGCTTAAATACTCAAAAGTTTTTGGGTCGCGAAAAAAGCCTGTAACAGGTATAAGAAGGTCCTGGAATAAGATGTCCTGCTCTGCTTTATTGTTCTTTAGATATTTAAGATAATCATCAATTTTTTCAAGTTTGAGAATAGCAACGCGACGTAGAATTCGCCTGCGTACAGTTGTTTGTTTATAGTAGGTAAAATCGGCTCCGTTGCGCACTCTTAGCAGGGCAATTATATTTCGAAAACTCTCTTCTTCCAAAACCTGGCCGAGAGCCGCAGTTCCATCTTCGCCAATTCTTTTTAAAGTTTTTTCGAGATCAAGTAATTGTCTGGGCATTTCTTCCGGGCTGAGAATAAAATCAACAACTTCCGACCTTATTGCATTCTGAGGCATATCGTCGAAGGCCGCTGAAATGCTATCCTGCGCCATTGTGATACCGCCATGATCTTTAATTTTTTTCAATCCTGCCGTACCATCTTCGCCAGTGCCGGATAGTATGATGCCTATCGCATGATTTTGGTGAACCTCGGCAAGTGAAGAAAAGAAAATATCAACCGGCATATTTTTTTTATCTTTTGGCCGGGGGCTTAGCCTAAGCACACCATCGTTTGCGATCAATAATTTGTTTGCCGGGATTATATAGACTCTATTAGGTTTTACGATTACGTTATCGCTTACCTCCTCCACTTTTACTTTTGTTTCTCTTTGCAAAATTTCAGGTAATGAACTGTTATGTTCAGGGTGCAGGTGTTGCACCAGTATGTAAGCCATCCCCGAGTTTTGCGGTATGGCTCTTATAAATTTTTTAAAAGCTTCCAGCCCACCTGCGGAAGCTCCTATACCTATTACAGGGAAAAGGTTTTTAGAAACAGTCGTTTTGGTATGCTTAAGAGCTTTAGGCATGAGCAGTAATAATAATGGTTATTTTTATGGGCATTAGCGGCAGAAAATTAAAGAATTTTAACCCAATTAAAAAAAGATTGATAACTGCTAAAATAATTACATTTATTTATAGCTATCTCTTTAATTCAGGCAAATACATCCGCCCCCATATCCTTTAAAATTCTCACAGCTTCAGGTGTAACTTCCCATGAAGATTGGGCGTCATTTTTTGTCTTTACTTCTTTATGCACTATCAATCCCTTTTTAATTAATGGGGCAAAAGACGCGCCTTTGATATCTGCAGGGCCAAATGGAATTCCTTGTTTTTGTTTTACAGTGGCTTCTACCAATGCTACAATCATCAATCGTGTAAGAGAATACTTTTTAGTTTTTGGTAAGGCAATAACTTTAGAATCCATACAAGCAAGGTAACCCTTTTATTAGTCTGTAAAATACCTGTTGACGCGTACGGGTGCCCGTCAATAATTATCCCCGGTTAATGGCTTGTCAACAAACTGTAATTTAGAATGCGTCCGGTTTGTGCCAGGCATAATGCAATTATTATTATTTTTCCGTTTTTCTTCAATAAATTATAAACAAAAGTAGGAATGAATATTAATATCAGAATGGCAACGCCTGCGGATTTTTCATCGGTGTTAGCTTTGCTTAAAGATTTTTCAGTATTTCAAAAAACACCGGAGAAGGTTACGATTACTTTGGAGCAAATGGAAAACGATTGGAATCTGTTTACATGTTTTGTCGCAGAAAACAATGCGCAGCAAATCATTGGATTCGCTACTTTTTATTTCACTTATAATTCTTGGTCCGGCAAGGGTTTGTACCTGGATGATCTTTATGTGGAGGAAAAATACCGGAAGCATAAAATTGGCTCGCGTCTTTTATATAAGGTAATAGATTTTGCAAAAAAAGAAAACTGCAAAAGGCTGCGCTGGCTGGTTTCGAAATGGAATACCAATGCTATTGATTTTTATAAAAAGATAGGAGCGGTAATTGAAGAGACTGAAATGATGTGCGATTTGAAGTTGTAAGGTTACTATGCAAAAAAGCGTTGGGTAAATATAATCTCGATGAATGTATATTTTGCGCCTATACAAATGAGTTTGGCACATTTGGATTTAAAATTGCATGCGATTTAAATATAGAAACACTTAAATCTAAAAACAACAATATGAAAAAGAAAAATAAATCTCATTTTTTTGAGCGGTTTGCAAGTAAGGTAACCATTGCCACCGGCAGTACACCGGCCATTCTAATCGCTTTTGGTGTCGTTGTGATATGGGCAGCAACAGGGCCGGTATTTCATTATTCAGAAACATGGCAATTAGTAATTAATACCGGTACTACCATCATCACTTTCCTTATGGTGTTTCTAATACAAAAATCCCAGAATAAAGAATCGATGGCAGTGCAGTTGAAGCTGAATGAACTTGTGGCGGCCAATAACCATGCAAGTAACCGGCTTGTAGATGTAGAAGATTTAACGGAAGATGAACTAAAAGCCATAAGAAAATATTATGAGAAGTTGAAAACAATGGCGCAAAAGGATCAGACTTTACAAAAATCTCATTCGATTGATGATGCAGAAAACAATCACAATCTAAAAAAAGAAGCCTTGACGAGTGGTAGAAAAAAAACCACTCAATAGGAATTGTGAGCTATTAATGTTTTGGCAGGATTTGACTTATTATTATGGTCGTGTTCTTAAAATAATATTTACTGTCTATAATTAAACTGCCAGATGTAAATTGCCTGATGCCGGAAAACCAATTATCAAAAAAGCAAGTGTGGATCATGGCAATTGCCGCCGGTGCTGCTGTTGCCAACATTTATTATAATCAACCCATCTTAAAAAATATACAGGAGTCAGCGCATGTTACGGAATCTCAGGCGGGCGCTGTTTCTTTTTTATCCCAGGCCGGCTATGGATTGGGGTTATTTTTTATCACGCCGCTTGGCGATAAGATGAACCGTAAAAAACTCATCCTCATTTTATTATTGCTTTTATCGGCCTTTCTTTTGATGATGTCGTTCATTCAAAATATTTACTTCCTGTGGATAGCGAGTGTATTTATTGGCCTGTTTTCGGTGGCTGCACAGGTGATCCTTCCTCTTGCTGCATCGCTCGACAGGGTAAGCACGGGCAACACGATTGGTAGGATATTTAGCGGCATTCTTATTGGTATTTTGGCAGCAAGGGTATTGAGCGGCTTTATAGCAAACTCTCTTGGCTGGCATGCGGTTTATATGATTGCATGCGCATTGAATTTAATCATTTGCTTTCTTTTATATAAATATTTGCCTGACGTAAAGAGCGGGTTCAGCAGCAATTACCTGCAATTATTAAAATCAACACTCTCACAAGTAAGGCGTTTTTCTGTATTAAGGGTTTCGTCGTTGGTAGGCGCATTAATGTTTGGCGTATTCTGTTCGTTTTGGACCAACCTTACTTTTCACCTGAGTGCAAAGCCATTCAATTATGCGCCTGACCAGATAGGCCTCTTTGGTTTTGTAGCCATTGGCGGTGCGTTGGCTGCTCCTGTTTTTGGCAGATCGGCAGATGGCGGCAAAGCATTGCGTTCACTTCTTATTGCAATCATGCTCGTATTCCTAAGTGTTGCTGCGATGCATTTATTCCCCACGTCATTAGGTATTATCATAGCGGGCGTTTTCGTACTCGATATCGGCGTGCAGGCCGTGCAGGTTACAAATGTTGCGAGGATTTATAGCCTCGATGAAAAATCAAACAGCCGAATTAATACCGTTTATATGACCTGCTATTTTATCGGGGGCGCCGGCGGAACAGCTTTGGGTTTATATTGCTGGAAGCGCGGTGGATGGGAGTTGGCTACCTGGCAAATGATGATTTTTACAATACTCGCTTTTGTCGTTCTGCTGGTAAGGACTCAATTTTCCCGCAGCCCCAAAAAGGCGGTTGAATTTAATTAACGAACATATTTTCGAAGGACTTAAATTATTTTAAAAATTGAGATTGATAATCTAATACCTATTGAAAAAAAATATACATTTAGCATAGTTATTTTTAAAGGGTAGTCACCAGTCTTTATATGAAAAATTCCGGCATCAGTCCTTTTGTAACTGAACATTTTCAATTCCTTTCCGGAGGTGGTGAAATGGGTATGCTTATGCGTTCAAAGGACTGGACTGCTACGGCCATAGGCCCGCCGGGCAAGTGGCCGCAAAGCTTGCGTACCACGCTTAGTATTATTCTCAATTCTAAATTCCCGATGTTTCTGTTTTGGGGGCAGGAATTAATTTGTTTTTACAATGATGCCTACCGGCCAAGCCTTGGAGAAAACGGCAAACATCCTGATATATTAGGCATGAAAGGGGAAGATGCCTGGGGGGAAATATGGCACATCATAAAACCCTTAATAGACCAGGTGCTTGCAGGTGGTGAAGCCACCTGGAGCGAAGACCAACTGATACCCATTTATAGAAATGGAAAA
Source organism: Ginsengibacter sp. (assembly GCA_040007435.1). Taxonomy (GTDB): domain Bacteria; phylum Bacteroidota; class Bacteroidia; order Chitinophagales; family Chitinophagaceae; genus Ginsengibacter. Next base: position 21,992 of record JBDTUZ010000013.1, on the reverse strand, counting down.
ATCGAAGATGTGTATTGGACATTTAGTTACAGCCCTGTGAATGACGAGTCGGGAAAACCTGCAGGCGTGTTCGTTACCTGCAGTGAGACCACAGGTAAAGTCAACATCTTAAAAGAAATAAATGAAAGTAAAAATCAATTACAATTTGCAATAGACGCTGCGGAATTGGGAACGTGGGACCTTAACCCGGTAACAAATAAATTTACCGGCAACACCCGGTTGAAAGAATGGTTTGGCCTGCAACCTTACGAAGAAATAGAACTATTGTTTGCTACTAACATAATTGCAGAGCAGGATCGTGAGCGTGTAAAAGATGCGATTGAAAAAGCGTTGCAATTTTCCTCCGGCGGCTATTATGACGTTGAATATTCCATCATTCATCCGCATACCAAAGTTGAAAGAATTGTAAGAGCAAAGGGGCGGGCAAAATTCAACCAGGATAAAATTGCGTATCGTTTCAATGGCACCCTGCAGGATATTACATCGCGATGGATCGCAAGAAGAAAAATGGAAGAAAGTGAAAGGCGTTTTCGCAATACTGTAAAACAAGCTCCGCTGGGAATTACCATATTCAGGGGACCTGATTTTATGGTAGAGATGGCGAATGAAAGTTACCTAAGTATTGTTGACAAAAAAGAAACTGACTTTGTGGGCCGCCGCCTGTTTGATTCTTTACCGGAAGTAAAAGATGCTGTAGAACCTCTGCTAAATGAGGTTTTAATAACAGGCAAGCCCTATTTTGGAACGGAGTTCCCGGTATATATTAACCGATACGGCAAAAAAGAATTGTCTTATTTTAATTTTGTATATCATCCGCTTCGGGAAGATAATGGAGATATTACCGGCGTTATCGTAGTCGCCTCTGATATAACGACGTCTGTAAAAACAAGATTTGAATTAGCTGAAAGTGAAAAGCAATTCAGGAACTTGGTAATGCAATCTCCTATACCTATGACAATATTTATGGGCGAAGATCATATTATCGAATTGGCCAATACCAATATGATGGAAAAGATATGGAGAAAGAAAGAAAGCGATGTTATTGGTAAAAAAGTACTTGATGTTTTTCCGGAATTAAAAGATCAAAAATATCCCCAATTATTAAAAGAAGTCTATGCTTCGGGTAAAGCGCACAGAGAAAATGAATCAGTGGCGTATGTAGAAGGAGATGACGGGCTTAAGAAATTTTACCTTGATTTTGAATATGCGCCTTTGTATGGTATCGATCGTTCCATAAATGGAATACTTATTACTGTAAACGATGTAACTGAAAAAGTAGAAGCCAGGCGCAGCGTAGAAAATGCGGAAGAAAGATTAAGGCTCGCCGCAGAAGCAACAGAACTTGCCACCTGGGAACTGGATCTTAAAACAAGGAACATAATTTACAGCCCGCGCCTGCCGGAGATATTTGGCCATAGCAGAACTCATATTTTTACCCATGCGCAAATGCGGGGCCAAATACATCCCGAGGATATTCATGAAATAGTTGAAAAAGCATTTGACCTCGCCATGCAAACGGGAATGTATAAATATGAAGCGAGAGTGGTGAAGCCCAACAATGAAGTAAGCTGGATAAACACGCAGGGTAAAATATTTTATAGTGAAAATAATGAACCGGAAAAAATAATTGGCACCCTTAGGGATGTTACCGAAGAAAAATATCATGAAAAGGTATTGCTTGAAAGCGAACAAAAATTCAGGCTGCTTGCTAATTCAATGCCGCAGCAGGTGTGGACAGCCGACACAGAAGGGAATCTCAATTATTTTAATGAGTCGGTATTTAGTTTTTCGGGACTTACTCCTGAACGGGTTTACAGAGATGGATGGCTGCAAATAGTACACCCCGATGACAGGGAGGAAAATGTAAAGAGATGGATGTATTCTATAACTACAGGAGAAGACTTTTTATTTGAACACAGGTTTTGCAGGCACGACGGACAGTACCGCTGGCAGTTGAGCCGCGCCATTCCTCATAGAGACGCCGAAGGCAGGATCCAGATGTGGGTAGGCAGCAGCACAGATATACAGGAATTAAAAGAACAGGAACAACAAAAGGATTTTTTTATAAGCATGGCGAGCCATGAATTGAAGACGCCCATAACTTCCATAAAAGGCTATATACAATTGCTGCAAATCACCCACGCAAATAGCGGAGATGACATACTCACAAAATCGCTTAAGAGCGTGGACAAGCAGGTAGAAAGACTTACAGCTTTAATTTCAGATCTTCTCGATGTTTCGAAAATAAAATCGGGAAAGCTTTTTTTAGTAAAAGAATCTTTTGCGATAAACGAATTGGTGGAAGAAGTTACGGATGAGATAAAGCATATAAATCCCGCGTATAGTATTGTTATTGCAGAACAAGTAAGATCAACCGTATTTGCCGATAGAGAGAGAATAGGGCAGGTATTAATAAACCTGCTTACCAATGCGGTAAAATACTCCCCCGAGTCTATGGAAATAAAAGTGAAGAGTTACAAAGAAGATAACAGGGTGATTGTTTTCGTGGAAGATTCAGGCATTGGTATTAATAAGAAAGACCAGGAAAAAATATTTGAACGCTTCTACAGGGTAGAGGGAAAAAATGAAAAAACATTCCCTGGATTTGGTATTGGCCTATTCATATCAATGGAAATTATCCGGAGGCACGATGGTGATATGGGCGTGATAAGTGAGCCTGGCAAAGGCTCCGCTTTTTATTTTTCACTGCCTGCAGAGAATAAATAAAATGCGGATACATACACCCATTCTATATTATTTTCTTTTTGCGATTCTTTAGAAAGTTAATACCTCCCGCCATGATTATTAGCAACGTGTGAAAAAAAGCGGTACTATTTTTTTTCTAAAATCTTATCTTTATAGCAAAATAGCCCGATCGTATAATGGTAGTACGTTAGATTCTGATTCTAATTGTCCTGGTTCGAATCCGGGTCGGGTGACAAAAATATTATTCGGCTTTATTCATTCAACTGATAAATGCTTTGAACAAAAAAACCGGCTACGCCAAACGTAGCCGGTTTTTTTGTAAAAATTACAAAACAACTTTCAGAATTGAACTGCTAAAAAAATAAATTATTATGCGATTGCCTCCGCTGCTCCTCTTGCTGCTGCTTCACGGTCTTCTTTGTGTTTTTGATAAAAATTCTTACGGCTGAAATAGATTACAGTAAAAATCACTACAAGGATTGCCGGCATAATTGCCACTTTAAGAAAAGTATTGGATCCCGCAGCGGCATCGGCGACCGCCCCTGTTGCTCCCGAGGCAATGGCGTCAGCCCTGAAGTTATCGTACCAATGGCCCATAATAGGAACAAGAAGTGAGGTAGAGAACATACCGGCACCGCCCATTATTGAAAGGCCGAGTGCACCTGTATTGGGAAGGTATTCCGAGACAAAGCCCAGCATCGTTGGCCAGAAAAAACAAACACCTACCGCAAATACAAAAGCAGCGGCGAAAGCGGCAGGTCCGCTTACCATGCTCAGCAAAATAAGCCCAATACCTGCGAATAAAGAAGAAAATATCAGCATACCATTTGGATTCAAGCGATGTACCACAGGACCTGCAAATGAACGGCCAAAAGCCATTAGACCGTTAATAAAAACAAGAATCAATATTCCGGAAACATTCGCTCCCTGCAATAAAGCCACAATCCAGGTATTAGTGCCTAATTCTGTTGCACCCGTCATAAACATACACACAACCATTATGATAAATAGAGGCTTTAAGCATGCGGAAAACATTTGTTTGGTGCTCACACCACTGGTCACTCTTTCTGTTTGCGGAAATTTTAATTTCAAAAATAAGAAACCATAAATAGCAGCCGGAATAAAAAGCGTGGCAATTAGTATGCGCCAGTCAATTTGCATCTTTTCAACCATTACATAAGATAGCAAGCCTCCAATAACAATTCCACCCGGGAACCAAACGTGAAAACGATTGAGCATCGTAGTTTTGTTTTGGGGATACAAAGTAACCGTAAGCGGGTTACAAGCTGCTTCTACCATTCCGTTGCCGACTCCAATAAAAATGGTTCCTATAAAAAGCATAGTGGCGTCCTTTGCTACTAAATAGGTAACTATACCGGCTACATGCCCAACGAATGCCAAAATCAAAATGCGTTTCATTCCGATCACATCGCAAAGCGAGCCACCAAATACCATGGCAAGGGTAAAGCCCCAAAACGCGGGACTGAATATCCAGCCAAGCTGTTCTTTTGTCAGGTGAAATTCATTGCTCCATACACCTTCAAGCGAAGCCCTGAAAGCGAACGTCATTGCAGTTAAGATTAAGGCAATCCGGCTGGCGAGAAATAGTTGTTTGCGATTAATTGTGTCCATGTAGAAGTTGATTTTTTTTATAATAGAAATGGTTACTTAGACAATTATGTAAAAACAGTTTTGGCGCTTTCGAATCGAAACCCGGACAAAAGCATCGCATCTGTAAAAGATGGATGGATAAAACCTCCGGCAATTATTAGTCGTGGCTTAATCATTTGTTACAAGAATCGTTAGGAAAACTAAAAATAGTATTTTTTTTTCCATAGACAAGCATTAAGGCAGTGAAAATAAAATTTTAAAATGGCCACTCGTAAAACTTATGTAAGGCTATTTCCTATAACTTTACTCTAAGCTTGTAACAGGTAGGGTACAGTTAGTTTTCCGACTGTAAATTCATTCAATTCCCAAAAATTAATATAAATATGGAAAGAAGAAATTTTATTCAACAGTCATTTATGGCAGGTGCGGGGTTAATGACGACCAGTTTTTCATCGCCTCGCAATGAAAAAAATAAACCTGCTGATAAGCCCTTTCATCTTGACTATGCCATTCATGATGGCATGTTTAAAAACAGCGCCGGAGCCGACTTTGTTGATCAGATTCAATTTGCTTACGACAATGGTTTTCGTGCCATAGAAGATAATGGCTTTATGGGCAGGCCTGTAGCGGAGCAGGAAAAAATTGGTAATAAACTTGCTAAGCTTAATATGAGGATGGGTGTGTTTGTTATGAATTTTGACAGTTGGCCTGTAAAAACATCGCTTACTTCCGGCGACAAAGAATGGAGAGAAAAGTTCTTAAAGTCCTGCAAGGAGTCAATAGATTGCGCAAAGCGCTGCAGTGCCAAATGGATCACAGTGGTGCCTGGAAATTATGAGCATAAACTTTCACTGGAATATCAAACTGCCAATGTAATAGAATCGCTTAGGCCTGCCTGTGATATACTGGAACCTCATGGCCTCGTAATGGTTTTGGAAGCATTAAGCGATACACCTGAACTCTTTCTCAGGCATTCCGATCAAACATATACTATTTGTAAGGCAGTAAATAGCCCATCATGTAAATTCCTTTTCGATATGTATCACATGCAGCGGAATGAAGGCAATATCATTAATAATATAGACGCTTCATGGGAAGCAATCGGGTATTTACAAATAGGAGATAATCCTGGCCGCAATGAACCTACTACAGGTGAAATGAATTACAAAAATATTTTTAAACATCTTTATGAGAAAGGCTACAAAGGTATTTTAGGAATGGAACATGGAAAGTCTATAGAAGGCAAACCTGGAGAGCAAAAATTGATAGAAGCTTACCGTTACAGTGATGATTTTGTTTAAATAAAGGCACGTTAATTTAAGTGATTTCGCCGGCATGGCATCTATGGCCAAAAATCGAATTTAATTTCAGCAGGTAACCCGATAAAGCAAGTAATTTGCACTTATTTGCAACGAAAGAATACTTTTAGTGGTCATGAAAACTATGTTTCCAAAACGTATCCAGGCTTTACTTTTTATTTTATTTAGCTACCTCGCGGCAAGTGCGCAGACTACCTGCTCAACCCTTGGCCAGAATCCATCTACAGCGTTTCCCGTTTGTGGAACCGATACGTTTAGCCAAAGCACGGTTCCCTATTGTGGTGGCAGAACAGTGCCTGGTCCGTGTAAGCAGGATGGCGTGGCGGATCTTAACCCATTTTGGTATCAGTTTACTTGTTTTGGCCCAGGCACTTTAGGATTTGTGATTACGCCTAATGATCTTAATGATGACTATGATTGGCAACTATTTGACATCACCGGGCACGATCCCAATGACGTCTATACGGATGTTTCTTTGTTCGTCGCTTGCAATTGGTCGGGTAATCCTGGAATCACCGGCGCTTCCCCATCCGGTACGTCATTAAATAATTGTGCTGGTTTTGCATTCCCGCCTTTTAGCAGTATGCCTGTTTTAAAGTTGGGCCACACTTACATTTTGCTGATTAGTCACTTTACTGTTTTTACACCCTCACAAAACGGCTATAAGCTTGCCTTTGGGGGAGGTACCGCGAGTATAATTGACCCCGTTCCTCCGGATCTGGATAACGTAAATGCATCCTGCGACGGCGGCCATGTTACCGTAAAGCTTAGTAAGAAAATGAAATGCAGCAGCCTCGCAAAGGATGGAAGTGATTTTGCGATTACACCATCCTCTGCAACAATCGTTTCGGCTTCGGGCAATAGTTGTGCGGTAGGTTTCGATATGGATTCAATTGTTCTCGTGCTTAATAAACCTTTATTACCCGGCGATTATACACTTACAGTTAAAAATGGAACGGATGGAAATACATTACTAGATAATTGCGGTCGCGAAATACCGGTTGACAACTCCATTGATTTCAAGGTTTTTCCGATACAGCCTACGCTAATGGATAGTCTTACAAAACCGGCCTGCGCACCACAATCTTTGCAATTGGTTTTTAAGAAAAATATTCAGTGCTCGTCAATAGCAGCAGATGGAAGCGATTTCGTGGTGACAGGCCCGTCGTCCGTTACCGTTAGTAGCGCCGCAGGAATTTGTTCTAATGGCTTAAGCAACGTTGTCAATGTGAATTTATCAGGTCCAATCGTGAATGGTGGTACTTATCAAATCAAATTGGTAAGCGGCAGTGATGGAAACACCCTCATTGATGAATGTAGCCAGGAAACTCCCGCCGGCTCTTTAAGTTTTGTTTTAAAAGATACCGTTTCAGCTTCTTTCAGTTACAAAATACTGCAAGGATGTACCGCCGATACTGTTGCATTTTTTCACAACGGAAATAATGGCATAAATTCCTGGTTATGGAATCTTGATTACGCAGGAATCAGCACGCAACAAAACCCTGTAACTATTTTTAAAACATTTGGCCCGAAAAACATTGTGTTGTCTGTATCGAATGGTTTTTGCTCCGATACATCCACGCAAACATTTTCACTGGGTAATGAAATAAAAGCGGACTTTGAAGTAACCAATTTATTATGCCCTGAAGATGAGGCGGTTTTTATGAATAAGAGCATAGGCAATATAGTTTCTTACAATTGGAACCTTGACGATGGAAATACCAGTAATGGGCAGACTCCTGCCCCAGAACATTACCCCATACTATCTACAGAAAAGATCTACAATATTCAATTAATTGTAAAAAATAATATTGGATGTTTTGATACTGCCGTTAATAGTATGAAGGTTTTGAAGTCATGTTATATCGCGGTGCCAACTGCATTTACTCCTAATGGTGATGGCCTGAATGATTACCTCTATCCCGTGAATGCTTATAAAGCCGACAATCTTGATTTTAAAGTTTACAACCGCGTGGGTCAATTGGTTTTCCACTCTACCGACTGGACTGTTAAATGGGATGGCAGAATAAAAGGAGAGCCACAGGATACTGGAATTTTTGTGTGGTTACTTAGCTATACCAATCACGATACAGGCAAGAAAGTCTTTCAAAAGGGATCTACGGCGTTGATAAGGTAAAGAAATTATTTTAGAAAATAACTATACCGCCCAATACCAAATTGAATCTTATTGGTCGAACACTTTTAACACTCGTTATACCTTTCGTGTTCCCGTCTAATCAAACCGTTCGCTAACACCTGCATACCGCCATTGCGCAAAGGCGGAGTATTAGTGTGTGCTGATCTTTGCGAACCAGGTATTACTTCTTTTCCTTTCTCTTTTTGCCATTATCTCCTTCTTTATTCATCGCCTCAATAATAAACGCCACATCCTGCCCTATATAATTTCCATGCGAGTCCATGTGCAACACCGGAATTGTAAATGAAACAGAGCCGTTTATACTGGTGATTGCCGTGGTGTCAAGAAACTGTCCCCTCCATGTATGATATAATTTCAGAGAATAGTTACCTGCATTTACTCCATTTATTGTTACCGTTTTTCCCGCTACATCCGTTGCAGGATTAGCAACCCAGCCAAAAATCATTTCATTACTTTTTATCGCAAAACCATCGCCTTTGGAAACAGAAATGTTTGCTTTGGAAGGATTGGTAAGTTTTGCAAACGGAATTTGATCGGTAAAATTTCTAAAACCTGTTAACTGGGAAGTAACCATATTATCATTTAAGTAGCCGGAGTAGGCCCACCAAAATGGCGACATAGCTGCCCCGGAACCAAGGCATGCCCATAATGCATTATGATATAAGGCAAGATAGCCGGGCATTCCCGGTTCATAAAAAGTATGATCCCAACCGGATTCACCGATTATCGCAGGCTTGTCATAACCATTCCAGAGTTTACCTATTTCTCCTGCATACGTTTGATAGCTCTGTGCCAGTGGCTGCTCCGTTACTGAATCCATTGACCCGGTTCGGTTCATCGGGAATCCCTGCGCTTCATAAATTTCCCTAGCAGCCATGTCAAATGTCTGGTAAGCTTCATGCCAGAATTCTTTATTCCCGCCACTACGCGTTCCCGTTGTAAGATGTTGATAAGGGTCATTTGTTTTAAAATAGCTGTGTACATTTTTTGCCCAGTTAATTGCCATATCGCTGTCCCCGGATGCCCATCCTTCTGTACCATTTACTTCATCAATAATAAACCAGGTTGCCAGTGAACGGCTATATCCCCATCGTGCTATAAAATACCTGTACAATTTTTCCTGGTAATCCCATGCTTCTTTGCTCCTGTAAAAATCTTTAGCTGCAGTTATTTGCTGGTACGGATTGGTGTACCAGCGAATGTTGCCGCCACCCCAAACCGTTTCGGATAAAAAGGCGTGAAACCAGATGTTAAGACTTAACTGCATATCGCGGTCCTCGCACATTTTTAGCACTTCATCAATTCTTCCTGCTATGTTCTGATCGTATCTTCCCACACCGCTCCCCAAAGTTTCCAGTGGCGTAATAAAAGTGCTGATAAAATTCACACCCAGCTTTTTTAAATTATCAAGTTCCGAGGAATCAATTCTTCCGCTGTTGAAACCTGCATATCCATCGTTGTACCAAAATCCCACGCCATAAAAGTGAGCGCCATCAGCATGCTCAAGATACCGGTGATTGGGAGCCACACGCAATGGCCCATCGTATGGAGACTTTGTTACATTGAAATATTTTGGATCAACGGAGGTCTTTCCATTTTTATCTTTAATACTAATGGTATATTTCCAGCGCCCTTCTTCATTGGGGGCAAAACGTATTTTCCAAACGGTTCCAAAAGAATAATCATAAAATCCATTGATGTTCCATTGCTTTCCGGAAGGCGCAACGAAAGTGGCATTGATATTGATTTGATCAGGGTCAAAAGGATTCGTAAATGCTGCTTTGAGATTAAGGCCTGCTTCAAATTTATCATAGAGTCCAACAGAATCCATGCTGCGGAAAAATAGAATTTCAGGAGACGCTGCTTTCGCGATGAATGAAAAAGACAGCATTGCATAAAGAGAAATAAGTTTTACTTTAGTCATATCACAATCGTTTAATTAATGCTTGTTGGTTGAATGAAGTTAAGAACCATTACAACAAAAACATATCTGGGACCTAAAAGGGAATCAATATTCATTTAAAATTGCTTTTAATGAGAAAAAATTCAGGCCGTCGTGCCTTTATCAGGAATGTTGGTATCGGCGGGCTTAGTGCAACTATTCTTCCTGTGGCCGGTTTTGCAAATAGCGCACAGCAAAAGGCCGGTGAAGAAAATAAAAAATCATTCTCACAGCAAAAAGACAGGCCTTATAATACAGCCTATAAAAATGAATACCTGAACAGGGTAGCCTTTCCTGTTGGTGGTATGGGAGCAGGTATGTTTTGTATGGAAGGCACGGGATCTATTTCTCATATTTCAGTTCGCAACAAACCCGAAATTTTTAATACCCCGGCAATGTTTGCAGCAATTTCTGTGAAGGGATCAAAGAATGGTGCAAAGCTCCTTGAGGGACCTGTGCCTGATTGGAAAAAATTTGGTCAGCTCGACGCAGGTAATGGAGCAACAGGGGCAACTACGGGATTACCGCGTTTTCGAAATGCTTCGTTTAACGCAAAATTTCCTTTTGCTTATCTTGATATCAGCGATCCGGATCTGTCTTTAAAAATCCAGGTTACAGGCTGGAGTCCTTTCATTCCAACTGATGATGACAATTCGAGTTTGCCTGTTGGCGCAATGGAGTATAAATTCACCAATACAGGAAATAGTTCTGTTGAAGCAGTTTTTTCGTTTAACTCAAAAAATTTTCTAAAGATTGATAAAGGAAAAAATGCTATACGGTCTATTAAAAATGGATTTGTTTTATCTGAAGAAGGAATAACTGAAAAACCTTATAAGACAGACTTTGCGATTTTTACAAATGATGATGCAACGAAAGTTGATCATTGCTGGTTTCGCGGCGGATGGTGGGATCCGCTGACTATGGCGTGGAATGCAGTAAAAAATGGGGAAGTAAAATCAGTTGCACCTGTTGATAATGATGCTCCGGGTGCTTCTATATATGTCCCTTTTACAATTGCGCCGGGTAAAGAAAAGACCATACGTTTAATGATGTCGTGGTATTCACCTGACTCTGAATTTACTTTTGGACAGATGGGAACCAGAAAGGAAAACTGTGATCCTGCATCGGGTTGCTGTAACACACCGTCAGATGCTCTGCTTGATAAGTATGATAAAGATTTTAATGGTAAAACTTATAAGCCATGGTACAGCAGCAGGTTTGCCAGCGTTGATGAAGTTGCTGCTTACTGGAACGAAAAATACGATGAGCTTAAAAAGAACTCCAAACTTTTTAGAGATGCTTTTTATGCAAGCACATTACCGCCGGAAGTTATTGAAGCAGTTGCCGCAAATCTCACTATATTAAAATCGCCTACGGTTATGCGTCAGTACGACGGCCGGCTATGGAATTTTGAAGGTTGCGGAGATAGCTTTGGCTGTTGCCATGGTTCCTGTACACATGTTTGGAATTATGCGCAGGCCATTCCGCATTTATTTCCGGCTTTGGAAAGAAGCCTGCGGCACACTGAGTTTTGTGAAAATCAAAATAAAGAAGGCCACCAGAATTTTCGGGCAAATCTTCCTATTCAGCCCAATACCCACGACTTCCATTCCGCAGCAGATGGGCAGTTGGGTGGAATAATGAAGGTATATCGTGATTGGCGCATCTACGGGAACAATGAATGGCTAAAGAAAATGTACCCGATGGTAAAGACAAGTATGGATTATTGTATCAATACTTGGGATCCGCGCCAAAAGGGTGTTATAGAAGAACCGCATCACAATACGTATGATATAGAATTTTGGGGGCCCGATGGAATGCACACCAGTTTTTATATAGGATCGCTCAGCGCTATAAGTAAAATGGGAAAGTTTTTGGGTGAAGATGTGTCGGAATATGAAGAGTTACTGTCAAGTGCCAAAAAAATGATAGAAACTGAATTGTACGACGGAGAATATTTTATTCAAAAAATAAAAGTAGAAGGATTGAATGCAAAAAATCCTGCCACCGAAAAATCATTTGGTGGCGAATATTCCAAAGAAGCAAGAGAGTTGTTAGAAAAGGAAGGCCCAAAATATCAATATGGAAAAGGATGTTTATCCGATGGTGTTTTGGGCGCCTGGATCGGCAGGATGTGCGGGCTTGATGATACAATTGATTTCGCAAAAATAAAAAGCCATTTGCTCGCTGTTCATAAATATAATCTTAAAGAAAATTTAAGCGAGCATGCCAATCCGCAGCGTCCTTCGTTCGCTTTAGGCGATGAGGGCGGTTTGTTATTATGCACATGGCCAAAAGGCGGCAAGCTTTCTTTACCCTTTGTTTACAGCGACGAAGTGTGGACAGGCATTGAGCACCAGGTTGCATCACATTTAATGCTGATGGGGCATGTAAAAGAAGGGCTTGAGGTTCTTAAAGCGTCCCGCAACCGCTACGATGGAAAAGTAAGAAATCCATTTAATGAATATGAATGCGGACATTGGTATGCCCGTGCCTTATCAAGCTATGGATATTTACAGGCACTTACAGGTGTACGTTATGATGCAGTTGATAAGACAATATTTATAGATTCTAAGGTGGGAGCTTTTATTTCTTTTCTTTCAACTGAAAGCGGTTTCGGAACAGTAACTTTAAAAGCAGGTAAACCATCTGTAAAAATAGTATATGGAAAATTGCAACTTGAAAAAGTATTCGTGTCTGGCAAATCTTCTGCTTATAATATTTCATAATTAAAACGCTTTTATGGAAATCAACAACACACTCTTAAAACGATTAACCTCTTTACTTGTAGATCATAAACTTTTAAGTAAAGATGAATTGGCGGATGTAATCCAGGTAGCCTCAGAGAATTTTTCTTTTAAAAAACAGTTAGCTGCTGCCACATCTGTTCATTTTCATATTCATGTGAAAGATGTAGGTGAATTACCATGTGACCTGTTGTATATATATGGAGCCAAAGTAGCAAACAAAGCCGAAGGCTATATCAAATATGCATTTGACGGAGGGATCAATTTTATTTTTTCACATATTCCAATAGCTCATAAAGAAAAGGATTCGAGCACACGACATTCTTATCTCGATCACATAGGAATTGATATCCGTTCCGATGAAAAGGCCACCTATATTGTATTTCAGCAAATACCATTATTATCTGCCCAGTACGATTATCTTTTTACCAGGCAAGGTGATGGCAAAGAATCGGTGAAGTGTTGCCACATGCAGGTGAAAGAAAAATATTGGGTATATCCAAATGACAGGCTTAATTATGAATTTGCATTTGGCCCGCTAATAATAAATGAAGGCGGCACGTTTGGAGTAGATCTTAGGCCTACAAATCCTTTTAATAAAATTGAAGATACCACATCGTGCTGTTCCGATTCAAAAACCAAATCTTCCATTTTTATTCATCAATAAATGCGGGTACAAAATCAAACTGTCGTATCACTTCGCTACGTTATGAAGAATGCAGCCGGAGAAATATTAGAAGATAACATGCATACCGCTCCTGTGCAATACGTGCATGGCTCTGGCAAAATTTTGCCTTCGCTCGAATCTTCATTACATGGACTGGAAGCAGGCGATAAAAAAGTAGTCTCTTTAAAAACCGGCGATGCGCCAGGAACCGAAGATTTTACTTTTGATGTAGTTATTGATGATGTTCGTGAAGCATCAAAAGATGAAATACTTCATGGTGAACCTGTTAAAGAAACAATCGCAGTTTGCGGACCAGGATGCAATTGCTAAAAGAATAGAAAATCAAATTATTCAAAACAATCCTTTTACCATACACACATTGTGACCAGTAAAATCAGAAGTAGTTGCTGATCCAAATGATACCGTGAGTGCCAACGTAGACCTTGGTTGTTATCACTTCCGGAATTTTGTAAATACAATTCGCTGAGAAGCCAAACTTACAGCGCCGGTTGATATTAACGCGAAGTCTGAGTTACTCTGCCATCTTGCTAATATAGCACAGCGTACCTGCAGCGTTTTGCACTGTGATCCGTCAAATGGCGATATTTTGAATAACGCCGATGCTATGAAATTATGGAGCAGGACTTATGAAAAAGGGTGGGAGCCAACAGTATAATACCATTCCTTTTCATTTACAATTTATACATGCAGTCGGAATGGAATGCACATTCCATTAACCTTATTTAACCTTTAATAAAAGTTAGTTAACTCATTTTGTTGATATCGCTGAATAGGTTTGCCTGTTTAAATTATCAAAAATGAAAAGAGTACTTCTTATCTCATTAATTTCCTTATTGTATTCAACAAAAGATTCTGCACAATCAAATACTGTTCTTACGGGAAATGTAAAAGACACTTTTAATAGCCATCCACTCGGTGGCGCAACTATTTCACTTATCAATATCAAAGATTCATCATTATTGAATTTTGTAAGAACAGATTCAACAGGCAATTTTATTTTGAAAAATGTACCGCAGGGCAAGTACCGTTTGTCTGCATCCTTTACAGGATTTTATACTACGTGGAAAAATCTAGAAGTAATAGGAGAACCGTTTATTGATCTCGGCGGAATATTTATGCGGGACAAAACAATACTCGATGAAATAGTTGTTGACGCCGAGAAGCCACCGGTTGTGGTAAACGGAGATACGCTTGAATTTAATGCAGGTGCATTCGCCACAAAACCAAATGCTGTTGTTGAAGACCTTTTGAAAAAAATGCCGGGTGTACAGGTTGATAAAGACGGAACTATCCGAGTGAACGGGCAACGCATAAATAAAGTTTTTGTAAATGGTAAAGAGTTTTTTACCGGCGACCCAAAGATTGCAACACGAAATTTACCCGCCGATGCTGTTGATAAAGTCCAGGTATTTGAAAAGCAATCTGATCAATCAGAATTTACAGGTTTTAAAGATGGAAACAGTGAAACAGCTTTGAATTTAAAACTAAAAAAAGATGCAAAGAATCCAACATTTGGAAAAGTGAAAGCAGGGGCAGGTACCGGTGGTCGTTACGATGAGCAATTGAACATAAACCGTTTTAAAAATGATCAGCAGTTTTCTGCAATAGGCATGGCCAATAATGCCAATAAGCAAGGCTTCTCTTTAATGGATATTTTAAATTTTACCGGCGAGACTAAAAACATGATGAAAGGAGGTGGTGGAGGGATGAAGATCGTAATAAATAATGGAGACGGCAACGATTTCGGTTTACCGGTAGATGGCGCGCGGCCAAATAATGCAGGGGTCTCCACAACTCTTGCAGGTGGTGTTAACTTCAACGATACCTGGAAAGAGAAGACCGATTTTAACGGAAGTTATTTTTATAACAATATAGCGGTTGCGACGGACCAGCATTTGAACAGGGAATTTATTTCACCACTAAATCCTTACAGCTATTCTGAAAATAGTATTAATGATCGTTCAACGGAAAGTAACCGCGTCAATATAACTATTGATCAAAAAATTGATTCATTCAATTCAATAAAATTTACCACGGCTTACACGCATCAGAAAAATCATTATTCTTCTTCAAACGATTATTTTTCTACTCTGAAAAATAATACGAAACTCAATGAAGGATTTTCCAATACATCATCTGAAGCGATAGGAGACGATCTTAAAAACAACTTATTATTCAAACATCGGTTTGCAAAAAAAGGAAGAACTATTTCAGCGAATATTTCTTTTAATTATAATGATACGTACTCCCGGGGATCGCAACATTCGATCAATAATTTTTTTAGTCGTGGCTCTTCTAATAATATTGATACGATAAACCAGATAAACTCTCTACAAAGTACAACACAAAACTATGGTGCTAATGTTATATATACAGAACCTCTATCTAAAAAGACCTTGATAGAATTGAATAGCTCTTATAGTTTTAATGAGGGATATCTTAATAAGCGAACTTATGATTTCAATGCGGATAATGAGAAATTTGATAGGCTTAACCCGGTTCAGAGTAATGCCTTCAATAATGAATATGAGTACACAGGTTTTGGTACCGCAATAAAGCATATCAATAAAAAGTATAGTGTAAATTTTGGAGCTAATCTTCAAAGTGCAACGCTGACAAGCAAGCTTAAAGATAGTAGTTTCATCGTTTCTCATTCGCTGATTAACCTGCTTCCGTCAGCGAATTTCACTTACTTCATCGCGAGAACTAAAACTTTTAAAATAGATTATAATACCAGTACGCAACAACCCGGTTCTTCCCAATTGCAACCAGTTACTGATATTACTGATCCTTTGAATATTCGTAAGGGAAATCCTTTACTGAAGCAGGAATATATACATAATGCATCATTGCAATTTTTTTCTGCCAGTCCTTTTTTGCAAAAGAACCTGATGGTTTTAGTAAATGCCAGCGCCTCAAAAAATGCAATCGTTAATTCCGATGATATAGATACGCAGGGAATACGAACCACGCATCCTGTGAATGCGGATGGGGTTTATAGTGTATTTGGAATTGTGGATTGGGGCTTTAAAATAAAAAAGACGAATACAAGACTAACCTTGGGTGGAAATGTTTTTTTAAACAATAATGTAAACCTTGTGAATGGTTCCCAGAATAACATACACAATATTTCTTATTCGCCACGGGCATCTTTAGATTACAACTATAAAGACAAATTAGATATATCTGCAGAAGCGAAGGTAAGCTACAATACAACAAAATATTCGCTGGCTCCATCGCTCAATAATGATTATTGGCAACAGCAATATTCTTTTGAAGTTAACAGTACATTGCCTTTCGGCATTGGCGTAAATTCTGATGTTACTTACACTGCCAATACAGGAAGAGCAGTTGGATTTAATACTCAAGCAACGAAGTGGAATGCAGACATTACAAAGCTGGTATTTAAAAATAAAAAAGGTGAATTAAAATTAAGTGTAAATGACATTCTGAATGAGAACGTAGGAATAAGCAGGAACGCTAATCAAAATTATGTTGAAGATGTAACTTATAAAACGCTGAAGCGTTACTATATGGTAAGTTTTACATACAGTCTTTCGAAAGCTTTTAATAGCGGACAAAAGGCTGTGATGCGTACTTTTTGATTTTCTCATTCGGATATTTTAATTTTTACGGCTGTGTTTTTACACGGCCGTTTGAAATTAATGTCATAAAATCGATTGTGTTTTATTTGACCACAGTAAATACAGTTTTTACTTACAGTTATAATACTGAAGGTAAATTAAGCATGACCATCCATGGTCAAGACACAAGTTTTTTTTCTTACAGTGGAAACACAATAACCAGCATCGATAACTTTTCAGGTGCATTTGCCAATAAAAATATCATTACATTAAATGCGAATGGAATGGCCTCCAATGCCAGGATAGAAAATGACACGACCGGAACGCTTTGGGTAAATTATTCTTATGAATACAACGGTACTGAATTGATCAAGCAGACCACTACTACCTCAGATGGAGCAGCGCCTTCTTCAATTACTTTTAACTGGTCGGGTGGAAATATGGTCGAAATAATTGATGGCGCCTCTGTGTCGAAGCTTGAATACTTTGCAGATAAGGCGGCCAGGGCGGGCGATTATCCTAACCTGGCAAACCTGCAACGGGGCTACGAAACTTTCAGAACAAAAAATTCGGCGAAATCAATTGCTACACCCAGTGCTGCAGTATCTAACTTTTCGTACACATATGATGCCGACGGAAAAATAACGGCCGTAACATTTGTAACAGGTGGGGATGTGGAAGCTTTCAATTACCAATACGAATGTAAATAATGGCAGTCTGGAGTTAATAGTCGAATGCCGATGTATATGTGATTGAGCAGGGGGATGAGCTAAATAGTTCAGGTGATCAAATTTCTCATTGCTCTATGTCAAAGGGTGGGGATAAGTTATTAATTATCGGTAGAAATTTTTTAAAAATGGTTCCGGGCGATATCACGCCTTTTATAGCACAATTAAATTTACGTTGTATCAATTAGTTATAAGGAGGTTCATTTAGCAAATTCTATTTTTTTTAACTAAAGCAATCTTAAATCTGATTGCCTTGTCCCCGCTTTCTCGTTGCTAAATTAATTTAGTCTTTACCGTTAGTACTTCAATAAAATTGTTTATTTGTTTTATTTAAAGCAACCTTTTTTAGCCATACTTCGATTATTCGTTTATATCCTGTTTCAGTAGAATCTATCAGCGTTCGCTGTAAACCGGCTAAGAAATTCACGTACAACTTTTTCACTTAATAAATTAATAACATGAAAATTAAACAAATCGCTATCCTGATTATAGGAGGCCTGGCTCTTATTCTTGTAATAAATGCATGCTCAAAATCAGGCAGCACAACGCCCCCGGCCGGAGGTGGCTCAAATTCAATAACGATAGATATATCAGGTTCGAAATTTCCTGCAACCACTACAGTAAAAAAAGGCGCAATCGTCACCTGGCATAATGCTGATGGTTTCGCTCATACTGTAACTTCAAATGACGGCACGAGCTTTAATAGCGGAAATCTTGCTAACAAAGCTTCCTTTTCCTATACGGCTAATACGGTTGGCTCTTTTGCTTATCACTGTAATATCCACACAGGTATGGTTGGAACCCTGGTTGTAACTCAATAATAAAAATATTCACATCACGATTATTGGGCAATGAAAAAAAATATCCTTTTCGTTATAATATTGATTATTCTGATTTGTTCAATTGCCGGTTATTTCCTTTGGAATAAGCCGCACATTGATGTAAAAAGTGCGAGTGCCATTGAAACAAATGCGAATACTCTTCTTGGTGTTTTCATCGATGATTCAGTAGGTGCTAAAGCGACTTATTTAAACAAAGTTGTAAACGTGTCTGGAACTATAAAGAAAATTTCATATAACCAGGAACATCATCAAATAGTGCTATTGAAAACATCTGTATCTGACGCTTCAATTAATTGCACAATGGAGACAGATAAGGAGGGATTGAATATTGGTGACCGGGTACACATTAAAGGTATTTGTGCCGGTTATATAGGCGGCGACTTTGATATGGGATTACTTGGTGATGTTTTTTTAATAAGATGCTATGCAGCCTAAAAACAAAAAGTAAATGAAGAAAATATTTTTTCCGATTATAATGATCGGGTTGATAAGTTGTTTTAATTGTAAATCTTTTGGCCAGGAATATTTTACAAAAAATGGGAATATCTCATTTTATTCAAAAGCAACTCTCGAAAATATATCTGCCGATAATAACCAGGTAATAAGTTTATTAAATATTCAAACTGGAAGCCTCAGGTTTTCTGTGTTAATAAATGCATTCCATTTTCCGAAAGCCACTATGGAAGATCATTTTAAAAGTGATTATATGGAAAGCGACAGATTTCCTTCATCAACATTTAAAGGAACTATAACTGATATTAATAAGATTGATATTTCAAAGGATGGAACCTATAGCGTAAATGTAACCGGCAGCCTGCAAATTCATGGCTTAACAAAAGAAGTCACTGCGCCAGGCACAATCAGTATTGAAGAAGGTAAGATGACCGCTACTTCTGTATTTACAATTGTATTGAAAGATTATCATATAGAAATTCCCTCCATAGTGATTAATAATATTTCGGAGCAAATAAAAATAACTATAAACTGTCTTTACGAAAAAAGACTTTCAAACTAAACGCCATGCATAGTAAAATAATATCGGCCATTATCGTTTTTTTTGTATGCACGGGAATGGTTACCGGTCAGGATACTTCATCATTTATGAGCCAACTGCAAAAAGAAGCTTCGCTAAATGAAATAGTTTATACTACGGCGACTTTTAAGTCCACACGCATCATTAACGGACATTCAGTTGAAACCCTTCCTGCTCATGTTTTGGATTTAAGAATATCGCACAGGTTTGGGCCTTTAAGCAGTGGCATTTATAATTTTTTCGGGCTTGATAATGCAACCATGCGTTTAGGCTTTGACTATGGTATCACCAATAATATCATGATAGGCATCGGTCACAGCACTTACCAAAAAACTTATGATGGTTTTTTAAAAATAAAATTATTGAGACAATCTTCAGGAAAGGTCAACATCCCCGCGAGCGTGACTTTCCTATCCTCAATTGCAATAAATAGTCTTAAGCCGCGGGATTATGCGGTGAAACCTGACTCAGGCGTAAGTATTAATCGTAAATCTTATGTACTTCAATTATTAATCGCCAGAAAATTTTCGCCCCATTTTTCATTACAGCTAATGCCAACATTTATTCATACTGACAATATCTCTTTTCTCCATCCGGAACCAACTATGTTCGCAATGGGTATTGGCTGCCGGCAAGCTCTTTCAAAAAAAATAAGTGTGAATGGAGAATACTATTACCAGATCGGAGATAAGTTATCTGGCACGCATAACGTATTATCTTTTGGTATAGATATAGGAACCGGCGGGCACGTTTTTCAGCTACACTTTACCAATTCAATCGGTTTAATAGAAAAATCTTTTATTACCGAAACTACAGGTCGCTGGGATAAAAGTGACGTGTTATTTGGATTCAATATCTCTAGAGTTTTTCAGCTCAAGAAAGCGGCAAAGCTGCAGTCTAAACAGCATGGCTCAAAATGACTTCCGGTACAGTATGGAGGTGGATACGGAGTTTACTTATAAACATAAAGGTTTTTATATGTAAAATTTGGCTAAGTCAGTGGCTAATTCGAATTTAAAATACAATCGTCTGATCGCACTTGAAACAACTATATATTTAAGACAAGTCCTGGAAAACTTGCAACTACCTCTTCCCAGGAATACCTAACAATAGTTGTCTAACAATTTTTTTAAAGTTCTTGACTTATTATCAAGTTTTATACTTTCGATGTTGTTGACGGAAATAATCTTTGGCAAATTCCTATATAAATCAGGCAGCCGTAAGATTTCTATTATCTGCTCCTTTATCCATTTATTATAGGCAATTGGATATTTCTGATGCTTTATAAAAAGGGCCTGTAAAAACTTTTGAAACGCGATGTATAACCTATCGAAGGCCTGGAAGTATAACCCCCTCTTACTGAGGAAAGGAATATGGTCTAAATCATACAAGCAATTCTCTTTTGCTAATCTTAGCCTTTCGGTTTGAAGCAAGGTATCGTAATAAGGCAGTCAGTTCAATTTCTAAACTAAAGGTTGCAGGGATAAAGGGGGTGTATTTTGTGGATTCAAAATTGAAAGTTTTTCAGTTAAATAAATTGACGGGATTTTTTGAATTGCTTGTTGTTTACACTCTTTTTCCCGGAAAATAAATCGTTGCAAAAAAGAATTAAAAAAATAGACCCGCCTATGTACTCGATTATAGTTGACTATGGGGGTATTTTTGCACTTAATTGTCTTAAGGATTAAAGCCTGTTAGATTTGGGCTACAACCGCGAATATTACACTGTCGTTTTTACCAACGCAATCCTCTTGATTTTTTCTTTTTCTTTTTTGGTAAAAGAAGATTATCAGGAGTAAGTTCAAAATTTCTTTCAGGTTTCAGCAGCTGTTCAATCACAAGCGATCTTTCCTTCTTAAAATCTTTGCCTGTTTCAGAAGATGTCTTTTGGGTAGTATTGGAATAACTATTCCATAAAAATTTTCTATAGTTTTCGGACTCGGTTCTTAATGTTTGACTGTAGATTTCTTTGTCAAGATTTTTTACAGAAAACTTTCTATCTATTTCACTTCCCTTGTACTTATAATCTCCAATCTTAAAACTGATGCCTTGTAGCTCACTTGTTTGTCCTTTGTATTTATATAAAGTTTCAATGTTTTGTTTGGCCAGTTTACTTTTTAGATCATCGAGGTTTTTGCTCTTTGGAAGCAGCTCTAAAATTGCCTGGTAAATACGATAGCGATTGGCTTCCTTTTCATTTAAGGACGCGAGATTTGTTAGGGATAGATTTTTTGACACAGCTTGCGTTAAACAATATTTTTTTGTGAGACTTTGAGCAACCTTCTTACCCTTCAATCCTATCCAGCCATCTTTAATGGTCTGCCCATTGTTATTTACAAGATTGGCGATGATGTGCAGGTGAGCATGATTTTTATCCGTGTGTTTTACAATGGCAAATTGCGTATCAATAATGTGCATGTTTTGTAAATATTCTTTGGCTATTTCAACCATCATTTTGTCTTCTACTTTTTCGCCAGGGTAAAAACTTAAGATTCCATGTAACCGAATCTGTCGCAAGCGAATTGATATTTTTTGATATTAATTGGTGGGCTAAAAATCAAAAAAGCCCGTAAACACTAAGTTTTACGAGCTTTTAATTTTAGAAGAAATCAACTTTGTCGTCCTCCCTGTACA
>JBDTUZ010000012.1:0-118525 GCA_040007435.1 Ginsengibacter sp. | reverse complement strand
CGCAAAATGATGATGAGGTTACTGTAAAAGCAACCCACACTGTTACAATTACCAGCGCAATGGGAGCCCAGCAATGTGGTAAATTAATTCTTGATCCGGGCAGTATTTTTAATGCAGGGGATAATTTAAAAATTATCGGTACTCATTAAAAGCCTGGCTAAAATGAATCTGCGAGCTTCCAGTGATTTTTTTAAACGAATTTGATTGCAAATGGAGTCCAATTTTAGCCTTACAATTTTCCCGGATTCAGACTTTTCCAAAGGCACTCTTATTCAGTAATATTCGCTGCAAACTTTCCGAAAAAAAATCATGATGTGGTTATCAAATCACAAATTGGCAAAAGGCTGGGAGTAATTGTAAAAGCTGATGAATCTGTAACTTAGATTATGAATGAAAATAGTCTTACAACTGCTTTAGAGGAACCTTTATTTACACATCATGATTCTCTTTACAGTGAAGACCTGGCGCCGGTTCCACAGAGCAAACGTACATGGAACACATGGAACTATACCGCACTATGGATAAGTATGAGTTTATGCATACCAACCTACATGCTTGCAAGTTCGTTGATTGGCGGCGGTATGAACTGGTGGCAAGCGATCCTCACAATTTTCCTGGGGAATGCAATTGTATTAATTCCCATGATTTTAAACGGTCATGCGGGGGCAAAATATGGAATTCCATTCCCGGTATTTGCAAGAGCAAGCTTTGGAGTAAGGGGCGCAAACATTGCAGCAATGCTTCGTGCTATTGTTGCCTGTGGCTGGTTTGGCATACAAACATGGATAGGAGGTTTTGCATTGTACCAGATGTTACGCTTATGGTTACCCGCAATTGTAACACTGCCACAAATCTTTCCCGATTCATTTGGTTTGCAAACCGGCCCGGCTATTACCTTTTTTATTTTCTGGCTGATAAATATGTGGGTAGTATATCTTGGAGTTGATAGTATAAAAAAGCTGTTACTGTTCAAAGCATTCTTTTTGCCCGTCGCGGCATTGGCGCTTTTAGCCTGGGCAATATATGCTGTGCATGGGCTTGGCCCCATTTTGAAAGAGCCATCTAAATTTAAAACCAATGCACAATTCTGGGATTTCTTTTTTCCTGCATTGACCGGCATGGTTGGTTATTGGGCAACACTTTCATTAAATATTCCCGACTTTACACGCTATGCTAAAAGCCAGCAAGCGCAAATAAAAGGACAGGCGATAGGCTTGCCAACTTCCATGACGTTGTTTTCTTTCATAGGCGTCGTTGTTACGTCTGCTACGGTTATTTTGTATGGCGAAACTATTTGGGATCCATTAATTCTTGCGGGAAAATTCAGCAGTAAATTTATTATAAGCATTGCGATGATCGCCGTAGCGATTTCAACATTAGCAACAAATATTGCGGCAAATATTGTAAGCCCGGCGAATGATTTCGCAAATCTTGCGCCATCAAAAATTAATTTTCGTAAAGGAGGATTTATCACCGGCATTATCGGCATCTTAATTTTCCCATGGAAGCTTATCGCTGATCCTTCAGGGTATATTTTTACATGGCTTGTAGGTTATTCAAGTTTGCTCGGCCCTGTTGGCGGTATCATGATTGCCGATTATTATTTTATAAGGAAGCAAATATTAAATGCCCACGATCTTTACCGTCATAATGGAATTTATTCATTTACAAATGGTTTTAATACTGCGGCAATTATAGCATTGCTTGCGGGTATTCTGCCAAATATCCCCGGGTTCCTAACCACTACTAAAGTAATACCCCAGAACGCAGTTCCCGCATGGGTTTCGCATCTATACAACTATGCATGGTTCGTGGGATTTTTTGTTTCCGGCATCATCTATTACCTGCTAATGAGAAAATATAAAATTGCATTAACAAATGCAACGCGGGTTGATTTTGTTGAACAATTTTCTTAGATTGAGTTATTCAAAAAAGTTGTTTAATGTCAGTTTTAATTAAAAATGGAAGAGTTATAACAGCCGCGGATGATTATGTTGCGGATATTTTTATTGAGGGTGAAACAATTTCTGCTATTGGAAAGAATTTGTCTGCAATGTTAGAGACGCGATGCATCGCGTCTCTACGACAAGAAATTGATGCATCGGGTATGTTGATTTTTCCCGGTGGCATTGATCCGCATGTACATTTGGAAATGCCTTTCATGGGGACATTCTCCAGCGATACACATGAAACAGGAACGAGGGCTGCTTTATTTGGAGGCACCACTACCGTCATTGATTTTGTTTTGCAAAAGCAAGGTCATTCTTTGCATGAGGCGTTAGAAGAGTGGCATGCGAGAGCTAACGGAACGGCTGTTGGCGATTACAGTTTTCACATAGCTGTTACTGATTTTAATGAAGAAACAAAAAAAGAAGTAAAGCAATTTATAGAAGAAGAAGGTATAACATCTTTTAAAACTTTTATGGCATATAAGGGTGCCTTAATGATTGATGATCGCCAGATGATTGGATTGATGGAAGAAGTGAAAAAGCAAGGCGGCCTCGTGACAGTTCATGCAACGAATGGCGATATGATTGATTATTTAATTCAGAAAAATCGTGATGAAGGAAACTTGTCTCCGCTTTATCATTACCTCTCACAACCTGAAGTAACGGAGGCGGAAGCTTCAGAGCGGTTTGTTGATATGATCAACTATACGGGCTGCCCCGGTTATATTGTTCACCTTACATGCGAAGGTGCATTGAATGCCGTACGCAATGCAACAAGGCGCAATCAAAAATTATTTGTGGAAACCTGTATTCAATATTTATTACTTGATGCCTCTTTGTATGAAAAAGATTTTGAAGGCGCCAAATGGGTTATGAGCCCGCCACTTCGTGAAAAGAAAGATCAGCAAACTTTATGGGCAGGCATTAACCAGGGATTGGTAAATGTGGTTGCAACTGATCATTGTCCGTTTATGTGGGAACAAAAGAAAATGGGTGAAAAGGACTTTTCAAAAATACCTAACGGCCACCCCGCAATTGAAAACAGGATGGAATTATTATACAGTGAGGGTGTTGCAAAAAATAAAATTACATTGAATAAATATGTAGAAGTTGCCTGCACCAATCCTGCAAAAATATTTGGAATGTTTCCCCGAAAAGGAACAATAGGAATTGGCAGCGATGCAGACATTGTAATTTTCGATCCAAATGAGAAGCATACACTTTCTGCAAAAACGCACCATATGAATGTGGACTACTCAGGTTACGAAGGCTGGGAAGTTACGGGGAAAGTGAAGACTGTCTTATTAAGAGGGAAAGTAGCGATTGATAATGATGAATGCAAGGTGGAGAAGGGATTTGGTAAATTTATAAAGCGAAAGAAAGTAAATAGTTTAATTTAAAACGAGCTTTTAATAAAAAATGTATAGCAAGGAAGAAATATTGTCAAATATTAAATCAATCGTATTGGAGGAAATTCCAGATGCAAAAGTTTATTTATTTGGCAGCAGGGTAACTGGAAAAGCTCATGAAGAAAGTGATTGGGATGTGCTTGTAATTACTTTGAATAAAGTAAACAGGGAAATGAAAGCGGGTGTTCAGAAGAAATTGGCTGCCAGGATGAATGATGTGTATTATTTTATTGATCTTAAAATCGTAAATGAGAAAGAATGGTTTGAAAGCCCGTCACATTATGTATTACGGGAATCAATTAAAGATGAAGCTTTGGCGATATGACTTTGAAAGATGAAACTATAAAATTAAAAATATCCAAAGCCCTTAGCATTTTGCCGGAAGTTAAAGTGCTAATGGAAAATAAGTTTTATACAACAGCCATTAGTCGTTTATATTATAGTTGTTTTCATGCTACAAAAGCGCTTTTACTAACGAAGGATTTAATGCCAAAAACTCACAAAGGAACTTCCACATTATTGTATGAGCATTTTGTAAAGTCAGGTTTATTTCATAGCGACAAATGCACGTTCTTTAATAACCTTATGCATGAAAGAATAGAAGATGACTACAACGATTATATGATAAACGACCAGGAACAAATTATTCATTTTATTAACCCTGGGAAAGATTATGTTGATTATGTCAGTAAATTAATTGATGCATATTTCGATGCCCAAAGTACCAACAGTACAAGTGAGTGACACAACTGGGATGCCATGAAAAACTATACTTCGTAACCCAAAAAAATAAAATAATATGCCAAGAATAATTAAATCCGGCCTCATACAAATGTCTTTACCTAAAACTGAAGGCGAAGGCACAATATCAGAAATTAAAGAAGCAATGGTGCAAAAGCATTTGCCTTTTATTGATGTTGCGGGGAATCAAGGTGTGCAGATTTTATGTTTGCAGGAGATTTTTAATACACCCTATTTCTGCCCCGGGCAAGATAAAGCCTGGTATGAATCTGCGGAGAGTGTTCCCGGTCCTACAACGGAAAGAATGGCTGCGTATGCAAAAAAATATAACATGGTAATGATTGTGCCTGTTTATGAAAAAGAGCAGCCCGGCGTTTTATACAATACCGCGGCCGTAATTGATGCTGACGGAACCTACCTTGGCAAGTATAGGAAAAATCATATTCCGCATACAACCGGCTTCTGGGAAAAGTTTTTCTTTAAGCCCGGAAACCTTGGCTATCCAGTGTTTCAGACAAAGTACGCGAAGGTTGGTGTTTATATTTGTTATGACCGCCACTTTCCTGACGGAGCAAGAGTACTTGGTTTGAATGGAGCTGAAATTGTTTATAATCCTTCTGCAACAGTTGCGGGATTGTCACAATATTTATGGAAACTTGAGCAACCGGCACATGCGGCTGCTAATGGATATTTCATGGGCTGCATCAACAGGGTTGGAGAAGAGAAACCATGGAACCTTGGTAAATTTTATGGTTCATCTTATTTCGTCGATCCAAGCGGGCAAATATTTTCTCAAGCTTCTGAAGATAAAGACGAATTGCTCGTTGCAGAATTTGACCTGGATATGATAGAGGAAGTGAGAAGCACCTGGCAGTTCTTTAGAGATAGAAGGCCCGAGACTTATGGGAAATTGGTGGAACTTTAAGAACAAATATCACGCAAAGCGGCATAAGGAAGCGAAGGTGCAAATAACTTAGCGCCCTGTTTCCTTTGCGTCTTTGCGTGAAAAAAATAATTCATGTCAATAAAAAATAATAGGCTAACGGAAGAGCAATATGCTGAGAATTTCAGTGATATTCATCGTCCTTTTGAAAATAAGGAGGCTGCTCTGGTGGAGGCGAACCGCTGCCTGTTCTGTTATGATGCGCCATGCATTAAAGGGTGCCCGACAAGTATTGATATTCCGAAATTCATAAAGCAGATCACTACAGATAATATTAAAGGATCGGCTCACACTATTTTTATTTCAAACATTTTTGGCGGTGGATGTTCAAGAGTTTGCCCGGTGGAAAAATTATGCGAGGGAAACTGTGTTTATAATTTGCTGGATGAAAAGCCCATTGAAATCGCCAAGCTTCAACGCTGGTCAACGGATAAACCATTGAAAGAAAAATGGAAACTATTTAAAAGAAAGCCTGCGGCAAACTTTCCTTTAGGGGTTGGGGATAAAAGGGTCGCGATAATTGGTGCAGGACCGGCGGGCCTTTCCTGCGCACATGTACTCTCACGTGAAGGTGTATCCGTTACTGTTTTTGAAAAAGAAAATAAGGGAGGTGGCCTTATGACTTATGGCATTGCAGCCTATAAAGTAACGCCCGCTTTCTGCAAAGAAGAGGTAGATTTTATAACATCCCTTGGTGGAATAGATATAAAATATGGCCGGGAATTTGGAAAAGACATTACACTTGAACAACTGCAACAAGACTTCGATGCGGTGTATCTCGGTATTGGAGTTGGGCTTGCTAATAAATTAAATATACCCGGGGAAGAACTGGAAGGAGTGGAAGACGCGATTAAGTTTATTTATGACATTAGAACGCAGGGATTCCCGAATATCCCGGTGGGAGATTCGGTGGCTGTGATAGGTATGGGAATGACGGCGATTGATGCGGCAACCCAGGCAAAACGACTTGGAGCTAAAGAAGTAACCATGATCTACAGGCGAAGTGAGGCTGAAAAAAATTGTACGCAGGATGAATTTGATATCGCATTACTAGATGGAGTAAAAATGCAGTGGCTTGCTTCACCAAAAGAAATTATTGGCGAACATGGGAAAGTTAAAGCCATTGTTTGCGAGGTAATGAAATTGGGTGCAGCTGACTATTCCGGTAAGCCCGCTCCTATACCAACAGGCGAAGAAATTTTGATGCATGTTGATATGGTTATAAAGGCGACAGGTCAAAGCCCATTCATTGATTTGATAAATGAAAATGCTATTGAAAATAATCGTGGTAAGATCGTTTCAAAAGAAAACAGTTTGACAAATGTAAAAGGTGTTTTTGCGGGCGGAGATGCAGTAAATGGTGGCAAAGAAGTAGTTGATGCCGTGCAAGCTGGGAAGGATGGAGCAAAAGCGATTCTGGAATTTTTGTTTTCACGCAAAGACGCATAAGATGAAAAATCCAGAGGACGCAAAGCGTAAGTCTTATGCATTTGCATGAAATTGTATGTTGCTTATGAGCGAAAATGAAATATCAAAACTTGTTGTTGATTTATGTTTTTAAAATACATAAGCAATACGGACCTGGATTATTCGAGAGTGTTTATGAAGAAGTATTTTATTATGAATGGTGTAAGAATGGAATTGCAATTAAAAGACAATAATGCTATTCCTTTAATTCATGAGGAAATAAAAATGGAAGCAGGCTTTAGAGCAGATTTTATTATAGATGATAAGGTGATTATAGAATTAAAATCCATCGAGGCCCTTGCGCCGGTACATTATAAACATGTATTAACTTATTTGAAGCTTTCAAACTTAAAATTAGGATTACTTGTAAATTTTAATGTTGATTTAATTAAAAATGGAATACATAGAATTGTAAATAATTTGTGAACTGTTTCACGCAAAGAGTCATGAGAAAATAGGGAGGCAGAGAAAAATAGCGTCTTATTTCCTTTCGGCCTTTGCGTGAAAAAATAATAAATGATGGCTTCACTAACCTCTAATTTTCTTGGCATAAACTCCCCCAATCCTTATTGGTTGGCGAGTGCACCGCCTACCGATAAAAAGATAAATGTATTGCGGGCATTTGAAGCAGGCTGGGGCGGCGTAGTTTGGAAAACGCTAGGCACGCAGGTGAAGAATGTTTCATCAAGATATTCAGCTGTGAATTTTAATGGATCAAGAATAATGGGCTTCAATAATATTGAATTGATAAGTGACCGACCCCTGGAATTAAATCTGAAGGAAATCAAAGAAGTGCTTAGAGAATTTCCAGATCGTGCGATGGTAGTTTCTTTGATGGCGGATAATGATAGAAAGAGCTGGCACGAACTCATAAAAAAAGTTGAGGACACTGGCGCTCATGGACTTGAACTAAATTTTGGGTGTCCACATGGTATGACAGAAAGAGGTATGGGTGCTACAGTGGGGCAGGATCCTGAAATTGCACGAATGGTTGTAGAATGGGTGATGGAAGTTGCCACCATTCCTGTTATCACAAAGCTTACTCCCAATGTTCATTCGGTTGTTCCAACAGGCAAAGCTTGTGTGGAAGCTGGCACCAATGGACTCTCTCTTATCAATACCATTCAATCGGTGACGGGAATTGATCTCGATACATTTGTTCCCAATCCTTATGTTGCAGGCAAGAGCGTATTTGGTGGTTACTGCGGGCCTGCTGTAAAACCAATCGCCTTAAAATTTTTGGCGACTATTAGCCAGGATCAGACTACCAATAAAGTTCCGGTTTCGGGTATAGGAGGCGTTAGTAACTGGAAAGACGCTGTAGAGTTTATGTTGCTTGGGGCCAGCAACGTACAGGTCTGTACCGCTGCAATGAAGTATGGCTTTAGAATTATCGAAGATCTCTGCGAGGGTCTTAACAACTGGATGGATGAAAAAGGCTTTGCTGCTCTCAACGATTTTATCGGAAAGAGTGTGCCCACACTTACGCACTGGGAAGACCTCGATATTAACTATCACCACGTTGCCAACATCAACCAGGACAAATGTATTCACTGTGGCCTTTGTTACATTGCTTGTGAAGATGCTGCTCACCAGGCAATAAGCCTCACCACGGGAGATCCGTACAACACTTATGCAATAAAAGAACCGGAATGTGTTGGGTGCAATCTTTGTCAACTCGTTTGCCCCGTCACGAATTGCATTACCATGGTTGAGCAAAGGGTTGCTCCTGAATATTTGAACTGGAAAGAGTTTCAGTCGAGAGGGCTTCCGTTGAATGATCATTAGGCGGCAATATGTATCCAATCAAATTTCAATCACCTTTTGCAACTTGGGTTTTTACTCCCTGTCATTGAATTGCTATAAAAGAGAATCAAATATAAATTTCACAATTGTAAAACACTTTCTGTTTCTCTATTCTGTAATATTGGGTAAATCAAAAACCGCATGAGAATTATTTTCATTTCCTTTTCATTGCTTTTTAATATTGCGAAGGGACAAACCTATTTTGCCAAAGCGGCAGGAAGTGCTGATCAGGCTACAGAATTGCAAGCCGCATTTAATAAGAAAGATATAAGGACTGTAATCATAAGTTCATCAGATGTAATCATAAACGGTTTAGTTAATATCCCACAAGGCAAAACGCTGAAGTTTGAAAACGGATTTAGAATCATTGGCAAAGGGACTATCAATGGCGGCAATATCGACGCAGATTATCAAAGTCAGCTTTTTGATACTGCGCTCACCATAAATCCACGTTCAGTAAATCAATATTTTTCTGTAAGATGGTTTGGTGCAAAAGGAAATAATGCTGATGATTATTTGGCAATTCAGAAATCAATCAATACCTGCATTAAAAATAATATCCGCATGTTGTATTTTCCTGTGGGCCGCTATAAAATTTCAAAGCCATTAATCATACGGGGCGCTGCGGCAAATGAAAATGATACGCGTTCATTTTGTACTCTCGAACTTCTTGGCGAATCTTCTTTTTGGGACAGCAATACCGGCAGCGAGATCATTGCCACGTTTAATAACTCTTTCGCGACCGGTATTCAATGCGGCAAAGGATGTAAGGTGCGTAAATTAAAAATTGCCGGACAATTTAAGCCTCCCGCGGTCAAAGATTCCAAACAATTTTATAGTCTGTCTTTTGAACAATTTACCGACGGGAAGTGCAGGGACAGCCGCTATTCACCCTATGCCGGTGTCGTTATAGACCCGTTTACAAATTTACCTTCAGATAAAATTCCGGCAGATGGCGGCTACCCGGGGTTGTTAACCTACTATGGGAAGTATAAATTGAGTACGCAGTCTGGAAGCACCGGTACCGAACTAGAGGAACTGAGTATTGATGGGTTTGTTATAGGTATTTGTTTATCTCCCAACGGGCTTACACGCAATGCTGAAATAACCATTATAAACAAAGTCCATTTTAATAATTGTAAGCTTTGTATTTCCGGTGTGCAGGACCAGGAAAAAGACAACACTATTTCAACTATTTATTGTTGGGGAGGAACGCATACCATCTTTGCTACTGCGCTATATGGTTCGCCACGTATGGCGGGCAACTGGAGCATTGATCATGTTAACATTGCAAGGGGAGTGGTACGATTTATTTTTAACGACCAGCATGGATACTTCCCCACTAATATAAGCCGCGTGTTTGCAGAGAGCCTGGGATCATTTGGTACTTTCAATTCCCAGCTGGCATGCGAAGTGTCGGATTGCATTTTTGATTTCGCCTACCAGAGTCAGGCTGGTGTACAAACATTGCTGATTGCTAATGGACAGAATGTTGTTTTCAGAAGTTGTAATTTCAGGTACTATGGTGCGAATACACCCATGCTAATGCAAGCTAATTGTGTTTTTGAGCATTGTTATTTCTCAGGGCCGGTCGTAAAAAAATAAGTATTGCTCACTAAAGATTTTTTTTATAAGACATGTGTTTTGTTCAACATAATTAATAATACTAACTTTTACGTAAAGATTATATTTAATGGAGGACACAGCGGGCACATTTAAAAAAACTTTTGTCAATTGTAATGACGCTATTATTCCCGGCTCTGCGGAAGAGAGTGAGTTGTTCAACAATATTCAAAAGGGATTCAGGCAACAGTTTGAAAAAATATTTCCCGATAAACTAGCTCCGCGAACAGTGGTTATCATCCCGTCTTTTTCTCTTGATGAAGAAATATTATCAAAGATAAAAGGCCATATTTATTATGAAGAGAGATTGCTTTGCCTGCTGATGTTATTACGCATGCCGCTTACGAAAATTATTTATGTTACGAGTATGCCTGTTGACAATACGATTATAGATTATTACCTCCATTTGTTGCCAGGTATTACCGGCATTCACGCAAGGCAGCGCCTCACCATGCTAAGTTGTTACGATGCATCATCCACACCTCTTACAAAAAAAATATTGAGCAGGCCACGGCTTATACAACGTATTAAGCAAAATATTGCAAATAATAATGAAGCGCATCTCACTTGTTTCAATATCACTTCTCTTGAAAAAACCCTTGCAGTAAAATTAGAGATCCCATTGTTTGGTACCGATCCTGATCTTTTGTATGAGGGTACAAAGTCTGGCGCAAGAAAAATATTTAGAGAAGCAGGCGTGTTTACTCCTGGAGGTTTTGAAGATTTAAAAACAAAGGAAGATGTTATAAGGTGGCTTACTGCTCTTAAAAAAGATAAGCCAAGTTTACGAAAGGCTGTAGTTAAAATGAATGATGGTTTTAGTGGAGAAGGAAATGCCATTTACAATTATAACGATTTGCCTGGTGGTGCTTTTACCGAAAAGAACATTGAAGATAGTTTCCAACATTGTCTGAAGGTGATCGCAAAAGACCTAAGCCAGGAAGATTTTTTTGAAAAAATAGTTGAAATGGGAGGTATTGTGGAAGAATTTATAGATGCGGATATTAAAACATCGCCTTCCGTACAATGCCTTATCAATCCATCACACGATGTTGAAATTTTAAGCACGCACGACCAGGTCTTGGGTGGCGAAGACGGCCAGGAATTTATAGGGGCGAGCTTTCCCGCCAATAGTGAGTATAATATTTCTTTGGCTGAAGAAGGTTACAAGATAGCCAGTGCACTTGCAAAAAAGGGAGGCCTTGGAAGATTTGCTATCGACTTTATTTCTGTAAAACAAAATAATGTGTGGGTGCATTACGCAATAGAAATTAACCTGCGAAAGGGTGGTACAACACACCCATATTTCATGTTACAATTTTTGACCGACGGGGTGTACAATGCAGAAAAAGGAGAGTACCTGACAGCAAGCGGAAATAAAAGATTTTATTTTTCAACCGATAATCTTTGTAATGATTCTTATAAAGGGCTCACACCAATTGATCTTATTGATATCGCGATGTTTCATTCCCTAATGTATAATGGGGCTTCGCAGGCAGGCGTAATGTTTCACCTCGTTGGTGCTCTCTCTCAGTACGGAAAGCTGGGCCTTGTATGTATAGGAGAAACCCCGGAAAAAGCGAAAGAATATTATGATAAGGTAATTTATGTTTTGGATAGGGAGTGTAAATGATAGTAATTAAAAAGTAAATGTGTTTGGAGTTTGATAAATTGTTTATTAATTCTTATTCACAAACCAACTGATCCTTTAGAAAAATTCAATTACCTCTCATCAATTTGCTATATTGCCATAACTAATTTTTAAAACTTAAAATGTAAACGATGCTTGAAGAATTATTTAACCTTGTAAAAGGTGAGGCACAACAAAGTGTTATTAATAATACTGATGTTCCTAATGAACAAAATGATGAAATTGTAGCCGAGGCAACCAACACTGTTGCATCCGGATTACGCAATGTAGTTGCCGGAGGCGGAGTACAAAATCTTTTGTCATTATTTGGGAAAGGAGGTCAGCAACAGGGCGGGGGTGGACTGTTAAACAACCCGATTGTGAATATGATGATTGGTCATTTTGCAGATAAGCTTATGAACAAATACAAACTCGGGGGAAGCCAGGCAAGCAGCATCGCAGGAAGCCTTATTCCCAATGTGTTGAATGGTCTGGTAAATAGAACCAACGATCCTTCTAATAATGGTTTTTCTTTGGACGGACTTTTAAATTCAATTACAGGCGGGCAAAGCACCCAGATTGCTCAACAACACCAGGGATCAAACTCCGGCGGTGGATTGGCGGACATTCTTGGCCAGCTTGGCGGTTCAGGTGGCAGCGGCGGAGGACTTATGGATATTGTTTCTCAACTGGCAGGCGGGGCTCAATCGCAGCAACAGAAAAATGGTGGGGGAGGATTGATGGATATTATTAAAGGATTTATAAAATAAGATTGGGCACATCATTCTTTATTTTTATGAAATCAAAATAGACTTCCACTTTTCGCTTTCAGCATATTCCTTAATAACTCTATTTCTGTTGATTAGTAATTTCTCTAAATAATGCGTGAGTATAATTTTATCAACCAGCTTTCCTATATAACCAAAACGTGATTGAAAGTTAAAAACATCTTTCATAATTACATGGTCATTATCAATCTCAAAATTATGATCGTGAATTATATATTTGAATGGGCCTTTTTGCTGTTCATCCGTAAAATGATGGGGCCTGTTAAAAGCCGTAATTTTTGACGTAAGTTTCTGGGTAACGCCAAAGTGTTTTGCCTTCCAGGTTACAAATTCATTAAGACTTATTAAGCCGTTGACTTTGCCTTCAATCGCTTTTTCATTGGTATGGGCCGTAGATATTTGGTGTAAGTCAATGCTTCTTGAAAGGTCAAAACAGATTTCAATGGCGGAATTTATTTTGGTTTGTAATTCTATAACCGGCATCTGTTTTATATTGAATAATTCTCTTGCAATTTTCTTTGTGCATTCTGTTTCTCCGTCATGCGTAAATTAGGATTTCATAGATTTTCGTACGGAGAAATACAGAGCAGGTAAGTAAGATTCTTACTTCAACAACGCCCCGATCCGTGTTCCAATTGAATCGTAAACTATCCGTGCTTTTGGCAATGGTATTCCCTCGTTCATACCCGGTCGCTTATGGCCTGCAGCAGTTAGCCAGGCATCTTTCATTACCTTCTGCCGCTCGCTTACCAAGTCAAATATTTCCTTCGCATGCGGAAAACTATTAATCGTAGAAAGCATGTCTCTATCATCCTGCACAGGCTGGCCAAGATATAATAAAACAGCTTTCGCCATCAACCAATGGCCAGGATCACCGGGATGTACACCATCGTCAGCAAGCTTAAAAGAAGGATTGTTTATTCTCTCTTCTTCCAAATACTTTGTCATCGGAAAATGGATATCGGCTACTTCCCAATCGACAGAATCTCTTTGTGCAAGCAGCCATTTAGAATACTTGTCAAGTACTAAATTATATCCCTTGGTACCCAGCTTTGAGTCGTCATGTACCGGCGGTGTAAGGAACACAACCTGTTGTGCATCCGCCTTCTCCAATTCATCATGCAACCAATGCATTCCATCGCGGTAAGCTTTAAAACGTTCTTCATCCAAAGGCATATAAATACCATCGTTCATTCCATAACAGGCAAATACCACATCGGGTTTTGTCATGGCAAGTACCCTTGCCAGTCTTTCATGCAGGTCTGGCCGTGGAAATTCTCCATCAGCATGATTCGGTTCACTAAGCCCTGAAACAGTTTCGCTCGGTAAGCCTTCATTGATAAACTCAACCTGCTCTTTTGGGTAATGTATGATGAAGTAAGTTTCGATATCAGTTATATAAGTGCCTGCATAAGTGATACTGTTGCTAAGAAACAAAACCCGTTTGGTATTTTTGGTAAAAGGAAATTGTGTGTGTTGCTGAGCAGGTAATGATTGCGAAAAAAGAATATTACAGATAGTAAGTAAAAAGCATATATGCAGCAGTAAAAAGTGAGTAGGATGCTTGTTATGATTTTTCATGTGTGCTAATATAATATTGTTTTGCCTGACCATTTGTTTGGTTCAATTCGACTATATCATTTAGTGATAATCGCAGCATACAAATTTGCTTTATTAAACCGCGATGGCCTTTCATTTATTTTGGTGACGCTACTGTAGCCTGCATCATCAAAAATTTGTTTTAAAGATAAAAAGCTTACAGGGTATGGCACCCAGTAATTGGAAATATCTGTATCATATTCTACAAGTAAAAAAAATCCATTATCGTTAAGAGACTTTTTAATTTTTTCAAGAAAGCTTTTTTTATCTTTTACAAAATGCAGTGAGTTTGCCATCAGTATTCCATCCAGGTTATTAAAAGGCAGCGTACTTGTTTCAAAATTTAATTCCACCGGGTTCATGATTACACTCTTTGAAAAAGGCCTTTTCTTAAAGGCAGAAATGTTTTTATCAACTGCATAAATAAGGCTGTCATCGTTTAATAAATTAGCCAAAGCATGCGTAAAAATTCCTGAACCACAGCCCAAATCAGCCCAAACAGTTTTTGTAAGCGAAGTAATGTGATTATGCCTGATTAAATCAATAGCTTCTTGTATTGTCATAAGTATCCTGGGTTCCGCCTGTTTATTTCAATAAAGGTATTTGTCGTGACAATATTTTTACGACATTATTGATGTGCAAGCCACTCCAAATATTTCTGCTCTAAAAACTGGTTTCCTTTACTTCTGAATTCAGGAGTTGAAACAGTGAAATGATCACCGGGGAAAAATTCAATCTTGATATTTGCATGCAGCTTTTTCATTTCATCATCCAATGTGTGCACCGCATAGTTCAAATAAAAATTATCATTATTCCCGGCCGTTATCCTGATCTTATTATCCAGGTCCGGCTTCAATTGATCCCAATTGCTGCGCAGGTATAATGAGATATCATAGTTTTTCCAATGCTCAACAACAGATGGATTAATAACGCCCGTGCGCACATCGCATACTGATTCCGGGGAACCGTTAGCGCCCTTTTTACTAAAGACTGCATCTATAGAATGTATTTGTTCGCCCCTGTAAACCACATCTTCCATTTGATAGGAATCCCTCATATAAAATACCGGGAAAAATCCTGCTATTGATGCTTCGGGGTAAAGTGAACTGTCTTTATCATAGAACATATTTTTGTCTTCGTATAAATTTACTTTAAGAAAATTCCTGAAATCAACCGGGTCAGGGGAACTCGACCAGCAGCCTGCAAATACTTTTGGATAATGAGTCTGCAGCCATAAGACCGTCCACCCGCCGCTGCTATGGCCGGTAAGCAACCTGGCGCCATTGCACCTGTAATTTTTTTCTAAATAGGGGATGAACTCTTTGGTGAGTGCATCTCCACGCGGTCCGTTATTATCACTATTTGCGTACACACTATGGCCAAGCGGGCAATTTCCATCGAGTATTACCCTGATGCAGGCAACCGTGTCAATAGGATTGCTTGCCATGGTATCACCGGAGTAGCGGTGATAATCTCCTCCAAAACCAAATACGGTAAACAATATGGGAAACTTCCTTTCCGGTTCTGTTGCATATTCTTTTGGTAATATAGCGGCTGCGTTAACCGAAGTTGGCGATCCATAAAAAGAGGAAAGCAATGCTGAAGGAACCTTTAGTTCTTTTACGTTTGCGGTCTCTGTAAATCCGGGCTCAGGAATTACCTGGTCGCAGGTTAAGGTAGTTACATGAGTATCATTTTTTGTGATGGTTACTTTTACCGGGTTGCTGTAAACATTGCCGGGGCTGCCTGCGATGGAACGGCCACCGAGGTTTTTGTCCCAAACTGCCTGTACGTAATAAGTGCCTCTTTCAATTTCCGAAAGCTTGACAGGATAGCTAATCGCGTTATCATCAAAAATGATGCTGCCGCCCGATTTTATATTACTTGCTGTAACAGCAAAGCACGGAAACGACTCCAGGCCAACAGCGCCTTCTTTCGGCATTTGATTATTCTTCGATAAGAATAAAATTACTTTTCCTGAAAAAGGTTTTTTTGATGATGCATCAATAAGTTCGGCTTTAAACTTTTGAGCTGTAGCATTTAGAAATAAAAGAATGATTAAAATGAAACTTAGCAGTGAAGATTTTTTATTCATGATGTTTTGGTTTATGATAATACTAAGGGAAAAGGTTAGATGGTCACTTCTAACAATATTGCTTACACCTTTAGAAACAGGCATTAGCACTTAGTGTAAACTTAAGACAGATTATTTTTATGAATGCTTTTCATTGTTCCATCTTTTTTTAAAACGCGAAATGCCTCCCGGAAAGCTTGCGGCTTGTCGGAAACAAACATGAATCCGAACTGGCAAACAATTCAATCAAAGCTTTCATCACCGAAGGGCAGCGCCTGTGCATTTGCTATGCAGAATTCAACATACATTTCCTTAATTGCTCCTTTGGCTACTTCAAGCATGCCGGGGTTAAGATCAGTAGCGACCAGTTTCGCAGAGTTGGGACTTGTTTGCCTGATGTGCCTTGTTACTCTTCCCGTGCACATGCTATTTCCAATACTTTCTGAACATTGCTTTCCTTTAAACGCATAGCAATATCCACAGCATAAGGCTCAAAGAACAACGGCCCCAAATACTGGTAGTATAATGCAGGCACCGTTCCTGAAAATGTGGCGAATTCTTTTTTCATGAAATTTATTTAGAAACAAAAGTAATTGTAAGGAATTGGATTAAAGGAGAAGAATCATGATTCACAAGAAAGCGCTTCAACCTACTCATAATCGCGCCAAAGAGAGCGGAATCTTCCTTAATTACGCGGCTGCCTCCAGTTTTATCTGAAATATATATTGATTAAAAAGCAAAGATGTATCACATAAATTAAAGTAAAAGCAATACGATTGGGACATTATTAATCTGATTTGCTTAACAAAATATCAAGATATTTTTGATAACTAAAAGATTCGGAATTACCGTAAAATGAAAGCTCTAAAATATACTTTCGCTGGGAGTCTAACTTAATAAGCCCAATTTTATCCCCTTTTTTAATTCGATCTCCTTCTGAAAAGAAAACATTTCTAAGATTTCCATAAGTAATAACCGTATCATCCTTGCCTTTAACAATAATGTATTTTGCGTGATTTTCAAAGAAGGTTTTCAATACTTTTCCAGAGTCTAGAGC
This sequence comes from Ginsengibacter sp., assembly GCA_040007435.1. Taxonomy (GTDB): domain Bacteria; phylum Bacteroidota; class Bacteroidia; order Chitinophagales; family Chitinophagaceae; genus Ginsengibacter. Next base: position 101,439 of record JBDTUZ010000012.1, on the reverse strand, counting down.
AAAGACCTCCGCCTTTCTAGACAAAATTGTTATGAATCCAGAAAAGTCGGAAATTGCCCCGACATCTTGCTTAAATGGTTGGACAATTCCTTGTCTTACTGGAAAATGCCGAATAAGTATATTGTTGTTACTTTTCTGAGCATTGGCAGCCGATAAAACTAATACGTAAACTAAAGCTAAAAAATATCTTCTAATTTTCATTTTCATTTCATTAACCCAAAATTCGCGAGTCTTTTTTTGAATGACTCGAAAGCATGAATTACGCACGATTACTTTGGGCTTAATTGAACATTTTGCGCAGTACTGTAAAACAAAAAAGCCCGTAAACATTGAGTTTGCAGGCTTTTGATTTCGTTTGTATTGTATATCAGCGGAGAGTTAGGGATTCGAACCTAGCTTATTAACTCCTTAAAACCACTGATTTAAAACTTACAGAAATCGCTACTCCACGAATTACTCCTACATCATTTCGTATCTACAATAACATTTAAAGACAAAGGTAATAAACACCCGAATTTTGAAGAAATTATTTGATAAATTATATCAGCAACAAGCGAACTAAGGCAATCGGTTGTACTTGACCGAAGTGATAGCTATTGAATGTGACTAATAATATGAATTGTAATCAGCACCCTTGAATTTCTATCAAAATCTCTTCGTGGTTCTTTTTTTAATCGTTTCACTAAAAGTGTCGTTGCCAGTTTGTTGTCTTAAAACTCATTTTAATTTTCTGCCTCGGAATTATTAAAACGCCAACTTTTATTTTAAAAATGGGGTCGGAGCCAGATATGAATTGGGGAGTTTCCAGTTAATAAATAAAAGCCTGTTGAGTGGGACAACCTCATTTTCGTATACTTTAATTCGGGTGTAAATCTAACTTTCCAAATAATTTGTATGATTAATCCGGGATTTTCTATATGTATTTGAAAAGTATGTAACCAAGTAAACTAAGGAAAAAAATCAAAATCCCTCCGATATCAGGATAACATTTGTCGAAGTAGATTAACTTTTAATGCAGGAAGCATTCTTAAAAAATGGCTTTGGAGTAATGTTATCTTTAAGGAATCTATTTGTTCCTAAATATCAGCACGTATAGCCGTTCCTCAACCTAATTCCAATTCAACATCCGACTGGAGGCAATTCACTGATGTCTGTAACATTGACTTTACTCCTTATTAAATCTCCTTCATAATCTTAGATGTCATTTCGAGTGTGAAATCAATATCTTCTTCAGAATGAGCGTAACTAACTGAGCCTTGTTTTGCTGAAATTGGGATATGATAAATACCATTCTGAATTAGCGCCCTTCTATATTTTATATCAAAATCAAAATCATGATTCTCCAATACATCATGAAGATCTGCCGGCGCTTTCTCGGTAAAGTACGTACAAAAAGCAGACGCGTTATTAGTGGTAACCGCGGGAATCCCTTTTTCTTTAAATATAGTTTCCAGGCCCTCGTATAGCCGGTTGCTCATCGAATGAATTTGGTGGTACACATCTTTGTTTTGTAAAATCCGCATAACGGTAATAGCAGCAACTGCGTTTATTGGATGAGCATTATACGTACCTGCGATCAATACACGTTTTGTGGGATCAGGATGATCGAAGAGTTCCATGATTTCTCTTTGACCACCAATTACGCCAAACGGATAACCATTTGCGATTGCTTTTCCAAAAACCGAAATATCGGGCGTAACACCTGCAACGCTTTGATAGCCTCCTAAAGCAGACCTAAACCCCGTTTTTACTTCGTCGAAAATGCTAACAGCTCCATATTTTTTGCATAAGTTCACAAGGCCTTCCAGGTATCCAGGCTTAGGTAATACAACGCCAATATTTTGTAGCACGGGTTCTGTGAGCACGCAGGCGACTGGGTATTTATTTAAAACATATTCTAATGAACTAAGGTCATTAAAATTAATAATGTGAACTTTTTGTTTTGTTGCTTCAGGAATACCTGCGGACGAAGGAATGAAAGGATATTCGCCCGTTTCTATCCGAAACCCGGTCTGTCTCAGTGAAGGAAATACTGCACGAGCCACTTCATTATGCCATCCATTATAGCCACCCAACATTAATATTATATCTTCCCGGTTTGTATATGCTCTGCTCAATCGTATTGCGTGTGCCGTAGCCTCGCTACCCGTATTGGTGATTTGTATCTTTTGCAAGGAGGGAATAGTATCACACAAAAGTTTAGCTAAGGTTAGCTCTAACTCATTAGTGCCGCTACCTATCAAAGACCATCCATCGCCGATAACTTTGACTACTGCTTCATTTACCTTTTTATTATTATGACCTAACAGATATGGGGCAAAGCCTGCGTGGTAATCTATGTATTCATTATTGTCTGTATCATATATTTTACTGCCGATCCCTTTTTTGAATACAATGTGAGGACTGACCTTTCGGTTTAATGAAACTACTCCTCCCGCAATATATTGCGCAGCCGATTCAGCAATATTGGAAGCGCTTTGCAAGCTTTCTTTGAAATACACTTGTGAAATTATTTTTAAATAGTATACAAATTAATCTATTTTTAGTTTACAAATGGTAGTAGAAGTACTTTAAATTTATTGAAGGAGAGGTAAAGCAACCTAAAAAAACATTATACATCGGGCAGCGTAAGATGACAAATCACTAAAAATATATCAGGTAAAAATTTTCATTTAAATATCTCTTATTACCGAAACGTCGTTATTTCAACTTTCTCATAGCAATCTTTAATTTTCAAAGCCTGTCTATTCTTAGATGGGCTATTTTTTAGAAAAGGTCGCAAGTAAATGATAGGCTCGTTATGTGGAGAAATTTTAAAAGCAACATCAGGCCGAAACCATTTAGGTGCTGAAAATTGAATTAACATTTGAAGTATTATCATTTCTTCTTTTGAATATATTTGTGGTAATCAATTTCAGTGCTGCGATTAGCCAAATTAGCTAAACCAAAAACATGAAGACCGAATCGTTATCATTAAAAGCCTATACCGAGATTAGAAAAAAAATTCTGACTCACCAACTTGCAGCCAATACGAGGCTTAAAGAAGATGCGTGGGCAAAAAAATTAGAGGTAAGCCGCATGGCGGTGAGGGAAGCCCTTACCCGTTTGTTAGGCGAGCGACTGTTGGTAATGGGAGAAAAAGGCGGGTACTTTGTTATTACTTTTACTGAGGCGGATATTCGCCAGACCAGGGAAATAAGGGAGATTTTGGAATTAGGGGCAATCAGGCTTGCTATAAAAAAATTGAGTAAGGCCACAATAGGTATGCTGGAAAAGATATGTGACGATTATACTGATATGGTTAAGTCAGGATATTTTGCAGGAGCCTGGGAGGCTGACATCAAATTTCACGAAGCGTTGATGGAGTCCTCAGGTAATAAGAAGCTTTTAGAAGTTTATTCTTTAAGCCATATTCCACTTTTTCACCACAAGTTAGGAGAATCCAGGGTATATATAAATGACTACGAACAAACTGATAAAGAGCATCGGCAGCTTGTGAAAGCACTAAAAAATAAAAACCTGGCTTTAGCCGAGCAATCATTGATTAAGCATTTTGAAAGAGGCGAAGCTTATGTGCTGGACATGCAACTATAAATCTTATGTCCTCATTACTCGAATAGACTTTTCTTATTGATAAAATACGCTACACATTTTCTGAATGCTTTTATAAGTTATGTATATGTTTACGGAATACAGATATTATTGTAAACTAAATTTATCATATTTTTAGAGGATGAATAAACGTGATAGCAAGGCGTTGTTATTATTTGTGGCGATGTGTTTTTATTTAGGCGCAGAAGCATGCATTGCCGGATTCTTCATTAGTTATAAAAACCAATGAACGATTTTTCTGATGATGATGCGGCAACCTACCTCACCTTACATAATTAGAATGGCAACAATTATTGGTTTTAAGGGCAAATGGGTTTTAAATATACTTTTGTTCAATTTCATTGGTGGTATAATTTTTAATGGTCAAGTGATTTCATTAAAAATATTTTGCATGGAGTCACCTTAAGTATTTTACTACAGCTGTAATAAACACTTATCATTTTTATCGTGTTTGATCTGATGAAAATTTCTTATGTCATCTTTTATTTTTAACTTGCTAACATTAACCACTACGATTGCCTTACAACTACGCTAATTATGAGGATATTCACCTGGTCGAAATGGTCAGAAGAGATCATGACCAGGACGCGTTCAAGGAAATCTATATTCGTTACGCAGATCCGCTTTTCTATTTAGCTTTTCGTAAAACCAACAGTAAAGAGGCTGCCGAAGATATTGTTCAAATTACCTTTATAAAACTTTGGACAGGACGGGATAAACTCAAGATCAATCATAGCCTTAAAGCTTACTTATATACTTCTGTAAAAAATAATGTCATTTCTTATTATTTAAGGCAGTTATCAAAAAAAACGACGACCCTGGAATCTGTGATCCAGGAGTTGCCGCCGCAATTTAATACGCAGAATGATATAGATTACTCCAATACGCTTGCGCTTTATAATGAATCACTTGAGCAACTGCCCGATAAATGCCGGGAGGTTTTTGTGCTGAGCCGCAAAGGTTATTCGCTTAAAGAAATAGCACAAATAAAAAATATTTCTCCAAAAACCGCTGAAGTTCATATCGGAAAAGCTCTTCGCTTTCTTCGGGAAAAGCTCAAAGGCAACCATAATGCGTTGCTGATTGCCCTATACATATTTTTCAAATAATTTTTTATAAGGAGTAAGGGAAGATGTTGTTATCAGCGTCTCCTCTAAAGAACCCTTCTGATTTTAATTTATTTTTTCTGATGAAAGCATTGCCGATACAAACTGAATTGCTGGAAAAGTACCTGAAAGGAAATTGCACTATTGGTGAAAAAAAAATAGTGGAAGACTGGTATTTTAATTTGGATCATGATTCAAGCCTGTCCAGCCTCCCAATGCCGGTATTTGAAAAAATGAATCTGTTCGAAAAAATAAAACTGCATGTAGAAAATCCTGAGCAGGATAAGCAACCTCTTCAGGGCAGGGTTGTTTCTATTTCAAGACGCCTCAGGGTTATGGCAGCAGCAGCAGCTGTTCTTATTTTCATTTGCAGCATTTATTTTTTTACCCGAACACAAACTAATACTACTTCTGCCCCTCTTGCTAAAAAAGCAGATCATATTATACTCAATAATAGCACGTCTGCCACTGTACTAAGAAGATTGCCGGACGGAAGCTCCGTATGGTTAAAGCCTGGCGCTAACCTTATGTATGAAAGAAAAAATGAGGATGCCGACAGAGATGTAACTTTTAAAGGCGAGGCTTTTTTTGAAGTGGCTAAAGACGCAAAACATCCGTTTATTATTCGTGCAGAAGAAATGAGCATCAGGGTTGTCGGTACTTCTTTCAACGTAATTGCCTTGCCGACAAGCAGGACCTTTAAAGTATCTGTGGTAACCGGTAAAGTGCAGGTTACAGCCCGGGATAAGTCCGGCAGATCAGCATCTGTTTACTTAATACCAAAGGAGCAGGCCAGTTTTAACCTTACCTCCAAAAAAATTGTTCAAACACTTTTAAGCGAAACCCAGTTAAAGAAACAATATTGGAAGCCCTTCACTTTAAATTTTAGCGAAGATGCTACTATGCGAATGGTTTCTAATGAATTGGAAAAAGCATTCCAGGTAAAAATCGAATTCTCAAATCCAGATATAGCCAACTGTCATCTTAAGGTAGATTTTAATAACCAGCAATTACCCGAAATTATCAGTTACCTGGAAAAGCTGCTGGATGTAAGCTGTGAAATGATTGATGGTAGTACTTTGAAGATTACAGGCGAAGGCTGCCATACATAAAATATTAACTAACAAAATAACCTATATGAGAAAAAAGATTCGTCCAGGATAAAAAGATCAAGGGTGTTACAAGCACCCCTGACCAAAGACTGATACGTTCCCGTTTATTTTACAAGAAGAAGCGGGATTATCTGTAAACATTTATTCACCAGTCCAACTCAAATGTATGACAAAATTTTTATTGAATAAGCATCAACTGCTTATGATTATGAGAGTAAGTATTTTTAAATTAATCTTCTTATTTGTAACCACATCTTTCCTTTCTGCAAAGGAAACATCAGCCCAGGAGATCCTTGATCGACCGGTAACACTGAATGTAAAAGACGTTACGCTGAAAACCGCGTTGAGCCAAATCGAAAACGCCGTTCGTGTGCGCTTTTCTTACAGCCGAAACATTATTAATCTCAATCAAACAGTAAACATCAATTCTCAATCAGAAGCGCTTTCAAAAGTGTTGCAGCGTTTGCTCAATCCTTTGGCTATTGACTACCAGGTGGTAGATGATCAGATTTTATTGTATAACAACAAGAAAAGAAAATCCATCGCTATCGAAGCGGTTAGCTATTTAGGCGTGAGCGATGAGGAACTTGCTGTTCAATACCTGCCGTTCCAGGGGCGTGTAATTTCTTCTGTCTCCGGGCAGGGGTTGCCTGATGTGAGTGTGCAGATAAAAAATACAAACGTTGGCACCACCACAGATAGGAATGGATCATTTTCATTGAATATTCCTAACGGAAGCGATGTTTTAGTAATTAGCTACGTCGGCTACTTAACCAAAGAAGTTGCCATCAATAACCTGAGCTTTTTAGAAATTACCCTAAACCAGGACGTAAAAATGCAGGAAGAAGTGGTGGTGGTTGGGTATGGTACACAAAAGTCGAAATCAGTAACAGGTGCAGTTGCTAAAATTGGCAATAAGCTGATTAAAGAAGTTCCTGTACTTGGATTAGACCAGGCCATCCTCGGCCGGGTGGCCGGTGTATTGGTTACTGAAAACTCCGCAGAACCCGGCGGTGAGGTATCCATTAAAATGCGTGGTATAGCATCTATTACCGGCGGTTCCGAGCCCTTGGTAGTCGTAGACGGAGTTCCAATGTCTGTAAACTTGAATACAATTAATCCCAATGATATTGAGTCGATTGATTTGTTAAAAGATGCTGCTGCTACGGCTATTTATGGTAGCAGGGCTTCTGCCGGTGTAATATTGGTTACTACCAAAAGAGGTAGAAAGGATGGTAGGTCAGTTGTAAGTTTTGATGCTTATACTTCCCGGCAATATGTTGCAAAAAAGATTCCTGTATTAAATGGCGCTCAATTTGCTAAACTGGCCAACGAAAATTTGGTAAATGGTGGAAAAGCACCTAACCCTGCATGGGCAGATCCTTCAAAAGTATTGAATACAGATTGGCAGGATGCTATATTTAACCCTGGTGCACCCATGCAGAATGCCAATATTTCTATCTCCGGCGGGTCAGAAAAATTAAGATCTTTTTTATCCTTCGGATTTGTAGACCAGGATGGCATTGTTCAACGGTCAAATTACAAAAGATTTACCGGCCGTATCAACCTTGATTACGATGTCAGCAGTAAAATTAGAATTGGAACATCTGTTAATTTCGGCTGGGTAAAAAATACAAATACACGCACACAGGAAGAGTTCTGGGGCGTTTTATTAAATTCATTGAGATCGCAACCTACAGATCCGGTTTATACAGATGTACAGGGACCAATAGGCGATCACCTGTTTGGATTTAGAGGATATGCTTTGAGAAGTTCTAATTACAACAGTGACTGGTACACGATGAGTAATACAGTATTTACCAATCAATATTATAGTAGTAATGGTAGTCAAAATACTACGTTATTGACAAACGTTTACGGAGAAGTCGACTTAATTAAAGGGCTGAAGTTCAAAACTATTTTCGGCTATAATATTAACAACGGCATCGGTAATTATGGTAATCCTTATGTTCTGCCACGGGAAGTTGATAATACTTCCAGGTCTTATTTTCAGGAAAACTGGAGCAGAGGTTTGCAATGGAACTGGATTAATACCTTGGATTACACTAAAACCTTTGGATCACACAATATATCCGTTCTGGTAGGAACGGATGCTTTGAAAGGCACTTATAAAGGTATAGGAGGCGGCGGAAATGACGCACCTGAAACTCAGCAGTCCATCAGTGCTTCTTCGCTGCAAGGCAGAACAGTTTATGGTAATAAATCTCCGGCCAGCTCTTTGTTTTCCTATTTAAGCCGCGTTAACTACAGTTTTGCGGACAAATACTTATTAACCCTCAATTTTAGAAGAGACGGTAGTTCTAATTTCCTTGCAGAAAACCGATATGGTAATTTCACCTCGTTTTCTGCCGGATGGAGAATATCCAAAGAACGGTTTATGGATAACGTAACAATGCTGGATGATCTGAAGATCAGGGGTAGTTACGGATCGGTGGGTAATCAAAATATTCCCGCCTTATCATTTGCCAGTGTTTACGGAAATGATGGCGGAAATTTTGGCTATTCACTTGGAGTTGTTCCTGTACTTGTTCCAGGTTTACGGCCTCAAAATTTGGGGAATACTAACATTCAGTGGGAAAGAAACACGGAGGTAAATATTGGATTTGATGCATCGATTTTAAAAGGCAAGTTCACTATTACTGCCGACTATTATAAAAAGAAACTATCTGATCTGTTAGGAAAGGTTCCTCTTCCTTACTTTTCAGCTCCATTCAATGGTGAATTTTTGGCCAATGCCTTTACAATGGAAAACAGCGGACTGGAGTTGATGGTGGGTTTCCGCCAGCAGGTAGGTAAAGTGAATTTCTCTGCCAATGCTAATTTTAGCACATTGAAAAATAAAGTAACAGCATTACTTCCTGGAAACACTTCGGGCTATTTAACGCAGAGTATATCTATAATTGGATCGGCATTTAATGATGGCAATGCACAAACCAGGACTTCTGTAGGCGAAAAAATTGGTAATTTCTATGGTTATGTATTTGATGGTATCATTCAAAATGCAGACGAATTAGCAGCAAGTGGAATGGCTGGGTTTGGTGCCAAGATAGGAGATAAACGTTTTAAGGATATTTCTGGCCCATCTGGCAAACCTGACGGTATAGTAGATGATAATGATAAAACAATTATTGGTAACGGTTTGCCTGGCTACTATTATGGATTTAGTTTGCGTGCTGATTATAAAGGATTTGATTTGAGTCTGTTCTTTAATGGACAAGGGGATGTGCAGATTGCCAACATGACAAATGCATTATTATACCACATGCGTTATTTTAATTCTACGGGTATCGTTAATGGTTCTGTAGATTTACTGAATAGCTGGAAAGGTGAGGGAACCAGTAATACATTGCCAAGAAATTCTTATGATGCACCTACTTCCAACAGGTATTTTTCTACAGATTATATTCAAAATGGCGCTTTCCTCAGGCTGAGAAATGTTGCCTTAGGCTATACACTACCTGTTTCCATGTCAGGCAAAGTTGCAATGTCCAGTGCCAGGTTGTATGTGTCTGCACAAAATCTTTTTACTATAACCAAATATACCGGTTATGATCCTGAGGTGGGTAGTGCACAAATTGGTACCCGTGCACAAACTGCGGGAGTTGATTATGGAAGGTTCCCCAGGGCAAGGGTATTTACTGTTGGTGTCAATGTACAGTTTTAAACAAGAGTTTAAATTGTTATTTGCGCAATTATTAATTGAATAAAATGAAATACATGAAAAAGAATATATTGTTTTTGATATTATTTACAGCTTCCATATTGTTTTTATGGTCCTGTAAAAAATCGTTTTTTGATGCTAAATCCGAGGATGGGTCAATCAATGAATCTTCTGCTTTTCAAACCAAAAAAGATTTTGACGCCGCCGTAATCGGTATTTATACAAGCTTGCAAGGTGGTAACGCTGGAGGAGAAGCCTGGGTTAAGGTGCCTGGGTGGGTTTCCCAGGAAATGGTTGATGTTACAACCAATCCAAAACCCATTGACACTTATATGAGTACGGGAAATGGTGATTTTCTTGGCTATTGGACAGAATTATATAAAATTGTAGGGAGTGCTAACCTGGTACTTGATAAAATTCAAGTAGTACCTGCTGGAGTACTTACCGCCGCTGAGCAAAAATCATACATCGCAGAGGCTAAATTTTTACGTGGGTTTGCATATTTTTTTCTTGCCAGGGCTTTCGGTGATATTCCTATGCCTTTAATAAATTATGCTCCGGAACTTAACAGTCTTTCTTGCACTCCTGAAGCTGAAATCTGGGCACAGGTTGTAAAGGATTTATCTGAAAGTGCTGCCGACTTGCCAGAGGCAGGTGATTACGCTGCTGCTGATAAGGGTAGAGTTAGTAAAGGGGCTGCATTAGCATATTTAGCAAATGCTTATATGTATCTGACCGATTGGGCAAAAGCAGCAGATGCTTCCAACAGTTTGTTTGCTTTAACGAACCCTAAATATAAGATGGCCACTAAAGTACATACGGCATTTTCTATAATTAACAAGGCTATCCCGGATTATAATGCCGAAAATATTTTTGAAGTTCAGTATCGGGAAAAAGCCGGGGATAATTTCCAGTGGGGTTCCACACCCAATACTGGTCATTTAATGGCAGCAGCTCATAGTCCACGCAATATTGGCGACAAATGGGCTTCCTGGGGTGGATGGGGCGAACAACTCTTGAATATTAAGGCTGTAAATTCTTTTGAACCCGGGGATTCAAGGCGCCGGGAACTATCCATTGCATATGGTGACACTTATAAAGGTGAATTAATGACAGATACTTTATTTGCTCCAGATTGGGTGAAATGCACACAAACTAACGCAGGTTTTTCTACAAAATTCTGGTTAGGCAACGATGGTGGTAATTTGTCTCCTCAAAATGTTCCTCAGATGCGCTTTTCGGAAGTTTTGTTGAATTTTGCTGAAATTCAGTTTAACAATGGGGCTAATTCTGCTGGAGCTTATGGTAGTTTAAATTTGGTCAGGCAACGTGCAGGGCTTGCACCAAAAACTGCTACTTCTGATCCTATTGTTTTTATGACAGATTTAATGAATGAACGTAGGCACGAATTATTGAATGAATCCAACCTTTGGTTCCATTATACGAGAACTAAAACTGCAGCTAAATTTTTAATGGATAACTATGGAATTACAATGATTGATAAGTGGTATCATTTTCCAGTGCCACAAAGAGAGCGTGATGTAAATCCAAATCTTTGTGCTAATGGGTATTAACTTTTGATTTTCTTATGAAACACTAAGGATAATAAATAGAAGGCACGGGGGATTTTCCTCGTGCTTTTTTTAATTTATTATAAAATGATTTAGGAGCTTACAACTATACTATTGCATTTTAAAACAAGGTTTTTTTTGTTGATTTGATTTGTATTGAGTTTTGATTATCGCTGGTATATAATTTTTCTATGAGAGTTATTGTTTGTAATATTTATATATGCCTGTTCCTGGTTCTTTTTATGCACAGCTCATGTTCTACCAAAAAGGATAAAACTTTATTTGAAGAAGTTCCGGCTTCTTTGTCGGGTATCACATTTAACAACAAACTGGAACCAACGATCAATCTCAACATTCTGGAGTATAATTATTTTTATAATGGGGGCGGAGTAGCAGCCGCAGATTTCAACAATGATGGCCTTACGGATTTATTTTTTTCCGGTAATATGGTAGCGAGTAAATTATATTTAAATAAATCCAATTTTTCTTTCAATGATATTACCGGCACATCAGGTATAAATACTACAAATTGGGTAACAGGAATTGCAGTGGTTGATATTAATAATGATGGTCTGCAGGATTTGTATTTGTCTTGTGCAGGCTACAAGGATCCTCAAAAAAGGGTTCACCAATTGTATATTAATATCGGGATAGATAACACAGGAACCCCTCATTTTAAGGACGAGGCAGTTGCTTATGGATTGGCTGATACCAGCTACACTACTCAGTCTGCTTTTTTTGATTATGATAAGGATGGCGACCTTGACCTTTTGCTGGTAAATCATTACCAGGATTTTACCAACCCCAACTATCCAGCAGAAAAGATTAGCAATGGAAAATCTTCCAGTAATGCGAAATTGTACCGTAATGACGGAGGGCATTTTACAGATGCGACTAAAGTAGCAGGGATACTCGATGCGGGGTATGGCTTAAGTGTTTGCATTAGTGATATCAATAATGATGGGTGGCCTGATTTTTATATGACAAAAGATTTTGTATATGACGATGTCCTGTACATAAATAACCAGGATGGTACTTTTAAAGAAAGTATCGCTCAATACCTTCCTCACACTTCCCAGTTTTCTATGGGTAGCGATATTGCGGACTTCAACAATGATTCTTACCCTGATATTATAACGGTAGATATGCTGCCCGATGATAACAAAAGGCAGAAGCTGATGAACATTGCGATGAATAACGACCGGTTCAACCTGATATTGAAACTGGGCTATATGCCACAGTATTCACGTAATATGTTGCAGCTAAACAATGGGCCAGATGCAGCAGGGCAATATTCTTTTTCTGAAATTGGGCAGCTTGCAGGAGTATATAAAACTGACTGGAGCTGGTCTCCTTTATTTGCTGACCTTGACAATGATGGCTGGAAAGATATTTTTATATCCAATGGAATACCGGTGGATATAAGCAACAATGATTTCATTACTTATCGTGCTGATAAAATTGTATCCGGCCCAACAACAGATATAAAAAAACTTGAAAAAGAAATGCTTGATGAAATTGATAAGCAGGGTAAAGTAGATAAACCCAACTTTGTTTTTCGAAACAATCACCAACTGGGGTTTACAGATGAAAGCGATAACTGGGGGCTTGCACAAAAAGGATTCTCAAATGGTGCCGTATATGTTGACCTGGATAACGACGGTGACCTTGATTTAGTTACAAATAATATTAACGAACCAGCTTCAGTATTTAAAAACAATGCAACCGAACAAAATGGCAATTATTTTCTTCGGGTCAAATTGAATGGCAACAATCCTATTGGCATAAAAATAATGCTTAGCAGTAACGGAGAGAAGCAATATATAGAGCACAGTGTCATCCGGGGTTTTCAATCTTCACAAGACCCTATTGACCATTTTGGTTTAGGTAAAAATAAAGTTGTAGATACACTCAAAGTTACCTGGCCAGACAATACGGAGCAGGTGCTGTTGAATATAAAAGCGAACCAGCTTATAGTAGTTGACAAAAAAAACGCAGTCAAAAAAAGTGATTCTTCTTTAAAACTGGTTGCTTCTTTATTTACAAATAGTACCGGATCCGCCCTGGATTTTACACACCGGCAAAATGAATTTGAGGATTTTAATTTTGAGCCTTTATTGCCACATCGTTTTTCCTGCAATGGGCCTTACATGGCGACAGGCGATATTGATAACAATGGCCTGCAGGATTTCTGGATAGGTGGCCCTGCAAAAATTCCCGGAAAAATATTCCTGCAACAACCTAATGGTACATTTTTACAAAGGAACATGCCGGATTCCGGATATGAGGATATGGGTGGCGTTTTTTTTGATGCTGATGGTGATAAAGATTTGGATTTATATGTGGTGAGTGGCGGCAATGTTTACAATCCAAACACAGCTACCTACCAGGACCGCCTTTATATTAATGATGGAAAGGGAAATTTTAAATTGGATAATAATGCCTTGCCTGTAGAATACAGCAGCGGCTCAATGGTAATTGCCAATGATTTTGATAAAGATGGCGACCTTGATTTATTTGTTGGTGGCAGAGTTGTTCCCGTGAGTTATGGAGTTGCTCCGGAATCCTTCCTGCTTCGCAATAATGGCAAAGGCAAGTTTGAAAATGTAACAGGGCAGCTTTGCCCTGGGTTGAAAAATGTTGGTATGGTTACATCTGCTCTCTGGAGCGATTTTGATAAGGACGGCTGGCCGGATTTAATTGTCGCAGGTGAGTGGATGCCGGTTACTTTTTATAAAAATACAAAAGGGGTTTTTCAAAAACTTAATGGTAATCCTGAATTGGAAGCATCTACAGGATGGTGGTTCAGTTTGGTTGCAGGTGATTTTGATAAGGATGGCGATATGGACTATATAGCAGGTAATCTTGGTTTGAATAATAAACTGAATGCCAGTACAACAACCCCTGTTACTGCTTATATGAAAGATTTTGATGGCAATGGCACATTAAAACCAATATTGTCCTACTACCTTAATGGAAAGGAATATACTATTGCTAACCGTGATCAGATATCATCTGTAATGCCGTCCATCAAGAAAAAATTTGATTTGTACACCAAATTTGCTGAAGCATCTTTTAGTGATATATTTTCTCCGCAACAGGTACAGGATGCTTTGATATTAAAGGCCACTAACTTTTCTTCCGTGTATATTGAAAACAAAGGCAATGGGCAATTTGTAATGCACCAGCTTCCATTGAAGGCACAGTTTTCTTCGATACAGTCTATGCAGGTAGATGACTATAATGCAGATGGTAACCTTGATGTACTCGTGGCAGGTAATTTTTATAGCCCTGATTTTATGACCGGGCGTTATGATGCTTCTATTGGCCTGGTATTATTAGGCGACGGTAAAGGAAGTTTTAAGCCTCTACCAGCATCAGAAAGTGGCATACATATAAAAGGTGATGCAAGGGCATTGTGCAGCATTAAAATAAAAAATAAAAAAGCAATACTTGCAGCAGCTAACCAGGGCAGGCTGCAGGTTTTTACCATCAACAAGTAATTCTTCTAAATAAAGATTACTCATTTTTTCAGAGAATAATTATTAAACAGAAACACACATGAATAAGATTATCGGTTGTATTTTATTATTGTTTATTTCATTACAAACCCATGCACAAAAAGTGGATAAGGTGCCTTATGATTCTGCAAGGATGAAGTGGTTTGAAGAAGCGAAGCTTGGTATATTTATTCACTGGGGAATTTATGCGGTGAATGGCATTGGTGAGTCGTGGTCCTTTTATAACAAAGAAATTTCTTATAAAGATTATATGGCACAATCCAAAGGTTTTACTGCCAGTAAATATAATCCTGAAGAATGGGCTAAACTTTTTAAAGAAGCAGGCGCTAATTATGCAGTGTTAACCACCAAGCATCATGATGGTGTTGCTTTATGGAATACCAAACAAAGTGAATTAAATGTGGTAAAACAAACTCCTGCCAAACGGGATTTGGTTGGTCCTTATTGCGAAGCCCTTCGCAAGCAAGGCTTAAAAGTTGGGCTATATTTTTCTCATTTAGATTGGTCTCAGCCTGATTATGCTTCTGTAACTTCCCCGGGAGAAATCAATACTCCAACAGAAAAAAGAAATCCATTTTCTTATCCTCCACAGGGTAAAGATGATACCGTGAGGTGGAATAAATTTTTAAATTTTCATCGGTCACAGTTAAAAGAATTATCACTTCAATACAAGCCCGATTTATTATGGTTTGATGGAGATTGGGAACGCAGTGCAGCACAATGGCGCATGTGGGAGCTAAGGGATTCATTGCTCAAATGGGATCCCAAAGTAATACTCAATGCAAGAATGCAGGGTTATGGAGATTACCTTACGCCGGAGCAGGGCGTGCCGATTGTGAAGCCTGGCGGTATGTGGGAGTTTTGTGTTACTACCAATGATTCATGGGGCTACCAGCCAAAAGATAGAAACTTTAAAACCCCGCGGCAGATTATCAACATGTTTGCCGAAACTATCAGTATGGGGGGAAACCTTTTATTGGATATCGGCCCTAAAGCAGATGGCACAATTGAAGATGAACAGGTAAAAATTTTAAAAGAATTAGGCAGATGGAATAAAAAACATGCAGAGGCTGTTTATCCAACGGTTGCAGGTTTGCCTTTTGGACACTTTTATGGCCCAACCACTATATCAAATGACAGTACTGTTATTTATTTATTTCTGATTGCTCAGCCATGGGATAACATTACACTTAAGGGTATCCGCAACAAAGTAAAATCCATCAGGGTAGTTGGGACCGGCGATACTTTAGC
Source organism: Ginsengibacter sp. (assembly GCA_040007435.1). Lineage (GTDB taxonomy): Bacteria > Bacteroidota > Bacteroidia > Chitinophagales > Chitinophagaceae > Ginsengibacter. The sequence goes on along the minus strand of JBDTUZ010000012.1, from coordinate 85,584 downwards.
ATATTATAAAAACGGTGGTGCTTCCTGGCTAAATATACCTGGCGTTTTATACATCAGCAAGCCCACAAAATACGATGAGAATTTAACCGTGGTTGCAGTAGATCTTGAAGGGAAACTGGATTTATATCATGATGCAGGAGGGGCGGTGGAGAAAAACTAATGTTATGTTATGGGTCAATGGTCAATGGTCAATGGTCAATGGTCAATAGTCAATAGGTACTGGTCAAGATTTCGTTACACTTCATTCACATTTTTAATAAATAAAACGTATTAAAATCAGAACTAATTATTTGATATCATCAATGCTTAATTTTTTTTTACCAGGTAATTGTTGCACGGTAGGGCGTCGGTATCTTATTAAACATTTTGCAACTCCTTTGGTGATTTTTATTTGTTTGATAAGCTGTAACCAGCCAGGTTATAAGGCACCTAAAAATGCGTTGTTTACAAAACTATCTACTGAAGAATCCGGTATTGATTTTAGGAACGATGTAAAAGATGATTCACTTTTTAATGAAATGAATTATCGCAATTTTTATAATGGTGGTGGTGTTGCCATTGGTGATATCAATAATGATGGACTTCCGGATATTTTCATGACGGCCAACCAGGGAGCAAACAAATTATATCTAAACAAAGGCCATTTTGTTTTTGAAGATATTACCCTTAAGGCGGGCATTACTAAAGATCATAGTTGGAGCACCGGCGTAACCATGGCGGATGTGAATGGTGATGGATTATTGGATATTTATTTGTGTGCTGCGGGTAATATAGAAGGCGATAAAAGAAGAAATGAATTATTCATTAACCAGGGCAATTCGACATTTAAAGAAGAAGCAGCCAAATATGGGTTGCAGGATGAGGGCGCTTTTCATACGCAGGCTTCCTTTTTTGATTACGATATGGATGGCGACCTGGATGTGTTTTTATTAAATAATAATTGCCTCGTACCTGTTGGAAGTTTTAGCCCCGGGAGTGTAAGGGAATCGAGAGCTGCCGTCAATGGCGATAAACTATTGCGGAATGAAAATGGCAATTTTAAAGATGTAAGTGCAGAGGCCGGCATATTTGGTAGTGAAATTGGTTTTGGTCTAGGCGTTACCGTTAGTGATATCAATGGCGACAGGTGGCCGGACATTTATATTAGCAATGATTTTTTTGAGAAGGATTATTTATACATCAATCAACGAAATGGCCAGTTTAAGGAAATGAGCGATAGCTGCCTTAGCCACATTTCTCAATCAAGTATGGGTGCAGATATGGCCGATATTAACAATGACGGTCTGCCGGATATTTTCAGTACCGATATGTTGCCGGAGGATGATTATCGTTTAAAGAAAAATACCAGTTTTGAAGATTACAATACTTATAAAGCAAAGGAAAGAAGTGATTTGCACCGCCAGGTGGTAAGCAATATGCTCCACCTGAATAATGGGAATAATGTCTTCAGTGAAATTGCCCGTTTTTCCAACGTCAATGCAACGGACTGGAGTTGGGGCGCATTGATATTCGATTTGAACAACGATGGCTGGAAAGATATTTTTGTCTGCAACGGAATGTACCTTGATGTTACAGACCAGGATTACATCAATTATACCGCAGATCAAAATACAAAGAATTTTTTTCAGCACGGTAATGCGGTATCTGATTATGAACAATTGAAGGCTATGATTCCATCTGTGCCCTTACCAAATTATGCATTCATCAATCAAAAAAATCTTGCCTTTAAAAATCAGTCGTACGAGTTAGGTTTAGGTGAGCCTTCTTATAGCAATGGAGCTTCTTTTGCTGATTTGGATAACGATGGTGACCTGGATATTGTGGTGAATAATTTGAATAGTGAAGCGTTTGTTTACAGAAACAATACCACTGAAAAATTAAATAAACATTTTCTTAAACTAAAATTTCAGGGTGAAGGATTAAACAGGTTTGGTGTAGGTGTATCTGCAGATATTTTTTCTAAAGGCATACGGCAATCATTACAAAATTTCCCAACCCGCGGTTTCCAATCTTCGGTTGATAATGTATTAACGTTTGGATTAGATGATCAAACGCAGGTTGATTCGTTGATAGTAAAATGGCCTTCTTTTAAAACACAGGTACTGGTGAATGTTAAGGCCAATCAAACCCTAATATTAAAAGAAGCCGATGCTTTAAAGATAGCGCCGGTGAATACAGTCACTGCTACGGCAATGTTTGCAGATGTCACTAACGTTGCTATTTCAGGAAATATTAGTCATCATGAAAATGATTTTATTGATTTTGATATAGAGCGCCTGATGCCTCACATGCTGTCAGGAGAAGGGCCAAAGATGGCTGTTGCTGATGTGAATGGCGATGGGCTATCCGATTTTTTTGTGGGTGCATCTAAACACGATACTTCAAAAGTGTTTATACAAACGAAAGACGGGAGATTTAAGCCTGTGCTTCCCCAGCCGGATTTTTCCGCAGATGAAAATTATGAAGATGCTGGTGCCGTGTTTATGGATGTGGATGGGGATGGCGATATGGACTTGCTGGTGGCAAGTGGCGGTAATTTAAATAAAGTCGGAAGTGAATTATTAGCTCCCCGTCTTTATTTAAACGATGGTAAAGGCCATTTTAAACGTACCCAAAATCTACTGCCATCTTTGAGTGTAAATGCTTCCTGTATCAGTAGCTGCGATTATGACGGCGATGGCGATATGGATATTTTTATAGGAGGCCGGTCTGTGCCGGGTGAATATGGCGTTACTCCGAAAAGCTACTTGCTTCAAAACAACAAAGGTGTTTTTACCGATGTCACAAAATCTGTTGCGCCGCAATTGGAATATGCCGGCATGGTGACTGCTGCTGTTTGGCAGGATGTGGATCAGGACAATAAGCCAGACTTAATTGTTGTTGGAGAGTGGATGCCCATTACTATCTTTTCCAATACAGGAAAAGGGCTTGTTTTATCTACATTAAATGAACAGTTTTCTAAAACAAATGGTTGGTGGAACTGCATTGAAGCGGCTGATCTGGATCATGACGGCAATGTTGATTTTATAGTCGGTAACCTTGGCTTGAACACGAAACTGAAAGCCGATAGCCTGCATCCTGCAACGCTGTATATAAATGATTTTGATAAAAGCGGAACCAAAAAATGTGTGATGGCTTACTACAAAGCAGATGGGAAATCTTATCCCTATTATTTAAGAGGCGACATGGTGGCACAAATGCCTTCCTTGAAAAAGCGTTTTCTTTTATTTGCGGATTATGCGGGCAAAACAATCGAACAGGTATTTGATAAAGCCGTATTAGAAACTGCTGTAAAAAAAGAGGTATATCAATTTCAATCTGTAATAATTTGGAACAAGGGGCACGGAAAATTCACCGTGCAACCACTGCCTGCCGAGGCACAGTTTTCACCGGTGTACGCCTTGCTGACAGGTAACTTCAGCGGAGATAACAAAACTGATCTTTACCTGGCAGGGAATGCAGCCGGATTTAAGCCTGAACTGGGTATTAGCGATGCAAATTTTGGTGTACTGTATTCCATCGATGGCAGGAGGAAATTTGTATCAGTTCCAATAGTTTCAAGTGGATTATTTTATAATGGTGAGGCAAGAGATGTAATACACATCAGCACGGCAGATCATAAACAGACCATCATACTTGGAGTAAATAATCAACCCTTAAAAGTTTTTAAAAATCAATAATAAATACCACCAGTTTAATTCTGTAACAAAGAAATTCCACCATTGCCCAATGATCAAAAAGCGCTACATCGTTCTATTGTTTTTAGCAGCCTCGCTGGCTGGGTATTTTAGTTGTACATCTTCTGCTGATAAAAACAAAGGCAATCACATAGATGATATGGCGTCGGTAAAAAAAGGGGAAACGCTGTTTACAAATTATTGCCAGAGTTGCCACTTATTGCCAGATCCTAAACGATTACCAAAAGAGGTATGGGAAACCAACATTTTGCCTTTGATGGCGATACGCATGGGCTTAAAAAATCAAACCTACGAAAGACAAATAACACAAGAAGAAAAAGCGATTGAAGACGCCAATCATCTCATTCCCGAAAAACCAATTATTGCGGACGCTGATTATGAACTCATCAAACAGTATGTGCTTTACGCAGCACCAGACACACTTCCTTATGCCGCAGAGCGAATCAATCGCAATAAATCAATTACGCAGTTTATTCGAAGAAATTTGCCACTGGATCCATCTGCACCGTCAATGATAACGGGCATTAAATACAATCCTGCCAACAAACTTTTATGGATTTCAAATATGTACAACCAGGTATTCACCTGGCAATGGGGAAAAGGCCTGCTGCCCGTGGACAAGGTAAATAGTGTCGTGGTGGATTTTACTTTTTATAATCACAACATTTATTTTACAGAAATCGGCAGCCTTATGCCAACCGAGTTAAGTACCGGCTCATTTGCTTCATTTGGTACCGGTGAAGCAAGGCCCCTGTTAGATAATTTGCATCGGCCCGTTTGTTCTTTAATGGAAGATTTGGACAATGATGGAATACCGGAGATTATTGTTGGAAATTTCGGTAAAAATTTAGGTTCCTTATCCCTTTTTAAAAAGGCAAAAAACAGCAACAGTTACCAGGAGCAAAAATTATTGCCAGTTCCGGGATGTGTTAAATGTTTTTTAATAGATATGGATGGAGATGGACGCAAAGATATTGTGGCCCTCTTTGCACAGGCAGATGAAAGTGTTTATATTTTTTTTCAAAAAGATAATTTGCAATTTGAAGCAAAAAGAGTGCTTCGGTTTCCCCCGGATTATGGAACCACAGACCTCGTACTAACGGATTATAACAAGGATGGATTAATGGATATGGTTACCGCCAATGGAGATAATGCAGATTATTCTATTGTACTTAAAAACTATCATGGTATCAGGGTACATATCAACCAGGGAAATAATGAATTTAAAGAAACATTTTTTTACCCCGTGTATGGAGCAACAAGAGTGCTTGCAGAAGACTTTGACCAGGATGGCGATATTGATTTTGCCATCAGTTGTTTCTATCCCGATTTTGGCAGGTTGCTACCCGAATCTTTTGTTTACCTGCAAAATGACAATTCAGCCAAATACCAGTTCACTTCTTTCACCAACCAAAGTGGCTTGCCCGTAAAATCATTAACACTGGAGAAAGCAGATATAGATGGTGACGGGGATATGGACATCATCCTGGGAAATTTTGCAGAATCACCCATAGCAGTGCCCGAGTATCTAAAAAATGAATGGAAGGCTGCAAAGTATGGATTAATCGTTTTTGAAAATGTTTTACGGAATAAAAAATAATATCGTTGCGAAGGTTGAAAGTAAGATGCGATAGGCAACTATTTTACCTCGATTAAATAGTTGTATCACGATTAAGTTGCTGGATGGGAGGTAGGCATTAATGCATCAACATGGAAAGAAACTTTTACATACGTACAATCTTGTGATACGAGGGGAAGCCGGTTATGTCGGTAACTCTTTTTGAAGATAATACATTCAGCAACGATTTTGAAAAGAATGAATATAACCTTGTGAATTTAACCTGGGATGGCACAAATGGAAAAATAAGAGGGGAAGGAATTCTAAAAAAGTATTATATAAAGTTATCGGATTGGAGATTATTAAATAAATTTTGATACAAATTAAAAATAAAAAATATGAAACTATTTATTGGCTGCTTCTTTTGGGCGCTTGTTTTTTTGCCAAAACTTCAGGCTCAAACAAGCCAAAAAACTGTTGCTCTTTTTGACGGAAAAACATTTGTGGGGTGGGAAGGTGATACCACCGATGTTTGGCATATTACAAGTAGTGCGTTGGTGGGTGGCGATCTTACAAAAACGCTGCCGCATAACGAGTTTATTGCTACAAAGGAAAGCTTCGGGGATTTTGATTTAACGCTGGAGTTTAAGCTTACGGGAACTGGGTTTGTAAACGCCGGTGTTCAGTTTCACAGCGCACGTTTGCAGGATCCACCCTATGAAATGAAAGGATACCAGGCCGATTTAGGTGATGGTTTTTGGGCAAGCCTCTACGATGAATCTAGGCGTGATTTAACAATCGTAAAGCCGGACAGCGCCTTGATAAAAAGAATTCTCAAACCAAATGGATGGAACTCCTTCAGTATTAGAAGTGTTGGAAGACGAATAATCATAAGGCTAAATGGGGTACAAACAGTTGATTACATGGAACCCGATAAAACAATTGTGCACAAGGGGCTAATTGCCCTGCAGGTGCACGGTGGTGGAAAAGTGGAAGCTTCGTATAGAAAAATTATGGTTACCAGATTATGATTTTTCCGGGTGCTTTTCAGTAAGAAATGGGGAAAGGACACTTAAACTAAATATGAAAGCCAATCAGCTGCTGGCTTTTAATGGGGAATTGAAACCAATTTTGTAAATAAAAAAAATATGCGATGTTTTATAAAAATGGTAAATAAACATGAAAAGGTTTTTGCGGAAAATACTGGATGAACGCTGTAAGGTTTTTCAGACCTCCTGCAATCATTGATTGTTAATAATAATTTATATGAACTAATAAAAAGCTCGCCTCATTAAAAATTGTATCGACAGTAGTTGTAGCTCAACTCCTGTTTCCCAGCAATCAAAACCTTATCGAATGATTATACCCAATTGGACTCTCAAAAGAAAAAAGTTTTTTACAGATTTTAAATATTTGTACGTTGTATTATTATTGCTGTTCGTTGGTAACCCTGCATTACAAGCCCAGGATAAAACATTATTCAACGCCCTTCAATCAAGATTGCAAAATGGCTGGCACACCTATAATAAAAGTAGTGTCTTAAGTCATGTATTATTGCCCGAAGCTTTCTCTGTAAAGCTTAGTTTGAAGAGCAATCATGTAGGTTTATATGGGTATATGGGTGATGCCTACATTTCTTCGAAGGTATTACGAGCGGAAACCATTACCCCGGTAGCTTACAGCTCAACCGGCGACTATACTGAGTTATTATTAAATTGGGATGGTAATGTTATCCGTGTACAAAGTGCAGTGGTGGATAATGATTTGGTATTACTTGCTACGCCCGAAAAGACAACTAAGATGTTGCCTGACCTTATTGTTGAAACTGGTTTTTTATGGAATGCCGCAGGACAGATTTCAAAAACTGGTTCACGCATCAAAGCAAAAGGAAAGGGTAAAGATATTTTTTTAGCGGGCACTGCTCCATTGGATACTGTTTTCCTAACCTTAAACACGCCTTACTTAGCTTTCAAATTAAACAGCAGCATAGGCGTTTATTCCGGTGCATCAAGCAAAAGCCTTTCCCAGATTCAAAAAATCATAAGCAACAAAAAGGCCTTGTATGAAAAGGGATTAGAAATGTATGGAGCCGAGGCTGAGGTAGCACGGGTTATTCAAAATGCAATTGGATGGAATACGATTTACGATCCTTTAAATAAACAGGTAGTTACTCCGGTAAGCCGTTATTGGAATGAAGCTTTTGGTGGCCCGTATGTGCTCTTCGATTGGGATACTTATTTCGGCGCCTGGATGGCTGCCATGCTTAATAAAGACCTGGCTTTTTCAAATGCCATTGCTATTACAAAAAGTCTTACGCCCGGTGGCTTCGTGCCTAACTATACGGCTGGTGGTATTAAGTCATCTTCAGACCGGTCACAACCGCCAGTCGGCAGTATGGTGGTGCGTGAGATCTATAGGAAGTATCCTGAAAAATGGTTCTTACAATATTTGTTTGCTGACCTGTTAACGTGGAACCGCTGGTGGGTGAAAAGTAGAAAGACCAAAGAAAATTGGCTGTGCTGGGGCTCTAATTCTTTAGGTGATCCTTCTGCTAATACATGGCAGGCCGCAGCCTACGAATCTGGCCTCGACAATTCGCCCATGTTTGACAAAGTTCCTTTTAATAAAAACACTCATTTAATGGAGCAGGCCGATGTTGGCCTCCAGTCTTTATATATTATGGATTGTGAAGCACTGGCTGATATTGCTGCCATCCTTGGCAAGAAAGATGTTCAGCAGGAATTGTTGAAAAGACGAGATGAGTTTAAAGATGCTTTGTCTAAACTTTGGCACGAACCAACCGGCCAATATTTGAATTTTAGAACGGATGAAAAAGCATTCAATTTAATTACATCTCCAACCACATTTTACCCGCTGTTGGCTCAAGCGCCTTCTGAACAGCAAGCCAGTAAAATGATCAGGGATCATTTGCAAAATCCAAAAGAATATGCCGGTGAATGGATTCTACCAGGTTGCAGTTATGATAACCCTGCTTTTAAAGAACAGAATTATTGGCGGGGCCGCGTATGGGGACCTTTAAATATGTTGGTGTATTTAGGTCTTAGAAGATATTCCGTTTCAGATATGCGAAGCACACTGGTAGCCAAATCGAAGGAATTATTAATGAATAACTATAACGTAAACGGATATGTCTATGAGAATTACAATGGCATTACAGGAAAAGGCAGGGAAACGTCAGAAAATATGAATGCCTCGGATAATTTTTATCATTGGGGTGCTTTGTTAGGCTTTATAACAATCATAGAAAAAGGATACATGGGGCAACCACTCGAAAACATTAGCAGGCAATAGGCAAGGTTTGAATGATGCCGGATGTTTATCAATACAAACACGTTTAATTTACGCAAACCATGGAACTGAATTTAAAAGATAAAGTAATTATAGTAACCGGAGGAGCCAGGGGTATAGGACAAGGTATCGTAAGAACATTGGCAGCAGAAGGCGCAATCCCAATTATTATAGGTAGAAGTGAAGAAGACAACCTGCAAATGGTAAACGAAGTTGAGGCAGGCGGTGGGCAGGCCTTCCAGGTAGTAGCAGAACTTACAAAACCTGAAGACTGTAGTCGTGCAGTAGCCGAAGCATTATCAAAAGCAGGTCGTATTGAAGGCCTGGTAAATAATGCCGGGGTTAATGATGGGGTTGGACTGGAGCACGGTTCCTATGAGCGTTTTATGCAAAGCCTGCATAGTAATCTCGTGCATTATTATCTCATGGCTCACCATGCCTTACCAGCTCTAATAAAATCGAAGGGTGCAATAGTAAACATCACTTCAAAAACAGCCGAAACCGGCCAGGGCAATACGTCTGCGTATGCATCGGCAAATGGTGGAAGAAATGCACTGACCCGCGAGTGGGCAGTAGAACTATTGAAATACGGCATGCGTGTAAATGCAATTGTGGTAGCAGAGTGCTACACGCCTTTGTATGAAAGCTGTTTGCAGGCATTTCCAAATCCGGAAGAAAAACTAAAGGAAATTCTTTCGCAAATTCCATTGGGTAATCGCATGACTACGGCAAAGGAAATTGCAGATATGGCTGCCTTTCTTTTATCAGATAGAAGCAGCCATACTACAGGACAGTTGATTCATGTTGATGGAGGTTATGTACACCTTGACCGTGGATTACTTAATGCCGTTGTTGACAAGTAGCTTAATCATAATAAAATAATTACGTACTATAAAAGATAAACATGTCAGACAGAAGAAATTTTATAAAGCAAACGTCATTACTTGGCGCAGGCCTGGTTTTTATTGATCCCTTTATTAGGAAGGCGTTTGCTGCGCCCTTCAATACCCCGGATGCTGGTGCCGCCACGGCTTTGCGCTTTCGACAGGTGCACCTGGATTTTCATACCAGTGGTTTAATCGAAGATGTAGCTAAGTCGTTTGATGCAGAAGAATTTGCCAGTACACTAAAAAAAGCCAGTGTAAATTCTGTTACTTGTTTTGCCAGGTGCCATCATGGGTATTTGTATTATAATTCCAAAAAACATCCCGAAAGGATACATCCACATCTTACCCACCGTAATTTATTGAAAGAACAAATAGAGGCTTGCCACAAGCAGAACATACGCGTGCCTGTATATACAACAGTACAATGGGATTATTATACCGCTCAAAAGCATCCGGAGTGGCTTGTGCGGGATGAGCATGGAAGCCCTGTTGCGATGGGAGATACCAATGTATTTCACCCGGGGTTTTATAACCACCTCGATGTGGCAACACCTTATATAGATTTTTTGAAAGATCATATTAAGGACTTGTTTGAAGCGGTTCCTGTAGATGGGCTTTTCTTAGACATACATCATATCCTGGCCAACGCAAATAACGAGGCTATAGAAGGCATGATAAAAAAAGGACTTGATCCGACAAAGGAAGTCGTGAGGCTATTATATAACAAAGAGGTATTAAAAGAATATAAGGAAGATCTCACCGCGTTTATTAGAAAGCTTGATAAGGACTGCACCATATTTTATAACAGTGGACATGTGGGCCCTCACCTTCGTGATACAGTCCGCTCAAACACACACCTCGAGTTAGAGTCGCTGCCATCCGGTGGGTGGGGCTATTTACACTTGCCGCTAACAGCCCGCTACGCCAGGAACCTGGGTAAAGAAATCATGGGTATGACCGGTAAGTTCCATACATCATGGGGCGACTTTCATTCACTAAAGAATGCAGCAGCACTCGAATTTGAAACATCAATGATGTTAGCCCTCAATGCCAAATGTTCCATTGGCGATCAGCTTCATCCTAAGGGCATGCTTGATAAAGCTACTTATGATTTGATTGGAGGAGCATATAGCAAAGTGGCTAAAAAAGAAGCATGGTGCGAAGGAGCAAAAGCAGTTACTGAAATTGGTGTGTTAAGCACAGAGGAATATACGCTTCCCGGAATGGGAGGCAGAACGCCCGAAGCAATGATGGGCATCATCCGCATTTTACAGGAAGGTGCAAGGCAGTTCGATATATTAGATTCTGCAAGTGATTTTAAAAAATATAAAATTCTTATTCTTCCCGATAATATACCCGTAAACAATGCACTCAATGAAAAGATTCAAAAATACATGAGTGGCGGTGGATCTTTAATATCTTCCTACCAGTCAGGCCTAAACGAAGATGGGAAAACTTTTAATCTTAATCAGCTTGGTGTTTCCTTAGTTGGAGAAGCTCCATATAGTCCTGATTTTATAGTGCCCAAAGCAGCCCTTGCGAAAGGATTGCCTGATACAGAGCTGGTGATGTATTTAAAAGGTATGCAGGTAAAAGCGTTGCCCGGATCAGAAGTATTAGCCGATGCAAACGTGCCTTATTTTAATCGTGAGTGGGATCATTTTTCGTCGCACAAGCATACACCATCTTCCGGAAAAGTGGGTTATCCGGCCGTTGTAAAAAATGGAAGAAGTATCTATTTCATGCATCCAATATTTACCCAATACCAGCGCAATGCGCCAATCTGGTGTAAGAAGCTCGTTTTAAATGGTATTGATTTGCTTCATCCTGAAACCCTCGTCAGGCATTCCGGCCCCTCTTCTGTTATTGCTATGTTGAATGAACAGGAAGATAAGAAAAGAACTATTCTTCACATGCTGCACTATATTCCTGAAAGACGTGGGACGGAGTTTGATACCATTGAAGATGTTATTCCTTTATACAATCTTAAAATTTCTGTTGAAATTAATAAAAGGGTGAGTAAAGTTTCACTCGTGCCTCAAAATAAGGCCATTCCATTTACTATGAATAACCAGCGTGTGGAGTTCGAACTAAAGGAGTTGATGGGGCACCAGATGATTGCATTGAGCTAAATAATAGTTTTAATTATGTTCAAACGCTATACGATTAAAATGAAAATTATTACTGTTACCGTACTACAGCTTATTAAGTGTACTAAATGCCGTAACACAAGCTACATTGTTGTTATAGCAATGATGCTCTTTGGCATTAGCTCTAATATTGTTGCGCAGCAAAAGCCGATGTTGATGTGGTTTGATAAGCCCGCTTATCAGCCAAAAGTATTTACTTATGATGCAGATGAATTCAAGAAAGATTTTCATTTTGAAGAAAGAGGCTGGGTAGAGGCATTGCCTGTTGGCAACTCACGGTTAGGAGCAATGGTATTTGGCGGCGTCTTAAGAGAACGAATACAGCTCAACGAAAAAAGCATGTGGGATGGTTATCGCCATGATGATGCAAATCCACTATCTGCCCACGCTTTACCCGAAGTGCAACGTTTAATGTTTGCAGGCAAAAATGATTCTGCCGAGCAGTTGGCGGCCCGCACTATGATGGGTATCCCCGTAAGATTGAAGCCATATCAAAGTTTGGGTGATTTTTTTATTGAGCATATTACTCCGCCGGCCGATACAGTTTATACAAATTACCGGAGATGGTTAAGCCTTGATTCAGCAGTTGTGGTAACAAGCTATACGCTTAATGGAGTTGACTTTAGAAGAGAGGTATTTGCTTCTCATCCTGCTAATATTATTGTAGTCAGGCTAACAGCCAGTAAGGCAAAAGCGTTAAACTTAAACTTATGGTTGCTTCGTGAAAAAGATGCAGTAGTGACTGCGTCTGCTACAGAACCCGACGCTATTTCAATGATCGGAAAAATTAACCGGCAGGATGATGACGGCAAGCCGGTAGGAATGCAATTCACTTCCTGCATTAAAGGCGTTACGTCCTCAGGTAAAATAACAGTAGATAAAAATGGCATCATGACTGTCAGGAATGCCAGCGAAGTTGTACTGTACATTTCTGCTGCTACAAGCTATGGTGGCAAAGACCCGAACGAAACTTGCCAGCGAATTTTAAAGCACGCGCTTACCAAACCTGTTCAAACATTATTTAATGAGCATTTAAAAGACTATCAATCTTTATATGGCCGCGTAAAAATTAACCTCACAGAAAAAGAACAGCCCTATGATCTTCCGCAAGATCAACGGTTGGCAAGGGTAAAAGAAAAGAATTATGAAGATCCTTATTTATCAGAATTAATATTTCAGTATGGCCGTTACCTGCTGATCGCATCATCACGCAAGGGCGATCTTCCGGCTAACCTGCAAGGCGTTTGGAATCAGCAAATGAATCCCCCATGGAGTTCAGATTATCATACCAATATTAACCTGCAAATGAATTACATGGCTGCTGAAGCAGCAAACCTCCCTGAGTGTACATTGCCATTATTTGCACTAATGGATTCGCTTGCAAAATACGGGCAACATACGGCTAAGGTGATGTACGATGCAAGGGGATGGGTGGTGCATCATCTCACCGACGTTTTCTGGAGAACCGCACCTGCAGACGGTGTGGTCGGCGTATGGCCTATGGGAGGTGGTTGGCTGGCACATCATCCTTATGATCACTATCTCTTTTCACTGGATAAAGTTTTTCTTAAAAACAGGGCCTATCCGCTGATGAAAGGAGCTGCACAATTTTATCTCGATTTTCTTAAGCCGATACCTTTAGGTATGCCCAATTCAGGTAAGCTGGTTACCAATCCGTCGCACTCACCGGAAAACGCTTTTGAAAAAGAAGACGGTACACAATACCAGTTTACTTATGGTGCTACCATGGATATGGAAATTTGCACTGAGTTATTTACAAACTGCCTGCAAGCCATAAAGACATTGAGTGAAAATGGAAAATCGGTTGACCCGGTTTTAAAGACAGAATTAGAGCAAGCCTTAACTAAAATTGCACCGGTGAAAATAAGTAAAAGAACGGGGGGCATACAGGAATGGATAGAAGATTATAAAGAGCCTGAAATAGGCCATAGACATATCTCTCATTTGTACGGGTTGTTTCCTGCCAATCAAATTACTACTAAGACACCCGCGTTGTTTGACGCTGCACGCAAAACACTGGAGCGACGGCTGCATGGGAATCCGAATGCTGAAACAGAAGAAGCACAAAACAGATATAAAAGCTATGGAAGCTATGTAGATGGTAAAAGTTTTGGTGGATGGCAAAGTGTCTGGATCAGCATGATGTATTTAAGGTTAGGCAACGCAGACCAAGCATATCAGCATCATCAATACCAACTTAAGTATGGCATGAAGCCAAACTTTTTTGGCTCGGCTTTTCAATTAGATGGTACTTATGGCACCACTGCAGTTATCACCGACATGCTTTTGCAAAGCCACACGGGTGTGGTTAGCTTGTTGCCCGCCTTGCCCGCATATTGGTCGTCGGGTTTTGTATCAGGATTACGTGCAAGAGGAGGGTTTGAAGTAGATATGCGATGGAAAGATAACAAGCTCAGTGAATCAAGCATCATGTCAGTTAATGGAACACCTTGCAAACTGTTGACAAAAAATGCGGTGAAAATTTATAGTAACGGTAAGGAGATTAAACCAAGAACAAATGAAGATGGCTCTTTAGAGTTTGCCACCCAAAAAGGATATACATATAAAATTATTGGGCTTTAATTCGAATAACTTTAGAAAATAAATTTGTAAAACTTAAAAAACTGCGGGCCATATGATGCTTAGGAATCTTTCCTTTATTACTGGAATCTTTCTTTTAATTTCCTGTTCTCCTTCGTTGCCTGGCGATGTTGCTGCTGCTTATAAAACCCTGCCGGAGAATATTGATTTTAACAGGCATGTAAAGCCTATTTTATCTGACCGTTGCTTTTCCTGCCATGGCCCTGATAAAGGAAAGCTGCAAGCCGGCCTGCGACTGGATTTACCTGAAAGCGCTTTAGCAGAATTGCCGGAGACGCCTGGGAAAAAAGCGCTTGTTCCTGGAAGTTTGCGCAACAGTGAAGTGTTCCATCGCATAATCTCTAACGATCCGGATTATGTGATGCCGGAACCTAAATCGCATCTCACCCTTACCGCTTATGAAAAAGCAATGCTTATTAAATGGATTGAAGAAGGAGCAAAATACAAACCGCATTGGGCATTCATCAAACCCGTAAAAAATAAAGTGCCGCAAGTATCACAAAAAACCTGGGTAAAAAATCCTATCGACAATTTTATTTTACAGCGCCTGGAAAATGAAAAGCTGGCTCCTTCAGCCGAAGCAGATAAAGAAACTTTGTTGCGCCGTGTAACCTTTGACCTTACAGGCCTGCCGCCCACCATCGCGGAGATGGATGCTTTTTTAAAAGACCATTCTCCCAAAGCTTATGAAAAACAGGTGGACCGTTTACTTGCTTCCCCGCATTATGGAGAAAGAATGGCTGTTGACTGGTTAGATGTAGCCCGCTTTGCAGACTCGCACGGTTATACTGTAGACAGGATAAGAGATATGTCGCCCTGGCGGGACTGGGTGATTAATGCTTTCAATAAAAATCTTTCTTATAAAAATTTTATTACCTGGCAGTTAGCCGGAGACCTCTTGCCGCATCCCACAAAAGAACAATTGATTGCAACGGCGTTCAATCGCAATCACCAGCAAAATATGGAAGGCGGCATTATTGAAGAAGAATTTCGCGTAGAATATGTTTCCGACAGGGTAAACACATCGAGCGAAGCGTTTATGGCGCTGACCGTGGGCTGTGCCAAATGCCATGATCACAAATTCGATCCTATTTCGCAAAAAGAATATTATCAGCTTTTTAGCTTTTTTAATAATGTAAAAGAAGCGGGGAAATATCATGGGACAATGCCATGCCCGTACCCACTATGCTCCTTACCAATGACGAGAAAGATAAAGTGCTCGCCTACATTAAAAGCACTGAGCAGTTAGAAGAAAACAACCTGAAGAATGCGGCCGCAAAAGAAGAACAAAACTTTAACCGGTGGCTCCAAAATGGTAGTTACAAAAAATCCCTGCAACAAAAATTTCCCCAGGATATTGTTGGTTTTTTTCCGCTGAATAGTGAGGCGTTACAAAATAGCGTGAAGCCCTATGGTAAGGCGCAAATGAATCGTGGTCTTTTTGAAAAACATCCGGAAGAGCGTCCAAATATTATTACGACAACCGCGGGCAGGGCTTTGCTGTTAAATGGCGATACCTGGCTGGACCTGGTAAATGTTGGAAAATTTAAAAGGAGCGATCCCTTTACTATTGGTTTTTGGGTAAACTTACCAAAGGAACTCAGGAATGGCGTTATATTTCACCAGGGCATTGCCGGCTTGCTCTATAATTTTCGTGGTTTTCACCTGGCGCTTGATAATAACCGTTTACAATTAGAAATGGCACATACAGCTCCCTATAATGCCATTATAGAATACAGCAAAACGGATGTGCCAAGAGATAAATGGATACACCTTGCCGTTACATACGACGGCTCATCTAAGGCAAGTGGTTATAAATTATTCCTTAATGGCAAAGAGTTGCCCACCCTGGTAGACCAGGATAATTTATACAAGGGTATATTGCTGGATGACCCCAAACAGCAACCTGCCATACAATTTGGCGCCTGGGATCGCGGCAAAGGGCTGATGAATGGCAAGATAAAAGACATCGCTGTTTTTTCAAGAGACCTGTCGCTCCTGGAGTTGTTACAAATAGCAAATCCGGTTTCCTTTGCTGCGGTAATAAATAAAAACAGTAGTGATATATCAGTTGCAGAAAACCAGTTATTGAAAGAATATTATTCTTCTGCTGTTTCTGCAGATTATAAAAAAATAAAATCGGAGCTCAGGCAGATAAGGGCAAGCTTTAATGATAGTGTGGAAAAGATACCGGAACTGATGATAATGCAGGAGATGCCGGTACCAAGAAAAGCGTATGTGCTTGACCGGGGGCAATATGATACTTATAAGGAACAGGTACACCCTGATGTGCCCGGGTCAATTCTCCCGATGCCAAAAAACTATCCCCGCAACCGTCTTGGTTTTGCGCAATGGCTGGTGCATCCTGATCATCCGCTTACAGCACGGGTAGCCGTAAACCGTTATTGGCAAATGTATTTTGGAAAAGGTATAGTAAAATCGGTGGAAGATTTTGGCAACCAGGGAGAGATGCCGTCACACCCGGAGTTGCTGGACTGGCTGGCAATAAATTTTCAGGAATCCGGATGGAACATAAAGGCTTTACAAAAAATGATCGTGACTTCAGCCACTTATCGCCAAAGCTCAAAACCTGTGGTAAAAGCGGAGGCAGCCGATCCTGAAAACCTTTTATTATCGCATGGTCCTGCAAACAGGTTAACGGCTGAAATGCTTCGTGACAATGCGCTTGCGGCAAGCGGCCTGATCAATTTAAAAATTGGGGGCCCAAGCGTGTATCCTTATCAGCCCGAAGGGTTGTGGAAAATGACGGGTTCGGAATACAAACAAGACACTGGAATGAATCTTTACCGAAGAAGTATTTATACCGTTTGGCGCCGCTCTGCGCCTAATCCTACACAATCAACTTTCGATGTTGGCATTAGAACAAGCTGCATTGTAGGCCGGCAAAGAACGAACACACCATTGCAGGCGCTTGTTACCTTAAATGACCCCACATTTGTAGAAGCTGCCAGGCTAATTGGCGAACAAATAACAATGGCGGCAGATGGTAAGCAAGGCGTAGTTGATGCCTTCAGAAAACTTACCGGTAAAACACCTTCACCAAAAGAACTTGGCTTATTGCTGGAGCTCAGAGAGAAAGAATATCAAAAGTTTAAAACGAAAAAAGAGAAGGCCAAAGGCTGGCTTTCTGCCGGAGACTATAAGAGCAACACAAGCCTGGATGGTGCGCAGGTAGCAGCCAACGCTGTGGTGGCAAGCACTATTATAAATATGGATGCGTCAATAACAAAACGATAGCTATGCGTCAACATCATCATCATGAAGAATTAAATCCTTTCGACAAAGATTTAGCTTCCGTCAAACAACAACTGGACCGCCGGACGTTTTTAACCAAAACCTCTTTGGGTATTGGTGCGCTTGCCTTAGGTTCGTTGTTGGGCACCACAAAGCTTTTTGGCAAAAGCAGTCCAGCGTCTGTTGAAGACGAAGCGCTCAGCACATCATTTCCTAATTTTCTCCCCAAAGCAAAACGTATTGTTTACCTTTTTCAAAGTGGCGGGCCTTCGCAATTGGATATCTTCGACTACAAACCATCATTAGAAAAATACCAGGGGCAGGATCTTCCATCATCGGTGCGTAAAGGACAACGACTCACTGGCATGAGCGCCGGCCAGGCAACATTGCCGGTGGCTTCTTCTCTTTTTAAATTTCAGCAATACGGCGAATGCAAAGCCTGGGTGAGTGAATTGATGCCCTACACAGCGGAAGTTGCAGACGACCTCTGTTTTATTAAATCAATGTACACAGAAGCAATCAACCACGATCCGGCAACAACTTTTTTTCAAACAGGTAACCAGATAGCAGGCCGGCCTTCTATCGGTGCGTGGATGAGTTATGGTCTGGGTTCCGATAATGAAAATTTACCCACGTTTATTGTGCTTGTTTCAAAAAATGCGGGAGGACAACCATTGCTTGCACGGTTATGGGGAAATGGATTTTTACCGTCCAAACACCAGGGCGTACAGTTTCGTTCGGGAAAAGATCCTGTTTTGTATTTAAGTAATCCCGAAGGTTATGATGGCATAGATAGAAGAGAAATGCTGGATTATTTAAAAAAATTAAACCAGTTGCAACTTGATACGTATGGCGATCAGGAAATTAATACGCGTATCTCCCAATATGAAATGGCGTACCGCATGCAAACATCTGTACCGGAAGTAATGGATTTGTCTGATGAACCGGATTGGGTGTTCGACCTGTATGGAAAAGACAGCCGCGACCCGGGTACTTATGCGGCTAACTGTTTAATGGCAAGGAGACTGCTGGAGAAGGACGTAAAATTTGTTCAGTTGTATCACCAGGGATGGGACCAGCATAATAATTTACCCGGAGATATTAAAACACAATGTAAAAATACAGACCAGGCCACTGCGGCTTTGATAAAGGATTTAAAACAAAGAGGATTATTAGAAGACACCCTGGTTGTTTGGGGTGGTGAGTTTGGCCGCACTGTTTACTCGCAGGGAAAACTTACAAAAGATAATTATGGGCGGGATCATCACCCGCGATGCTTTACAATGTGGATGGCGGGTGCCGGAGTAAAACCCGGTTTCAGTTATGGAGAAACAGATGATTTTGGTTACAACATTGTAAAAGACCCTGTGCATGTGCATGACTTTCATGCTACGCTTTTACACTTGTTTGGTATTGATCATGAAAAATTAATTTATAAATACCAGGGAAGAAGGTTTAGGTTAACAGATGTGAGTGGGAAGTTGGTGAAAGATATTCTGACGTAGCTTTTTTACGATAACGAAAAAAGTAAAATTGGAATGATGATGTATGGAAAGAGATGCTTCGTGCCCTGGTGTCTTAGTGGTGATTCCAGGGCAAGGTAAAGAAGAGATTCGATGTGAACACCAAAGATGCCAATAGATATGCAGATGAATGTAATGCGACGCAAGGGACGATGCCCTGAAAACCTGTTGCCGGCATCACAATAGCATTATTATAAATTAGCAAGAACCATAAATACAGAATATGCATAAACGAAACTTTATAAAATCCACTGCTTTACTGGCTGCCGCAGCAATAGCAAAACCTTCCCTTGCTTTCAATATTTCAAAAAACAGGAAGCCTGATGACATCATCATTGGTCAGGGTGACTATAAATACAAAGTGAAAAAAGACTGGGCCAAAATGAGCATTGAACGCAATCCTTTGCTTAATTGCCACGAAATGGTGATGGATAGTAAGGGGCGTCTTATAATGATTGGAGATCATACCAACAATAATATTCTTGTGTTTGATACCTCCGGAAAGCTGCTTGATTACTGGGGTACGCAATATCCCGGCGGGCACGGTTTGAGTTTATCAAAAGAAGGCGATGAAGATTTTTTATTTCTTACGGATTGTGGTTACTATGTTGACAGGAATGGCCAATGGCAAAAGCAGGCAGGCCAGGTTTTCAAAACGGATCTCACAGGAAGAATAATCATCAATTTTCCCAATCCGCGTACGATTGGTGTTTACAAAGAAGATGAATTATTTATGCCAACCGAAACGGCCATAGCACCTAACGGTGATGTGTATGTGGCTGATGGGTATGGCGCTGATTATATTATTCAATATAACCACAAGGGGGAATACATTCGCCATTTTGGTGGTCATAAAAACACCAATCCCGACCATAATTTAGACAATGCCCATGGCGTGGTGATAGATAATCGCGATGCAAAAAATCCTGTTTTAATATGTACCTCACGAACCGAGAATGCCTTTAAATATTTTACACTGGAGGGTAAATACCTCAAGACGGTTCCTTTACCGGGCTTATTTGTTTGCCGCCCTGTAATAGATGAAAAAAATATTTACGCGGGTGTGTGCTGGTCAACAACAAAAGACGGAAAAAAATGGCAGAAGGATACTGGGTTTATAACGGTGCTTGATGGTGATAACAAAGTAGTTTCCAACCCGGGCGGCACAGAGCCGCAGTATGTGCACGGCGTTTTGCAGCAAATGTTTCAGTCGGAAGAAAAAGTATTTAATCACGGCCACGATGTATGTGTTGATGAAGACAAAAATCTTTATGTATGCCAGTGGAATGCCAACCATACACCACCCGTAAAACTGGAGAGAATATAATGCTGCTGAACATAGAAACATTTTTTGGAAGGTTTCATCCATTGATGGTGCATTTGCCGATTGGCTTTTTGTTGCTGGCTGTATTTTTTGCGTTACTATCATTGAAAGAAAAATTCAAAGCACTGTATGTTGCTGTACCTGTGAGTTTGCTGGTGGGCAGCATCAGTGCGGCCTTTGCATGCATCACCGGCTATGTGCTTTCGCTAAGCGGCGATTACGATACAGAAATACTGGACGATCACCTTTGGGCAGGTATATTCACAACTATAATTTCTTTTCTTGCATACTTTATCAGCATTAAAAAAATACCCCTGCGTCTTTTTCGCAGCACAAAAACATTAGTGGTTTCTATTATCATCATTTTTATTTGCATCAACGTCACCGGTCATTTGGGAGGAAGCCTCACGCATGGCGCAGATTATATAAGCACGGCAGTTTTGTGGGATAGCAAAAAAGAAAAAAAGAAGATTACAGACGTGAACCAGGCCTTTGTTTTCGCCGACTTGGTACAACCGATATTGGAAGCAAAATGTGGCAACTGCCATAACAGTTCGAAGAAAAAAGGAAAGCTTTCTGTGGCTAATTTTGAAACGCTGATTAAAGGCGGAAAGCATGGAGCAGCCATAAAGCCCGGCGATGTGGCGGGCAGTCAAATTATCAAACGTGTTTCTTTAAATTCAACGGATAAAAAATTTATGCCTGCGGACGGCAAAACCCCGTTGACCGCCGGAGAAACGGCTATTATAAAATGGTGGATTGAGAAAGCCGCATCGGAAACTGATAAAAAATTACTGACGGCAAATGCACCAGACGAGATAAAAAAATTTGCTGCCGCTTATGTGGGTATGGATGGGAGCGGCAACCCGGATGGATATGCGGCGATCAGTATTACGGCACCACCTGTGCGTAAAGAGGTGATAGAAAAATTGAAAGCAAATGGCTTCGCAATAAAGTTCCTCAACTACAAACCTGACCTGCTTGATATCACGTTGCCCGCAGGCATTGCAAGCCAAAATATTTCTGAGCGGCTAAAGGCTTTGTTGCCGCTAAAGGAGAATATCATCTGGCTGAATATTGCTGATAATAATGTTTCTGATAACGAAATGGGAACAATCAATCAATTTAAAAACATGGAACGGTTAAGGCTGGATAAAAATCCAATTACTGATAAAGGAATAGCCAACCTGGTGCAACTAAAAAACTTAAAGAGCCTTAATCTTTATAAAACAAGAGTTACTAAAAACTGCTTTTCATCTTTATTAAAATTGACGGCTTTGGAAAAAGTGTTTGTCTGGAATACCAGCATACGGCCTGAAGAAATCAATTCTTTTAAATCTTCTTTTCATATCGTGAATGGGTATAACGTACAATAATATTATGTTTCTCTATGTGCTCCGGTATTTAATAGCAAGCTTTTGTAAAATAGTGCGTGTTATAACCATACTTCGCTCATTTTATCGGGGAAGTATTTTTTTTTATAATAAGTAAGATCCATTGACTACAACCCTGCATCTTATTTACATTGAGTTTCGTAAACAATAAATGCTTACTTTGATTTTAAGGTAGAAAATGCTGTTATGAAAAAAGGATTAACGTTATGTTTTTGTCTTGCCACCTTCTCTTTAGTTGCGCAGGAAACACCTGTTTTTAAAAAAGATTTTACCAAACCTGAAGCTACTGAGATTTGGGAGCCTAAGCCAAAGATCGTAACACCCGGAATGGGTAATGCAGCGCCATCTGATGCAATTGTACTTTTCGATGGAAAGAGCATGGATAAATGGCAAATGGCAAAAGACAGCAGCGCCTCTCAATGGGTGCTGGAAAATGGTGCGATGACTGTGAAATTGGGAACCGGGGATTTGCAGACGAAACAAAAATTTGGCGACTGCCAGTTGCATGTAGAATTTAAAATTCCTGCCGACGCTAAAAACAGTTCAGACCATAATAATGCAGGCAATAGCGGCGTGTTTTTGCAGGAACGTTACGAAGTGCAGATATTTGATTCTTATCATGATGAAACACCTTTATACGCAAACGGACAAATGGGAAGCATCTATAAGCAGGTAATTCCCATGGCCAATGCAGCCAGCAAACCGGGAGAGTGGAATACATTTGATATTTATTATACTGCACCTCACTTTCATGATAATGGGGCCCTGGATGTTCCTGCCTTTATAACTGTGGTGCACAACGGAGTGCTTACGCTAAATCATTTTCAAATTCAGGGAACAATAGAATACATTGGAACTCCAAAGTATCAATTGCATGACAAAGCTTCCGTGCGGTTGCAGGGTCATGGGAGTACTGTAAGTTTTCGTAATATCTGGATAAGGGAAATTTAATTAACGCTAAAAACATTTTTATGTGGACTCGCCGTCAAATGATCTCACATTCCGCAACGCTGGCCGCTCTCTCGCCTTTGCTTTCCTTCAAAGAATTATTTGAGGAAGAAAAGAAAAGAAAATTTCACATTAGTGCCTGCGACTGGTCAATAGGGAAAGACAGTAACATTGAAGCATTTGATGTAGCAAAAGAGATAGGCCTTGAAGGTTTGATGGTAGATGTAATTCCTTTTGGTTCAGGTGATACTTTAGCGGCTCCGGGTACAGGCAAGCAAAGGTATCTTTTTGATCCTTCCATGCAACAAGCCTATCTCGAAGCCTCTAAAAGAACAGGAGTAAAAATTGCAAGCCTGGCCATTGGTGAATTAAACAATATTCCTTATAAATCAGATCCCCGCACAATTGAATGGGTGCATGATAGCATTGATGTGGCAAAAAACCTTGGTGTAACCGTTATCCTTCTTGCTTTCTTTAGTAAAAACGATTTACGAAATGATGAAGCAGGAAAGAAAGAGGTTATCAGCAGGTTAAAGGCAGTGGCTCCAAGGGCGGAACGGGAAGGTATTATTTTAGGAATAGAATCTTATTTGAATGCTGCGGAACATTTAGAAATTATGGATGCTGTAGGCTCTAAAAATGTGAAAACTTATATGGATTTTAGAAACACTGCCGATGCTGGTTTTGATGTGCTGAAAGAAGTAAAGCAATTAGGAAAAAATAATATCTGCGAGCTGCACATCAAAGAAAACGGTTTCCTATTGGGAAAAGGTACGCTTCCCTGGCAAAAGATCCGTGATTTGCTTTATGAAATGGGGTATTACGGAGATGGCTGGATGCAAATAGAAGGGGCTATGCCTAAGGGAGCGGATGTAGTGGAAAGCTATAAGCTTAACTTTAGTTTCTTAAGATCGCTGTTTGGTTGATTGTGGTGGAAACAAAATCGCGATGATCTTTTAATATAAACAGTGCTCAACAAAATTTTGTGATCATTTAAATTATGAAGAAGTTTATTATTCCTTTTATTGTTTTTGTTTCTGTTCTCTTTATTGCTTGTAAACAATCATCGAGAAAGGAGAACGTTGCTGACAAAAAAAAGATTTCCAAAAGTCTTGATCTTTATCTTCCTGAAGGGCTCGAAGCAACACTTTGGGCACAATCGCCCATGTTGTACAATCCAACAAATATGGATGTAGACATTAAAGGCAGAATTTGGATAACCGAAGCAGTGGATTATCGCAACTATAATAATGACTCCACAAAGTTTTTTCATCATCCAAAAGGAGATCGTGTGATGATTCTGGAGGATACGGATGGAGATGGTAAAGCAGATACATCAAAAGTTTTTGTGGAAGACAAAGACCTGGTAGCTCCCTTAGGTATTGCTGTTATTGGTAATAAAATAATTGTTTCCTGTTCACCAAACCTTATTGTCTATACCGATGAAAACGGCGATGATAAACCAGACAAGAAAGAAATCTTTCTTACAGGTTTTGGCGGTAAAGATCACGATCACTCTCTCCATGCCGTATATGCAGGACCTGATGGAAATTGGTATTTTAACACAGGAAATTCAGGCCCGCACCTTGTGCAGGATAAAAGCGGTTGGACTTTGCGGTCAGGAAGTATTGCTATTGGTGGCTCGCCTTATGCAAAAGAAAACCACGGCAATCAAACAAGTGATGATGGAAAAGTTTGGGTAGGTGGATTGGCCTTACGAATAAATCCGGACAGAACGGGCCTAAAAGTGTTGGGGCACAATTTTCGAAATTCGTATGAAGTGATTCCTGATTCCTATGGCAATCTTTGGCAAAACGATAACGATGACCAGGTAGTTACCTGCAGAACAACCTGGCTGATGGAAGGAGGCAACGCGGGCTATTTTAGTACGGACGGAACCCGGTATTGGCAGGGAGATCAACGACCTGGACAGGATATCTTCAAAGCGCACTGGCACCAGGATGATCCGGGAGTAATGCCTGCAGGCGACCGCTCCGGTGCAGGAGCCCCAACAGGAGTTACCATTATCGAAAGCGATGCTTTAGGAAAAGAATACCTGGGAATGTTGTTGAGTGCTGATGCAGGTAGAAATATCGTCTTTGGCTATCATCCATCTTTAAAACAATCTGGCTATGACTTAGGTATACGCGAAAATTTTATCAGCTCGTTGTCGGACGATAACGCAGGATACGTTTGGAACGATTCTGCCCAAAATGCTAATAAAGAAAAATGGTTCCGCCCCAGTGATGTCACCATTGGCACCGATGGGGCCATCTATGTTGCCGATTGGTACGATCCTGTTGTCGGTGGCCACCAAATGAAGGACAGCACAGGGTATGGAAGAATCTATCGCATTGCTCCAACAGGTAAAAAACTTACCGCACCAAAAATTGATTTAAATACAACCGAAGGGCAATTAGCAGCATTTAAAAGTCCTGCCATTAACGTACGCAACCAGGGCTTTGAAAAGTTGAAAGCCGGTGGTGAAGCCTCTTTAGATTTAGTAAAGCCATTATTGACAGATGGCAATCGTTTTACTAAAGCAAGAGCTATTTGGTTATTATCACAATTAGGAGAAAAAGGGAAAGCAGAAACAGAAAGATTTTTAAGTGATGCGGAGGAACAATACAGGGCAACCGCTTATCGCGCCTTGCGACAGGTAGTGCCGGACATAGTGCCTTATGCGCAAAAAATGGCTAATGATAATTCTTCTTTTGTAAGAAGAGAAGTTGCTATTTCCTTACGCGATCTTCCTTATGAAAAAACCAGGCCTGTTCTTTTAGAGCTTATAAAAAAATATGATGGTAATGACCGCTGGTACCTGGAAACTTTAGGCGCCGATTTGCAAGGTCATGAATCGGAGATTTATCCGGAAATAAAAAATATATTTAGTGAAGGCACACCTCCTGTGCAATGGAATAAACAAATGGCAAATTTTGCATGGCGCCTTCATCCGCCTGAGGCGATACCTGATTTGGTAGCCCGGATAAATGATAATAACCTGCCGGCAGACGAAAAGGAAAAGGCTCTTACTGCCCTCGCCTTTATAAATGATAAAGAAGCGGCTAATGCAATGGTTGCACTTACAAAAAACCAACAAAAAAATGTAGCTGAGATGGCGGCTTATTGGCTTTCGTTCAGGCAAAGCAATGACTGGTACACATTGCTGGACTGGAGCAAAATTAATTTAAACACTGCTTACGAACGAAAGCTGGCGCAGATGAAAGTGAAAAAGCAGATCATGTTGGATGAACACCAATCAGCTTATGAAAGAAAAAACCAGGCACAGGAAATGGCGCTCGATTCGGTAGGAGGCCAGCTACTACTTGGCCTCGCGGCGGAAAAGAAATTGCCTGCAGACGTTATCGCTTATATACAGGACAAAATATTTCAAAATCCGGATGCTACTATCAGAATGCAGGCAAGCGATTATTTTAAAAGGCCTGGTAGTGATAAAAATTATTCCATAAGCGAAATATTAAAAATAACTGCTGATGCTGCCCACGGAAAACAAGTTTTTGCCATTCGCTGTGCAAGCTGTCATAAAGTAGGGAGTGAGGGAAACACAATAGGGCCGGATCTTACTACCATTGGAAAAAAATTCGATAAGCCTGCGTTGCTCGATGCAATTATTAATCCAGGCGCTGCCATTGTTTTTGGCTATGAAGCCTGGATGGTAAATACTAAAGATGGACAATCTTTGTATGGATTTTTACTCTCCGAAAACAAAGAGGCAATAGTTATTAAAGACATGGCAGGCCAGAAGCACATCATCGCACTAAATAAAATTACTTCTAAAAAAAAGCAGGAGAAAAGCCTGATGCCTGATCCTGTGAGTAACGGGTTAAATGAAAAAGACCTGGCTGATGTAGTAGGTTTCTTAAAAAGTAAATAGGTAAAAAGATAAAATCATGTGAGAAATGCTGCTAAAACTTCCGCTATAATTTGAAATTCGTTCCAAACTTTTAAATTAATTTATGCTTTATGAAATATTCATTTTGTCTTCTTGTGTTTTTTTATTTTCAATTCCAGGGTTTTGCCCAATCCCAACAAACACGGGTACGGAACAGTCACTACAGCGTGGCTTTTGCAGCCGCGGGTAATGGTTTTAGCTATCAACTTTTGGATTCGAAAACCACGTATAATTTTTCTTTTCCATCATTTGAAATAAATGGAAAGCAACTGCCACTTGCACTTACAGATATTAAAGAAAGTGGAGCGGTAACGGTGCTCTCTAATGGTGTTTCACAATATCAATACGAGGGGAGTTTCAAAGGTGAGCCATCGCTGCAATTGCAGATTATTTTTCAGGTATCACCTGGTAACGCGGTGCTGCGTTTTCAGTACGAGTTAAAAACGGCAAAGCGACTGAAGCTTACAAAAGCAAACGGCGAAGACCATATCAGCTATATTTCTGTAGCCTCAATTTCTTCTGAAATAAAAGAAGTAAGGCTTTCTGAATTTAATGAACGCTTTCATGCCACCAATAAAACAGAATACATTTTTGATAAGAAATATTTTGATAACGAAGCTACTTTTATGGGACCTATAGCGGTAGCTACCAATGGTAGGCATAGTTTTCTTTTGGCCTACGAACACGGCTCTCAGTTCCCCAACCGGTTCCTGCAGTTTCAGCTTCATAAAAATAAAACACTGAGCATAGAGGCGGTCAAGGGAAATTATCTTTCTGATGAACAGGCAGATGGTTTCACTTCTGTATGGTTTGAAGCCGCCGCTATGGAAAACACAGAAGAAGAACTGGCAAAAAATTACCGCACTTTTATTTTAAAGTATATCACCCAAAATTCAGAGAGCCGAAAGCCCTATATTTTTTATAATACCTGGGGCCGCCAGGAACGTGTGCATTGGGCGGGCGAAAAATATCTTGCTTCTATGAACCTGCAGCAAACCCTTAAAGAAATTGACCAGGCCCATGCTATGGGAGTGGAAGTATTTGTATTGGATGCAGGATGGTTTATAAAAACCGGCGACTGGGAAGTAAATACAACTTTTTTTCCTGATAGCTTAAAGCAGGTAAGAGCTAAACTCGAAGGGTACGGAATGAAACTGGGACTCTGGTTCAATCCTACGGTGGCGGCTGTTTCAGGCGATATGTATCAGCAAAACTTGCCCAACAGGATGTCATATAATGGCAGGCAGGGTGAACCAGCTGAAATTTGGGAAACAGAAAAAAGTGTCGGCCTTTGCCTGGTTAGTTCCTATTGGGAAGAGTTTGCTGATAAACTTATAAGCCTGACAAAAACGCTTGGCGTTTCCTATTTTAAATGGGATGCCATTGGCCAGTATGGATGCAACGATGCTCATCACTATCATGGAACAGCAGCCAATACTTTGGAAGAAAGAACGCAGCGTTATGCTTTTTTGCAGCCACTCTACATGACCAAAATAATTGACAAAGTTTGCAAGGCAGCACCACAATCTATTTTTGATTTTGATATTACTGAAGATGGCCGTTGCGTAGGACTTCAGTTTTTATCCGCCGGAAAATATTTTATTATCAACAACGGACCCTATTATCACAACTTTGACTTAGCACCGATATGGAAAAGCATTTTGCCTAATGACAATGCAAATATTTTTGTGCAGCCCGGCCCTGCCCGGGGCTGGTTTGTTCGTTCAGTTTTAAACTATGATAAATGGATTCCTTCCGTACTTTTCCTAACGCACTACCAACCCGACGAACCACACAATTCACAACTTATAAATCTGGCTTCACTCATTCTTGGTCAAAATGGTATTTGGGGTGAGATATTAAAAACATCCGATGAAGGCGTACGTTTTTTTGATACGGTGCTCACAAATTATAAGTCTGTAAGGGAAGATATTACGGAGGCACAAATGATTTATACCGGCGAGCCTGGAGGCAGTCCGGAGATTTATGAAAAAATAAATAAAGAAACCGGCAAGGGATGCGTGGTCATATTTGCGAATGCAAAAGGAACTTATAATTACATTACTGAAAATAAAGTGGCTGCATCTTATTGGAGTAACGAGGGAGTAAAACTTGGCTTTGATAAAAAAGGGCGGGCAAATATCACAGTAGAATTCGACAAGCCTTCGGCTAAAATTATTTTTTTTAATAGTGAACGATTTATATCAGGTGGAAATAATTGATACTGTCCTCCAAAATGATTTTCACTGAAAGCAAAAAACTTAACCTGGGCGTAGTTCTTCTGCATATCATTCAAAATAAAAAGAAATCGATAATCATTTGCAGTCGTAGACCCAGGGGAACTCAAGGTTTATTTGTACTCAACGGAAAGTAAAATAATCAGTCTTTACCATGAAAATCTGATGAAGGAATATTTATGAATACCTGGGGCGGAAAGGATATGGGAAATAATAAAACCTTTAGGGAGATTATAAAATACGTTAGACAATTGGAGGGGTTATCATGAATTTCCTTTTTTATCAATTGATCTCCCACGGTAATTTCTCAAATTCTCAAATAATTAAATAAACTTACAAATAATGAAAATTTTATTTTTTGGAATTACCGTTTTTTTTAGCCAGTTTCTAACTGCACAAAAAGCTACAAAAAAGTTTATAACTGCTGCAGACACTAAATTTTCATACATTGGAAGATTTGATTTTTCCAATCCTGAACAACCTGCTTTTATGTATTCCGGCAGTGCCATCAAAACGGTATTCTCGGGTACATCGGTTGAAATGGCAATGAAAGATGATAGCCTGCGCAATTATTTTACCATCATCATTGATGATAGCGTTTTTAAATTAAAGACAGATAAATCTACCGGCATTTATTTGCTGGCGAAAAGTCTATTCAATAAAAAGCATACGCTACAAATTCTTCGCCGTACAGAATGGCATGGAGGCGATAGTCACTTCGTTGGTTTGTATCTTGATGCAGAAGGGCAGTTGTTTAAGCCAACGGTTAGCAAGCGTTCCATTGAGTTTATTGGCGACTCTTATACCTGCGGTTATGGCAACGAAGGTAAAAGTCACGATGAACATTTTGATTACGCAACAGAAAATAATTATTTAAGCTATGGAGCCATTACAGCAAGAGCTTTACAGGCGGAATATATTGGTATTTGTCTCTCAGGTATAGGCATGTACCAGGGGTATGGTGGTGGTACAGAATTTGTCATGCCCAACTTTTACGATGACGTAACTCATTCAAAAAAACTTCGCTGGAATTTTGCTGCACATCAACCTGCTATGGTAGTAATTAATTTAAGCGGTAATGATTTTTCTGCAGCCCTTGATTCTGTAAAGTTCACCACTGCCTATTTGAATTTCTTAGAAAGAGTTCGTAAGAATTATCCTTATTCAACGATTGTATGTGCTGCTGGTCCATCTGGTGAGGGAGAAAAATTCAATACTCAAAAAAGCTATATTGAAACTGTGGTAAATACATTTAAGAAAGGTGATAAAGCGGTGCATTATTTTGCCTTTAGTCCTTTTCAAATGAATGGCAGCGACTGGCATCCTAATGTGGCTGAGCATAAAAACATGGCGGCGGAGTTAATTCCGTTTTTAAAAACATTATTGAATTAGGCATCTTAATTTTTAATAAAAACTATTGTTGAAGTGGAACAGTGGCAAAGGTTGGGTAACGGATGCCAGCACCTCACGTATCTATAGTTCTGCATACAGCTTTTCATTTTCATAAATAAATTGGTTAGCCTCTTTAAAAAAATTAATTTTTCAATATCAATTTGTAATACGTGTCCCTATCAGAATCATGGTTGCTTTAGCTACTTTCTGATTTGAAAGATATTCTTTGGAAAATTTGTTACCATCCCCTGTTTCGGTGTTGACGGTGCCGTTGAGGTTGGCATATTTAAGGATGATCGTTCCAGCATCGGGCACAACATTAAATTGGATAGTATCCTTCTCAGATATAAATGGCACATCAATATTACCCTGACTAATTGAATGGATTTTTCGGGAGGGATTTTTCATCCTTATTGTAAGCGCCTGGTTGAAGACAGCGTTATCTGTCAACGTATCTGTTAAGTTGAGCTTTAGCGATTCAGCGCTTTCACTGATTATCTCAAGCTTTTGGCAATGCCTTTCTTTGTGGTAACATAAAGCGTTCTTAAAAGTGGTAATCCACAACCGGGCTTTCTTTTTTTCAAGCGCAGCTAATTGTGCTTCAAAATTGAGTGTACTGGTACTTATCCACTCACCCCCAATTCCATGATAACAGGTAACATACCAGCCATGGTGCAAAATAGCTCCATAGAGGGTTGAATCGAATTGCTGAATAGAAGGGCCGTTATCGTTAATAATTTGCGATCCCACTTTAAAATAATTGTCGTTGGTGAATGGCTGTGGGCCCCAAAATTCAAGATTGAACGGGTAAGGCGAAGAGCCAACTTCACGTGCCCCAATACAATAATTCATTAAGATAGCATGAATGTTTTTTTCGCTGTTTAGCACTTTGCCTTCGCCACCTCCGGGATAAGCAAAGGTGACTGGAAAATGATTGTTGTTGTGTAGCCCGATAAGCTCACGGGCACCTCCTACTTCTTCTTTTATTTGGGTATCGTTAAGCGCCGGAAGTTGGGGATGAGTTTTTGTATGGTTCGCAATTTCGAATCCACTATCGCAGGCTTTTACCAGGTCATTCCAATTGGTAACCTTGTTTGTGGTTACAAAAAATGTTGCTGAAAATCCCTTTTGCATTAACATTGGAATGGCAGTATTGATCTGACTAATCATCCAGTCATCCAATGTGAGAGAAACTGCAGCATCCTTATTATTAAGCCATGGAGTTACCCTGTAGTTAAGCAATCTGCTTTGTGAAAACGCTGCCGTCGAACAAAGCATAAGTGCCAGGGAAAATCTATATCGCATTGGATTGTCGTTAACTTTTGATTTTTAATTAAACAATTCCTGGCGTGTAGATTTTACCTCCTTCAAAATAAATAACAGTAGCATCTTTTTTATCAGGAATAGTTGTCTCCAATGGATTGGCAAAAATTAAAAGCGGCCGCTTTAAGTTTTTGTTGATTTCAATGCTTAGGTTTTCAGGCTTAGTTAATGTAAAACTGATTTGATTCCGGTAAAGTTCACCCTCAATTTTTCTGCTTGTTGGACGAATGTCAAAATTGTAAACCGGTGCCAGAAAAGTTACTTTAATACTAACCTTTCCCTCAAAAGAAAAGCACGCATAAGCAGCCGATGGGGTATTGCAAACAAACACTTTTTGCCCGTTTATTTCCAGCTGAAATTCCGGTGCCGGCGTGATGCCTTTTGGCGCATCATACAGTATAAGATTATCAGCTTTTAAAGTGCAAACCATCAGGGTTAAGAATAACAACAAAAGAGTAACATATTTCATAGAAAATGTTTTTGATTTTATGTTGATGATTTTAATTGAAACGAATAATGGCAACTTCCCTCACCCGAACCTCCTTCCCAAAAATGAATGCAATTTTTACCGGTAGCATTGCACTATATTTAAGTTTATACATTCAGGAACAGTACTTCTTCAAACAATATTTTTTTTTGTAAACCATTTTGAGAAAAATTAAAGTTGCTTTTTATCCATGGCCTAAGGCTTTCGGCCAGGGTATAAGATTGAAATGCAAGATTAGCAGGCACTCTAATTGACGTATGCAAGGAATAAAAATTATATGCTGCTGCTCAGTTCGCAATTGTAACATTTCTTGAGTCCGTTCTTTTAATGATAAGTACACCTCCTTTATCAAGAGCTTGCCAGGTGTACGTTTCAGTTCCTTTTGCTGGTTTATTGTTGAATAACACCGAGGAAGGTTTTTGTATCAACCGAAACATCTCGGTACCGTAACCATCATAAGTATTATAATGTATCTCATTATGGTAATTTATATTTTGAATAGTAGAAGTAGAAGACAAGAGGTGCTCTTCATCTGAAGGTGCCAGCTGCGGCATGGCGGCCATTGCCCTTAAAAAATGCCGTACATAATCACCGTAGCCATCAGTAAGCCAATTATCATCATTCGGATAGCGGTTCTTTCCATCCACATCAACCATATAGGTCGCCCAGTTAAGCTGTCGAACCGCATTAGTAACATACGACTTATCCCCTGTTAACGCTGCATATTGCAATTCTGCGGAAGCTTGCCTGGAAGTATGACTGTTGCCCGGTACTTTATAAACTGTTTGTTCATTCATTACGGTTACACCAAATTTCTCCCATGTTTTATTGCCAAGGGTTTCTTTCGTCCATTTAAAAATATTCTTCACCTGCATCTTCCATTCGGGAAAATATTTCTGGTGATTCATCATGTATTGGGCAAATGTTATTGCATTGATTTGCGTGTTGCTGAAGCCAGGTATATCTTCAAAAAAAGGCCCCCACTTATTATTTTGCAAAGGATATTTTTTCATCCACTTTAAAATAATATCAAAGCCTTTTTTATATTCCTGCACATTGCCCACATTCATTTCCTGTAACGCTTCGAATAAATTTAGTGTAGCAGCCCAGTTGGTGGTGTAGTTGCTCGTGCCCGCATCGGAAGCGCTCCCATCATTGTTTCTTAACTTACCCACTTCACCGGTTATGGCATTTACTTTAAAGGGCATGGGCGACCTGTTTTCATCACCCTCCTTTATATTTTTTGCGAGTGTGTTCGCAATGGCAATAGCCGCATCTAAATAATGTTTTTCTGTTCCATTTCCATAATGTGGCGGAGCGACCATCTTATAAAATTGAAGCAGTTCCCAGCCAAAGGATCCTGCTTTATCAGGTTGGGTAAATTGCGTACCTAATATCATGTCGCCATCAAAAACTCCTGAAAGCACTAAGGTGTTATAAGGATACGGAATATCAGCCCATATTGCATTTGATGGAGATAAGCTATGACTTAAATAGTAGTCTGCGATAAAGGTCATGTTTTGTTTTAGCCGGTAATTGCCAGTGTATGCATAAAGCAATCTCCACGATGACATGGCCATTGCAAACTGATCGCCTCCCATCCCGCGGGGATCATCGTTATCCGGACGCCATACCTGGTGGTTCATATAATACGGAAGGCCATTAAAGTCAACCCGCATGGTATCCCAAAAATGCCAGACCAGTTGTATTACATGGCTCCAGGCTTTACCCGGTTCATCGCTGTACCATGGTTTAATATTTCCGTTGGCATCAGTTTGTATATCGTGATAGATCAGGTGTTCTGTTTGTGCATTTGCAATGGTGCAAATTGTAAGTGATAAAATCAAAAAAGCTTTCTTCATATTTATATTTTGTCAGTGAACTTTCGCTCCTACTGTATTTTAATATCGCTTGTATTTTCCAGGTAGAATTTTGCATCTTTTAAACTGGTAATTCTTTTGCCATGCAGCGTAAGGTTTTTTATTGTTACCTGCTTTACTTTATGGCTATTATCTGATCCGTAAAAAATAGAAAAAGGCAAGCCGCCATCTATTATCTGGATATTTTTTAATAGAACGTTTTGTATGTGTCCGCGGAATTTTGCATGGGCTTCCTTTTCATTTGGCGGCACGGAAAGCACACCATCCCATACACCATTGAGGTATAGCTTTTTTCTCTCAGCTTCATCATGTGTTCCGTCATCGGAGTATTGTGAACGGAAGATTGCGAGGTCGAATAACTTTTGTCTTACATCTTCAATGCGGATGTTTTCAAATATAAGGTCACTAACGGTTGCTGTGCCTGCATTGTGAATACTGATGGCGGCGCCTGCTTCAACGTGGATAATATCGTTATCAATAAATCTGATATTCTTAACTTCCAAGGAATTCAGTTCAAAGCCAATCTCCAGGCCATTGCCCCATGCCGCATTCCAGAAAATACAGTGCCGCACCAGCACACTATCTATGCCCTCACTTTTTGGATAATCCATTAAGGTTTTTATTGCAATACAATCATCCTTCGTGCGTATAAAGCAATTTTCAATTAACACATTCCTGCTTCTTACAATATCAATTCCATCATCGCTTGCATTGTCACTTACAATTTTAATATTATCAATATGCACCTTATTGCAGTGTATGGGTACTACATCCCAGCTGGTACTGTTATGCATAGTAACACCTTCGACAGTTACATTTTCACAATCCCTTAAATTGATAAAGCGATGATATTTTTTTCCTTCTTCATTCGTTTTTTCCGAAAATGTTCCTGCTTTGATCAGCGCATCATCAAAGTCATAATTATACGTTCCATCCAAAACTCCGCGACCGCAAATGCGAATATTTTTTGCATTATTGGCCTCAATGACCGCCGTAACAAATGCGCCGCCTTCTACATACAAAGTCTGGTTATCTTTTAAAGTGATGATACCGGGGTGATACATTTTGCCTGCTTCAAAAAATAAAACATTGGGATCATTTTTTGAAGGGATATTTTTTTCAAAAGAGTTAGCAAAAATGAACAACGGCATTTTAATACTACCATTCAACTCAATGCTCAATTGCATCGGTTTTTTAAGATAAAGCCGAATCGTACTGTCTTTAAATATTGGAATAACACCAGCAGCCAGCGGCCGGACATCTACCCATTTCACATCCCTGTTTACTTTAATTACAATCTCCACTCCACTGTTCATATCAAAACTGCAATAAGCAGCAGGCACCGGGGAATCATAAACAAAAACTTCCTGTTCATTTATAAATACTCTGTAAACGTCCGAAGATTTGAGCCCGACGGGAATGGGATAAATTTTGACAGCACCAACTGTTATCTGAAGGGTGAAAAGAAATAAGAACATCAATAAAAAGCTTCGTAAAAAAATTTCTTTCTCACGCATGGAAATTATAATTTAATGTTTCGGAAAATTAAAGGTTTTGTTTCAGCTTGCATGCCGTACTGTACTGATTAAATTGGCGACTGTTATTTTTTTCGACTTTCTTACTTGTAAACAAATTTATCCTTAATTTGTAAACGAACTGCTAATATGATTCCATCAAATAAAAGATTTTATAATAAGAATGTGCTGGTTACCGGCGGTGCCCGGGGCATTGGTTTTGAAATTGCCCGGCAGTTTGCAAATGAAGGTGCCGCAATCAGCATTTTTGACAATAACAGTGAAAACCTTGTAAAGGTAAAAGAGCAATTATTAAAATTCGCAGAGGTTATAAATATTTTTGATGTTGATGTAAGCGACCAGCAACAGGTAATTGCTGCAGTTGAAAACGCTGAAGAAAGCGGCGCTATTGATGTGCTAATTAATAACGCAGGTATTGCCCATGAAACTCCTTTTTTAAATATTACTGCAGAGGAGTGGCGAAAAATAATTGATATTAATCTCACCGGGATTTTCTTTGTGGCACAGGCTGTTTGCAGGAAAATGGCCGTACGCAAAAAGGGTATTGTCGTAAATATGGCAAGTAAAAATGGATTAGATGGAGAATTTGGTTATGCACACTACAACGCATCTAAGGGAGGAGTTATCCTCCTTACTAAAACTATGGCACTCGAACTTGCGCACGTTGGTATTCGGGTGAATGCAGTGTGTCCGGGTTATATACAAACACCAATGTCCATGGAAATTGATTCACCTGAATTTGCGGAACAATTTGCAGATCGCTATATACCTATGAATCGTACCGGCAAAGTCGAAGAGGTTGCACCGGCATTTCTTTTTTTGGCAAGTGAAGAAAGCAGCTTTATGACGGGACAAATTTTAGTGCTTGATGGCGGGCAGTTGGCTGGGCAAAAACCAAATAAAGATTTGCTGAAATAGAGAGGAAGCCGATGTCCTTGAATGAAAAAAATAGAATAGATCTCTTTCGAATAATCTTCAAAGGTTGCAACTATAGGCCTTCGGGCAATCATTACATTCTGTTTAAATATAAAATGAAAAAATTTTTACTATTAATTCTTCTTACCACAGGGCAGCATTTGATCGCCCAAAAATTTTCTGGGTTAGCCCTTACGCCACCCATGGGGTGGAATAGCTGGAACAAATTTGAATGCGCTGGCATCAATGAAAAAGTAATTCGGTCTGTTGCAGATGCAATTGCAACAAGCGATATGAAGGAGGTCGGTTATCAATATATTGTGATTGACGATTGCTGGCAAATTGCAAGAGACAGCGCCGGTTTTATCATCGCAGATCCGGAAAAATTTCCGTCGGGGATAAAGGCTCTTGCAAATCATATACACAGCAAGGGATTAAAATTTGGCATTTATTCTTGCGCCGGAAAACATACTTGTGCCGGCAGACCCGGAAGCCGCGGTCATGAATACCAGGACGCTTACACCTATGCATCGTGGGGCGTTGATTATCTAAAATTGATTGGTGCAACAGCGAAGGGCAAAATGCAAAAGAATCCTATAACATGATGAGAGATGCATTGTTTGCAGCGAAGCGCCCCATTGTTTTCAGTCTATGTGAATGGGGGCTAAATAAGCCATGGGAATGGGCGGATACGGTAGGCCATTTGTGGCGCACCACCGGCGACATCTCAAATGTATGGAGCAAGGGCTATGCAAAAGAGGGAAAGGTATGGGGTGGCAGTGTGCTTGCGAATCTTGACATGCAAAGAGGCCTTGAAAAATATGCCGGACCCGGATATTGGAACGATCCGGATATGCTTGAAGTCGGTAACGGTGGGTTAAATCCATCTGAAGAAAAAGCCCATTTTAGTTTATGGTGTATGTTGGCAGCGCCGCTAATGGCAGGCAACGATTTACGAAATATGAGTAAAGAAACATTGGCGCTGCTAAGTAACGAAGAAGCTATTGCCATAGACCAGGATCTATCGGGAAGACAAGGCTATATTTCCCCGGCAGGAAGCTTTTAACATAGAATACTGGTTGCTCGAAGAAGCGAAGTTGCAACGTATGCCAAAGCCAAAATCTTTAAGCGGGCGTATTGCTTTAATAACCGGAAGCGCAGGCGGCATAGGTAAAGCAATAGCAAAAAAGTTTGCGGAAGAGGGCGCTTGTGTGGTGATAAATGATAATGATACAGAACGTTTGCAAAGTGCAAAAGCAGAGTTTAGTAGAAAGTTTAGTAACGATGTTTTTGTTTCTGAAATCGTAGATGTTACCGATGTATGTAGTATTAAAAAAGCATTTGAGGCGGCGTGCTTATCTTTTGGCGGCGTTGACATTATAGTTAATTGTGCAGGCCTTTCTATATCGAAGCCAATTGAGGAACATACCGAACAGGATTGGGATATTTTATATGACGTACTTGTGAAAGGCCAGTTTTTCGTATCACAGGCGGGCGTGGAAATTATGCGAAAACAAGACTAAGGGGTGATATAATAAATGTAGTGAGTAAAAATTCAATAGTGAGCGGGCCAAACAATGCAGGCTATGGTTCTGCAAAGGCAGCACAATTGCATCTTAGCCACTTAAACGCGGCAGAACTAGGTAAAGATAAAATTCGGGTAAACGTAGTAAACCCTGATGCAGTAATCGCTGGAAGTAAAATCTGGGAAGGAGCATGGGCTGAAGGCCGTGCCAAAGCATACGGTGTAAAGGTTTCGGAATTGCCTGAGTTTTATGCAAAGAGGACTTTACTTAATGAAATTATTTTACCCGAAGATATTGCTAGTGCCTGTTATGTTTTTGTTGAGGGATTTTTAAATAAATCTACCGGCACTGTGCTTAATGTAGATGGTGGAGTAGCCATGGCCTTCATGCGTTGAAAAGCTCATGATGGAGGAGTGAAAAGTAACAGCATGTGAGAAAGAAGATTGTCAAAAGTTATCACATAAAACGCCGATTGTACCGCATAACTCTCCCTTTTACTAATCAGCAAAAGATAAATTCAACTGACGTCAGACTTTCTGTAGTGAGCTTCAATAGCTTTTCCAATGTCTGATAATTCTGGTAGGTCATTGTTTAGCTTATCATCACACACTGTTCTTGCCCAGCCAAGCTTGTTATTTTTTGTTAGTTGTGGCGAAAGAGAAAATTTAAATTCACTATTCTCAAACACCTGAAACGCAATATTTCGGTCTCCTTTGAGCAGTGGTGTTCTTACTTCGTATTCTTTGGTCTTGCTGGATATTTTGAATATTTCCATAGTATTGATTTTCGATGTTCATGTTTAAAAAAGAAGCTTAAAATTTGATACTCTGGAACAACGCCACCACCCTTCATTTTATTTTAATAAGTTTTTTTAATTATCTACTAAACGCTTTTATTAAATAAATAGTGGGCACTTTTATTGCTGCAGGACACCCTCGGCTTGAAATATTCTTAAGTCACGGCACGGGCCGTTAAACTTCATTTTGCTTTCGCAACCGCGGCTTTTTTTGCCGGCATAGCTATAGAAATTTCACCTCCTTTTTTATGATGAATTCGCAATACGCCTCCTGTTGAAAGGGGTTCCCAATTCCATCCTTCTGCAGCTGTAGTTTTCGTTTCTTTTAAAGCGGTTCCACTCACAGAAATAACAACAGGTTTCGATGCAAGCCGTAATACTTCTCTTGCCTCTGCATCATAAGTTTTATACGAAATTTGCTGCGGCCCATAGTTGATTTTTTGTACCATGGAAGTAGATTTCAACAAATGATTTTCACCCGCAGGCGCCCACTCGGGTACGGCAGCAATACCTTCCATAAAGTGCCGGATGTAATCGGTGTAGCCATCACTAAACCAAATCTCGGCGCCCCAGTTATGACCGGTTTGAACAACGCCATCGGGCTCCGCCATATATGATGCATGGTTGAAGAAACGGTAAGCCTCTTCTT
Organism: Ginsengibacter sp.; assembly: GCA_040007435.1. Taxonomy (GTDB): domain Bacteria; phylum Bacteroidota; class Bacteroidia; order Chitinophagales; family Chitinophagaceae; genus Ginsengibacter. The sequence goes on along the minus strand of JBDTUZ010000012.1, from coordinate 46,263 downwards.
TGTACCATTTGTCCCCTGTGTGTTCGTACCATAAAGCGTTTATAGAAGCATATCGTGATGTATGGCTTCCCATTGGTAAATAGCAACCGGTTTGTTCGTTGATGGCGTTCATGCCTTTCTCGCCAAAAGTGTTCTTCACCCACCAGATCAAAGCAGGTACGGTGGTTGAAATTTCTCTATCGTGTTCGGGATGTTTTATAAGGTAACGGGCAAATTCCATCGGCGAATTGTTTACCCTATTTAGGTTGATCGGGTCAAAACGAATGTCTTCAAAGTAGCCTTTCCAAATGGCAGTTTTAATGGGACCTTCGGATGAATACAACCAGTCCCACGCAATGTTTGAAGCGTTTTTATAAGCCTGTGCTTTTCCATCCTGTAGCTTGATGCGGTCTTTTATCCGAACTAATTCATCGAGTAAACGAAGGTTCTCTACTACATGCGAGGTATAATCCTCCAATACGTCGCCTGTTTCGGCTCGCACACGAAACGGCCACGGAGATGTGACGCGAAGCTTTTTCCAGTCGAGGCCACCGGCGCTGTTGCCGCCTTTCCGCACATGTTTCGCGAGGGCGTCGGCACAGTGAATAGCCGCGTTCAGGTATTTTGTTTCACTGGTGATTTGATAAAATTTCAGGTAGTGAATGCCCATTTCGCCAATTTTATCCGCTTCCAGTACAAATGAACCATCACCACGGCCCTTGTTTTCGTCAGTTACAGCCGAATCAAAGCGAGATGCGCCCTGGTACATAACAGCACCTGCATCGGAACTCGCATAAGGCACGCTGGCCCATTCGCAATTTGCCGGCGTTGTTCCAAAATCAATCTGGTGATCCAACCCTTTGCGGGCAATAGCAATTACCGATTCATCACCGGAATAATTGCGCCAGTCGATAGCAAGGCTTTGCACCAATCCGCCGTTAACAACAATCGGATTGTGCGGCCAATCAGAGCCCACATAACCGCCCTTGCCATCGCGGTACATGGAGCAGTGCGTCAGGTAAAGCGGCAGATTGTTCTTAGGACTTAACGGACAATTTTTCAAAAAGTCTACCGCCAGCTTTACTGCAATCGCATACGAAGCGCCGGGTGTTTGCGGCTCGTAGCGGGCCAGTAGCTTGCCCGCCTTATCGAGATTCACTTTTGCGCCGCACATAGAATCCACTTTGTACTGGGCTTTGGATAAAAGCGCCAGCAATAGTATACACGTTACATATAATACTTTCATGTTTTTATCATTATGGAAGCCACTGCCTTTTAAATTATTACTTACACCATCATAAACGTGTTCAAACCATATAATAAAATGCAGCTGACAGGTGCATTTTTACTTCGTTAGCGTAAACAATAATACCAAATATTCGTTTACAAATCCGATTACGTTTTAAATCTTTTAGTTCTATATTTAAATAGAAATATTTTATGAACAGCAGCAAACGATTTGATTTATCATTAAAGAATTTAGTAAAGCCGCCGAAAAGCTGTAGCGTCCAGGTGTGCTTGTTATACTTATGCGATAGATGCTTTATCGCAAGCTGTTTTGGAGCCGTCAATATCGCCAATGTCACTAACCGATAGATGTCTTAATCAATAATGAACAAAAGGAATGTTAAAGGACGACGGTTGGATGCATCACCTAATGATTCAAATCATTTTAAATGAAAAGTTTGCTCTATTTTATATTGCTGCTTCAAGTTTTTTGTGGCTTGGCGCCAGTAGTTACTACGCTCAATGACAAGAATATCCTTACCATCAAATGGCACAACACACCACGATTGGTGAATGGCAATGCCGCCTCTCCGAAAACAAATCTTAAGCTTGCTGTTCGCCGTTCTGTAAATGATGTATGCCTGCTTTATGTATTAACAAACAAACAAAACATTGCGCCTTCTGATTTCGCAGGTGTATTTTTTGATGATATGCCGGGCTAGAAACAAGGTGTGGCGCTAACCATGTCCACTTTAAATCCTGCACGCACTAATTTTTGCCATAGCCATGGACGATAGCTATATTCATAACTGCTGTCTGTTTTCAATCCTATTTTGCCCAGCGTGATGGAGTTGCCGATGCATACAATCCGCAATTGTGCCGATGCGGTGCAAGCCAAAAAGTACTGAAAGATGCATAGAAAAATAAAACAAGAAGTCTTTTTTAAAATGATGTCCATATTTCTTTGGTTTATCGAAGTATTTACAGCTGACTGCGATGAAACAATTTTTACTTAAGCTACTAGCTTAAAGTAGCACTATTCTCATGGAATGTAAACAAATAAAGTATAAATTCGTAGATATAATAATTGCGTAGACGAAGTTAAATCAATAGAGATTGTTTGAGTGCAAAACGATAACCCTGGCACAATTGTTTGCTCTATCCTGTAAATTAAATAGAAAATGTATTCTAATAAATTTTTCTTTTTTGCTGCTTTAATTATGTTACCCGCTATTGGCGTTCAGGGACAAATTCATACATGGGAAGTCTTCGAATTAAAACTGAAAGCAAAGCAGAACTATTCAAACCCATATGCTGCAATACCTGCTGATACGAAAGAAGGTATGGTGCAGGTTGTATTTACCGGAACACGTGGTGAAGCCAACGGGAAAAAGATTACGGTCTTTGGTTTTTGGGATGGTGGGCAGAATTGGAAAGTGCGTTTTTCCGCACCTTTTACCGGCACCTGGACTTATAAAAGTTCTTCAAAAGATCGGGGCCTATCTAACGTGAAAGGAAGCCTCGAAGTTGGTGCCTGGCCGCCGCAAGACTTAAATGAAAATGCCACTCGCCATGGCTTTGTGCAGGTAAATAATTCGGGGGAACAGGCAGGTCATTATTTTCAATATGCCGATAAAACGCCATTTCTTTGGATCGGTGATACCTGGTGGAATTGGACCAACAGAAAGATTCATTTTTCGACATACAAAAATTTAGTGGATGACCGCTTCATCAAAGGGTTCAACGTTGGTCAGTTGTTTGTTGCTGCTAATGGCTGGGGACGACCAAGTTCTTTGCTTGATTCAACCTATTCGATATTGGATGTTGCGCAAATGCAAAAAGTAGATAGTATGATTGCGTATGCCAATAGCAAGGGCATTACCGTATGGATACATGGCTGGTGGAGCCGTGAAAACCTCGATTAAACCGCCGGCGAAGAAAAGATAAAAAGATGGTGGCGTTACCTCGTACATCGCTATGCAGCATATAATGTGATTTGGGTAATTGCGGGCGAATACAACATGGATAATTATGGCGGTTTGGGTTTGCCATTCTGGAAAAATTTAGGAGCAAGTATCAAAGCAGAAGATCCTTATAACCGTATTGTAAGTGCGCATAATACGCCACCAAACTGGGGAGGCGGTTTCGCTGCTCCGCAATGGTCTACCGCTGAAATTTTAAACAATGAAACATGGTTGGATTACAATCAATCGCAGGTAGGCCACGGCCGCATGGCTAATGAAATGATTCCTTTGGTGATCAGTAAAGCTTACGCAACAAGTCCGCATAAACCTATTGTGGTAACAGAGCCATGGTACGAGTTCATAGAAGGCAATCCTACGGGTCGCGATGTTCGTTTTGCAGCGTGGTCGGCTATTCTATCGGGTGCAGCCGGACATACGTATGGTGGCGGACATGTTTGGCTGGCGAACGTTCCCGAAGCACCGGCAGGCCCGGGTGGTGCATGGCCGCTTGAAAAAGGATTTGAAAGAAACACGTTGGATTATGAAGGCGCCCGTTCAATGGGCTACCTGGCAAGTTTTTTCAAGAACATACAATGGTGGAAAATGGCCCCGCATGCGGAACTGGTTTTAGAATACCCTGTAAATAAATATTGTTTAGCCGTACCTGGAGTAGAATATGTAGTGTATCTGAGATGGGGCGGCACCTTCAAACTTGATTTAAAAACGACATCCGAAAACGACAACTTCGAATATTCGTGGTTCGATCCTGCTACTGGAAAATCGTTAAGTTCAAAAACTATAAACGGTGGTACAGAAGTATTTTTTAGTGCACCAGGCGGGTATCCGGGAAATGTAAACTTTCATGATTGGGTTTTGCATGTAAAGAAAATAGAGCCTTAGTTGTTCATTTATTCTTCATGCAGGACGATTTGTAGAATGCTTACCTGCTTGTGTAAAAAGGCGATAAGAATTAACCCGAATAGTTTCATCTCTAAACTTTTTCAAAAGCCTAAGAATGTATTTGTATTATAGGTCGATTATCGTCAACGCAGTATCTTTCGTCTATGAAAATTTGTTTTACATTTCTAATTTGCACACTTGGTTTTTATACATCCTGGTCGCAGCAAAACAAAATACCCACCCAGGCGAAGATTGTAAAAAAAGGGTCGGGATTCCAGTTGCTTGTGAACGAAAAGCCTTATTATATAAAAGGCGCTGTAGGCAGCGATTACCTGGACAAACTACAACAATACGGGGGTAATTCAATCCGGACTGGCAGTGATTTAAATACACTCAACAAAGCCCATGCCCTTGGATTAACAGCCCTGGTGAACCTGCCGGTAAAAGCAGAGCGTGACGGTATGGATTACGATGATACAGCAGCAGTACGGGCGCAACATGAAAACGTGATGAGTATCGTACGGGAAACAAAAAACCATCCCGCTGTTATTATGTGGGCGCTGGGTAATGAATTGGATTTTATACAAGCCAATGTAAAAGAGCACTACAACATAAAAGTGTGGGATGCGGTGAATGCGCTGGCGAAAGCAATTCATAAAATAGATCCAAATCACCCGGTAATGACGGTGGTGGGCTCGATTGACCCGGGCAAAATAAAAGACCTTCTGGCAAGATCTCCCGACCTGGATTTATTGGGCATTAATGAATACGGCGATTTGTTGAAAGTGCCTAAATGGCTGCGGCAGTTCGGCTGGAAAAAGCCGTATGCAGTAACCGAGTGGGGGCCGACGGGGTTTTGGCAGGTGCCTAAGACCGCTTGGAAAGCGCCCATTGAGGAAACGAGCAGCACGAAAGCCGCTAAGTACAAGGAACGTTACGAAAAGGCAATAGCAGCAGATAAAAATTGTCTTGGCTCCTACGTATTTTTATGGCGTCAGCACCAGGAGCGCACCCAGACCTGGTTTGGTATGTTTGATGCCGGAGGATTGGAAACTGAGGCAGTGGAAGTGATGCACTATGAATGGACCGGGCATTGGCCTGATAACCGCACTCCCCGGTTGGATTCGATGAAAATAGGCCTGCAAACCTCTTATGATAATGTGTATTTAAAAAGGAGCGAAACGTACGAATCGGAAGTTTGGGTAACCGATGCGGATAACGATCACCTACAATATAATTGGGAAATATTGCCGGAAGGTTCTGTATTTCCTTACGGCGGCAACGGCGAGAAGAAACCGCCTGAAATGGCGGATTTGATAGAAGAAAGGAATAAAGCGCAGATTACGTTTCGCAGTCCCGGAGCAGAAGGTGCCTACCGCTTATTTGTGTATGCGTATGATGAACATGGACATTGGGCAACGGCGAATATTCCTTTCTATGTACAGCCTTGAATTATTAGTCCGATAATGGCGGTGTATACACATGAATATTTTTTTACACGTTTCACACCTGGAGCCTTTAATATTTAATTCGTGTGTTGTAAATACTGTAATTATTTATAATAAAGAGTAAAGGAGATCGCTTGCAGTTATAGCAATATGAAGCAATGCAGCTGCCTGCTTATCCTCAACTTCTCAAAAAAGGTTTATGGTTGTAACAACATCTTACCCGTTTGCGCATCTAAAACAGTAGTGGAATTCGCTGGAAGTTCCAATGTTATTTCCTGGCCATTTTTCAAACGAATTGTTCTACTGCCACCCGTAGCTGTGTGTACTACCAGCAGTCCGCTGCCATTATAAAAGATATCACCGCTATCGTTATAAATGTGCGCACCGGCCGCGCTAAAAATTGAACGCCATAATTCAGGTTGAGCAGGTGGTAACGCGAGATACCAGGATGTATATTGTTTCTGTGTTTTACGGGCAAATGCCGTGTAGTGCGTATTGGCAATAACCCCAAGTGTGGTTGCATTTTTATCCTGAACAATCAGCAACGGTTTTACTGCTTTGTTTTGTACGTTATAACGATATTCTTTTTCACCTTCTGTCTTTATTATAACTGTTGTAATGGTGTCCTGTGGCAACAGCTGCATCCTCATGCCTGTAACCGTTTCTGTAAATTCTTTACTTAAAATTTTTCCATCGGTATAGCCCGAAGCGTACAACCATATAAGATGTCGGCCATTCTTTGCTACTTTATTTTGGATCAGGTTTTTTTGCGTGGGCGTAAGCAGCCAGGTATTTACTAACACAATGGCTTTGTATTGATCAAGGTTCACTTTATCTAAATCGTCTACATGCACCACATCATGCACTACGCCGCTGCGGAATACCGCCGGCGGCACCCAGTTGTTGGCCCAATGGCCCATGTACGAAGCAGTGCGGTCGCTGCCAGTATAGTAAAACGTTTCCGTGCTATGCACCAGCAAGACGTCAGCACCGCTAGTGTATGTTTTGCGAAAAGATGAATCAAGTAACTTTTTCATCTGCCCTATATCCTGCATCAGCGTAGGTTCATCCCACCAACCAAAAGAACCGTGATCAACAAGACGTGGGCCGCCATTAAATCCCGAAGGGCCAAAATCGTAAAACCATAATCCTGCGCCGTTCGTGAATGTGAAGAGCAGGTTACGCCGCGTTTGAGCAATGCTTTTTTGCAGGGTCGTTTTGTAAGCCGTGTCTTTCAGCGGCAGTAGAAACGTTTGTTGATCCATCTCGTCGAGCCAGAGTTTTCCATGCAAGCGCACAGAAGTAACCAGGCCACGTGAGCGATACGGATCGCCCATTTCCCTTGCATCGGGATAGTAAGCGCCGGGGGCGCTGAGGAAATCTACATACGGCGAATTCAACACGCGTTGCAACTGCAAATGACCTCCGGCGGTTTCGCGGCCAAACACTGCGTAATAGTAACCGTAAAACGCACCGGTGATGATTGGCCGCGGCCAGTTTTCTTTCACCACTTTACAAAAATGAATGATGTCGTCAGCTACTACCTGGTGCTGCGCTTCATAATAGTCAATCACCTTTCGTTCGTTGGCTGGTAAACGGAAAATACCGGCCTGCGTAGAACGCCTTTCGTTTAGTGTAGGCAGCCCCGCTTTACTCAATGTAACCTGCTTATCATTCCAGGCTTTTTGCAAAGCGGCATCGGTTCCATATTTTTCTTTGAGCCAACCGTGGAAGTATTGCTGCATAGGCAGGCTCACATCCGGTTCGTTGTTGATAAAACCCCAGTAATGCCACTCGCCATACACGCCACCTGCTACCTGGATACCAGCCAAAGCCTTTGCCTCGGGGAGCGTTTTAAGTTTGGCCAAAAATTCTATAAGTTTAACCGTAGCTTCTTCTTTCCAACGGGCAGAGGCGAGGCTGTGTCGTGTTGGATTTTCTTCATCATCTTCAATAATGCGTTGCAGTCCCCAATCTATATCGGGCATTGATGTAGTATCTGCATACACCGTGTTTTCTTCAGGATGTTTTTGCTGCCACCATTTCGGCGGGTTCACATGAAAGCGCAGGATGATAGCGGCATTGGGGCAAACATCGAGCACGCCGCTTAATTGTTTTTGTGCAGTGTCCGTATTGATACTGCCATCGGCTTTCCATACATGATCAAACGCAAGATCTACCTGTACGAGACGCACACCATGGTTACAAAAATTCTGCAGGTTATAGCGTGGCAATTCTTCCCAACTCCACCTTCCGCCGGGCACATCAGTCAGCGCATAGATCATGGGGTATTCTGGTACACCATTTAGATAGATGGCACCACGGCCGTTGAACATTTTCACTTCGGCAGACAAGGGCTGTTGCGCGGCAAGAGGTGGCACGGTGTAAAAGAAAAAAATAGAGAGAATTATAGAATAGGTCTGTTTGGAAATATGCATAGTGGCTTTTTGATTTTTCTAAGAGGTTGATGTTTACTGATCTAATACATGGATGCTTTCTTTACTGGTTCCCTGTTCTTTTAATGGAGAAAAAGTTTGCAGTCCGGTAATGTCGACATTAAAAGCAAATCACCATTATCCACCTGCAATTGTTTTTGATCGTTTTCCTTTAGGGCGATGTTATGTCTTTCAACGACTTCTTTCCACGGCAAGAAACAAGTTCATTCATCTTTCAAGCCGGATATCTTCGCCAGGACTTTCATTGCCGATAGTTTAAGCACCTGGCTTTTTTCACCCACTAAAATACTTTTAGCATTTGTGCTTTCATCGACATAAGATCTTTAGTGATGCCTTCCTTCGTGATCGCATTATCAACCCAATGCCACTAGGCATGTACTTTAACGCTGTTTGGTGGTTTTTGAAAAGCGGTTTTGCTAAATAACGCCTGCGCAAAGCATGCGTCGCTCAAAGAAAAAAAGGATAGAAACAAGTACAGGTCAATATATTTAATCATAGAAGTCAAATAAGAACTGATAAAGCAACCGGCCACCAATTTAACGGTTCTGTAGCTGATGACTTTACTGGTCTGTACTTGTCTCGCGGATTTGAGCGTAAAAAGCTAAGCAGTTCAAGTAATAGATTCAACCAAACAGCGCTATTGTAAGTAAGGTTTATAGACTCTTATCTCTTTAATAGGGAAACCTTTGCCTTTACTTTCTATTGTAAGCACATGATTTTTGTTGGGGATTCCTTGCACCAGGGTGGTGATGTTTTCATTGGAATTATCTTCATTTCTTTCCGGGGTATATAAATCGGTGCTGATGGAGTATGTTTTCCATTTAACTATTTCGCCTGGTTTTACAATCGTTTTTAATACCTGGTATGATCTGTTCAGATGCCAGTCGCCCCCGGCTTCCGCATCTCCTTTTTTTATGATCACTCGTTTAGAGCTTGATACAAAATCCTCGGTAGCCCTTCCAGCGCCATCTTTTCCAGTCTTTGACCCGCTAATTTCAAATGTGAAATCGTTAAATGGAGGAGAAACATCTTTAAACGTACATGCCCATTCTTCTTCCATCCAGGGCGCTTCATGTTCAATTCTTATCATAGCGGGCAGCGTCCAGGGCCAGCCATTGTTATTATCACAGTAAGGACGTGTCATGAAGTAAGTTCCCTGGAATGAAGATGGCCTTTTGCCATCGATTAAAACTTTTGCAGGGCTGCCTTTGGAAAACGAATCTGCTGCAATTACATCAACTTTATTACCGGTAAAAGCCAAACGCAAATTATTTCCATTAAAAAAAATATCCTTTCCAACCGGGTAAGTGGTCATTAAACCAAATTCATCCTCTTTATAGTTAGGTTTATATTGTAAGTATGGTTTAATCAATTCAGCCATAAGAAAGTTTCCATGCTCGTTCAAGTGAACTCCGTCTTTTAATAATCTGGAAGGCTCGTAATTATTATCATCTAAGTATTTCTTCCAGGGGGTTCTTACGTCAATCACTTCACAACTGTACTTTTTAGCCAGGGCCGGTAAAATTTCGTAGGCCATTTTATCACTAAAGTCATCTTTCTTCGTGTAATGATCTGTTTGAAGCGCTACTTCAGCAGCCGTTCTGCTTCTAATTGTTTTTATGATCGATTCATAATTATTCTGATCTCCGTAAATATGGAAAAGTACAAGGTCAGGATAAAAAGTACTTACGTCCATTTCTACGGTCTTAATCAATATTGAGGACGAAAATCCTCCTATGGCTTTATTCTCCATAATAACGTGAGCATTCGGAAAGCGTGCGACAAGATCACGTTTTACCTCCAGCCACCAATCCTGTACACTGATTGACTGCCCATAGACCAATATTTTTACTGTGTTCTTTTTTTGGGGTGTATCCGATGCAAGCAAATGCATTGTTCGCTGTATAAACCTGCCTGTGCCACCTGTATCCGGGACGGCGGGTAATGGATATTGCTGTGCCCGCAGGGGAACAGCAAAAAGAATAAAAGCGACAAGGATAGTTGTTTGTATGCTAAGCATGGCGGCAGGTTTACAACGGTAATACATAATTAACTAAAATGATTCCAAACAATTCATACAGTCTTCGCTTTTAATGGCATTTATTAACAACGGTGAAAATTTTTTATTCCCTTCACTTGTCAGGAACGATCCGGCTTTCAAAGACCAGGATTACTGGGTGCATCTGGGACCAATGAACTTTCTGGTTTACTTAGCGTGCGAAATTACGATTTGCCTGGGGCACAAAGACTGTTAGCCGAAAAATCGAACCGGCTGATGATGGAGAATGTAAAACTAAACGGCTATATCTACTAAAACTACAATACTATTTCCGGTAACGTGAAGGATCCTATTGAAGGCCGGCACATGGGAGACAATTACGATCATTGGGGAGCATTGCCTGGTTTTATTTCGTTGATCGAAATGGGACAGTAGGGCATCCTGTGGAACCGTCGAAATAACATTTTTTAACTGCGATATGGTAGGGAATGACTTTGGAAAATTCTTGCTTTCCAATCGGATGCTGACTAATTAGGATTGGGAGTTCCTTGTCCGTCGTCATTTTGCCACTTCCGATCTAGATACTCTTATTTTATGGAGACACCAAAAAAAGTGCTCAATTGGTACACCCAAGAACTTGACATCACACTAACTCAAAGAACATAAATGCAGTTAGTTCATCTAAATTTTCCGAATAACTTAGGCTAGAAAATAGATGGTGTTCCTTGCACCAGCTTTTAGGGAAAGGAGGTATTATCTTCGCCTTATCAGTGATTAATCATCCCTTGGAAAACCGGCAGCACAGCAGTGCTGATCAGGAGACTCCCCCAAGATTAAATTAGGAGCTCAATTCCTGGAGATTAAATTATTTGTTCACATAATTGTAGTAGTGAAGGACATTATTCCACTTGCAAATAAGGGACTGATATAGTGCGTTTTTTTCTGTTTCAAAAACATGAGAATTTTTGTAAGGGCGGATCGTGTTGTACACTTCCATACCAGATAATCGACTTTGGAATTATTGCATATTTTAACAAGTTTCTTTTAAGTGAAGCCTTCACTTGAATCCCACATGCGCATAATACTTTAGTGAATTTTTCTTTTCACTGCAAATAAAGCGCTGGAATATATTTACGATTTTACCAAAGGATTTTCATGATCTAAAGCAACTTTTAGTTGCCATAAAACGGAATAACTATCGCTGGAATCAGCACCGGAAAAGTCAAACCAATTACCTTCTTTTATCTTGTGTAATTTAAAACTTCTTCTCTATTATTTGTACTATAATATTCGTTGAGAATTGCTATAACGACTCCTAAAGGATTTTTGATTTCGAATGATTTTTACTATGTAAAAAAACTCATTTTATCTTCATGTTTGATACTGAAGTTTTGATGCGGGAGGCTTCAGTTTTATTTCACAATAAATAGAAATTCTAGGGAAATTTTATCATAGACTTACCCTGTCTAAAATGTCGTCATGTCTTCCTCAATACAGTCCTAAGTTTTACCTTTATGTCTGTGAAGATAATTGTGAAAATGAATAGTGATGAAAGACAAAATAAATAAAACCTGCAACGTTGTTTTATTACTTTTTTACACCGGTCTAATAGGCTTAAAAAAATCGCCAGTATTATCTTCTCAACATTCGTTAAGAATCAAACTTTATAAAGGCATAATGTGCCGAGTCTTGCACATGGCAAGATGTACAAACGTTATACGTTTGGAGCATTTTGCCCTTAACTCGGAACTCGTTTCGGGTTTGAAACAGAAATTAATAAACGTAAAAATTTTAAAACCGATTTTATGAAGAGGAAGAATGAAAATGCCGTAAGAAATAAAATGGTTGTCGTGCGCATGAATAATAATGAATTTGAACTGGCTGATTCGCTTAGGAAAAAAACCACTGAAAGAAGCATCAGTTCCTATGTTAGAAAGATGTGTTTGCAAAAGCCTGTAACTGTAAAATACAGAAATCAGTCAGCAGATGATTTTTTGAAAGACATGCTGCTGTTGAAAAAAGAATTGAGTGCGGTCGGCAATAATTTTAATCAGGCGGTGCACAAGCTTCATTTGTTGGATAAGATACCGGAGTTCCGCTCCTGGATAATTCAGTATGATGCTTTGCAAAAATCTCTGGTAATAAAAGTGGAAGAAATAAAATTAAGGATGAATCAACTCTATGATCGATGGTGCAAAAGTAAAGACACCAAAAAGTATTGAGGCCGCATTGAACTATAATTCAAAAAAAGTGCAGCGGGGAGATGCCGTTAGTTTGCATGCTGCGAACTATTTGAATAACGCAAAGAAAATGAATTTCTATCAAAAATTAAATGGCTTTGAAAGACTAAATGGTTTGAATGAAAGAGCTACCACTAAAACACTTCATGTGTTCTTCAACTTTAGCCCAACAGAAAAGCTGAACGATAACAAGCTAACTGAAATTGCCTCTATGTATATGGGCGAGATTGGCTTCGGTAATCAATTTTTTATTATTTACAAACATAACGATTCAGTAAACCCGCACATTCATATGGTAAGTAACACCATCAGGCAGGATGGCAGCAGAATTAACACACACAACATTGGCAGGAACTAATTCAGAAAATGCGAGAAAGGAAAATAAACAATATCTTCATCCCCAACCAACCTCATAATCTTATCAAATATTTCAGTTCCTGTTGATCTTAAAGAAGGGTTCTCTCATCTCTGGAGTGTGAGTGATACAAGTAATCATCACCTTTCATTTTTGTTGCCTGGAAACCTAAAGAATTTAAGTAAATCAACCATATCCATACTGTTGGCTTCAGAACAGCTCATTCGTCACGCATTTAAAATTTAAAAGGAAAAAGTTTTAAGGCATCTTACTTGCTTGTTGCGAGTATCGCATCTATGTCAGTGCGATTGAAATATCTTCTCGATTTAACCTTAAAGCTTTTAAGTTTATTTTGCTGCAGCCATTCATAAAGTGTGGGCTTTGAAATCTGGAAGATCTCACAAACATCGGATGCCTTTAGTAAAGTTTTCTCCGGCAGGCAGGATCTTTTTTTGAAAAGATTTTGCTGGGATAATTTTTCAGAAACTACTTCGTCTATGACAGCTCTGATTTGTTTCCAAAACTCGGATGGAGCTATGGGAAACAGCATGGGTGTTTCGTTCATACTTCTGCATTTTCTTACTTCACAATTGAAATTCTGATTCTAAATTACGTAGCTTAATTAATAATACCAATACATGACTAAATTTTAAACAAAGGGCATAAAACTTTAATTTCTAATTTCTCCAAATGGAAAATAGACGACGGATGATAATATTAAATTGTTAAGCTCTTATTCTCTAGATTGTCGAGATATGATTTCTAAACTGTTAATAGCACACAAAATCTGTACAACCAAGGTGAGACGAAATTATCCTTCGCGACCCTATTTTAAGGATTTTCTCAATTTTAAATGCAAAATTCTCAATCAAAATGAGTGTCTGGATATTTTTGCCTTAATCCCCTCATATCATCACCAATCTTTTTATCTAAAATCTTTGCATAATGTTGCGTGGTCCTAATGTTTCTGTGTCCTAACATTTTAGATACAGTTTCAATCGGAACACCATTGCTTAAAGTTATTGTTGTCGCAAACGTATGCCTGGCAATATGAAAGGTGAGGATTTTAGATATCCCGCACGCATCAGCTATTTCCTTTAAATATGAATTCATTTTTTGATTGCTTAAGACAGGTAAAATCCGGTCATTATATTCGCATTGATGATGTTGTTCATATCTGTGTAAAATTGCTAGTGCTGCAGGCAATAAGGGAATACGGGATATGACATCCGTTTTTTGTCTTTTAATAAATATCCATTGTTCTCCATCAGATCCAATTTTAATATCTGAACGTCTTAGTTTCTGAACATCTGCGTAAGCCAAACCTGAATAGCAACTGAAGAGAAAAATATTTTTTACAAGGTTGAGTCTTTCAATGGAAAACTTTTTGTTTAATAATACTTTCAATTCATGCTCATTCAGTGCGGTACGTTCGATTTCTTTTTTAGCCATATTAAAGCCCAGAAAAGGGTCTTTATGAATCCATCCACTTTTCAGGCACCGTAGAACAATCTTTTTAAAATTGCTAAGATATTTTACAGTTGTATTGTGGCTACACTTACGAACACTTTTTAACCAAAATTCATATTCAGTAATAAATTCATAATTGAGCTTAGCAATATCAATATCCTCTAACTTGTATTTCCATTTCAAAAATGATTCAGTATGTTTATAAGAAGTTTTATAACGTTCTAGCGTACCCGGAGCATATGTCTGATTTAATAAAGCTGCTATTTGAGAATTGTGGTACCTGAATACTTCAAGAAGCATGTGTGGTTTTTGCTTATTCTTTCCAAGAATTAAATTCTTGATGCTTTCAGCAGTAAGCTCTTTATCGGTTTCAATTATTTTCCGCTTTGCTTCAAAGACTTTTTGCTGCAGAGTGTCCAGGTAAGCATTAAGAGCTCTTGCATCATTACTTTTACTGTTCATTCTTCCTGCCTTCGCGTTCCAGTTATTCTTACAACACTTTCTTTTAGTGCTTATTTCGCAATAAGCACCGTCCACAGTTATACGAATGTAAACAGATAAATTACCTTCCTGATTTTTCTTTTCTTTTTTGAGATGGAAAAATAATCCAAAACTTTTGTCCATAAAAACACTTTAATTTATGATAAAATTACTTTTTAAGCAAGGCAAAAAAGGCAGTTACATTTTTATAAAATGTTAATAGGTAAGTGTTTAAATTAACTTTGTGGAGTAGATAATTAAGAGAGGTATTACTCCACGAATTACTCCGAATAAGGTTGCGTAAGACAGAGTAAATGTAAGTAACACCTAAAAACAAAACTCCCGTAAATATTGAGTTTTACGGGAGTTCTTTAATCAAGTAAACTTTAAATAGTTGATTTGAGCGGAGAGTTAGGGATTCGAACCCCAGGAGGCTTTCACCTCAACAGTTTTCAAGACTGCCGCAATCGACCGCTCTGCCAACTCTCCGGCGCAAAAATAAGATTGCAAATGAGTTCTTCCAAAATTTGTTTGATGTGGGTTATCTGCGAACTGAAAAAATATTGCCAATTGAATAACTTGTGCGGTAATAATAATTTATTTTTAAGCCATAAATTTTTAATCTGGAAAATTCAGTACACAAAGAACCGACCGCAAAAAGGCTTACGCTGATGGCTGTCATTGCAATAATCCTATTCCTTATCACATTTGCTGTATTCGCGACCATTACCGACGAAATTGTTCTTGAGCATGAAGGTGGATTTGACGCAGCTATTTTCAAAGCGGTGTCAACGATACAGTCGCCGGCAGCAACTAGTTTTTTTGAGATAGTAACTTTCTTTGGGTCTTCCGCATTTTTATTCCCTGCGTACATAATTTTGATTTTGATTTTATTGATAAAGAAGTCCTGGACCCTGGCTATTGATGTACTCGTTGTCGGGCTCACAACTACTGCTATTTTAGATATTCTTAAAAATACATTCAGGCGTGTACGCCCGCTCGATCCTTTGATAAAAAATGTAACCGGATTCAGCTATCCCAGCGGGCATTCATTTTCTTCATACACTTTTTTTGGCTTAATTATATTTCTTATTTGGCAAACGAAAATTCAAGCCGCCTGGAAAATAACCGCAACCATACTGCTTTTTATTTTTGCCACGGCTATCGCCTTTAGCAGGGTATATCTTCGGGTACACTTTCCCAGTGATGTGATCGCAGGACTTTGCCTGAGTGTAGTATGGCTTATGATTTCACTTTGGCTATTGCAAAAGAGGAAAAGGCATTTCGCTAAGTAAGCTGAAACTAATTGTGAGCATTGTCTGTAACTATACTCTGTGATGATCTGCCCTCCAGTTTGTGATAGATTTTTTTATGTCCATCGGTTTCATGTTTTCTTTCGCTGCCTTCTCAGCAAGCAGAACGAACTCAGTGTCTTCAGCGAAACGCAATGCAATTACCTGTTGCATGGTGAGATTGCTATCAAGTATTTTGCCAGTGATAGAAAGATGCCGCAGGTTTTCTTCGGCCCGAATAGCACGATCCTGCGCTGCAATCGGGAATGCCCGTGCGTACCAGGCAAGAAGCACAAAACTTACACACAATCCAACCAATACAGCGGCAACAATCCTTCCGGAATGATGCTCGTATGCACGATACAGGTTCCATACGGAGAAAATTAAACAAATTGTTATTATTAGAAATAGTACGTAGTGAAACATGGGAACCATTCGTGAATGATTTTTTAAATTTTGTTCTTTCATAATATTAATTTTTAAAGAAGATTCAGGAATTTATTTTCAATTATTTGAGCAAATCGAGGAGACGCCACATTTTTTTTCTTACATCATTCGCACTTCCATCGTAGTTGTTGATTATAAAAGAAAACGTATAATCTTCATCCGTTTTGCTTTTAATAAATCCTGTGTAAGATACAACTCCCCCGATAGAGCCACTCTTCATCTTAATACCATTTATTTCCGGTAACGCATTGTAAAAGGAATGAAACCATTGCTGTTTTTTTGCATACTGAAGCACGGTTACCAGCGATGCTGTGGTTACCCGGTTGCCCGGAGAAAGGCCGCTGCCATCTATAATATTCAGAGCAGAAGATTCGATACCTTTTTCTTTCCAGAAATTTTTAACAACACTTACACCACTATCAGCTGAGCCGGATGTTGTGCGTACGTATCCCATAGTTTTTAACAGAGCCTCGCCATAAAGATTTACGCTTCGTTTTAGAAACCAATAAACAATGCTATCCAGTGGCAGTGAATAGTAAGTGTAAAACACATGCGCTGAATCGATATTATCTAAGACGCTGTTGTCACTTAATACATCTTCTAAAGATTTATTTTTTAAGGCAGCTTCAAGAGTGGCAGCAAGCTGATTTGAGGGGTGAGGTGAAGCTCCTGCAATACTGAATTTGTTTTCATTCACAGGTATGGTGCCTCTTACAAAACTATTTTGCTGGTCGAGAGGAAAATAAATGTATGCATTATCGCCGCTGCCTCTTTGCGCGGAGGTAGCTAAGGATTTAAGATTAAGCCCAATTACTGTAGAAGGATCTGTTGTGATAATTTCCACACTATCACCAATTTTTTTTCCTGATTTTAAGAACAGATCATACTGGTTCTCGTGCCAATTGATTGCTCTTGCGCCAGCTCCATAATAACTTCCTATATCCTGCCATATCCAGCCATCGGGTGTTACCTCGCTTTTCCATTTACTTTCATCTGCAACCACATGGCCGCTGATGTCGTTTATTCCTTGATCCAATATTGCCTGCTTAAAATTTGAGATGGTGTTTTCTTCATTGGTAGCGTCGTATCGCCAGCTCCCAAGAGTTGGGTCACCTTCACCAGCTACAACAATATTGCCGTCAAGCATTCCATTTTTGATTTTACCATAGTAGGCCAGGGTTGTCTTGTAAGTAAAGTCGTGCCCAAGAAGCTCAAAAGCAGTGGATGCTGTGATAACTTTTTGGCAGCTTGCCGGTGCCATTCCTACCTGGATATTTTGGCTGGTAACTGCTTTGCCTGTGGCAGAATTTATAACATACAAGCTTATGGTAGCATGATTGAACGAGCGGTCTTCCTGGAATTTTTTAAAAGCTGCATTGAATTTTGTATGTAACATTTGCGCATTTAATTGCAAAAAAGCAAGAAGTGAAATGGCCAGAAATATTTTTTTCAATATAGAACGGTTGTCTTCAAAACTAATAGATTAATTCTGATTAAATAAAATGAAAGCAGCAGACAAAAAAATTTTTTAATTTTTTTTACCGCTTAATTTCGCGGGATGAAAAATGTGTATGCAACAATTATTACCATTGGCGACGAACTGCTGATAGGGCAGGTAATTGATACCAATAGTGCGTGGATCGCACAGGAGTTAAATAAAAATGGGATCGCGTTAAGAAAACGTGTGGCCGTAGGAGATAGCTCTTCGGAAATTAGAGATGCTTTGGATATTGAAAGCAGAGATACAGATATTATCTTGATAACGGGCGGACTTGGTCCCACATCCGATGACATAACCAAGCCCGCGCTCAACGAATATTTTGGAGGAAAAATGATTGTTAATGAACAGGCGTTGGAAAATGTAAAATACTTGTTTGCAAAAGTATTCAAACGGCCTGTAAGCCAGGTTAATTTAAACCAGGCAGAAGTGCCTGATGTGTGTGAAGTCATTCAAAATAAAAGAGGCTCTGCGCCGGGAATGATCTTTCATAAAAACGAAACCATCTTTATAAGCATGCCAGGTGTGCCTTATGAGATGAAAGGCATGGTGGAGAATTCGGTTATTCCCATGTTGAAGACTAAATATAAACTCCCATACATTATTCACAGTACTATCCTTACAGCCGGTATTGGCGAATCCGCTCTTGCGGAGATTATAGAAGAATTTGAATATTCTTTGCCTGCAGAAATAAAACTTGCGTACCTGCCAAACTATGGAATGGTGAGGTTGCGATTATCGACTTCCGGCTTTGATGAAATTAAGACACGTACAAAACTGGATACTTATTTTAATGAATTGAAATCGCTCGTTAAAGAGTATTTGGTTACAGATGTTGATGATTCAATGCCCGTTTTTATTGGAAAATTATTGAAGTCAAAAGATAAAACGGTTTCTGCTGCTGAAAGTTGTACCGGCGGATACATCGCTCATCTTTTAACGTCAATCCCCGGGTCTTCTGATTATTTCCAGGGAAGTATTGTGAGCTATTCAAATGATGTTAAGCAAAAAATGCTGGATGTGCGTGAAGAAACTTTAAATAACTATGGAGCAGTGAGTGAGGAGACGGTTACAGAAATGCTGAAGGGGCTTTTGGGTAAGATGAACACTGACTATGGGATTGCCGTTTCGGGAATTATGGGGCCGGGCGGCGGTTCTGAAAAAAAACCAGTTGGAACAGTATGGATCGCAGTTGGTAATTCAGAAAATCATCAATGCCAAAAAATTAATCTTCGTTTTAAACGGGAAAGAAATATCGAGGTAGCCGGCATGATGGCTCTTAATTTCCTGAGAAAATTTATTGTAGAATCTTATTAGAAAGATTAAATCTATTATTGTGTTTAAATGCTGGTGTTGTACATCAGCAATTGATCTTATAGATTTTTGATTAGAAAATCTGCACTTCTTTGATCAAAAAACACTTTGCTAATACTTACGGGTAACTTATTGATTTTACTTAATTTTGGCGCATATTGGTTGTAGATAAATCTAAAATAATTGTATGAGCATGGTAGATTTGGTAATGCCTAAGTTGGGGGAGAGCATCATGGAAGCGACAATTCTTAAGTGGCACAAAAAGCCCGGCGACAAAGTTGAGAATGATGAGACGGTGCTGGAAATTGCTACTGATAAAGTTGACAGCGAAGTGCCCTCAACAGCAGAAGGAATTATTTCTGAAATACTTTTCAATGAAAATGATGTTGTACCTATTGGCAGTGTGATCGCCAGGATAAACACAAATGGCAATACTTCTGAAAATAAGTCAACCGTTGACATATCATCTTCGCATAAACGTGAACCTTATGAAGAAGCAAGCCTTATAGAAGAAGTTCCTTATCAGCCATCTGAAAAACCAAAGCCTGCCAATTCAAATTCAGGAATACGATTTTATTCACCGTTGGTCTTAAATATTGCTGCAAGTGAAGGTATTTCCATGAGCGAATTAGAGAATATGGAAGGAACAGGGCAGGATGGACGAGTGAGCAAAAAAGACATCATTGCCTATCTTGAAAACCGGAAAGATGCACCAGAAAAGTCGATTCAGAAGACATCATCGGCATCTGTGGAGGGGAGAGTTCAGAATGTGCCGGAACCGGCAACAAAACAGGAATACAGTACACCCGCCGTGTTTACCGGCAATGTGGAAATAATTGAAATGGACCGCATGCGGAAGATGATTGCAAAACACATGGTGGATAGCAAAAACATCAGTGCGCATGTAACAAGCTTTGCCGAGTGTGATGTAACCAACCTTGTTCAATGGCGTGAAAAAATAAAAAAAGGTTTTGAAAAACAGGAAGGCGAAAAAATCACTTTTACCCCTTTATTTATAGAAGCGATTGTAAAGTGTATCAAAAAATATCCGCTGATAAACAGCAGTGTTGATGTTGACCGCATCGTCATAAAAAAAGATATAAATATCGGCATGGCTACCGCGCTTCAGAATGGAAATCTAATTGTTCCTGTAATCAAGAGTGCAGGGCAACTAAACCTGACAGGGATCACAAAGCAGGTAAACAGCCTTGCCGATGCGGCACGTAACAATAAGCTTAAGCCCGATGATACTGCAGGTGGAACATTTACAATCACCAATGTCGGGACCTTTGGAAGTATAATGGGAACACCCATCATAAATCAACCACAAGTGGCCATCATGGCCGTAGGAGCTATTAAGAAGCGCCCAGTGGTTATTGAAACTCCGCAAGGAGATAGTATCGCTATCCGCCACATGATGTATATTTCTTTAAGCTACGACCATCGTATTATCGACGGCGCATTGGGTTCTACTTTCTTAAATGCTGTTTCGAAGGAGTTGGAAAATTTTGACTCGAAAAGAAGCATATAGAATAGGGAATTTACGATGCAGAGATAACAGATATACGACATGCTACTGTAATTATCATGTGCGCCAGTATTCCCAAATAATCAGTAAGCCCTCTCTAAAGTATAATTGACCTGGTAGTAACCCAGGAAAAAGAGATCATCTCAATGGGCATTTTTTTCTGGAAATATTATTGTTCTTCGACAAAGACCTTCTGAATATTATTTCAAAGTGGCAACAGCTTAAATAATAAAGCAGGAGGAATTTTTGTACTTTCATTTAATGGAAGTAAGAGAACCAGCTGTTGCATACAGCAACCAGAAAATTTCTATTGAAGAATATCTTGAGATGGAAAATACTTCAATGGAAAAACATGAATATTACAAGGGGGAAATATTTGCTATGTCAGGAGCAAAAGTTCCGCATGTAATGATCAGCGATAACATTTTAACTGTATTAAAACAAAAATTAAAAGGCAAGTCATGCAAGCCCTTTGGAAGCGATTTACGCATTCATATTGAGGTGAACACACTCTTTACCTATCCTGATATTTCCATTATTTGCGGCGAAATAATTACACTCGACAATGATGATTATAATGTTTTAAACCCTGCTGTAATTATTGAGGTGCTTTCCAAATCAACAAAAAACTATGACCGTGGTGAAAAGTTTAAATTATATCGTGATATACCAACTCTAAAAGAATATATACTCGCAGATTCTGAAAGCATACATTTAGAAGTGTTCAGATTAAATGAAAACAATCATTGGGAATTGGAAGAATATAACGCTGTCGAAAACTTCCTGTTCATTAAAGCCATTGATGAAAAAATTGGAATCTCAGAAATTTATGAAGGAGTGAATATTGAAGTCTGAAGTAAATAAGTGAAAGATATGATGACGATGAACATCGTATTTCATACATCGTACATCCCACATAACTCCTCATATTTCCTCCACCCACTTATCTCTCTCATCCGGGCTGAATTTCCATGGAGCAAAATTATTTTCAATATTGCTAAACATTCCGTTCCATTCGGCAGGTGCATTGCTTTCTTCCATTACCAGCGAGCGGCGAAGTTCAAGGATAATCGTCAATGGATTTATGCTTACAGGGCATTCTTCAACACATGCATTGCAGGTAGTGCATGCTCTCAATTCTTCCGTAGTGATATAATTATGCATTAATGTTTTGCCATCATCGGTGAAGGTTTTGTTTTGCTGGATATTTCTTCCCACTTCTTCCACACGATCACGGGTATCCATCATGATCTTTCTTGGGTTCAGCAATTTACCGGTGATGTTAGCGGGGCAAGCGACGGTGCATCTTCCGCATTCCGTGCATGTATAAGCATCCAGCAAACTTTTCCAGCTTAAATCAAAAATATCTTTGGCGCCAAACTTTTGCGGCTCAGCTTCTGCGTTAGCAGGAGCTAGTTCGGGCTTAAACATGTATTGAACTTCTTTCGCCACATTTTCCATATTTTCCATTTTGCCTTTAGGCTCAAGCGGTTTGTAATATGTATTGGGAAAGGCAAGTAAAATATGAAAATGCTTACTATAAGGCAGGTAGTTAAGAAAAGCAAAAATGCCTGCAATGTGTAGCCACCAACAGGTACGTTCAATAGCAATTAAGGTTGAGACAGGCAGACTCTGCATGGAAGGCGCCAGCAACCCGGAGAAAAGAAAATTTCCATGATCAAGGTAATGTTCGCTTCCTTGTAATTGCAACGCCCTGTCTGCAGAATTCATAGTTAAGAAAAGTGTCATCAGGATGATCTCAATTATGAGAATAAGATTTGCATCCGTCTTTGGCCAGCCATCGAGTTCATGCTTCATGAACCGTTTTAACTTAAGAACATTTCTTCTTACTAAAAAAATGATACAGGCGACTAATACAGTAATAGCAAGCACCTCAAAAAAGTCGATAAGGAAAGTATAGAAGCCTCCGAGGGTCGAAGCAAACATTCGGTGTGTTCCAAAAACGCCGTCTAATACTATTTCTAAAACCTCAATATTGATGATGATAAAACCTGCATAGATAAAAAAATGCATGATACCAACAAGCGGATACCGGAACATTTTCTTTTGCCCTAGAGCAAGCAAAAGTAAATTCTTCCATCGTTCGCCTGCGTGGTCAGAAAGATCTTCACTGCGCCCAAGATTAATATTCCGGTAGATCTGTTTTACCTTTTTTGAAAATAGTAAAATCGCAACACCGGTAAGCAGTATAAAGAGGATTTGCTGGATAATTTGCATAGAAATAGGTATGGTTGCTAAGTTAACGATTTGCATTGTTTAATTGTTCAAATGTTCAGGAGTGTTTATATTCATAAAAAATACAAATATGCCACCTGAGAATCTAATTATAACGGCGGAAACAGCAGCAAAGAAAATGCAGCGTATGGCCTATGAAATTGTAGAGCATAACATCGGAGAAAACCAGATTATTCTCGCGGGAATTAAAGGGAATGGATTGATAATAGCCCATAAGATAAAGCAGTTTTTAGCGAATGTTTTCGAGGGTGAAATACTTGTTCATGAAATTAATCTCGATAAAAAAGATCCAAAGAAGATTGTTATACCTGGCAAATATGATTTTAACGATAAAGTAATAATCATTACAGATGATGTTGCAAATACGGGTAAGACATTGTCTTACGGAGTAAAGCCTTTCCTTGATTTTTATCCTAAAAAAATACAAACCCTCGTATTAGTTGAAAGAAGCCACCGGCAATTTCCTGTATCGCCGGATTATGTAGGGCTATCAGTTTCCACAGGGCTCGATGAAAAAATAATTGTTGAAACTGCAGATAACGAAGTAGTGGGAGCACATTATGAATAGTTCTTCGTGATCTTTCATTCAGCTTTTATATTTTAAATAAACTAAGCGTCAAAATACCAGCCAATGGCCCTTAAATTCTCCATTAGAAAACTCAAACGAGGGTGTCGGAAACTTTAAAGTGCTTAAAAGAAAGAATATAATTTTCAGGCTTTTTTTATTGGTTCTGATTTTCGTTAAATCAATATCAGGAGCAAGATACCATTGGCGATATCTTTTTATGTCCGACCTGTCAAAGACAACTGTTCCTGTTTTATCAACTGCAATATTACTTCTGGCGCCAAACATTCCTTCTGCTCCATAACCAACAGAAATATTCAGCCACCGCGGCAATTTTGATTCCGGCAGGAACGAATGAATGTTTGCACTCAGCCAATATGTTTGGGCATTGTAGTCTTTTATAAATCGCTCGATTTCTGTTTTGCCATAAATTTTATCAGCCCTTGCGTTAAGGTCTGCCTGGCCGTAATTTTTTTTATGAAAAGAAAACTTCAATTTAATGCGTTGATCATCCCATGCCAGTTCTTGAGCAATGAACATGCCCGAGCCTATCACGTTGGCGGCATAGTCCGTCACACTAAATCCATATTCGGAAGAGAAACCATCGAGCACCTCAATCACAGACTCGTAGCCTACACCACTGAGGCCACCTATCCAGATGCTTTGTTTACGGGAAAGGCCGGCCCATCTCCATAGTTCCATACTCGCCCTGCTGCCGCTATAAGCGCTAAATGCATGCCCGGCCTTATCAACTTGCTTCCACTCGGCATAGTCATTAAAAAAATGAAACGATGATCTCGGGTATTTAGCATACCATTCTGCATTCAATCCTATAAGCATGCCGCCAAAGCCGGTAATATTACCAAGCGTTACCAGTTTTACTCTTTTTTTATTATAAGGATAAAAATCATGTTGTTCTGAAGTATCTTTAAAACCCTGAATTGTATTTAAAGTAATTGCTTGCTTGTAATTATATTGGGCGTGTAAGTTGGTAACTAAAAAAATACTAAAAACACTTGATAAAATGACAGCCCTCAACTTTCTTATAGCAAACAAAATATACATCATACAAAAATACGGGTAATGACCATTAATGGTTTCGCTTATCAAAATTGAATACCTTCAAATTGTAAAAAAAATATATGGAAGCAAAAACTGAAAAGAAAATTAATGAATGGCTTTCCGGTAAATACGATAAAGCCACAAAAGATGAAATAAGCAAATTACAAAAAGAAGATCCGGCGCAACTTGAAGATGCCTTTTATAAAGACCTTGAATTTGGTACGGGAGGCCTCAGGGGCGTTATGGGTGTAGGCACTAACAGGATGAATAAATATACGGTTGGAATGGCCACACAGGGTTATGCAAATTATTTGAAGCAGTGTTTTGATAATGTGAAGGTCGCCATTGCCCACGATAGCCGCAACCGCAGCCGCGAATTTGCAGAAATTACCGCTAACATTTTTGCTGCCAACGATATAAAAGTTTATTTATTCGAATCGCTGCGCCCTACACCGGAGTTGAGTTTTGCCATACGGAGTTTTGGTTGCCAGGGAGGCGTTGTATGTACCGCGTCGCACAATCCAAAAGAATATAATGGCTACAAAGCATATTGGGATGATGGAGCCCAAATGGTGCCGCCTCATGATGAAAATGTAATTACAGAAGTTGAAAAAATAAAAGGAATTGACGATGTAAAATGGGACGGCAGGGAAGAAAATATAACCATCATCGGAAAAGAATTCGATGAGAAATATATTGAAATGGTGAAATCGCTTAGTGTGAATCCTGCGGTATGCAAGCAACAACACGATCTTAAAATAGTATATACTCCCATACATGGCACAGGTATCATGCTCGTGCCACAGGCTCTAAAGGCATTTGGCTTTGATAATCTTCACATAGTGGAAGAACAGGCAAAGCCGGATGGTAACTTCCCGACTGTTGGCTATCCCAATCCGGAGGAGAAGGAAACCATGAGCATCGGCCTCAAAAAGGCAAAGGAGCTTGATGCTGATATTTTATTGGGAACCGATCCTGATGCGGACAGGGTAGGCATTGGAGTTAAAAATAATAATGGCGAATGGATATTGCTAAATGGAAACCAGACTGCGCTTATTGTTTTTAATTATATAATTGAAGCACGAAAAAATAATGGCCTGGCCACGCCAAATGATATGGTTATTAAAACCATTGTAACCACCGATTTAATAGATGTTATCGCGAAGGAAAGCAACATCAACTGCTACAATGTTCTTACAGGGTTTAAGTGGATTGCCGAAATGATAAAAGAAAAAGAGGGTAAAGAAAATTATGTGGTAGGCGGTGAAGAAAGCTTTGGATTGATGATAGGCGATAAAGTGCGTGATAAAGATGCAGTAAGTGCGGTGGCGATGATTTGTGAAATAGCGGCTTTTGAAAAAAGCAAAGGGCAAACGCTTTTTTCCAAATTACTGGAGTTGTATGTAAAATTTGGATTTTACAAAGAAGACCTTATTTCGATTACAAAAAAAGGCATGAACGGCTCAAAGGAAATCGCCGAAATGATGCAAGGCTTCAGGGATAATCCTCCGAAGGAAATTGCAGGCAGCGCGGTAATTCAGCTATATGATTATGAAAAGCAGGAAATGACGAATGTAAAAACAAATAAAGTTGAAAAAATTTCCTTACCTAAAAGCAATGTACTTCAGTTTATTACTGAGGACGGTAGTAAGATTTCAGCAAGGCCTAGTGGTACTGAACCAAAAATTAAATTTTATTTCGGTGTGAGCACCCCTTTAAAAAGTACAGCAGATTTTGAAACTGCCAACAAAAAGGCTGAAGAAAAGATTAAGCATATTATTTCTTCGATGAATCTAAAATAACCAGTTTCAAATAAGATTTTTTGAAGTTTAACTATAAGTTTTTAGAGCTAAAAATAAATTTTGATTTTAAACTACTGGTAATAAACAGATTAAGAAAAAACGCAATTTTTTGGCAACATTTTTGACTAATTATAATTGATATAATTTGAAAAAACCAACTATTAAAAATTCAGTAGATCTATAAAGATCGCCCCGTTTTACATCGTTTGAAAAACCCAAAGAGTTAAAGGCAACTTAAGTGTTGCCTTTTTTGTGGATTACCAGTTCCTGTGTTTGGAATAATTCTTTGGGACTAACGGGTTGAGCCATCCCTTATTTTTATTTTCTTTTTGCTGCTGTTCTTTTTTTCGTACTCAATCACTTCTTTGGGTTTCGTATTTTTAGGAATGTCGATCACCGTTTCAGTAGGATTTGAGGCATCCATCAAATGGCCACGGTCATATTTTTCTAATTTTAGAATTCTTCCTGTTGAGGGATCGTAATAAGTCCAGTCACCATCTTTTACGCTGTATTGTTCTGCTTTTACAATCTTAAAGCTTAAGATTTCATTGCTGCCTGTTCCATACACGGGTATTGTATCGTAAGGTGCGTCGGGGTTATAAGCTCTCCAGCTTTCTTCTCTTAGCAGATCACCCAGCGGACTAAAATATTGCGATTTGCCATCCTTGCCACCGTAGCGGTAATTTTCAATAGCAATGATATCACTTTGTAAAGTATATTTTCTCCATATTCCCTCCTTCTTACCATTTACAAATATGCCTTCTTCTTCATAACCAGGCTCACCGCGCAAAGGATCTGTGTGTATCACCCATTTTCCATGCTTCATTCCTTTGGAATCGGTAAAATTTAAGGTGTCTCCATTCACAGAAACAGTATATAGCTTAGACTGTGCGCCAGCCTCAGTAAAAAAAAGCTGCAATCCCAAAATAATCAATGCTAACTTTTGTATTTTTAAAAACATGCTTTCAATTTTAAAAAACTGTATAATGGTATTCAATCATTTAATCACAGTCCCACTTAACAAATTTACCAAATTCAAATCTTTATTCTCCATTGCGCTTCCCCTGTTTGTAACAATTTTAACCTTTACAAATTCATTTTCACAAATAGCGCCCACGCCTGCTTCCGTAAGATTGAACGGTTTATCGGAAAGAAAATTATGGCAGAAAGACTCTTCTTTGAAACCTATAAACTTTAGAAACATAGGCCCATCGGTTATGAGCGGCCGCGTTGTTGATATAGATGTGAATCCTGCAGACCCGGTTGAGTTTTATGTAGCCTACGCTACCGGCAGCCTTTGGCATACAACAAATAATGGACAAAGCTTTGAACCGGTATTTGAACATGAAGATGTTATAGGTATTGGCGACATCGCTATAAACTGGAAGACAAGAGATATATGGGTGGGAACCGGGGAAGCAAATAGCAGCAGGTCCTCTTATTCCGGGCTGGGTATTTATAAAAGCACTGATACGTGCAAAACATGGCAGTATCTTGGCCTTCCTGAGAGTCATCACATTGGCAAAATATTGTTAGATCCGAATGATAACAATACTGCCTGGATTGCAGTGATCGGGCATCTTTATTCTCCCAATAAAGAAAGAGGTGTTTATAAAACTACCGATGGAGGGAAAATCTGGAAACAGTCGTTATACATTGATGATAATACCGGGGCAATCGATATGGACATCAACCCAAAAAATGCTAAAGAAATTTACGCATGTATGTGGCACCGTGAGAGAAGGGCCTGGAACTTTACAGAAAGTGGAAATACCTCTGCTATTTACAAAAGTATGGATGGAGGCGATACGTGGAAAAAGATAACTGGAAAAAGCACCGGCTTTCCGCAGGATGATGGAACAGGCAGAATTGGCATCGCAGTGTATGAAGCAAATCCGCAAATAATTTATGCAACGCTCGATAACCAAAACCACAGGCCTGATACGGCGGCAAAAAAAACGGATTCCACAAAATATTTATTAAGTGATTTTAAAAATATTTCTAAAGAGAAATTCCTGCAACTTGACAGTATAAAGCTGGACTCTTTTCTAATTAATAACGATTTCGATAAAAAATATCGTGATTCATCACTGAAAGAAATGGTGCGTAGTAACAAAATAAAACCCACGTCCATATACGATTATTTAAGTGATGCCAATTCTGAATTATTTGTTTCACCCATAATCGGTTGCGAGGTGTATCGCAGTGACAATGCCGGGGAGACCTGGACCAGGGTTAACAAAAAAGGCCTTGATCTTTACAATACTTACGGCTATTATTTTGGCAAAATTTCAGTGTCTCCTGCAAATGAAAATAAAGTGGTGATAAGTGGCTTTAGTCTTATGGTGAGTAACGATGGAGCAAAGACTTTTTCAGTTGCGGACAAACCGAACACACACCCTGACTGGCATGGTGCGTGGGTAAACCCGCTACGCGACAGTAACTGGATAGCAGGAAACGACGGCGGTTGTAATATAACTTATGATAATGGGAAACACTGGTTTAAGGCCAACACTCCTCCCGTCGCCCAATTTTATGCAATAGCGGTTGATAATGCCAAACCGTATAATGTGTATGGCGGTATCCAGGATAACGGAACATGGTATGGCCCATCAAAAAATAACACAAATAGCGAAGATGTTGAAGAGGAAGATGAGGGTTATAATGGCGATGGCTGGAAAAACTTGGGTGGTGGCGACGGCATGCAGGTGCAGGTAGATACCAGGAATAATCAAACGGCATATTTTGGTTCTCAGTTTGGCGAATATGTAAGAAAAAACCTGGATGAAAAGAAAGGAATGAGAATACACCCAATGCCGGATATTGATGCGGAGAAGTTGCGCTATAACTGGCAGACGCCAATATTATTAAGCGATTTTAACCAGGACATCTTATACATGGGGAACAATAAGTTTTACCGCAGCATGAATAAAGGAAATACAATGGAAGCCCTGAGCAAAGATCTTACAAACGGTAAGAAGGCAGGTGATGTTCCGTTTGGAACAATTGTAACCCTTAGTGAGTCTCCTTTAAAGTTTGGCCTCTTGTATGCAGGTACCGATGATGGCAATGTAGAACTTTCACAAGACGACGGCTATACCTGGACGGTAGTAAGCAATAATTTCCCCAAGGAAGTAAAAGGGCTATACATAAGCCGGGTAGTTGCATCACAGTTTAAAGAAGGGCGGGTATATGCAACGCTTAATGGATACCGCAATGATAATTTTACGCCCTGGCTTTTTGTTAGTAATGATTATGGAAAAACGTGGACAAGCATTAGCAGCAATCTTCCTTATGAGCCATTGAATGTAATAAAAGAAGACCCGGTATTTGAAGATATATTATATGTTGGCAGCGATAATGGCTTGTATGTTTCTTTTAACCAGGGAAAAAAATTTATATCCTTTGAAAATAAGCTCCCTTCAGTGCCCGTGCATGACATTGCCATACAGAAAGAAGCCAATGAAATAGTTGTAGGCACGCACGGGCGAAGTATATATATCGCCTCCCTGGATGATATTCATAAAATTTATAAAGAATTTATAAAATAGAAATTATTAGCGAGATAAGACGTTGCTTTGCTACAGTGAATTGCGGCAATTTGCCGACATTATTAAATCAAAATTAGATAACCATGAAGATTAACTTACAATCAGTACATTTTAAGGCGAGCCAACAACTCAAAGAATTTGTTGATGAAAAGGTTAGTAAGCTCTTTCATTTAGATGAAAAGATATTAAGCGCAGACGTTACCCTTGTAGCTAACGACATTAAAATACAGAATAATAAAACTTGTGAAATAAGATTGATTGTTCCTGGTTATGACGATTTTGTAAAAAAGGAGGCTGAAAGTTTTGAAGAAGCTGTATTGGCCGCAGTCGAAACTTTACAAAAAATATTGAGGCGCAAAAAAGAGAAGCATTAGCAGTTTCATGCTTAAATAAAAAGGCTGGTCAACACGATCAGCCTTTTTATTTTTGAAACCATATTATATCAGTTCACGTCTTTACTCTGGCCAAGCATATCCACCATTTTTGCCACGGAATCTTTATTTACCTTATCGGGAGCTAAAGGCAATGCGAGTTTCGCATACTTCAATGCATTTTTATAATCGCCGTTTGCGGAGTACCCGCGGGCCAGGCCTACATCAGTAGTAAACACATTTGGATTTTTTTGAGCATTTAATTTAAAAACATCCAATGCCTCTTTGGATTTTTTTGCAGCTATTAATTGTCTCCCATATTGATGAAGCTCAAGCATGTTTCCAAACGGCAAGGCTTCTTTCATGGCAGCATCGGCTTCTGCATTTTTTCCTTGCTTCTCCAGTATCATTGCCTTTGTGCTTAATGTTTTAAAATTCTTTTGACCCACGAAAACTCCGTTGATTGAATAGTCGCTCCATTTGAGCGCCTCTTCCAGGTCGTTGTTAGCTGCTGCAAATTGAGCTGACTGTACTACCGCATCAGCATTGAAACCTTTATTCGACCTTAATTCATTTCTAAACATTGCCAACTGTGTCTTCGGATAATCGACTTCTACTTTAAACGGAATTTTTAATTTTTCCCATTCTAAAGCGATAACTGCGCCGTTATCGGTTTCATTCATAAACTCATACTTCAGCCATTCAACGCTTTCATTTAATGGCTCTGTTTTTACAGTTACTCTTAATGCATCTTCTTTTGGGTCGTAAAAGAAAGAGCCCCACGAGGTTGAATTATTGCTAAATATCATTGTGGCATCTCCGTCCCCCATTGCTGCAAAAAGGCCATAGGTACCAGCTTGCAATGGTTTGCCGTCAATCATTACATCGGTACTGAAAGTGATCGTTGTGTTTTCGTTTGCCCCTGCACGCCATGGGGCTTGCTTACTCGTTCCAAAACCAAGATCGGTAAAACCTGTGTGAACAAGGCCGTTCCATATTTTCCCTTCTCTGCCCTTTACTCCGGGCCGGTCGTAATGTATGGTCACATCTGTAATTCCGATTCTTTCACTTACCGATGCTTTTTTATTTCCACCGTTGGGGGGCACAGTTAGGTTTTGAGCTGTGGTGACACCTGCGAAGCATACCATTAAAATGAATAGATAAATTTTGTTTTGCATAAAAAGTTGTTTTAGGAACTAAAACTAATCCTTAGAAGACAGGCTTATACTATTTTTTTTATGAGTGGCAGAAAAAATATACGGATCCTAAGTAATTTTAAAGAGGGGTTTTGAGCTGTAAAATTTCCTGATTGAAAAATGGTTTTTTTTGAAACAGTACTGCCCGCTTTTTAGAAAATTATTTAATGCGTTTAACTGCGGGTTTTATTATTGGTCTATGCACTTATGGTAAAAAAAAATTGCGTATTAGTGCCTGTATTTCGTTTTTATGAAATAATTTTATTGAAAATACTGGCGATTAAATGCTCAAAAAAGAAAGACAAGCCTTCATTATACACAAAGTAAACCTGCATAATAAGATTCTTTCGGGCGACCTGAGCCAGGAAATGAATGTTTCAGAAGATACAATTAGACGGGATTTGAATGAACTGGCAGATCTCAAGAAAATTATTAAAGTACATGGTGGCGCATTATCAAAATCTTTTCATAATTCATTTCAGCATAAAAATATTTATTCACTTGAGCATAAAAAGATAATCGCGCAAAAAGGTGCAACGCTTATTAAGGATGGGATGTTTGTACTTACTACCGGTGGAACAACCATTATAGAGCTGGCAAAAGCATTGCCTGAGCAACTCAATGCTACTTTTTTTACCGGAAGCCTGCCGGCGGCTTTTGAATACATGCATCATCCCAATATAGAGGTAATAATTATTGGTGATCGTCTTTCAAAAAATTCCCAGATAACAGTAGGCGGCGCTGCTATCTCTAAAATAAAAGAAATAAAGGCTGACATCGCATTCCTCGGGATAAATGCTATTGATGTGGAAAATGGTATTACTGATAATGACTGGGATATTGTTCAATTGAAACAGGCCATGATAGAATCGTCTTCAAAAGTGGTGGCCTTATCAATCTCAGAAAAAGTGAATACAACTATGAGGCTAAAAGTGTGTAATGTAAAAGACATTGATATTCTAATAACGGAGTTGAAACCGGATAACAATATGCTGGCATGCTACGCAAAGTCAGGGATTGAAATCATGTAATCTGAATATATTTTAAACCAAAAAAAACTGTAACATGAAAATTAAAACTTCAGGATGGAAAGTTGGCTGGAAAAAACCGGCAATGCTTTCGCTTATGAGCCTTATCATGAGCTTCAGCTTTGCCCAGGTTACCATTACGGGAAAGGTTACCAACGAAAGCGGGGAAGCTGTCTCCGCGGTTTCAGTAGTTGTAAGAAATACTACTTATGGTACTGCCACTGATGCCGGCGGTAATTATGAACTGAAAGCACCTTTAAAGCCGGGCAACTATGTACTGCGGTTTTCAGGGGTTGGGCTTAAGACTTCGGACCACCCCATAAACATAACAAATAGTGAAAATTACACAGCAAGTATCCAACTGGGTAATGATGCGCTGGGCCTTGATGAAGTAGTTGTAACCGGTAACTCTTTAGGTACTACCAGGAAACAATTGGGCAGCTATATAAGTACAGTAAAGGGGGATGAATTAACAAAAGGCGCGACGGGAAATGTGTTGGCTGCTTTGCAGGGAAAAACTGCCGGAGCGCAGATCATACAAAACTCCGGAGACCCCGCCGGTGGAATGTCTGTGAGGTTGAGAGGTATCAGTTCTATATCGAGCTCCTCGGAACCTTTATATATTATTGATGGTGTAATTGTAAATAATGCGACCAATCGTGTTACCAATACTTCCGGCAATTATGATGGAAATAATTTTGTAGGGAACATCGGCCAGAATAGGCTGGTAGATATTAACCCTGCGGATATTGATCATATTGAGGTTTTAAACGGAGCCGCCGCCGCCGCCATTTATGGCAGTCGGGCAAATGCGGGTGTAGTGCAGATATTTACAAAGAGGGGGAAAACGGGTGCGCCGTTGGTAAGTTTTACAACAGGTATTACGTTGAGTGAACTTAGAAAAAAGCTAAAAGTAAATGAAGCGCCAATCAAATTTGGAGGCTCTCCTGATGTGCAAACACAGGATATTCTTACACCAAGTTTAACGAATACAACTTCTGTAACCAGGTATGATTACCAGGATTATATTTTTAGAAAAGCGATCGGGACTGACGACAATGTTTCGGTTTCCGGAGGCACTGATAAGACAAAATATTTTGCATCGGCTTCATATTTCTTTAACCAGGGAATCGTAAAAAACACTGATTTTCAACGGTACAGTTTCCGGGTGAATGTTGACCAGACACTGAACAAATGGCTTACTTTTACTATGGGACTTAATTACATAAATAGCTCTGCGAATGAAAAGCCTGATGGTAATTCTTTCTTTTCTCCGACAAACTCAGTTACAATCATTGGAAATTTTCATGATATACAGAAAAGAGATGGCAATGGAAATATACAGGCAGTAGGGGAGAGAGGCCGGACGAATCCCGTTTCTATTATTGAAGATGTAAAGCAAAAAGAAATTACCAGCAGGGTATTGGCAAATGCAGGCCTGAAAATAAAAGTTACCAAAAATCTAAACATTGATTATACGCTGGGTATTGATAATTATTCGCAATTAGGAACTACATTAATTCCTCCTTATGCCTACAACGTTGGTGATGGTTTTTATGGCGGGGGCATCACGCTTGATCCTGCACGTAACGGTTATGCAAGCACAGCAACCAATACATTCTTTGCAATTAATCATGATATAAATGCGACTTATACGGCTAACATATCGGATAAACTTAGCTCTACCACACAGGTAGGTTTTTCACAGCAGTATGAAAAAAATAATTACAGCCTTTTCCAGGGAAGAGGCCTGGCGCCATTTGTTGAAACCGTGACTGCTGCAGCAACTGTTCTCCCGGGTGTAGATGACAGGAGCGAACTTTCTGTGTCAGGGGCGTTTATTCAACAGAATTTTAAGTTCAATAATCAATTATTTATTACTGGTGCTTTAAGATTAGACGGCTCATCAGTTTTTGGAGCAAACGAACGCAACCAGGTGTATTCTAAGGCAAGCGGTAGCTATGTATTATCTTCTGCTGATTATTGGAGTAACTCATCTGTAGCCGATTGGTGGGATGTATTAAAATTTCGGGTTGCGTATGGTGAAAGCGGAAACTTAACCGGCATAGGCCCTTATGCACGGTTCAATACTTATTCATCATCGACATTTGTTGGTAAATCTGCTCTTAGTGGCAGCAGTGTATTGGCAAATTCCAACATCAAACCTGAGCGCCAGCAGGAACTTGAATTCGGAACTGATATGGCTTTCTTTAAAAACAGGTTGAACTTCACGTTAAATGTTTACAATAAAAAAGTAAATGATTTATTGATAAACAGGGTAATCGCTCCCACTACCGGCTTTAGTAGTTTTTTGAGTAACCTCGGTTCTTTAGAAAATAAGGGCTTCGAAATTGTGTTGGGCGGCACGCCGGTTTCAACAAAAAATTTCAAATGGAACATCAACGGTATCTTTAATCATAACAGGAATAAAGCTACCAACATAGGCGCTGCGTTAACGCTTTTCAGTACGAACGGAGGCGCACCGGTGGCCATTCTCCAGGGACAACCAATAGGCGTATTTTATGGAACTTTCTTTGCAACCGACGCAGATGGAAGCCAGATATTAAACGCTGCAGGTATTCCTGTAATAGCGAGAGGCACTCAAAACAGCCCGCAGGATTATACCCTGGATAAAGCAGGTTCAGCAGCCGGAACGGGAACGGTTTTAAGAAAAATTATTGGAAATCCCAATCCCGATTATACGGCTACGTTAGTAAATGAATTTTCTTATAAGAAATTGGGATTACGTGTTCAATTAGATGCTGTGCAGGGAGTTGATGTTTTCAATGCAGATTTCAGGACACGCCAGGGCGTAGGTAACGGATTGGTAGCGCAGCAGGAAGATTTAGGACAGATACCACGCGGATATATTCTCGGAATTTATGGTATAGAACAATGGAGGATTGACGATGGAAACTTTGTGAAATTGAGAGAGGTTTCGCTAAGTTATAGTTTGGGTAATATAAAAGGGTTCAGAGATATTACCGCATCACTTAGCGGCAGGAACCTTATAAGCTGGGATAATTATAAAGGATATGATCCTGAAGTGAACGCCGCCGGCCAAAGCACTTTGTTGCGTGGAATTGATTTTGGTTCAGTGCCCATACCAAGAACTTTCAGTTTTACACTCCAGGCTAAATTCTAAAATTCTAAAACAAAAAAGTATGAAAATCTTCATAAATAAAATATTCTTCGCATTTGGCATGTTTGCTTTGATGATGAATATGAGCAGTTGTAAAAAAGACTATAGTAATCCAAATGCGGCCCCGGATGACCAGGTGTTCTCTTCTTCACGAGGTTTGACTGCCGCAGCAATTGGTTTACAAAGAACCTATTCACTTTCAAGAGCAGGCTCGATATACAATATTGTAACTGCAAATGGATTTGTTACCAATGAATTGATTATCCTTAACACGGGTAACACTTCTGAAGCCCAGTTAAATACCGGGGGGCCAAGTGTTGACGGAACCAATACGATCATAGCAAATATTTGGGCCAATGCCAGCAAAATTATCTTTGACGCAGATCGTATCATTGATGCATCTGCTTCATTACCCGATAAGGCCTATGCGAGTGGCCTTATTGGTTATGTTTCTATTTATAAAGCCATGGCTTTGGGAAGTCTTGCTATGTTTTGGGAAAAAGTTCCGGATACAGTTGGAACTAATGTTTCATTCTCTGATCGTGCGACTGGATTTACTAAAGCAATTGCGGTAATTGACCGTGCGCTGGCGACTATACAGGCAACATCTATTAGTGCTTCTTTTGCCGGCAATGTGCCTGCAGGCACTGATATTGTGAATACACTATATGCTCTGAAAGCGAGATATTCCTTATTTGCCGGGAACTATGCTGATGCTTTAGCCGCTGCAAACACAGTGGATCTTTCTGTAAAAAGTGTAATGAATTTTGATGCAGTGAGCATTAACCCGATCTATGAAACTGCCACATCTACCAATAATGTTTTTCAGCCGATTGATTCCACGTTTGGATTACCGGTAGGTCAGCGCCCCAGCCTTACTGATCAGCGTGTTCCCTTTTATACAACCATTAATACAGCGATAGCGCCGAGATTCAGAGTTGGTGGGTTTGGTGGAACATCTACTTCGCCATGGCCCTATTATTTGCCTGGGGAAATCACGTTAATAAAAGCAGAAGTTTATGCAAGAATGACTTCGCCTGATCTTGTGAATGCATTGGCAGAATTAAATAAGGTAATTACTAAGACTGCTGCCCAGGATCCTTTTGGTATTGGAGCGAATGAACCACCTTATGCAGGCCCGGTTACGCAAACAGACATACTTGACGAAATATACCGCCAGAGATGTATTGAGTTATTCATGTCAGGTTTGAAATTAGAAGATATGCGCCGGTTTGCAAGACCAGTGGCAGAAAGAAAAAGAAATTTTTTCCCCTATCCATTCAGGGAAAGAGATAACAACCCAAACACACCTGCTGATCCACCGTTTTAAGAAACATGATAAGAAAGCGCCTCATATTTATGGGGCGTTTTTTTTGATTAAGCATGACCAAAAGTTTTCTTACTGCGAATAGAAAATCGTAGGGCGACATCTCTTGATTTTATGGAACATGGCATGAATAAAATAGCACAATCTGGTAAAATGTTATTCTGGTATAATGTATTCAAAATACTTAGCTAAATGACATTACCGGAGGGTCGTGGCAATTGTTTCCAAACTTAATATTCCTTTTGTTACTTCTGCAGGAAGAATGGATTTTAAATAACGTTTCAATTTTCTCTGTAAATATTTTTCAGAAAATGATTATTATATCAATAACCTAAATCCGCTTCCACGGGATAATGATCAGAATATGGAACGTGAATCACTTTCGATTGTTCTACGGTAAACTTTTTATCGGAGAGTATGTAGTCGATGCGAAGTGTTGGTGAAATAAAGCGAAAAGTTCTGCCGATAAAAAAACCTGTTTTAAGAAATGAATCCTGCAGCTTTCCTTTTACTTTGAAATAGGTATTTGAATTCGGAACATCATTAAAATCTCCGCAAATAATTACCGGGTAACGACTTGCTTCAATTTGCTCATGAACCAAATCTGCCTGGCTGTAGCGATAGTTGTATCCTTTTTTTAATTTTGATACAATAGTTCTTGAATCCCGTAAACCCTGCCTGTCTCTGTTTTTTATCTGGCTCAGGCTTTGGTATTCTTCGGCTTCAAATCTCACAGATTGAAGATGGGTTGTAAGTATGCGAAAAATTTTATCCTTAACTTTTATGTCTGCATAAATAAGATGCTCCGCAGATGAATTTTTTGCATACTCAAACTTTGCCGAATCAATAATGGGATATTTTGAAAAAATAATAACGCCCGTTTGATAGTCACTTTCCCAATCGATAGATGCGGCAAAGTAGTGATAGGGATAACCCATTTCTGTAAGTGGTGGAATATTTTGTGGCATGTAACCAGGATCGCGGGGCTCAAAAAATTCCTCGAAGCAAAGTACGTCTGCATTTTGAGCCTGCACAAGGTCCAGCATTAAGGGGCGATAATTAAGGTCGCCAACTTTCTTGTTATTGTATTGATCCCAACTGGAAACATTCCATTGTAAGATGCGAAGGATGTTTTCTTTTTTACCCGGTTCAAATTTACCCGGAATATTAAAAGCAAAAACTGCGAATATCTGCTGAATACCTAATAGTAAAACAATAGCGGAAAGCCACACCCATTTAGATCTTACAAATGCCCATATTACAATAAAAAAAAGAAGCGCTAAAACTGTTAAGGGAAATACCAAACCGGTCAACGCCACATACCAGTATTTGCCTGTATTTATGTAGGGCAAAATGCATACGGGAAGATATAAGCCAATTACGCAAAGATTAAAAAAAACAAAAATGCTTTTTAAGAAATTACCTCCGGTTCGCGCCATAGCCAATTTTAAAAAATAAGGATCAAAATTTTGGCAGCAAAGATGTAGATATTAAACCAAAGTTTCCATAAGTTCCGATTATAAAAATGTTTAATTTTTTAGAGATCATTATAATTTTTTGAAGTGTTAGCATGAAATAGCAAGTGTAAGGATTCGATTCTTATTTTTGTTTCATGAAACCTCTTATCGTTAACTTCAAACAATCCTGGCAAAACATTCATTCATCCACGCGTATTTTTTCATAGCTATTGGTTCGGCAATTACCCTGCTCAATTTTTTGACTGACATTAATGCGTTTGAAATTAATTTCTACAGGGGCTTCAGTGATATAGGAATCGCGGTAAACAATTTTTGTATTATCGAAAAGGAACAAAAAGAATTTTTTTTATTCTAATTTGTACAATTATGCAAAGTTTTATAAGCGATATATCACAAAATAAATTTCACGAGTCTGAAAAAATAGCAGGGAAAGCTGTGCGAATTGGCATACTCAAAGAAATACAAAAAGACGTACCTGACTTCAATGATGATTGTGCTTTATCTGTGTCTGAGCTCAATCATTACAGGCAATTATACGTTCGTAATTTATTATCAAAAGAAATAGGAACGCTCACTGAACTTGAGCAGACTGTTTTGGATAATATCAATCAAAACCACTTGATATCAGATGAAGCCAGCGAAATAAAAAACCCTTCTACGCGAGGGCAGCGTTGGGCAGACCGAATTGCGGCTTTTGGCGGCAGTTGGAGATTCCTGGGCATTTTTGGTCTTTTTATGTTGGGCTGGATGAGTCTTAATATCATCGCTCTTCGCGAAAAAGGCTTCGACCCCTATCCCTTCATTTTACTTAATTTAATTCTCTCATGTATTGCCGCCATACAGGCGCCTGTAATTATGATGAGCCAAAATCGCCAGGAAGAAAAGGATCGCGAGAGAGCAAAGAATGATTACATGGTAAACCTTAAAGGCGAACTGGAAATAAGAATGCTGCACGAAAAAATTGATCATTTGCTTATAACACAAGAAGAAAATTTGTTGGAAATGCAGCAGATCCAGATAAAACAGATGACTGAATTAATGAAAAAAATAGATAGCAAAAAGGAGTGATACTATATAATATTTAGTCTGCTACAGCAAAAGAATATCGCCAAATTTAAAACCTTGACGATGCCTGAACAGGCAATATTTTTAAACAGAATGAAAACGAGCCTTTGTTTTAAATCCGTTTTAAGGAAGTTTCTGGCTGTAAGACTTTTTAGCGATTGTTCCTGCCTGTGTTAGAATTAAACAAAGTCTTCAACGGCTTCTCCTAAATCATACACTTTTACTTTTTCATCTAATTTAGATTGAAGCAAAAGAAATATTATTTTGGATTGCGGGCAGGATCAATCAACACTACTTTCTTTTCACATTCGTTTAATATCGCATAACTATAATGTGAAAGATTTTTATCTTCAAATTGTTTTATGTACATGTTCTTTTTTTATACTGCAAAGTTCTTTCATCGCAATCGTATTATAGGTGACATATATCATATACAGTATTTTAATGTGGAAGTTTTTCGCTTAATAACCCATAAACCCAGGTACCCGAAATAGCGCTTACTAAAGCGACAATAACTACCATAGCTCCTGCTCCTATTTGGGCAAACATGGGCCCGGGACAGGCTCCGGTAAGTGCCCATCCGAATCCAAAAAGTAAGCCTCCATAGACTTGACCTTTATTGAATTTTTTTTGAGGTAATTCTATTTTTTCACCCTTGATGGTTTTGATGTTAAATCGCTTTATCAATTGCACGGAAATAATTCCTGTAACAACTGCTGAGCCCAACACCCCATACATGTGAAAACTTTGCAGGCGAAACATTTCCTGTATGCGATACCATGATATGACTTCCGATTTCACAAGGATGATTCCAAATAATATTCCTGTAATAAAATATTTAGCGTACGACCACCAGGGCGCTTGTTCATAAGGCTTTGCAGCATACAAGAAATCGAGGGAACGTACTTCAAAATCGGTGTTTATTTCTTTTGGTAATGTTGTTAATTCACTCATACTTTAGTGCATTAAAATAAAGGGAAGAATAAGATTAGCCATGATGAAGCCTCCAAGCATAAAACAGATTGTCGCGATCAAAGAAGGGAGTTGAAGATTGGAAAGCCCCATAATAGAATGCCCTGATGTGCAACCTCCGGCATATCTTGTTCCAAAGCCAACAAGGAAGCCACCGCCAACTATCAGTACAAATCCTTTTAATGTAAACAGTTGCTTAAAATTGAAAAGTTGAGCCGGGACCTGCGAGCTATAATCAGTAATTCCATAAACCGAAAGTTCATGGATCAATTTCGGATTAACCTGTATGGGTTGATCATTCATTAGAAAAGTGGCTGCTATAAAGCCTCCAGCAAGAATACCCGCTACCAGCGAAAGGTTCCATATTTCTTTTTTCCATTCATAACTAAAGAAAGGGATTTTAGAAGGGATACATGCTGCACATATATGCCTTAAAGATGATGATATACCAAAGGTTTTATTTCCGGCAATAAGTAATATTGGAACCATCAAACCGATAAGGGGTCCGGAAATGTACCATGGCCATGGCTGCTTCAAAATTTCTATCATAGAGTTTATTGTTGTGTTGAAATTGACTAATGTGTTTTTCGAATTTTACGGAACAAATTTAGATGTAATAGTGGTTGGTTTTTGTTATAACTTCTCTTCTGCTTCACAGAAAAAATTCTTTGATAAGGATATATATCCCCATGAGCATTACAAACCATCCAAATATTTTTTTCAGTTTATCGCCTTTTACTTTTTTACTTATCAATCCTCCCAATATAATTCCTGCGATTGCGATAGCAGTTATTATGGTGAGAAACATCCAGTCAATATTGAAATGACCGATATCTCCTGTAAATCCGATCAATGAATTTAGAGCAATAATCAAGAGGGAAGTACCAACGGCCTCTTTCATTCGTAACCCTACAAAAAGTACCAGTGTGGGAATAAGCAAGAAACCTCCACCGGCACCCAAAAGCCCTGTCGCAAGGCCCACAGCAACTCCGTACATTAACAATACAGGGAGATTCAATTTTGTTTTTTTTGCAACGACTTCATCTTTATTGCCATTCCTGATCATAGCGTTTGCAGCCATTATCATTAATACGGCAAATAAGACCATCGTGGTCATAGAATGTGTGAGCGTAAACTTTCCAATTGTCAATAATTTTTCAGGAATGAAAGGCATTATAAATTTGCGGGTAATGAAGACAGTGGTTACCGAAGAGATGCCAAATAGCAACGCTACTTTTATACGAACGGAATCCTGGCGGTAATTATTTATGGCGCCTATTAAGCTGGTGGAGCCTACTATAAACAAAGAGTAGGAAGTAGATAAAACCGGGTTGATATTAAATAAATAAACTAATACCGGTACCGTGAGTATGGACCCGCCGCCACCTATTAACCCCAGTGAAATACCAATAAGTAATGATGCTACATAGCCTAATTCCTGCATATTTGCGCAAGTTGTAATAATATTTTAAGTATAGTTGTGATATTTATCACATAGAGAATTGATCCAGGTTTATGATTTCAATATTCTGGCGATTCAATTTTATAAATCCTTTTTCTTCTAATTTTTTCAAAAGTCTTGAGATAACTTCTCTCGATGTACTCAGTTCACTGGCGATCTGCGCATGTGTTAAGGGTATTATGTTACTGCCGAGCATTTGCTTATGTTTTTTGAGGTGCATAAGCACCCGCTCATCCATTTTTCTGAAAGCAATATCATCAATGGTTGTGAGTAATTCTTCAAACCTGCCGCGATACGTAGATAATACAAACTGGTACCAGCTATAATGCTCTTTAACCCATTGGTCAACATATTTTATTGGAATTGCCAATACCTGTGTAGATGCTACAGCCTTTGCTTTTATCTCGCTGGTTTTATTTTGCAGTGAGCAAATAATTGATAGCGCACATGCCTGGCCCTGGCCCAGGTGATACATATATATTTCATTGCCTTCTTCATCTTCCCTGTAAATTTTTACAAGCCCTTCAATTATAAGAATCGTTGACCTGATGTTTTGCCCGCTTCTCAATAATTCGTCACCTTCTTTCAGTGATTTAATGGAGCCATGTTTTGAAACTTCTCCCAGAAGCTGTGGCGAGAATGATGGAAAAACACTGATTAAGCCGGTGCTATTGTGAATCATGCATTGAAATAATTAAGGGCAAAGTTACCATTAAGAGAATTTCGGCATTAAAATTTTAATATAACGTAATAGCAGGAAATCGGTAATGTGTTTGCCCCTAAGTGTTTTAGAAGATGAGAAAAAAGAAAAAGAGGCGGGAGAAGCCATAGGAGTTGTGGTTATTAATGCACCCGAAGGTATTGCCGGTTCTTAAAAAACACAGGAGC
This sequence comes from Ginsengibacter sp., assembly GCA_040007435.1. GTDB lineage: Bacteria > Bacteroidota > Bacteroidia > Chitinophagales > Chitinophagaceae > Ginsengibacter. The sequence continues at coordinate 3,501 of JBDTUZ010000012.1, read as the reverse complement.
ATCAGTGGTCAATGCTACAGTAATAGACATGATCACCATTTAGTAAAAAGGAGCCTGATAAAATAAAAGTGTAAGCTGGATGAATTGTTTTTCTTGAAAGAAAAATAAAAACTGAAATTAATTTACCCACGGGGGACATTGTATAATGGTAATGCAAGTAAATTTATAATTTGTCTTGAGTCGGCGGTTGGATTTTTTTAGAGGGTACCTTTGGAACGATTTTAAAATATCTCAATGAAATTTTTCGTCTTAGTTATATTCTCCTTTGTAACAATTTCCCTGCCGGCACAGCAAATAAAACAACGCCCAAAGATCGGGCTTACCCTTAGCGGCGGCGGCGCAAAGGGACTGGCGCATATCGGAATTTTAAAAGCAATAGATTCTGCAGGGATAAAAATTGATTATATCACCGGTACAAGTATGGGAGCTATTATAGGTTCTTTACATGCGATTGGTTATTCAGGAGATCAAATAGAAAGGACTGTAAATAAGATTGATTGGGATCTTTTACTAAGCAATGAACTTTCGCTTCGTTCTTTATCAATGGAAGAAAAAGAAGAGTATGGTAAATATGCTATTGAATTGCCCTATATAGATCACAAGCTCAAGTTGCCTGGCGGTATTTTAGACGGGCAGGAGTTGTGGTTTAAGTTCGCTGAACTTTACTATCCCGTTCATAGTATAAAAGACTTTACTAAATTTTCCATCCCCTTCAAATGTGTGGCCTCCGATATTTCTACAGGCGATGCAGTCGTGATTGATTCAGGGGATATTACTACGGCCGTAAGGGCAAGCATGGCTATTCCTTCTGTGTTTTCATCGGTTGACTATGGCGGGCATAAATTAGTGGATGGTGGAGTCACAAGAAATTTTCCGGTAGTAGATGCAAAAGAAATGGGAGCTGATTTTATTATTGGCAGCAGTGTAACGACCGGTTTATATCCCGAAGAAAAATTGAAATCACCTGTTGATATTTTATTGCAGCTTGTTTTTTTAAAAGAAGCAGAGGACTTTAAAAAGGAAGTGCCTCTTTGCGATTTGTTTGTTTCACAGCCATTGGAAGATTATTCTATGGGCAGCTTTAATAAGGCGCATAAGCTAATAGAAATTGGCAACAAAGAAGGAAGAAAATTATATCCCGCTTTAAAGCATCTTGCAGATTCTTTGAACAGTATTTATGGAACATTGATTCCGGATACAAACCGCCTTCCAAAAAGCGATTCGGTGTTTATAAGCGGTTATGAAATTAAGGGCCTCAATAAAACAACCGAAACTTATTTCATTCATGCAATGGATTTTCATATAAATAAATCCTATGCTGAATTCGAAATTTCAAAAGCGATTCGGCGGATTTTTGGTACACGATATTACCGTAGCATAAATTATTTTTTGGAACCACAAGCCGATGGTTCTTCAAAAATCATTTTTGATGTAAAAGAAAATCCTCCCACTTATGCAAAGATTGGCCTTCACTATAATGAATTTTCAGGCATTGGCGTAATTGCTAATTTAACTACCCGCGATTTTTTTACGCCTTATTCAAGAAGCCTGGTTACCCTGAATATTGGCGAAAATTTTCGGCTAAGAGGTGAGCATTTGCAATATTTTGGCAACAACAAAAACATAGCGCTGATACCAAAGCTGCAGGTTGAAAGTTATAAAATAGACAGCTATGATAGTTTTAGTAAAAGCGGCCAATACAGGCAATATTATTTTGAAGGCGAAGTAAAATCTGAATATTCCGGGAGCCGGAACTTTACCGCAGGTATAGGCAGCCGTTATGAATTGATAAGATTTAAACCGCTTATACAATCGCAGCTTGAGGCGAGGGGTAAAAACGGATTCCTAACTTCATTTGTATATTTTAATGCAAACACATTAGACAAAAGTTTATACCCCAGGAAGGGAATTAAAATCAATGCTGAGTTGGGCTTTGTTTATAACCAACACCCTGATGTTAGTTTTTATTTAGACGGGAACCTGGTGACAAATACAGATTCAGCAGGAATCAACTATGATAATTATCAACGAATGGTGTTGAATGCGGAAACTTATACACCTATAACTAAAAATCTCACCTTTCTTACCTTATTTCAATCAGGCATCAATTTTAATTACAAACAAAACCTTGTAAATAATTTTCAGATTGGCGGCTTAACAAGAACTATAAGAAACCAGGTTCTGTTTGCAGGGTTAAATGAAACTACTGTAGATGTGCCAAGTGTGGCCTCACTGTTAATTGGTTTAAATTTCCAGCTATCAAGAAACGTTTACCTGATGGCCAAAGGAAATGCGCTTGTAAATAATTTTATAAGTGAAGACAGAAAATTGCAATTTGATAACTGGCTTGCCGGCTACGCAACTACGTTTGCATATAATAGCCCCATTGGGCCAATAGAATTTAGCTTAACCTATAGCGGCAATTCTAAAAAAGTATTAAGCTATGTAAATTTTGGAATTCCATTTTGAATGCATAAAAAAGAAAGCATCGCTCGTAGTGCCTGTAATAACTTTTTAATACCAAATAGAGATTGCAAAAAAATTATAGTCATCTACATTCAAAATAAAAATTGGCTGCGAACTAATATTGTCAATTATCTGTGAAGTAATTTTATTTCTTACAGCTATTCGTTTTATCCTGCTGCAATGCGGAGATAAATGCTTTTATCTTTAATTAATAAAGATCCATGGAATTAAGAAGCATTTTGAATCTGATCTTTTTTTTCAAATTAGATCAAAATCATGAAGGAAAAACAGGCATAAAGTTAATAAATACATTATACCATGAAAATTAAATTGCCAAGCCGGTTGAAGTTTTTGATTGAGAAAGAAGACTTCAGCGTCGTTTCAGAAAATGTTGAAAAGGACGCGCTGTTTTCCGGTACTAACCTATATATACTTTTTTTCGCCATACTGGTGGCGTCCCTGGGTTTAAACATTAATTCCACAGCAGTAGTTATAGGTGCAATGCTTATCTCCCCGCTTATGGGTCCCATTGTAGGTATAGGTGTAGGTGTAGAAACTAATGATGTATTGCTGATCCGTAAAGCATTACGTAACTATGCATTTGCCGCCTTTGTGGGGTTATTCGCTTCCACTATTTATTTTTTACTGTCTCCGATCCAGGAGGCCCACTCTGAAATTCTTTCCCGCACGCAGCCTACGATTTATGATGTTTTAATCGCTTTTTTTGGAGGCTTTGCAGGAATCATTGCTATTGCGAGTAAGCAAAAAGGAAATGTAATCCCCGGGGTCGCCATCGCTACCGCTCTTATGCCACCTGTTTGCACCGCAGGCTATGGACTAGCTACTTTGCAATGGAGTTATTTTTTCGGCGCTTCCTATCTCTATATTATCAACAGTGTGTTTATTGCAGTAGCAACAACTATTACGGCTTATGTTTTAAAATTCCCCAAAAAGAAATATACCGACCCAAAAATTGCATCGAGAGGCAAAAGAATTATTTGGATAGTAGTAGTTCTTACTTTGCTTCCAAGCATT
>JBDTUZ010000011.1:0-121142 GCA_040007435.1 Ginsengibacter sp. | reverse complement strand
GAAACGAATCGTATTGATCATAAGACACCACCATTTTTCCATCCACCACACGAAAAGTATTTCCGAAATTATCATCCAGTTCGTGACCCTTGATTTTCACGATCCATCCATCGAGATTTTTACCATTAAAAAGTTGTTTCCATTTTCTCTTTTGCTGTGCAATGCCTGCCATGTAAGGCAAGAGCAATAAAAGCAGTACAAGTTGTTTGAGTTTCATGGCTTGAATTTAGTTATTCAAAATGAAATGGCTTGAATAATTCTCAATGTTTATTTTTTCTTTACTCCCGGGTGGATATTAATTTAGCAAAACATCAACGTATTGCAGAGCATCATGTTTGTAATACAAGATCTCCTGTTCGTCATGCAAAGGGTTATGTTTGTAAAACAAAGCTCAGCGTTTGTAAAGCTTTTATTCATTTTAATTCTGAAAGTAAAATTATTCCGAACTGTGAGATAATTGTTCAAGGGTTTAAATTCTTTAAAAAGAATATATGAGTGACATATCTGCGAATCAGTCTAAAGCAAGAGTTTATAAAACCGTGGGATGTATGCTTATGATTTTTGCTTTGCTTATAAGTTTCGCATTGACGCCGCTTGTTGGTGCTATCCCGCTTTTCATCGGCTACTTAATACTTCGCAAAGGGAAGAGATTCTCAGTAGAAGGAGGTGAATCTGTTTTAAAAAAAGATACACGCCCGCCTGTTCTATACCTCCGTTCTTTTAATGATGAAGTGGAAGATCGCTCAATGGCCAAATACGTGAAAAGCATTTCAACATCCAATAAAAAAGACCTCGCACTTACTATGCCTTCTGTCGGATTTCGGGAGCAGGATGCGTTGGGATATGTATTTAGAAAGATTGGGCCATATATAGCGCTTGGCAAACCGGGAGAAAAACTTCCGGGACTGGGCTCTTCAAAGATTTATGTGCCGAATGAATCGTGGCAGAATACAATAAAGGAATATTTTAAAAAGTCAATACTTATAATTTTCAGAGCGGGTAAAACGGAGGGCCTGAAATAGGAACTGCAGGAGCTGATGCAAACAGTTACTCCACGAAAGATAGTTATGATACTTCCTGTGAACGATGATGATTACGTTAGTTTTATTCAATGGGCAAATCTTATTATGCCCACACCTTTGCCTCAGGAATATCCTTCAAGCCGGATGTTAGTTTTTGATGGAAAATGGAAATCGTCTTGCCTGTCTCAAGGCCGAACATTAACCAAATCGTTATCTCCTTTTTTACAACAGAATGGGATATCGGTGAAAGAAACATATTGGGAGAAAATTTTAGAACATAATGGGATTAGGTGGTGAGATGAAACTTATGCCTTCACACGAAAAGCATAAATGATCATAAGCAAAATTTTATTAAAGGGAAATAAAAGATTTGATTGGTTAACACATTTTATGAGTATTAGATTCTGTTGGTCGGACGCCCACGGGGGGAGAAATATTTTAAAGGATATTTTTTTTCTCCATGGAGAATTTTGAGAAAAAAAACTAATAAAGAAATAAAAAAGCATTATGAAAAAGTCTATTATTTTATCTCTAATAATTTTTGTCGCTATTGTTATTTTCTCTTTGTTGCAAAAATCAAATTGGCATTTTAGTTCAACAACTGAAAATATTTTTATCGGATTACTCACTTCAGCTTCAGTTGTGCTTTTCCTTGAAATTGCTATGTATTTGCGATCAGAAAATCGTTATGCATATTTTAAGGGAAATTTTATTAGAACAGATATTTATAATAAGCTCGAGGAAAGAAAAAATGACAAAATTTATGAATCTATCATGCCTAGATATAATAGTAGGCTTGTTAGTACACTAATTAAAATCAAACATTCTGGAGAAGGAAGATTTATCGGAATAGCTGACTATGAAGAAGGTAGCGTGGAATTCGAAATTTTTCTTGATTCAATTAACCCGTCTTATGGCGAGGGGACATATCAATATTTACATAAACATGAAGGATATTTAATGCCAGATTTTGGAACACTTAAATTAATTAGAGACAAAGTTGATTTGAAAAGAATTTATATATACTACAATAATATTGCTTCCAGTGGACTTGCAGAAGGCTATGAAATTTGGGAAAAGGAATAAAAATTCTTTACGATACTCATTTTAGTCGCCAGCCCATACTAACCAAAATTTAATTTTTAACTCACTCCTTTATCCAAATTCATAACCTCTTCAACACCTCTTCGCCCATTGCCTCCGTGCCCAATGTTTTATCAGCAGCAGTCTGCCCGTCTGCGATATCCCTTGTCCTAAAACCCGCTTTCAATACCGCATCCACAGCGGCAATTACAGCCTCTGATTCTGCTTTCATTCCGAAAGAAATATCCAGTAACAATGCGGCGGATAAAATGGATGCCAAAGGATTGGCCAGACCCTTTCCTGTAATATCATGTGCCGATCCGTGTATGGGTTCGTACACGCCTGTGCCATCACCAACAGACGCACTGGCAAGCATGCCCATGGAGCCCGCAATCTGTGAAGCTTCATCAGTCAATATATCACCAAATAAATTTGCTGTTACTACCACATCAAACCTCCGTGGATCTTTAATCAGCAGCATAGCAGTTGCATCAACAAACTGGTGTTCTACTTCCACATCGGGATATTCCAAAGCTACTTTTTGCACCACCTCCCTCCACAGCCTTGACGTTTCAAGCACATTGGCTTTATCAACAGAACATACTTTCTTCTTTCTTGTTAGGGCTGCATCAAATGCTTTGCGGGCAATACGCTCCACTTCATAGCGACTGTATTCTGCAACATCATAAGCAGTGTCACCATTATTCTTTCTCCCTTTTTCTCCAAAATAAATATCACCCGTTAATTCCCGGAAGAATAAAATATCTGCGCCTTTTAATATTTCCGGTTTTATACTGGAAGCGCCCAGGAGTTCATCAAATAATTTAATGGGACGAATATTTGCATACAGGCCCAGATCTTTTCGCATCTTCAGCAAACCCTGTTCCGGCCTTACTTTGGCAGAAGGGTCATTATCATATTTTGGATGGCCTACAGCACCAAACAATACCGCATCTGACTTACGCATTTTATCTAATGATTCATCGGGCAAAGGATTACCTGTTGCTTCAATAGCCACATGCCCGATCAAAGCTTCGTCATACGTAAACGTATGCCCGAATTTTTCAGCTATTTTGTCTAATACTTTTTTCCCTGCTGCCGTTACTTCCTGTCCTATTCCATCACCTGGAACGATTAAGATTTGTTTTGTGGCCATTGAAATTTTTATTGATGAGTTTAATTAAAAAATTAAGGTCAGGCTTTCATGTTTTTCTGACTTTCAGAGGGCAATAAAACCAAGAAGGATTATTTAAAGTTTTTATTTTAAAGGGTCTGAGAAAACTTTCCTGGTTTAAAAAACTTCGTAAAAAAATTATTCGTACTGAATGGTATTGAGCATTTTTTGCGTTGCCTTAATGGCTGAAACCGTCTGATCACTGTCGAGTCCCCGTGTTTTAAATTCTCTGCCGCTATGTCTCCAGGTAATAATGGTCTCACACAAGGCATCACTATTACCACCTGGGGGAATGCGAACTGCATAATCCGTAAGCAGCGGCAATTCTATTTTCTTTTGTTTATACACTTTTTTCAATGCATTCATAAATGCATCATACTGGCCATCTCCCTGTGCATGTTCTTCAAACGATTCACCATTTACGCATATCCGTAAGGTTACCGAAGGATTCAAATCCTTTGAATGTGTCAACACATAATTTTCTATGAGTACTTTCTGTTCAATGGCATTACTATCAAGCACATCAGAGATGATGTAAGGCAGATCTGCCTGGGTCACAATTTCCTTGCGATCACCTAATTCAATAATACGCTGGGTAACTTTTTTAAGGTCCTGATCTGAAAGGTGAATACCTAATTGCGACAAATTATTTTCAATGTTAGCCTTTCCACTTGTTTTACCCAATGCATATCTTCTCTGTCGTCCGAACCTTTCAGGCATCAGGTCACTGAAATAAAGTTTATTTTTTTTATCTCCATCGGCGTGTATGCCGGCTGTTTGCGTGAATACATTTTCACCCACTATTGGCTTATTTACGGGAATACGAAAACCGGAGAAAGTCTCCACCAACTTACTTACTCCGTACAATGATTTTTCAGATACAGATGTTTTCAAGCCCGGCAAAAAATCATTCATTACAGCGATGGCACTTGCAAGAGGAGCATTGCCTGCACGTTCACCCATACCGTTTACCGTTAGATGTATGCCATGCGCCCCGGCTTTCAGGGCTTCCAATACATTAGCTGTTCCTAAATCATAATCATTATGCGCATGAAAATCGAAATGAGCTTTTGGATAGCGGTGCACAATCTCAGAAACAAAGTCAAACGATTCCTCAGGAGTCAATACACCCAATGTATCAGGCAACATGATTCGCTTCACGGGTTGGGTCGAGAGGAAATCAAGATATTGAAAAACGTAATCTTTGGAATCGCGCATTCCATTGCTCCAGTCTTCGAGATAGACATTGCACTCGATTCCCTTTTTTTTGCCCAACTTTATTACTTCAGCTATTTCAGCAAAATGCTGCTCAGGTTTTTTCTTGAGCTGGTGGGTTAAATGATTGAGTGAGCCTTTGGTGAGCAGGTTCATTACTTTGGCGCCGGCTTTTATCATCCATTCAACAGATACTTCTCCATCCACAAAAGTGAGCACTTCCACTTTATGCAATAAGCCGTTTGCTTTCGCCCACCTGGTAATTTTTTTTACTGCATCAAATTCGCCTTCAGAAACACGGGCAGAAGCAATTTCAATCCTGTCAACTTTTAATTCCGTTAAGAGTAGTTTGGCAATGGTTAATTTTTCTATGGCAGAAAATGAAACACCGCTGGTTTGTTCACCATCGCGAAGTGTGGTGTCCATTATTTCAATATGTCGCTGGGTCTTGGGCATCGTTCTGTTTGAATGGCTTATTAATAGATACTTTTTGCTGCGAAAGACTGAATGTCTTCTTTCATAGCCTGCAAATAATCAATATCATCAAAACCATTCATCAGGTTATGTTTTTTATAACCATTGATGTCAAAGAATTCTTCTTCCCCTGTTGCCAGGATAGTAATAGTTTGATCAGGAAGGCTTATTTCGAATTGTGCATTGGCGTCTGCTTCAATCGCTTTAAAAATATTTATAAGGAATTCTTCGCTCACCTGCACAGGAAGAATCCCAACATTAATAGAATTGCCTTTGAATATATCTGCAAAGAAACTGGATACCACACAACGAAAACCATAGTCATAAATGGCCCAGGCTGCATGTTCACGGCTGCTGCCACTGCCAAAGTTTTTGCCACCCACAAGGATTTTACCTGAATACACCGGGTTATTCAAAACGAAATCCTTTTTGGGTGTTTCGTCTGTATTATATCTCCAGTCGCGGAAAAGATTATCTCCAAAACCTTTTCTTTCAGTTGCTTTTAAAAAACGTGCGGGTATGATTTGGTCCGTATCCACATTTTCAATCGGCATCGGAACTGCCGAACTTTTCAATATTGTAAATTTATCGTAAGCCATTATTTAAGTTTAACCTTACCTCACCCTCTCTTCTAAATATAGGGAGATGAAGTATCAGCATGATTTGATTATTTAGTAATCGTGTTTGTCATTCATATTGTATATCGCAAGTCATACATCTTACATCGCTATAGCAGTTCCCTTGGGTCCGTCACCACGCCTGTAACCGCTGCCGCTGCCGCCACCAGTGGGCTTGCCAGCATGGTTCTTGCACCCGGTCCTTGCCTTCCCTCAAAGTTTCTGTTGCTGGTACTCACCGCATATTTCCCCGCCGGGATTTTATCATCATTCATTGCCAGGCAGGCAGAACAACCAGGCTGTCGCAATTGAAATCCTGCTTCAGTTAATATATCCAAAATACCTTCTTCTTTTATTTGTTGTTCAACTACGTGTGATCCCGGAACAATCCATGCAGTAACATTTTCTGCCTTCTTACGTCCCTTTATGATAGATGCAAACGCACGGAAATCTTCTATGCGGCCATTGGTACAACTGCCAACAAATACATAATCAACTTTCTTGCCGAGCATGGCATCGTCTTCATGAAAGCCCATATAGTTTAGCGATTTCTCGTAACTCGCATTGCCACTCACCGTATCTTTTGAAACAGGAATATGCTTACTAATGCCCATGCCCATTCCGGGATTGGTACCAAAGGTGATCATCGGCTCGATATCAGCCGCGTCGAAATTATATTCCTTATCAAAAGTTGCACCTTCATCTGTTTTTAATGTCTTCCAATAAGCTAATGCCTCATCCCAGGCCTCACCTTTTGGTGCCTTATCTTTTCCTTTGATATAATTAAAAGTTGTTTCATCCGGAGCAATCATGCCGCCGCGGGCTCCCATTTCAATGCTCATATTACAAACGGTCATTCTTCCTTCCATGCTCAGATTTTCAAATACCTCACCTGCAAATTCAACAAAATAACCGGTAGCTCCCGCCGCTGTTAATTTAGAAATAATATAAAGGACCACATCTTTTGCGGTAATACCTTTACCCATTTTTCCTTTTACATTTATGCGCATTTTTTTTGGTTTGGGCTGCATAATACACTGCGATGCAAGCACCATTTCTACTTCGGAGGTTCCAATACCAAATGCGATTGCGCCAAATGCTCCGTGTGTTGATGTGTGTGAATCCCCGCAAACAATGGTCATGCCGGGAAGCGTAATTCCATTTTCCGGGCCAACTACGTGCACAATCCCGTTTTTAGGATTGCCCAATCCCCAATGAGAAATACCATATTTGGCGGAGTTGGTTTCGAGTGCTCTCAATTGATTAGCAGAAAGGGGATCTTTCACCGGCATGTGTTGATTGATAGTAGGCGTATTGTGATCGGCTGTTGCAAACGTTTTATCTGCAAACATTACTTTCAAATGCCTGCTTTCCAAACCGCCAAACGCCACCGGGCTTGTTACCTCGTGAATGAAATGGCGATCGATAAAAAAAACATCGGGGCCATCTTCAATTTTGCGAACAACGTGCGAGTCCCAAACTTTATCGAATAACGTACTGGAATTAGAGTTCATTTTGTAATTTTTAGTAGAACTACAAATTTCTTAAAAATCCGTCAAACAGCCTGCATTTAATTAATCTTAATTTGATTGTTGTAACAGATTATTAAAATTGCAGTCCGGCAAAGATTTTTCACAATGAAATTAGCAGTTACAAATGCCTTTTTTTAGAAAAAACTGTGTAAGTGCTAAACGCCAAGCCTATTTTTTTACCGCAACTATGATCCCTGTTGTCCATACCTGCTTTGTTAGCAACAGATCTTTTCTTTTACCAAGGTATGCAATTAAGTTAGTGGCTTTTTCCTGGTGCCCTTCCGGCCAGTTAGGTTGAGGCAGCATATCGTCAATTATATAAAATCCTTCCTTATTTAACATGGCTAACACTTCATCTAAAAGTAAATATTTTCCATGCCAGGTGTCTGCAAAAATGTAATCGAATTTCTGATCCCTGTTTTCTTCTATCCATTTATCGCCGTCGGCAAGTATTAACTCTAACCTATTGTCATCTGCAAGTGTACTCTTTGCAATTTCCAAAAACAAAGGATCATTGTCTATCGAAATTAATGTAGAGTCATCATCCATTCCATCAAGTATCCATGATGTTGAAAGGCCGGTTCCTGTGCCTAGCTCAAGAAACTTACCTGATGGTTTAGACGCGGCAAGTGTTCTGAGTAAAGAACCCGTAAGCACATCGGATGCCATAGTAAAGCCAGACGATCTGGTCAATTCATCTATAGCAATGTATGTCTTTGGTAATGGTTGATTGATCTCTTCAGTCATTTGAGTAGCCTTTATTTTTAGCTGGCTTTCGAATACAAGTTTTTGTACCCCCAAAATTAATTGCTGGTTCAAATAAGACTTGCTTATATAGGTAACATCATAAACTCACTTCCGCTTCAAAGCTTCCGCTATAGCTTTCATTGCCATTGGCTCCATAATTTTGTATCCTGCGAGATTAGGATGAATACCATCTCCTGAAAGTGATTTGGGCAAGCCTTTTCTCTCATCTGCCATTGCTGAGAAATAATCGAGATAAACGATTCCATTTTTACTAGCAAAATCCTTAAGCATACTGTTAAGCTTTACCACTTTGTCGGCTGGTGCCAGCCCCGGATGCCACGGAAAATCAAATGCCGGCAATACAGAGGAAATCACCACGCGGATGTTGCTTGCTTTAGCAAGCTGGGCCATAGAAACAATGTTGCCGTACGTTTGCTCAAGTGTCATAGGCCCGGTGTTTTGGGCGATATCGTTTATACCTGCAAGTATCACAACCGCCGCAGGTTTAAGATCAATCACATCGGGGCGAAAGCGTACTAACATTTGCGGGGTTGTCTGGCCACTTATACCACGATCAATGTAATTATTGTCAGCAAAAAAAGTGGAATCATATCTTATCCATGCATCGGTAATAGAATTACCCATAAAGACCACACGCCTACCTCCGGAAGTTTTCAGATTATCATTGGCCTGTCCGTAGCGCTTCAGGTTTGCCCAGTCATTATGTAATTGCTCGTCCTGCTTTCTTTTATTTTCTTCAATCTGGGAAGTAGATTTCGACGACGAGGTTGCCGTTAGTGGTTTAATAAAGCCTTCTGTTGCAAGCCAATCTCCGAAGCGATCGATCCACGTATCTGTGGGAATATTTTGTGTACGCATACCAAAGCCGTGGCCACCTTTTACATACATGTGCAACTCGACGGGGCGCTTTGCTTCCAGCCACTTATTGTAAATTTCAATGCTGCGTGGTGCAAGCCCAAGCTGGTCGTCTGAAGCAGCGGCTATGAACATGGGCGGGGCATCGCTGGTGATAGTGCCTTGCAAGTCAGAAGGCACCGCACCGTAAATGCATCCAACAAAATCAGGCCGGTTTTCTGTTGTATAATTATACGCCGCCGCGCCGGAGACTGTACCGCCCGCCGAAAAGCCGATGATGCCAACCTGGTCCGGTTTGATATTGTATTCGGCAGCGTGCGAACGTACGTATGTAATGGCGGCTTTGCCATCGGCGACAGCCAGTGGTATTATGGTTTTAATATCGTCGGCAAATTCAGGCTTCCCCAGGATGGCCATGAGTTCTTTAACCGGATCGTCTGTCACACTGTGCACGAGACGGTATTTTAAAACAAAACAAGTAACACCTTTCGCCACCAGCCATTTTGCCACATCATTGCCCTCGCTGTTTATAGAAAGCGTGTGAAAACCACCGCCGGGACAAATGACTACCGCTGTTCCATTTGCAACCGAGGCATCCGGCGTAAATACAGTAAGTGAAGGCTTTGTAACATTGTACACCACTTTTGTATTGAACAAATTGTGGTCATTCTCCGCTTCACTCCAGTTCCAGTTTTCGGAGCCTGGCGCTGCGCCACTATATAACGGAATTACTTTTTGTTGTGCATTTGCTGCAACACCTATAGATAAGAATACTAATAAAGCGAATCGTTTCATAAAACTTATTTTTTTATGCAACAATGTAAGCCTAAGAAATATAAACAGCAAAACTAAAGGCGATTTATTTTGGGCCAATAAATTGTTCCGCAGAAATTATATTATTGCATATTGAAGAAGGTTTATGAAACAATAGTCCGGGAATAATATAAATACACAAAAATGAAATTGATACTAATAGCAGTTTCGCTGCTTTCCGTAATGGTTAATACATGTAATAAGGTCAAAGAAGTTGAATTATTTAACGGGAAAGATTTAATTGGGTGGCATGTAGACGTGCCGGAAATGGACACGAATGCTGCTGCAATAAATCCGTTCATTATTCGCAATAATTTACTGGTAAGTCTCGGCACACCACAGGGCCATCTTATAACAGATAAAGAGTATAGTAATTACAGGCTTCGCGTCGAATACCGTTTTGCAGGCAAGCCAGGAAACTGCGGTGTGCTGGTGAATGCTTCTACTCCAAGGGCACTTTATAAAATGTTCCCTAAATCAATTGAATGCCAGATGCAGCATGGCGATGCAGGCGATTTTTGGTGCATTGTAGAAGATATAAAAGTGGATGATATGGAATCGAGACGAGGTCCAAAAGATAAATGGGGCATTACAGAAGGGAAAGAAAGAAGAATAAAAAACTTAACGGATAGCTCAGAAAAACCTTTAGGCGAATGGAACACTATGATCATAGAATGTGTTGGCTCATCTATAAAAGTCTGGGAAAACGGAGATCTTGTAAATTCAGGATATGATTGCACTGCCGATCATGGAAAAATTGCTTTGCAGGCAGAAGGTTCTGAAGTAGAATTCAGAAAAGTGGAATTAACGCCTATTGGTTCTATTACTGCTGGTTCAGTTGCACCATAAAAAAATCGCCTTGTGTTTCTGTGTCACAAGGCGATGCAATTATTAAATAAAAGTCTACCGGAAATACACGTGTAGGCTATTCATTATTTTTTGTTGTAGCTCACTTTCCAGATGCGGCCATTCTGGTCATCAGATATATATAGAGAGCCATCAGCATCCTGTGTTAGGCCACAGGGGCGATGCGCAGCTTCGTTCGGATTTTTTTTGGCACCCGCAAAGCCGTCGGCGAAGACTTCATACTCGCCGCTGGGCATTCCATTTTTAAAAGGAAGAAAGACAACAGAATAACCGCCCTGTTCCTCCGGTGCGCGGTTCCAGGAGCCATGGAAAGCGATAAAGGCTCCATTCTTATATTTTTCCGGAAACTGGTTGCCGGTGTAAAATAATAATCCATCAGGAGCCCAGTGTGCAGGAAAAGCGTAGATTGGATTTTTCTTCGTGCCGCAATCACCGATTTTCTTTCCATCTCCGCCATATTCGGGTGATTGCACTTTTAGTTTTTGCTGGCCGTCGTAATAACAATAAGGCCAGCCGAAATCGTCGCCTTTTGCAATCTGTAACATTTCTTCCGCGGGCAGTTGCACTCTTTGCGACTCCGTATATAATTTGGGGAACAAGCGATCCAGGTCATCTCGGCCATGCTGAACTGCATAAAGGCCATTCGCCCCACTATTCCAATCCATAGCAACAATATTACGGATGCCTGTACAATAGCGCACACCATCTGCATAATGCTGGTTTGGCTTATCATCTTTAAATTGCCATACGCCACCCGCAGAATCCAGGATCGGGCATGGGTTCATTCCAGGTGAGCCTGGCTGCCTGTCATCTGTCTGACATGAATTAGAAGGCGCCCCCACAACTACATAAATATTTCCTGCACCATCCAGTGTGATTGCTTTTGCTGAATGCTGCCCTTTATTTATGAGGCCGGTTATTATCATTTCCGTAGAAGAGGTATCCGGGGTCCCGTCTGGTGCAAGTTTATAACGATACACATCATCATTGGACGAAGCATATAAATAACCATTGCTGATGCCGACACCCGTACCTCCGAAGGCACCGAAGCCTGAGATACTGTCAGCAACACCATCCTTATTTGTGTCTCTTAAACGAACAATACCGTGACCATTTTTAAGGCCGGCAAGCCGCACATACATATCACCGTTGCTGCTGAAAGCCATGTGCCGGGCGCTTCCGAGGCTGTCCGCAAATATAGAGGCTGAAAAGCCATCCGGTAAGGTAAGGCTACTATCGATCGCAGATGTTGATAAAGATTGTTGCTTTTCATTATTACATGATATACAGGTTGCAACAATTAAAATGAGAATTGATTGGATAAAATATTTCATAACAAGATTTGCGATAAAGTTACATTATATATAAAAAATGATTCACAACAAATATCATGGGGCTGAAAACGCAGATAGTTATTAACTCCACCTATTCTTTAATGAAAAATTAAAACAAAGCCAATACAGTTGGAATCAGAAAAACAATCTGATATATTTGAATCAGAAAATCTTTTGAACAGAGCATTATCAAGCTATTGATTTGTTGAATTCATAAAAAAATATGGCTAAAATTTATTTAGGATTAATTCTTACTTTTTTAATTACTCCGGCGTTTGCGCAAAACCTTGCTCAGGTCACTATAGATAACAGGGGCAACAACGACATCATTACTTTTTTAGTGGACGGAAGTATTGTTGTTAACATGAGTAAAGATGGAAAAATTATAGATTGGGGAACAGAATATACTTCGCCTGTGACGGGCATTTACCCAAGTCTGGAAAAGTATATGGGTAGAGAAGAATATTATCCTGATGCCGATAATGAAGCGTACCGTGGTAAGGTAAAATATATTGGAAGAACATTACTTACATACTATACGTCTGCAGATAATGAGGCATTGAAAGGGAAAGTGAAATCCATCGGGCCGAATATTCTCGACTATTACCGGGATTATGATGATATGGCCTTTCGGGGAAATATTAAAAGCGCCGGCCCTGTTACTTTTACTTATTATAGTTCCTTTGAGGATCAGTCTTACAAAGGAAAAATAAAATCTGCGGGAAGCACAAGGTTGGCATACTATGGATCCATTGATGACAAAGCATATAGGGGTAAAGTAAAAAATGTGGATAGGAATTTATTTACTTATTACTCATCTTTTGACCGGAAAGAATATGGTGGAATGATGAAAACGGGATCGCAAGTACTCTCCAGCGGAGGACTTAAGTTTATTATAAAAAATTATTGATCGGATTTTTTATCAATGTACAGATTAGTTCTTGTAAATGATTTTGGTTCTTGTATTAGAACTATGATTTTAAAAAACATGATCTTATAGCTGTAAGCAAACCCGGAAACATTGACCAATATATATTCCTTCCTGAAAGGTTTCAAAAGCCTTGCTGCAAATAGCGTCAACGGCTAAGTGAGAAAATATATTTACCCTTTTTTTAATAAAGATTCTTTTTCAGGGTCTTTGGTTTGGGTAGGTACTCCCAATATTTTATCAAATGCTGCACGCATCATCCAGGCTTTTTCAGTATCAGAATAATCACCGTGTGATTTTTCAATGGCCGTTTTCAAAATGCTTTCCACATTTTTACAGGTTACACCGTACACATAAATAATTTTGTAAGCCGCCCACTCGTAGATGCGATAGCATGCCATGTGCAAACCCTCGTTGTATATAGGTGCGCCCAATGAAATTGCATCGTCGATTATTTTTTCAATCTCTATACTATTAGCGCAAGTGATTGGTAAGCTGTCAGCTCCGTACCCGTTAGTCGGATGTATCGTTGCCAGGGAGCCAGTTTGCGAGGCTTTACAACAAACACAAAAAAATAAGAATATCGAAAGGAGGAGCGCCTTGTGTAAGTTCATGAAGCATTTTTTATTTTTTTTAGAAAATACAGAAGAAGTAGGTAAAGTAAGTTATTACTTAAATGGGGAAGTGAGGTTCTAAAAGTGGATTTTGACAGGTAAAAAAAGCATCTTGTGTAAATACTTTTCTGCTGTATATTGCCGAATCTTCCATCAATTTAAAAAACCATGAAATGAAAAAAATTGCTTTTGCTTGTCTTAGTTTCATTTGTATTACAATGTTGATTCAATGCAATACAACAACTACTGAAAAAACATCGGATGCGGATTCAACTGCAACCACAACCGCCCCTGCAAATAATGTTACTGATGATTGGAAAATAGGTGTACAAATGTGGACCTTTAGGATGTTCACGTTTGCACAGGCGCTTGATAAAGTTGACAGCGCCGGTATAACATATGTGGAGGCATTCTGGGGCCAGCCTTTGGGCGAAGGACTGAAAGATAGTTTTGGAATTCGCATGTCCGACGATAGTAAAGCCAAGCTAAAACAAATGCTTCAATCAAAAGGTATCAGCATAGTTGCAATGGGTGTAATATCTCCCAATTCAAGTGAAGAATGGAAGCGGGCTTTTGACCTTGCGAAAGAGTTCGGACTTAGTTATATAACTGCAGAGCCGCAAAAAAAGTTTTGGGATCTGAGCGATAGCCTTGCAGGTGCTTACGGAATAAAAATAGCTATTCATGATCATCCAAGACCGAATGATTTCTGGAGTCCTGATTCAGTCCTGGCAGCAGTTCAGGGCCATCCTAATATTGGCTCATGTGCCGATGTGGGCCATTGGGCACGTAACGGCCTCGATCCCGTTGATTGCCTTAAGAAACTTGAAGGGCATGTATATGGAGTCCATTTAAAAGACATTACTAAATTTAACGACACGCAGGCTCCGGATACAATTGTAGGAAAAGGTGTAATTAATTTTCCTGCTATATTCCAGGAATTGAAGCGTCAGAATTTCAAAGGAATGTTTTCAATTGAGCATGAATCAAACTGGTACCATAGCTTACCGGATGTAATTGAAACAGTACAATATTATCACGACCAGGTGGCTAAATTGAAGTAGTCATTTTTGCAAAGGCTGTAAGATTTATAACCTGTATTTTTTGCAGCTCTTTTTTGCACAAAAATGCGTTTGTTCGTTCGGGTAACCTCTGCTGTTTTCGGGAGCATTCTATTAATTTAAGTCTCGGCCCAAATGAATACAGCAATGATATTTTTGTTAGCGGGAATGCATTAGATTTGAAATAAGTGTTCTCACTTTCATACAAAGTTTACGATTTTCACTATGATTGCGATACTAAACATTTTTTCAATTTTGTACGATGAGCTTGCTGGTTTTCTCGGTATCAATGCATGGATTGAAATGTATAAGTCCGGCGACTATAGTTCATTACATAGTTTGCAAGGTGTGCAGGGTGCCATTGGTCCTTTAATTCCATTTTTGCTGATTATTGAAATTATTCGCGCTGCGTTTTATAAAAGGTTTCGTGTAATTGATTACAAGGTGCAGTTCTTTACTTATGTATTGAACAGGTTTATTGGCAGTTTTATTTCAATTGCCGCCGTTGCATTTTGTATTGGCTTTTTTGAAAAATATGCAATTATTAAAACAACTTTTACCTGGTACTGGCTTATATATGGATACGTGGTATGGGAGCTTTCTCACTTTGTATACCATTATCTTGCGCATAAGATACGGCTGCTTTGGTGCCTGCACTCCACGCACCACGCTCCGCAAACGATGAACCTTTCTGTTACTTATGCTCACTTTTTTCTTGAGGCGCCTTATGCGGGTGTAGTGCGCACTTCTATTTGTATTCTGCTCGGTGTGAACCCTGTCCTTTTATTTTTTATAATGTTTATAGATGGCACATGGGGCGCATTTATTCATGTAGGTGAAAATCTTTTAAAAGATGCACGACTTGGTTTTTTGAACCATATTATTTTAACACCGTCACACCATCGCGTTCACCATGCAAGAAATCCTTTTTATATGGATATGAATTTTTGTAACCTGCTTAACATTTGGGATAAAGTTTTCAAAACGTATGTAGATGAAAAAAAAGAAATCCCGGTGGAGTATGGTATCACAAGAAAGATGAACCCGAATAATTTCCCGGACATGTACTTTGGCGAATTTGCAGCTTTGTTTCGTGATGTTAAAAAAGCACCTGGTTGGAAAAATAAATTTTTATACATTATGATGCCTCCGGGATGGAGCCACACCGGCGAACATAAAACTGCCAGTATTGTACGTGAAGAGTATTTAAAAAATGTTGTACGGCATGATGCTGCAGTAATTCCCCCGGATAGTGTTTCCTGAATTTTATTTCTGCATTAAAATGCATCTATAAAAGATGTATGAAGATTTGCGGACGCAAACTAATAATAAACCTGTGCCCACTTTCGAATAGTGGTCGTTACAATGATCCTGCGGAAGGCCTAATTGAAAAGAAAGAGGTGGTGTACTTAACTGCGCATAAGCTTTTGAAAGTAATAGAAAACTCGCTGCTATCAGAACCTAATGCCGCATAACAAATTTGAATGTAAGGCATAATTATTAGAGAATTTTTTATTGTTTAAAGGAATATGGAAAAACAGAGGAAGTTTACTTTTGCTGCGAAACTAATTTGTCAGAAAGCGATTCGCTTTAATTGGAAAAGCCGCGAGTGATTGTTAATTAATCAAACGGCTATATTGAGACATAAGTTATCCTTCTTTTTATTTTTTGCTTTCTGCGTAAATACAAGCTTTGTTTATATCATAATGATAACTTATTGCAGTATTTTCCGAGGGCATAACGAAGACATACGATTATTTCTTTGCATGAATTACGATCGTTGGTCGCGTAAATAAAAGATTGCTATTGACGTATGTTTACTTTTGATTTTATCACATAGTTGTATAGTTTTAATCCCCCGTGAAACTTAAAGCATTGGTGAAGGAGCGTATACAAACCAAGTTTATATCATAAGTGTTGGTTGCTATTTTAACCGGCATTACTTTAAATAAATTGTCTTCAATGTATCTCTTAAAATCTACCCCCAGGCTTGAAGAAATTACAACAGTAAAATACCTACCTGCTGTTTCTATCATTATGCCTTTTACACCTGTAATAACATCAAAGAAAAATTTAGAGTACCAGCTAAAAAATATCATGGCTAAATTGGAAGCAATGTTGGCTACCCATTACACTTCCGAAAAAGCGATTCCTGTAATTCTTAAGTTAAAAAATTTATTTTCCAATCTTAATTATAATTCATCTAAGAAAAGTGTTGCCATTTTTGTATCGCCGGTAGTAGAGAAAGCCTTTTACCTGGAAGTCGAGATGGAAGAGAAAATTTTAATTGATCCGGCATTTAAAGTCAGCGATCTCGCGTACTTTAAAAAAGAAAAAAGAGAATGCCTCCTTCTGCTGTTGGGTGATACTTTTTCCAAAATGTATTTGAGTATTGATAAACAATTAAAATTGATTAAATCCAATACAATAGGTGATGCGCAGGTTAATAATACTACAGAGAAAATAGCTGGTTCTTTTGTTGATGATTATCAAAAGAAATTCATTATAGAGAATTTTTTATATCAAATGGACCGCGGCCTTTCAATCATTTTGAATTCATACCAGCTTCCTGTATTTGTTTTAGGGCATCAAAAGTTGTTGACTCATTTCAAAGGCATAACTAAAAATGATAGAAACATAATACAGTTTATTCATGGAAATTATGAAAAAGCGACTGAGACTGAATTGTGTTTTTTAATGGAGCATATTGCATCCCGCTGGGACAAACTAAAACAACAACACTTATTGAAGCAGGTTGACACAGCAAAATCGAATAACAAACTTAAAACGGACTTAGAAGAAATATTGAAAGCTGTCCGGCAAAATAACGGAGGCTTGCTTATTGTTGAAAAGAAATTGCTAACTCATTCTCAGGCATCAAAACCTTTTGAACTATTCTCAAGGACTGATGCATCCGGCAATGAAGTTTTTTTTATGAAAGATGACTTAGATGATATCATAAAAAAAGTGCTAGAAAGCGGCGGCGATGTTGAATTAATTGATGAAGGATTGCTCAAGAATTACGGGACCATTGCTTTGATAGAAGATTATCATTAAATAGCTATTTCGGATTTAAAAAAAGCAGTGGTTACTATTTGATACATGAGACGCTTTTGTAATTAATAATTATAACACATTTTTTTAGTTAACCCTTAAAATCCAATTGTTATGCTAATTTTAAATTCAGACCGCCAGGCTATTTCAGCTTACCCGGGGGAGTATACGCCGATTAATCTCAAATTCGAATCGTTCGCTGAGGAACTTTCCAAACCTCACGAAGGAGCAAATAAACCCGATTGCAATATCTGCGAAACTTCCGAATATTATAGAATCGACCTGGCAGTTCCAGGGCTGGAAAGGGAAGACTTTTATGTAAACATTACCAAGCAAGGTTATCTTTCCATCTCGGCGCTGCATATTAAACCTAATGGAGTTGAGAATGAAAATTATCAAAAGCATGCTTTTAACTATGAATGTTTCACCCATCAACTTTTGCTGCCGGAAAATATCGACACGGATTTTGTAAAGGCGGAATACAGAACAGGTATTTTGTCTTTCTTATTCTTAAAAACTGAGATACCTTACTCAAGAAGGGCTTCGGTTGTAATTGTTTACTGAAAACGGCTTTGTTTCTTTTACAGCGCAAGAATGAAATGCAGCAATACTTAGCCTTTACAGGAAGCCCTATTAGCTACTTATTATTAAAAGTAATCGTTTTATAAACTATGTTACCATGCACCGTAATGCCTGAAATAACCACCCGGTAAGTGGCTGGAATATCACCGGTAAAAAAGCTTAAACTTGTATTGCTGGAAGGATCACTTAAAACACCGCCCTCCCAAAAAATTGTTGACCTGTAATCAGTATTGTCGTTGGCTGCCTGCTTTTTATCATCGTAATTTACCGAAGGAAAAATAGCAGGTATTGAAATGCCTTTGGCATAATAAATATTAACGTTACCATCCGCGTTTTTTGCCACATCTTTTCGAAATCTTGCTGTGTTGACTAGTATAACGCCGTTACCCCCACGCAGTCCATAATTAGCGGCCTCAGGTCCTTTAAGAATTTCGATAAAGTCAATTTCCCTGCTATTGAGTCCATTAAGGTATCCAATTGTTGGGCTGCCGCTGTTGCTCGTCGCCCCGCCAGATAAAGAAATCTGGTTGCCATCGACTAATAATAGTGGTTCCGAAGTTATGTCCGGCGCTTTTAAAGCAGTGAGGCCGTTAACGACAAGAAACCCGTTTAGTAAATGCATGCCGGCTACGCCCAATACTGCGGTTCCAACATTGGTTCCTTCAGGTATATCATCAGAGGTAATAATGGACGAGTATGTGCTTATTCTTTTTGACACATCATAATTGACAGATTTTTTTGCATTTACATTTACTTCAGGTAGCTTTTTTTCCTGCGGCTTCGCCTCGTAAGCAGTATAAGATTTAATATACCTGGTGATAGAATTTTCTTCCGGCACACGTTCTTTCAAAGTGCCAGGCGTTTTAAAAGAAGGAAAACTTATTTCATTCGGTATAATCGTCATTCGCTGATTTTTTTCATTTATACTTTTTGCAGTTATGTGAAATTGAGTACTGTCAGCATAATCACCGACCGGGAAATAAAATCTTCCATTAAAATCCGTGGTGTCAGCGGCATAGATCCCGTTTCCACTTTTAGAAAGCAGCGTTACCATTTTATTAGCTAAGGGCTCACTTTTTTCATTCACCACAACGCCTCCTATGTAAAGAAGGCTATCCACATACATAGTATCTGTATTGGATGATTCAGTATTAGCGATATTTTGAAATGTTCCATTTTTTAAGAGCATTAATAAATCTATCTCTTCGTCCGGTAAGCATTGCAGAGGGGCTAAAGACACGTTATCTATATTTCTGTGTTTAATTATTTTGCTAAAATATAATGGGCCGCACACATCTGATGGAGCGGAAAACAGGGAATCTGCGACAGCTATTGAAAATAATGCCGATACCGGTTGCTTGTTTTTATCAGTTACTGAAACGTTGAATGTTACCTTTTTTCTTTTACCATACGCAGGTTTATCTATTACTGCATTTATGAGTAAATTATTTCCTTTTAAGTAAATGCTTCTTTCGCTTAATAATTTAAAGTTGTTGTCAAATAAATAAAAAGTGGTAACTCCTTCCGGGAGTTTTTGATCGGGAACGGAAACTTCATATTGCCCGCGGCCTATACTCGCAAAGCAAAGGCTGTCTTTAGAAATTCCTGCAACATAAGAGACGAAATCATTCGAATAAATAGAATCTTCCAGCAATACTCTTATAAGATGCGCACCTGCTGCCGGGGTTGTTACAGATATCTGTGCTGCTTTAAAATTGAAACCAGGCAACGGATAACTTAATTCCATCTCACCTTGTTTTAGAAGAGCTTCATATTTACGATACCGCGAAGGAAAAAATGAAAATTTCCCCAAGCCATTATTACCAGATGAAAAAGTAGTCGTAATAGAGTCCCGGTTATCTTTAATGATACCTTCTGTTTTTACAGGCCTTCCTGCCTGATCGTGTATATAAAAAGCGACAGTTGAATTAGCGCCTGTAATAAGTGAACCTCCTTCAGGAAAAAAATCCATTGAGATCGCAGGTTTCTTTTGATCTTCAATTTGACGGGAAGCTTTTGTTTTAGTGGTGTTAGCATTGGGATTGAAAATATAAATAGAATTTATAGCGCAATAATTACTGTCAACTTTCGTCATTTTTCTTGTATAGGCGCGAAGCCAGTAATAACCTGTAGAAATAGAATCCGGCAAAATAATACTTGAGCTTAATTGCTGATGAGCAGCATCCAGTATTACTATTTTTAAAACCTTATCATTTTCATTTACAAGATCTACAAACAGGTATTTATCTTGCGTGCTTACTTTTTGCGAAACTGAATTTAAGAGCAACGCATTAAACCAGATTGTTTCACCGGCTTTAAAGATTGATTTATCCGTATTGAGTAGAGCCCGTGGCCTCGACTGAGCCCTGATATTTATAATTAGTTTAGCCGAAAAAGAATCTAACCTGTTCTGTAAAATATCCTGGCTTTTTACCGAAATGCAGAATAGTAAGTAGATGCATAGCAGCGTGGGAGATTTATAGCAATTCGTAAACATAGTTCTGGTTTTGTTCAATTTAATAAAATAATCTATGTAAACAATAAAACGGGTGCATTTCAAATTTTCGTTTTTAGGCTGCGGTTTTAAATTCTGACTTAGTTAATTCAATAATTTTAGGCCACTGTAAATTTTTCCGGGTTACCCTTAGGTTCAACATATTTTGTGCCCCTTCCATACTCCATCGCTGTCCTGATTGTTTCATTCTTTTTTGTACAACTGTACGATGAGCAGCTTCAATTGCACCGGAGCCAATTATGCCACATCCAATTTGTTGATACCTTTTGTAATCCATTCGTTCTTGTTGGTCTGGTAATAAGCTAATAAATTTTGAGCTTCTTTGGATTTGTTTCCCAACTGTTTAATATTTTTAATAACGCTACCCACTTTACTTTGCAACAGTAGTCCTTTCTGCTTTTTTACCCACGCCTGCTCTTTATTTTTATCCGTAAAATACCAGCTTGTAAATGCATGTAAATGTTCACACACATGATAGTAATCCAATATGCAAACGGCATCAGGAAAAGCATCGGCAACCCAGTTCTTTATCCATGTCGCTCCATCTGAAATAAAAATGAGACGGTTTTTCAAATCATCGTATGCCTCAATTAAATCATCCATTATTTTGGTAAAATCCTTACTCGTCCCTAACTGAGCTACATATTGCGAATTGCTTATCCAGCCTTTCTTTTGACCTGCATGTATACAACTGCTGCTCTTAAAAAACCTGCCTACTTTTACTTCCTTCCATCCTTCCTCCCTGGTTAAAAGCATAGAGCCATCTGCCTCAACATATAACGCTTCTTGTTTATTTAGTTCTGTTAATGTCGGCTGTTCATTGACCGTTTTTCCTACTTCGGATCCATATAAATCTGTAACACGAAATACCTGTGTAGTGCTTACCGCTACGCCAGTAAATTCTTCAATAACTTCATTGCACTTTTCATAACTGTCCAACTGCCCTGCATACACCATTAACTCCTGCATCCTGGGGCTTATCTGAAACCCATTTTTGCCTGTACTAAACTCATGGCTGTTGTTAATCGTCACCTGACCTAAGGTCGTGAGGTTTTTTTTTACGCTTGTCCTTAACAAGCGTGCTTAAATTTTTTTCTAAAATTTCTCGCCCTAAATCATTTAAAATTTTTACAAACTCCACTTCATAGTCATAAAAGTTGTCTATTTTATTTAATTCCCTGAACTTATCATAACGTTGGGAGGCTAAATCAAGATATTCAGACCTGGTCATGGTGGATGGTTTTGGTTTCTCTAATTTACGCATTTATGAAAACGAAAATTTGAAATGCACCCAATAAAACTTTTAGATAGTATTATCTAAAATGACATAATGCTTCGGGGTGCCGGCAAAGGGTGCATTAAGAAGGAATAGAAAGGATGATAACGACGCCGGTCGCTTAGGATTTATTTAATTATTTTTATCTATTAGATTGAAGCATCCGCATTATCGCTTTATTGCCAATTTCGTAAAAATTAAATATGGATAAAATTATTAAGGTTGGCCTAATTGGATTCGGCGTGGGCGGCCAAATATTTCACGCCCCATTGTTAACGACTATAAAAGGTATGGAGCTCGCAAAAATAAGAGCAGTTAAACCCGGACAAGTTGCTGTAGCTAAAAGAAGATATCCGCAGGCTAAAATTGTAGGAACTTCTGAAGAAATATTTAATGATAAAAATATTGATCTTATTGTTATCACTACACCCAATACATCGCATCATTCACTCGCAATACAGGCTTTAAAAGCAGGTAAGCATGTAGTAGTGGATAAGCCATTTACCATAACGACCTCTGAGGCGGATGAAATTATTGCAACGGCGAATGCAAGCAACCTCGTATTATCGGTTTACCATAGTAGGCGCTTTGATAGTGATTTTTATACCCTTGAGGAAATAGTTGAGAATGACTTGCTGGGCGACATCGTTGAATTTGAAAGCCGCTACGATCGCTTCAGAAACTTCCTGCGGCCAGGCGCATGGCGCGAAGAAGACGCTCCCGGAACGGGGATATTGTACGACCTTGGTTCACATCTTATTGACCAGGTGCAGGTATTGTTTGGGCTACCCGATTCAGTTAGCGCTGACTTGCGAATCCAGAGAAAAGGCGCGATGGCGATTGATAATTTTGAAGTAATTCTTCATTACCCGGGCATAAAAGCTTCTATAAAAGCGGGAATGCTTGTAAGAGAGCCACTACCACGATTTATACTTTCTGGTACCAACGGATCTTTTGTAAAGTATGGGATGGATGTTCAGGAAGAAGCATTGAAAGCTGGATTTACTCCGGCCACAAAAGACAACTGGGGAGTAGAACCTGTTGATCTGTGGGGTACAGTAAATACGGATGTAAATGGGCAGCATATTGTTGGGAAGGTTGAAAGTAAAAAAGGAAACTACGCGGGGTTTTACCAAAATATTTATAATGCAATCTCGGGTGGAGAAGAACTTATTGTTACACCGGAACAGGCTAGAAATAATGTACGCATCATCGAGCTGGCAATGCAAAGCCAACGTGAAAAAAGAACGATAGATTTTTCTTTAGTCTAAAATCAATATTGCCGGGAAAAATTATTGCTTTAGATCGGGTTTTCATTTTTTGCAAGTTTTCATTTTCTGCAATATCCGTCTGATTCTTCCACAGGATATTTTTTATCGAGATCTACGTTATTCGCCGAGTGCTTAATTCCCCAGCTAAAAAGCTTTTCAAAATAGGGGAAAATTTTACTGTTTTTGACTTTACCAGTGATTTTATGGGCGTGTTTTCTTTCACCAATATGAATTGATATTTTATTTAGAAACTATAATTGCAAAAATCATTTTGCATGCATGCCGATATCGCTTCATTTGTAGCGAAGCTTTATGCCGAACAAATCATCTTAAAATTTTTAGTCCATAGCGATGTCGCTGAAATTGCCCCGTTCGTCGCAACATTTATTTAGAAGCGGTTATTATACATTTGTTATTGTTAATTTGGTATGATGAAAAAAGATTGGTATGCAAAAAAATGGATAGCTGTACTTATTCATGCTCTTGTCTGGATCTTATTATTTTCGCTTCCCTATCTGCTGCGGCCTTCGTATAATCCCGACCATGGCAAGCCGCCCGAACCACAGGACTCCGCCGTTAGTACTTTTATGATAACTGTGGTAAGTGACATCCTGATCATTTTATTTTTCTATCTCAATGCAGGGCTGCTAATTCCCCGGCTGCTTTACAAGAAAAAATATACACTTTATACATTATTGATCTTAGTTTCATTTGCCTGTTATGTAGTAACTGTTGGAATATTGAGAAAGACATTTCTTACCAGCCAGCATTTTACCTGGGACACACATGTTTTCTTTAGCACCTTTATTTTTCTCTTCATATTATCCTGCAGCACTGCTTACAAAACCATACGGGATAAAATTATTGCTGATAACCTGGCAAAAGAGAAGGAGAATGAAAATCTCAAGACGGAATTGTCATTGCTTCGGTCACAGGTGAGCCCGCACTTTATGTTCAATGTGCTAAATAATATGGTGGCACTTGCACGTAAAAAATCTGACCTTCTGGAGCCCTCTCTCATAAAACTTTCATCGCTGATGCGTTATATGCTTTATGAAACTGATGAAGAAAAAGTGCCAATAGAAAAAGAGATCGAATACCTTCAGAGTTACATAGATCTTCAGCAACAGCGTTACGGGAAAAAAGTTACTATTAATACCAATATATTTCCATCAGATAAAAATTATAACATAGAGCCAATGCTTTTAATTCCTTTTGTTGAAAATGCTTTTAAGCACGGAACAGGTATGATAGAAAACGCCTATATTAATATCGATATGAAGGCTAAAAACAATATTCTTTACTTTAGTGTAACCAATAGGTATGATGCGTCTTCTAATGAAATAAAGGATAAGGCAAGTGGTATAGGCCTGGCCAATGTGAAGAGAAGACTGGAACTGCTTCATCCTTCCAGGCATGAACTTTACATCACTAAAGAGAATAGCATATTTGCAGTTTCGCTGAAAATAAATATTACCGAATGATACGTTGCCTTGCGATAGATGATGAGCCTTTAGCCCTGGAACTGCTTGAGGACAACATCAGCAAAATACCTTTTCTGAAACTGGTGGCGGCCTGTGATAATGCAATGGAGGCAATGAAAGTAATGCAGCAGGAAAGCATTGATCTTTTATTTCTTGATATTCAAATGCCGGGGCTTACCGGGTTGCAATTCATACAATCAATGCCCACCCCGCCAATGATAATCCTGATAACGGCTTATGAAAAATATGCGTTGGAAGGATTTAATCTCGACGTTACAGATTACCTCGTAAAGCCGGTATCCTTTGATCGGTTTGTAAAGGCCTGCAATAAAGCAAAACAATTATTTGATTTAAAAAAGCAGCAAAAAACTACAGGTGTTTCATCTCAGCCTGGTTATTTTTTTGTAAATGTTGATTATAGCCTTTTAAAAATTACGTTGGCCGACGTGGTTTACGTTGAAGGCTTAAAGGATTATATAAAAATCCACCTGAAAAGCACTTCCCAGCCAGTGGTTACACGCATGCCCGTTAAGACAATTGAAGAACAATTGCCTTCCTCACAATTTATCCGTATTCACAAATCGTACATTGTATCTGTAGCGTTTATCACTGCCATTCGCAAATCGAGTGTGTTTATTGATACACTTGAATTACCCGTAGGTGACAGTTACCGGGATTCAGTAAATAGTCTTACCGGAAAAGGATAACCTCCTTCTTTACAGTTTCCTGCAGAAAACATCTTCTCCCAAAAGCATTTTCCCTTTTCGTCGCAACATTTTCAATTCTCATCGCATTTTCGGAAATGTGCCTTTTCGTGAAACTACATTTGCTCTTCAAATAAAAATCATGAAAAAATCTCTTCTACTTTTAGCCATGGCAATTCTTTCAATTAATCTCTACGCACAAATGCCACAGGGGGCCGCGGCAGGTATGCAAGCGCCTAAAAATATTGGCCGTGTCTATGGAAAATTATTGGACGAAAATGATAAACCACTTAGCGGAGCTTCCGTTTTAATAATGGAGAGCAGGATGGATCCTTCTACCAAAAAAGCGAAACAAATTTTATTGAAAGGTGTCGTTACTGAAAGTAACGGGGATTTCAATTTTGACGAGTTGCCGGTTATGACGAAACTTCAATTAAAGATTAGTAGCAGTGGTTACAAACTTATGGACCAGGATGTGTCGTTTTTACCTAAAATGGAAAAAGGAGCAACCCAACCTGCTTCGGGTGGCATGCCTTCTTTTAATAAAGACCTGGGTAATATAAAACTCACAGTTGATGCCAGGCAATTACAGGACATAACCGTTGCGGTTTCTTCACCGGGGATAAAACTAAGCGCAGAAAAGAAAATATTTAATGTTGAAAAAAATATAATGAGCGCGGGCGGAACTGCTGTCG
This sequence comes from Ginsengibacter sp., assembly GCA_040007435.1. Lineage (GTDB taxonomy): Bacteria > Bacteroidota > Bacteroidia > Chitinophagales > Chitinophagaceae > Ginsengibacter. The sequence goes on along the minus strand of JBDTUZ010000011.1, from coordinate 95,204 downwards.
ATGTAATGCGCAATGTGCCCTCGGTAAACGTGGACATTGATGGCAATGTTAGTCTTCGCAATAGTGCACCTCAATTGCTTGTGGATGGCAGGCCTACAACATTAACCCTTGATCAAATTCCCGCTGATGCTATTGAAAGCGTAGAAGTAATTACCAATCCATCAGCAAAATATGACGCATCCGGCGGCGGAGCAGGCATTTTGAATATAGTACTAAAGAAAAATAAGAAAACGGGCTACAACGGAAATGTAAGAGCCGGTATAGATAAACGCGGTGCATTAAATGGCGGTGCTGATTTTAATACACGGCAGGGCAAAATAAATTTAACTGCAAGCATAAATGTAAATCAAAATAAAGGCCGCACAACCGGTACCACAGAGCGAACCAACTTATTGGATGTTCCGCAAACAACAATATTTCAAAATAACTATAATAAAACAACGGGTGGCTTTCTGTTTGGTAAAGTTGGCATTGATTATTTTTTAACCAACAGAACAACGCTATCATTAACAGGCATAAAAGTTCATGGGGAATTTAATCCAAATGAACAAATTAATATCTCAACAGACAGCTTGTATAATAACGCGAAAACAACCAGTTTAAGTGATAGAAGTACTACCGGTACACGCCAGTTTAATGGCCAGGGGCTTGTGTTTGGTTTTAAGCAATTGTTTCCCAAAGAAGGCCAGGAGTTTACGATTGATGCAAATTACTTTGGTGGGAAAATGGATAACAATTCTCTAATATCGAGTAATTATTTTTTAGGAAATAGCAGTACGGTTGAGAACACGGAATTGCAAAAGACGCTGGGCGGCGGAACAGATAAAAATTTTGTAATACAGTCCGATTTTGTAAAGCCGCTAAGTAAGCTTACAAAACTTGAAACGGGTGTGAGAGCTGCTATACGCAGCAGGATTAACTTAAACAACAATTATCTTTTCGACGATGCCGCAAATGATTATGTAATCATACCGTCTGCTACGAGCGATTATAAAAATACCGATAATGTATATGCAGCGTATGCGACTGTGAGCAGCAGTATAAAAGATTTCAGTTATAAAATAGGTTTGCGTGCAGAAAGTTCCAGCTATACCGGTACATTAACAAATACAGGTGAGCAATTTAAAAATAACTATCCTGTAAGTTTATTTCCATCAGCATTTATCAGCCAAAAGCTTGCTAATAAACAGGAAATACAATTGAGCTATAGCCGTCGTATCAACAGGCCCAACTTCTTTCAATTGATTCCATTTACTGATTACTCTGATAAATTAAATATCACAAAAGGAAACCCCGGGCTTCAGCCGGAGTTTACACAGTCATTTGAATTGTCTTACTTAAAAACTTTTAAAGGAAACAACACTATTTTGGGTTCGCTGTATTATAAGCAAACAAATAATTTAATTACCCGTTACCTAACCCAGGAAACAAATCCTATTACAGGAAATGAAGATCTTTTAAACACTTACATTAATGCTAATTCAAGTTATGCGGCAGGCGCAGAAGTAACTGCTCAAAATTACCTGACCAAATGGTGGGATATAAGCACGAATGTGAACGTGTACAATTCCAAAGTAAATACCGATAATGTAACTGCCACTTCACAAGGTGCTTTATGGAGCTGGTTCGGGAAGTTCAATAGTAATTTTAAACTGCCCTCCAATTTTGCTATACAGTTCACTACTACTTATCAATCAAAGACGAATCTCCCTATTAATAATAACCCCGGTATGGGAGGCCCGCCGATGATGCAGAGCCAGAGCGCCTCACAAGGTTATATTAATGCATCGTGGGGTACAGATCTTGCGGTTAAGAAGAGCTTCCTGAAAAACAATGCTGCTTCCGTATCGCTGAGTATTAATGATATTTTTAAAACAAGAATTAACAGCCAATATTCAAGCAGCGAATATTTTGTGCAGACTTATAGCCGCCTTCGTGATCCGCAAATGTTCCGTCTTAATCTTAGTTATCGTTTTGGCCAAATGGATGTTTCATTATTTAAGCGCAAGAGCAGTAAAGGAGAGCAAAATGCATCAGAGAGTATTCAGCAATAAGTAATTTATGACATAGAAAAAATTCCATCAGAGAGAAGAAGTATTTCCCCCTTTGATTACTGCATAAATAAGGCTTGCCATTGTCGTGGCAAGCCTTATTTATAACTTGAAAATAATTTTAAATTCTATTCTCTACCATTTCTTGGATCGGATGAAAAACTAAGCTTATATTCTTTTGGGGGCTCTTTACCCAAAAGATTTTTTACAAAATAATCCCATCGGCGACGCATCATGTAAAGTGAATAGGGCCCGTAGCCATGCCTGCTGTTGGGAAATAGTACGAGGTCATAATCTTTGTTTGCTTTTTCCAAAGCTTCTATCACAAGTAAAGTATTAGAAGGCGGCACATTGTCATCCATCATTCCATGAGCAAGCATTAGTTTCCCTTTGAGATTTTTTGCGTACACCTGGTTTGCCTGCGATTCATAATTGTCCACACCATTTGCTCCCGGCTTAAGAAGCCCGATATATCTTTCTCCCCAATCGTCTTCGTAGTTGCGGTTATCATGATTTCCAGATTCAGAGATACCTACTTTAAAAAAATCAGGATAACGGAACATGGCTGCAGCCGTTGCAAAGCCTCCACCGGAATGCCCCCAAATACCAACACGGCTTGTATCCATGTAAGTAAATTTTTGTGCCAATTGCCTTATGCCGGAAACCTGGTCTGGCAGCGTATTTTCTGCCATGTTCCCGTAGTTCATATCATGAAAGCTTTTTGAGCGCAATGGGTTGCTGGTTCCTTCGAGTTGTACAACTATAAATCCCAACTCAGCGAGAGCCTGGTGATCCCCTCTAAATGCAACAAACGACCACGTGCCTACGCTTCCACCTTGCGGTCCCGGGTAGATATAGTCTATAACCGGGTATTTTTTATTGGGATCAAGATTAGTTGGCATAAACATCAATCCATACAGATCTGTCTCTCCATCATGCGCTTTTACGGTTATAGGTTTGGGCGGCTGCCAGCCAATTGCTTTTAACCTGGAGACATCCGTTTTTTCTAAAGTTGAAATAAGCTTGCCATTGATATCTCTTAAATTAATTATAGCGGGGACATCTGGTTGAGAATAGCTATCTATAAAATATTTTTCAGAAGGGGAGAACGTAATAGAATGATCGCCTTCTTCAGGTGTAAGTGCATTTAGCTTTTTACTGTCAAATGCTATCTTGTAAAGATGTGTGAAATAAGGATTTTTTTTATCAAGCCCATCCGCGAGGAAATACAATTCGCGTTGCTTTTCATCTACCTTAAGTAATTCGGTAACAACATAATCACCTTCAGTTATTTTGTTTTTTAACTTTCCGGTTGTGGCATCATATAAATATAAATGTCCCCAATTATCCCGCTCTGAGTACCAGATGATCTCGTTTGTTTTTGGAAGATAGCGCCAGTTGATGCTGCCTTGCCCGGATTCAAATTGTGTAGGAACGGTTTCTTCAAATACTTCTCTCACTTGACCTGTAGCGGCATCGGCTATTCGAAACTTTTCCTGTTTGTGGTCCCGTGAAGTAGAAACAAAAGCAAGTTGCGAACCATCGGCATTCCAGTCCACATCATCAAAAGTTCCGCTGCTGGAAATATCATCACTGAGTGTTCCACGATGCGGATCAGGAGGAACCTGTAATCTTATTACTTTAGGATCATCTACATTTATAATTACTCTTTGGATGGTTATGATATTGCTGTCTCCCGGTAATGGATACTTCCAGGATTTAAGAGTAGGGTGGCCCACATTAGTCGTTACAAGATACATATCGCCAGCCTTACGTTCATCTTGTTGAAATGTTGCAATTTTCTTTGAATCAGGAGACCATCGTAAAATAGCTTCATCACTGTGTTTCCATCCAGCATTATCCGTAGCATATCCAAAGTATTGAATACCATCTGTAGTTAACTGCGTTTGTTTATTGCTGGTAACATCTCTCACCCATAAATTGTAATCTTTAATAAATGCTGCCTTTTTATCATCAGGAGAAAGTACCTCATTTGTTGAGACATCAGCATGGAAATTTGCATCACTCTTGACATCCTGCGTGCACTGGTAATTCCTCAGATTGCATTTCCATCGCCGCCCATTTGCGCTGAAATAAATAGATTTTTCATCATCAGAAAAGCTAAAATTTTGAAAGGGGAGTTTGTTGCCTTCGTATGTTATGCCCGTTGCTGCTGATAGTGAACTGGCCAGTTTTTGTTGATCGAAAGCCGGTGTCAATTTACCATTGGTCGGGGTTACCAAAATAAATTCACTTCCATTAGCATTAAGATCGCGGAACCAAAAGCGGTCGCCCGAAAGCCAATTGGGCCGAACACTACCATGATCAATGTATTGAGGAGCGTTGTAATATAGAAACTTTTCGGCATGTGCATAGTCCGCTGCGGATAGGGCATCTTTTTGTTGCGCATGTATGCTAAGTATCAAGATGAAGAAGACAAAAGTAAATAAAGAACGTTTCATGATGGTGTGGCGAATTTGAAAATGATAAGATTAGTTTACAACGTAGCAGTGCAAATTAGTGACTTTTAAATTAGGTTGATTTTACGACTGATGATTCTATCTCTTGTTCCCGGATTCTGTGTATAAAAAATGATAACATCATTGCCTGACCAATGTTTAGAGCAGAATAATTAATTATCTTACTTCAAAAATTATCATTATTAAATGAAATCTCCGCTTTGGGTTTTTATTATTTTTCTATTGGTGTTACAATCTTGCGATTCCAATAAAATTTCCAGGGGTAAAAAGGATTCTAAAAGATGGGTTAGCCTTTTTAATGGAAAGGACCTTGATAATTGGATACCAAAAATAGCGGGGTATAAAACCGGCATCAATTATGGAAACACTTTTAGAGTCGGTCATGGTCAACTCAGTATCCGGTACAACGAGTATGATAGTGGTTTCAAAAAAAAATTTGGGGCATTGTATTATAATAAAAAATTTACCAACTTCAGGTTAAGGGTTCAATATAGATTTGTGGGAGAAACGGTGGAAGGAGGGCCGCCATGGGGTTACAAAGACGGCGGCATTCAATATTATTGCCAACCGCCTGAAACTGTTGGCTTAGACCAGCCCTTCGTAGTGTGCCTGGAGTATCATCTGCTGGGCGGTACTAATAAACTGCAACGCCCTACCGGCGGAGTTTGTGCTTCCGGTATGTATATTCAAATCAATAGAAAAAGAAATACTTCTTATTGCACTGAACCCGTTGTAGAAAAAAACTTCAAACGGTCTCAATGGATAGTTGCGGAAATTGATGTGAACAATGGAAAAATAACTCACTTCGTGAATGGCAAAGAAGTCATTCAATTTGAAAATCCCAGATTTATTTCTACGAATGCACTTGCAAGAAAATTGATTATTAATGGTGATGATGTTGTAAGAGATGGCTATATTTCTCTTCAATCTAATAGCCATCCGATAGATTTTAAAAAAATTGAAATTATGGAATATTGATTTTATTCTTGCAGTCTTAAGGCGGGAATTGAAAAACTATTATATGCACAATTGTTTGTGTAATAAAACTAAAAATCCTAAGAATGAAAATTTTATTTCTATCATCACCAGGGAACATCCCTGAATTAAAGAGAATAATATGAAGTTCAAAGCATTTGAAATTGCTATCTTTCAAGCGGCCATTTTATCTATGATTTTTTCAATTGTAATGTGGTTTGTAAACTCCAGCGATCTCAGTGCCGTTTTTATAGGACTGTGGGTGCCATCCATATTAGGTTTTGGTATTTTTATAAAACTTAAACTGATAGCAGAAAAGAAGTAGCTCTTTTTGCTTTATTATATTTGAAACAAGATCGCGATGAACAGTTTCTTGAATATTGCAATGCCAGCGATTGTCTTGTGATTCATAGCGCATACTTCATATTATCTTTTCAAAAATGATCAACGAAGAAATATTTTCATTAGCTCAAATACTTTGGGACTATCATCAAATGCATCACAGTCTTGTGGAATGCGATTGTATACTTGCCCTTGGAAGCCACGATTTGCGGGTCGCACATAGGGCAGCAGACCTTTACCTGGAAGGATGGGGACCCCTATTGGTTATGTCAGGTGGTCTCGGGAATTTTACAAAAGAAATGTGGGATGTTTCAGAAGCAGATCAGTTTGCAGAAATTGCTATTAAAAAAGGGGCTCCTGCCGAAAATATTTTGATAGAAAACCGGTCAACCAACACCGGGGAAAATATTTTATTCACGCAACAATTGTTACAGCGAAAGGGCCTCAGCCCGCAAAGTTTTATTGTGGTCCAAAAGCCTTATATGGAACGCAGATCGTATGCCACTTTTAAAAAGCATTGGCCTGAAAAAAAATTAACTGTTACCTCCCCGCAAATATCTTTTGCAGCATATCCTACATCAGCCATTCCTATAGAAAAGGTAATTAATATTATGACGGGCGATTTGCAACGTATTAAGCTCTACCCGGCAAAGGGGTTTCAAATTTTTCAGGAAATTCCCGCATATGTTTGGACGGCTTATGAAAAATTAATTTCTATCGGTTTCAATGAGCATTTGATTAAAGAATAAGTATTGGAAAAATATTTTTAGCCAATAAGCCTTATTGATAGAAAGAATAGATTAAGCAATTCTATTAAATAATACAGAAGCCATAACTATTAATTCTTATTTAGCAGTAACAGAATTCTTTTCGTATGGTCCTTTAAATAGAGCGGTATTTATAGTGAAATGACGGGTATTGGTATTGGAAATCTTAAATAAATTTTTCAACCTTGTGGCCGATTGTTCAAAGGCCTTTCCATCCTGGGTGTCAAAATCATTTAACACAAGGCCGTTAGCCTCTTTCATCATGAGCTGGGGATCATCCAGGTAATAATAAATCACCGCGAGGTTATAATAACTGGCATATCTTATTTTACGGTCATGCCTGCTCGAAGAAGTGTAAGTGTTTTTTATTTTCGCGAAATATTTGATCGCAGACTCTAATTGTTCGCGTATGTTTTCACTTTTGCTATTGGCGGTAAGGGTGAATAGCGCATCGTTCATTTGCTGAATTGCACGACGGCTATCGGAATATTCAGGATGCTTTTTGTTACCTACAACCCACACGAAATCGTTAACTGTAACATCTTTAGAACCAAAATTGGTAGTAATCTCATCACTTAGGTAATGCATCGCTCGTGTAACACAACTTTGATAAAGATTAGCGGTAATATTTAAAGCATTTACACCAAAGTATCCTTCTGCTACTGCTTTTATGCTAAATTCCGGGCTACTGTAAACTTGTTTGTATCCGCGGTCTGCAAGTAGGTTATCCATTATGTGGGTTCCCAGATAATCGCTAATGCTGGCATTCGCAGCAAACGTATAAATCATTTCCTGATGGTAAAGAATACGGGTGCCGGTTACCTGCCCCAGACTATTCTTAGTAGTTTCAATACGTTCCTTTACAGTAAATGACTCCGGTAACAAGTCGTCAAGTTTTACTTTAATGGTAAGATGGCCGTCGTTATCCAACTTTCTCCATCCTTCCATTATCACTGAATTTTCCGGGAACAGTTCTTTCAAAAACGGATGCATTAATTTGGTGCCTTCTATCTCTACATTATAAGTATGGTAACTGCTATCCAACTGTATAGCTGGTAACGATCTGTACTGAACCGTAAATCGGTACCTGTCAAGATCTACTCTTTTTTGAGCTGCTATACATAACGGAAGTAGGAATAAAGTAATTGCGTAAACTTTTTTCATATTGGATATGGTGGATAGTTAAATTACTAACGATCTGCCTTCCAATATATTTTATTCCTTTTTCTATTCGGCAAGTTCTGATGCCGGTCCATTTCTTTTTTAATATAAAACAGACAAGCAAGCGAACGCAATGATTAGCTGCTAATGTATTTTACAAAACTTCTTTTCGCAATAGGTAATAAAGTCTCTTCCATCGGGTAAGTTAATGGAGTTTCAATGTTGTAAACGGCGGGATTAGGAAACTCCTTCCTCTCTCTTATTAATTCTGCTTTGATATTTTCAGCGGTGTTGCTTACAGATCGTATCCACTTTTGTACAAACGAAGTCCTCAAACCACGATATTTCTCATTATGTTTTTCGTATATTGAAAGCTGGTATTGATAAGCGACCGTTGTATTATAAGAGCCGTCGCTTATAAGAAGGTAGCCCTCTTTAGTATCGAGAGGAATTATACCAACCGGCTCAATATTTAGTTTTGCCTCTACAAATTCGTAGATTTCTGTGCCATTTTGTATTGCGCCTCTTATTTTTTGCGCGGAGTAATGTACAATCTCTTCAAGCTCTTTCATTAGTTCATCATCTTCAATAATTCTTTCATATTCTAGCTGGAGTTTCTTAATGCTTACATCAGTTAGTTGCTTTGGAAATTGTTCCTGGAGAAATCGCCTGTTCTCTCTAAAGGCAACGATATTATTATAGTGAAAAATAATATCAGCCAATTGCGGGTACAACTTGTTTTGATGGAAATAGGAATCTACGTGTTGTAGATAAGCAAGAAGAGTATATTTTTTTAGCTCAAAATCAATATAACCTTCAGTAAACCATGTTTCGGATAGGGACTTCATAGTTTTATTTTTTGAAAATTGATAAATGAATTTACGTTATTGACACCATATTTTGTAAACGATAATTTTCGGAAAATGTTTTAACGGCTTTTTTGATTAAAAAATCTACTATCGGAAGACGGAGTTTTATGTTATTGTACCTTGATTTATACATTAAAAAATTTGCTAAAGTTGAAAATCTAATCTCTAATTGTTATTTTTATTAATGCGAATCATCATTCTGTCCATCTTTTCTTTTTTCTTTTCTCTACATGTGATGTCGCAGGTTGCGGTAAGTAAAGAGCCACGACATCATCCCGTTTTTGAGAATGATAAAGTAAGGATATTAAATGTGCTTGTTCCCGCCGGAGATACAACCCAATACCATGTTCATTCTACCCCTTCAGTATTTATTATGTTTACTAAAACTCTTACAGGTTCCCAACGCGTAAATGAACCACCACAGTACAGCACTTCTGTTCCCGGAACTTTATGGTACGAGGATTTAAGTGAGCCACATATTAAAATACATCGTGTATGGAATCTGGATACTTCTGTTTTTCATGTGATGGATATCGAGCTGTTGTCAAAGGAGGCGAGTTTTATTATTAATCTGCAGCCCATCGCTCATGCCCATTTACAGATCGACACTCCGTGGGCAGCGGTATATAAAGTTCATATTTCTAATAATGAAAACTTAAGCATTAGAGATATTCCTTCCGATTTTGTTTTAGTGGCCATCAACGAGGCTGAAATTAAAGCTGTTGAAAATAATAAAGAGACAACTTCTTTTATTAAGCCGGGGCAATACTATTGGATAAATGCAAATGATAAGTTTTCCCTCGTTAATTTGGGAAGTGGATCCGCTGATTTTGCGCTGATTTCAATTCGATAATTTTGCAAAATAATCTTTCCCAGAATAAATTTCAATTGGCTTTTATCATTTGAGATTGCGAAATAACTTTCGAAAATATCGCGGGGAGTTTATGTAGACCTTACAGTTTGATTTTAGAGTTATTCATTAATGATTCGAAAATAAATACAGGTTCTTTTCTTTGAGAAATGTCGGTTGAAAAAAAGTATTCGAAATGATGTATAGATCTGTAAGAAAAACGGAGAGGAGCTGCGTGATTATAGCTTTGATCGAAGTAAATAAGTAGCCTAAAAGTATTTCATTGTGTTAAACAAAAAATCCTTCCCAATAAATTGAGAAGGATTTTAATTTTCTTGTATGATGATTTCTTAATAATCTTTGTTATATCCACCGCCGCCGCCGCTTCTGCTTCCGCCACCATAGCCACCACCACCGCTTTTCTTGTAACCACCACCACCACCGCCATATCCACCACCGCCGCCGCTTCTGCCGCCGCCGTATCCACCGCCGCCGCTTCTGCCGCCGCCGCCGTATCCGCCGCCGCCACTTTTCTTGTAGCCGCCGCCTTCAGGACGAGGTTGAGATTCGTTAACAATCAATTTACGGCCTTGAACTTCACTTTCGTTTAATGTAGCGATGGCAGTTTTTGCTGCTTCATCGTCTTCCATTTCCACGAAACCGAAACCCTTACTGCGGCCCGTATTTTTTTCTTTAAGAATTTTTGCACTTGTAACAGAACCATACTGGCTGAATAAGTTGCTTAAATCATCATCAGTCATTGACCAACTGAGATTACCTACATAAATGTTCATTGTAAAAACTTTTGTTTAAATTAATTTTTGAATTCCATTAATGAATTAGTAGCTACAATGAACTGAAGAAACCGGGAAAAGAGAAACATCAGCCTAATGGAAAACAAACTAAACCCATTAATCAACGATAAAGATAGGTATTTCTTTGACACCAGATAAAATAAAAAATTAATTTTATTTGTATAGTGTTTAAAAGGGACTGCGAGTGCAGTTTCATAAATGAAATTCTAAAACTCGGTAAACCAAATAAAAAAAACCTGTCCAAATAAAAGACAGGTTTAAATATTTCAAAAAAAATCTTATTCAGCAGCCACGTCAAAATCAACTTCAATTTCCTGGCCTTTGCCAAAATCAATCTTTGCTTTATAGCTCCCTAATTCTTTTACATCATCAATAATCTGGATGCGCCTTCTGTCTATTTCATATCCTTTTTGTTCGCGAATAGCCCTGGCAATTTGTACGGAAGTGACACTACCGAATATTTTTCCACTCGTACCTGTTTTCGCGCCAATTTTTAGAGGTGATTCCTGTAAAACGGCTACTACGCTATTTATTTCTGCCAGCAGTTTTTCTTCTTTTTTGGCAAGTTGTTTTCTACGTTCTTCAAGTTGCTTAAGATTACTGGGATTAGCCTCCACAGCAAGCTTTGAAGGAATCAGGAAGTTACGGCCATAACCACTTTTTACATTGACAAGTTCATGAGCGCCACCTAAATTATTTACGTCCTGTACTAATATTACCTGCATATTAAATGTTTTAAAACCATTGCTTCACTTTTGATAACGCGGGAGCTCATGGATATTATTTTAAAAGGTCTGTTACATAGGGCAATATTGCCATCTGGCGAGCTTTTTTTACAGCGTCACTTACTTTACGTTGATATTTAAGTGAATTGCCCGTTATGCGGCGTGGTAATAATTTGCCCTGTTCGTTTAAAAATTTTTTCAAAAAGTCAGCATCCTTGTAATCAATATACCTGATGCCCAGTTTTTTGAAACGACAGTATTTCTTTGGCCGCTTTTCAGCTTTTATCGCTGTTAAATATTTTATTTCGTTTGCTTTTGCCATTTTATACCTCCGCTTTTTCGGTTCCAGATGCTACACCATTTCTCTTTTTTGCATTGTACTCGACGGCGTATTTATCGAGTGCAGTGTACATGTGCCGAATAACTGATTCGTCACGCAGGAGCTGAGTCTTCAGCTTCTCATTGAAGTCGGTTGGCGCCTCGTATTCCAAAACCCAGTATAAACCTGTGGTTTTTTTCTGAATAGGGTATGCCAGTGATTTTAGTCCCCATGCATTTTCATGCACTATTTTGCCTTCGTTCTCAGTTAGGAATGAGGCGTACTTTTTCTGAGCAGCTTTGTATTCTTCTTCAGAAAGTACAGGGGTAAAAATCACCATCAATTCGTAATTCTGCATTTACTTGTTTTTTGCTGTTACCAACAGCTTGTGAGTAATAAATTTTAATTTGGGCTGCGAAATTAAGGCATTTTTCTTTCCAAAAAAAGAATAAAATGAGTATAATCGTTTTTCAATGCGGTACACGAGGTATCTCGTACGGGCCGACTGAAGGATAAGGGATTATTGAATTAAATGGTCACTGAACTCAAGAATCAAAATCCTAATTAATTAAAATAAAAAAATGACCTTACCAAAATAAAAAACCTGCTACAATTGTAACAGGCCCGTATCATTAGTCGTATTTATTATTTGGCTAAAGACTGCACTCCTTTTGTTAGTTTGCTCTTTAAATTTGCAGCTTTATTCTTATGAATAATTCCACGTTTTGCTAGCTTATCAATCATTGAAGCTATGGCCGGAATTTTTTCTGAAGCAGCCGCCTTGGTATCGAGCGTTTTAAAATCACGAATCGCATTCCGTGTAGTTTTCCCGTGATAGCGATTACGCTCGTTACGCTTAGTGCTTTGACGCACATCTTTCTTTGTTGCTGAATGGTTGGCCATTAATTATTAATTTTTGGGGTGCAAAGATAGTATTTAAAACTAAAGAAAGCGTTCCTCAAATAAATTAATTTAAATCAGTTCTTTTTATGAAATCAGCAGAAAGCAATTTTAAGTTTTCATGATATGTTTCCTGATAAAAAAACAACCGATATTTGCATTGTTAAATACTACTTTACCAATCATTATGAAAGATTTCTCCTACGTCACCAGTTCTCACCCGGCTTACATTGAAAATTTATATTCCGATTTCTTAAAAGATCCGGAAAGTGTTGATTCTGATATGAGAAAGTTTTTTGAAGGATTTGACTTTGCTTTTTCACAAGGGAACGGTAAAACAAACGGCAATGCAGTTGCGACTTCTCCTCTTCAGGGTGTCCAAATTGATAAGGAGTTTTCAGTTTACCGGTTAATTCTCGCATACAGGAACAAAGGGCATTTAGTTGCCAAAACAAATCCGATTCGTGAAAGAAAGGATCGGCATGCTAATCTGGATCTTACATATTTTGGCCTTGATGAAAACGACCTTCAAACTGAATTTCTTGCAGGAAAATTCACACGCTTAGGTAAGGCAAAGCTTGAGGATATTATTCAATACCTTAAAAAATGTTATACCAGTTCTGTTGGGGTGGAGTTCAGTTCTTTAAATGACAGCAAAAAAATAGATTGGATTATTGATGCCGCAGAAAATGCGATGGTGGCCCCTATACCTCTTGGACAAAAGAGAAGGATACTTCAAAAATTAAATGAAGGAGTAATGTTTGAAAAATTCCTTCACACAAAATATATAGGGCAAAAAAGATTTTCCCTTGAAGGAGGTGAAAGCACTATCGCTGCACTTGATGCAATCATTAACACAGCTTCGGAAAATGACGTGCAGGAAGTTATAATTGGAATGGCACATCGTGGCAGATTGAATATTCTTGCTAATATAATGGGCAAAACTTACGAACAGATATTCACGGAATTCGAAGGAAGCGCTACGCCAGACACAACAATGGGAAGCGGGGATGTTAAATATCACATGGGATTCAGCAGTGAGGTGGAAAGCGCAGCAGGAAAAAAGATGCACTTGAAACTTGCACCAAATCCCTCACATCTTGAAGCTGTAGACCCGGTTGTAATTGGGTTCGCAAGAAGTAAGGCGGACGTAATTTATGAAAGCGATTATGATAAAATTTTACCCATTTTAATTCATGGAGATTCTTCGTTGGCAGGCCAGGGAATTGTGTATGAAGTTTTGCAAATGAGCGAATTGAAAGGATACAATACTGGTGGTACGCTCCATTTTGTTATTAATAACCAAATAGGATTTACTACCGACTTTGACGATGCCCGCTCCTCAGATTATTGCACCTCAATAGCGTCTATTGTGGAGGCTCCGGTATTTCATGTAAATGGGGATGATGTCGAAGCAGTAGTGAAAGCTTCACAAATTGCAATGCTTTATCGCCAGGAATTCAACACTGATATTTTTGTTGATATGGTTTGTTATCGACGACATGGGCATAATGAAGGAGATGATCCAAAATTTACACAGCCGGGCCTGTACGCATTAATTGACAAGCAGCCCAATCCGCGGGAAGTGTACGTAAAGTGGCTAAGAATGCATGGTGAAGAGGGAACATCGGAACTTGCTGAAGAGATGGAAAAAAAATTCTGGAGCGACCTGCAAGAAAGGCTTGATGAGATTAAACAAAATCCACTTCCCTATAAGTATCAAACGCCGGAGATGTGGTGGCAAAGCCTTAGAAAAGCAACCACCGAAGATTTTGAGTCTTCCCCAATAACGGCTATTTCAAAAGAAAACGCCGAAGATCTGTTTAGAAAAATTATGAAGTGGCCTGCGGATTTTAAGCCTTTGAGGAAGGTTGAAAAAATTCTCCAGGATAAAATTAAATTGTTTGAGAGCGAAAAGAAGGTTGATTGGGCAACGGGAGAGCTACTCGGTTATGCAAGTATTTTAAACGAACAAAAAGATGTTCGTATGAGCGGTCAGGACATACGACGGGGAACCTTCAGTCACAGACATGCGATTCTGCGTGATGAAAATACCGATGAGTTTTATAACAGGTTGAGCACTATTTCAGAAAAGCAGGGACAATTTAGAATCTACAATTCCCTATTAAGTGAATACGCAGTATTGGGTTTTGAATATGGTTATGCTATGGCAAATCCAAACGCATTAGTGCTTTGGGAGGCGCAGTTTGGAGATTTTGCAAATACAGCTCAATCAATAATCGACCAGTTTATTACCTGCTCCGAGCAGAAATGGAGAAGAATGAATGGCGTGGTTTTGTTATTACCTCATGGCTACGAGGGCCAGGGTCCGGAACATAGCAGTGCACGCATGGAACGTTTTCTTCAAATGTGCGCCGAATTAAATATTGTAGTGACTAATATTACAACAGCCGCAAATTTATTCCATGTTTTGCGACGGCAAATTGCGTGGCCTTTCAGAAAACCTCTTGTAAATTTTTCGCCGAAGGCAAACCTGCGGCATCCGGGAAGTTATAGTTATCTGAAAGAATTTACATCCGGGGGGTTTAAAGAAATTATTGACGACAGTTCCGTTGATAACCCGGCAGGCATTACAAAGGTTTTGTTCTGCAGTGGTAAAATCTATTTTGACCTTGAAGAAAAAAGAGAAAAGGATAAGAACAAAAATGTAGCTATTTTAAGGCTGGAACAATTGTATCCTTTGCCCGAAAAGCAATTGAAGCAGCTATACAAAAAATACAGTAAGGCAATTTGGTATTGGGTACAGGAAGAGCCTTTAAATATGGGTGCCGCCTCTTTTTTAAGAATGAACCTTACTTCTCTTAATTATGGTATAATCAGCAGGCCTGCCAGCGCCGCTACTGCTACAGGGTTTTCTAAGATCCATGCACAGGAACAGGCAGAAATTATTAGCACAGCATTCAGCATCTAAATTTTTGCGGGTAAAGAGAGTTGGTCGATTTATTCCCATCCAACTTTTGATACTGATGTCTGTCGCCAATTTGGTGTCGAAGAGCAGACTGGTTTGTAACCAAAAAATCAAGAAGATTTTAGGGAATCAATTAATTTAAAGAGCCTCCAATAAAATCTCGTCCGGTCAGGCATCCGATCAGGTTCCTTAGTTCGCGGCTCACCACAAAAAAGCCGGTGCTTTTTTTGCACCGGCTTCCAACTTGGATAAAAATATTATTCTTTGATTAACGAAACTGTCTGAACTTCACTTCCGTTATTAACCTTGATCATATAAGAGCCGCTCGCTAATTTCGACAAATCAATCCTCTTTTGATTCAATCCTTTAAAACCAGCAAATTCCATATTTTGAACGATCCTTCCGGCAGCGTCCGTTATGCTTAAAACAATCTGCGAAGGATTGCTAAGTTCTATACTTAAATTGCTAAATCCTTTTGCCGGATTAGGATACAGATTTACACCAAATCCTTTGCTGGTTAATCTTACACTTCTTACCGGGCTATATGTAAACTTGGCATCTTTATCAACCATTTTCAAGCGATAATAAATAACCCCATTTGATTTGGCCGCCGCAATATTTACATCGTTAAAGGCATAAGTTGCTGTTGCGCCCGAATTGAGATTTACATCAACCCTGCCAATGCTCTTAAAATCGGTTCCTGTAAATCCTCTTTGAACATCGAAATGGGATGAAATAGCATCCTGATTGGCCACCTGCCAGTTTAGAACAGCATCTTTGTCTTTTTTAATTGCTGAGAAATTGACAAGTTTTACTGGAAGAACTCCTTCAGGTAAAGTTGCGGTTGAAGTTCCTGTGCCTGCGATTGCAAATGTTGGATTGTCATAACTAAATTGATTATCCACTGTTGCGGCACCTCTTGCATAATATAAATTTGAATGACCATCTGAAACTATAGTTCCATCACAGTAAAATACGGCAAATCCCGGGTGTATTGTACCTCCGTCTGGCAACGTAGCCAGATAAACATTTTGGTTATTTACTAGAAAGGTATTGTCAAAACTGACTTCCATAACTTCAATTTCAGTGCCCGCAGTTAAATTTGGCATTAAAGGGCTAACTGCCGTATAAATATTATAATTATAAAATCCGCCTTCAACATATGCAGGATCAACCACCCATGTCGCACCAAATGAAGGGTTGGTAACTAACGTAACCGTAGGGACAGGCGTAACCGTGGTAGGTATAGCAAGATTAAATTGTAATGTTGCAATGGTGGCCGGGGTTTGAGTAGCATCTGGCGTTATGTAAATTTTGACTGTATTAGATGCACCTCCAAAACCCAATGATGCTTTCATAGTCTGCGCAATTGAAAAATTGATGCTTAGACTAATACAGGCAAATATTAATAGTAAGATTTTTTTCATAAAAGTATTTGTTTTGAAAAGAATAAATTAATTATTAAAGTTATTGTGGAATTATTAAATTTATTGTGGTAACGATTGAGTTCTTGATAATCCCGAATTATTTCCGAGTACAGTTGTAAGAATGTAACCTTTGTCATTGTTTAAACCATTAAATCCTACGCTTCTATTCATATTAACGTCACCACTGGAATATACTTCAGAAAGTATTAATCCAGAATTATTTCCTAGTATAGATAAAATGTAACCCTTATCATTATTCAATCCGTTAAATGAAGTGGTGCCATTTGAATTTGCATTTCCGCCCCACAAAACATTTTTTCCATCGGATGCAACTAAATAAGCTGAAGTTCCATAAAGATTTGGATCGCTCTGAGTAGTAAAATCAACCAAGCTTGCTGTTGATTTTGTTTCACCAAGCGCTGGTTTATATGTTGAAGGATCGGTGCTTAGCCCCAAATGATTTCTATGCCTCACCGCAATTACATAGTTTGTTGAAGCCACATTATTAAATGTAACAGGACTCACGCCATCAATATCTACAATATCACCATCACGTTGCACTA
Organism: Ginsengibacter sp.; assembly: GCA_040007435.1. Taxonomy (GTDB): domain Bacteria; phylum Bacteroidota; class Bacteroidia; order Chitinophagales; family Chitinophagaceae; genus Ginsengibacter. The sequence goes on along the minus strand of JBDTUZ010000011.1, from coordinate 78,031 downwards.
AAGCGCTTCTTGTTTGCAATACAAGATTGCCAGGGGATACTGTCGTATTCCTTAATTCAAGGAATACCCAATCAACAATATTGTCGTTAGTCAATGCCTGGTTGCCAAATACGCTCCCGGCGGCTACTTCAGTAATTGCATTAGCAACATGTGTAAATGATGTATTATATGGAGCAGTTCTGTAAGGATCAGAAAGTGGAATTATATTGGTCGGCGTTCTCAAGGCATCACTCATTACTCCAGTAGAAGTGTTATAAACTGCCTGTAAAAAAACCTTACCTTTTAGAAGATCAAACTTATCTAAAGCGCTAAGATCTCCCGAGGCCGTAGTAATTGGCGCAGAAATTTGATTGGTGGAAGTATTATGTGTTTCACTTGTGGAACTCCAGTCAGTTCCGTTAAAAAAATAACCTCTTATGTTAGCCTCCGCGCCGGTGGTTAGATCCGGGTCAACGTATTGCCCTGCAACCGTTACTGTTCCGGTAATACCTGTTTTTGTAATTGGCCAATAAGCATTAATATAATCTGAGAGTTTCGGTGGCCTGTTTGGATCAGCAACCGCAAGAACGCGTACCCCTATTTTAGCGCTGCTATAAGTTCCCGAAGTAGTCAGGAAAGCAGGACGATAAGTCGTACCTGCCCCAACAGGAATTTCATTTGAAGAAATATTTGCCGTGATTTCCTTAAATACCTGTCCCGTACCGGTTGTTTCAATAAACTTGCTTGTTCCTGCTCCCGAGAAAGTTGCCACATTAGCAAGAGTAAGGTTGAAATTAGCCGTTTTTATTTTACCCGCTGTAAAAGTGAGGCTGGTGCCGATTCTTGTGTTGCCGGTGAGGGTAGCGCCGGCTGCATTATTAATTTCCAAAGCCGGAATAGTAAATCCATTCATATTTACATTCTGATTTACCGATCCCTGCAATAGAATTTTGCCAGGGCCAAGTATATCAGTGTTACCCGTCACGTCCCCCTGGACAGTTATTACAGCACCTGATTGAATAAAAAGCTGGGCACCACTTACAGTGAGTTGGGCCTTAACCTGAAATGCTAAAAGTGCACTTGCAATGGTTAACAAATAAGTAAGTTTTCTTATCATAAAGAATGATTTAAAGTATTCAAAAAATACAAAAGTTAATTTACCCTAAATATAATATTCTTTAAAGAAATTATTTTTTGCAATGATTAAACGGCAGGAATGGATTATTAAGCAGTTAAATACGGTGATGCAATTTAATAAAAAAACGATCAGAAATTCATCAATTTTTATAAATGTGATAAATTCTTTATTTTTTAATGTGCGCCTTTTACACTCTGCTTTTGCGCATTTCTCAATTTAGCTTAGGTTTGTAAATCTTAAAAACAATTCATGTCTATAGAAATTAAAGTTCCTTCGGTTGGGGAAAGTATTAACGAAGTAACGCTCACAAAGTGGATAAAGAAGGATGGTGATTGGGTTGATCGTGACGAGGTTATAGCCGAACTGGAAAGCGAAAAGGCGACCTTTGAAATAAATGCAGAACAGCAGGGTATTCTTCATACAGTTGCAAAAGAAAATGACACGCTTAAAGTGGGTGATATAGCTTGTACGATTGACGATAAAGCGGAAAAGCCCGCTTTGGCAAAAAGCAGCAATGGTGTGGAGAAAAAAGAGGCGAGCCAGGATGCGCCTGCAAATGAATCAAAAGAGCCTTCCTCAAAAAAAGAGCTTCCTTCGGAAGATAAAGCACACGCTGATGCCGGTAGAAATAAAGATATAAAAGCAACACCTGTCGCGGCGGCAATTTTAGCAGATAAAAAAATAGATGTAAAAAGAGTAATACCCACAGGCTCCAACGGAAAGATTACAAAGCACGACGTAATGGATGCCCTTGCGATCCCCGGAAGAGCAATTGGCAAGGAGCTATTTAGCCGCAACGAGAAGCTTGAGAAAATGAGTAACCTGCGAAGAACAATAAGTCGCAGACTAGTCGAGGCAAAAAATACAACTGCCATGCTTACCACTTTCAATGAAGTGGATATGAGCCCGATCATGGAGTTGAGAACAAAATATAAAGAGGTATTCAAAAAGCACCATGAAGTTAATCTTGGCTTCATGAGCTTTTTTACAAAGGCCTGCTGTTTCGCATTGCAGGAATGGCCGGCGGTGAATGCGGGTATTGATGGAGACAATATAGTTTATCATGACTATTGTGATATTTCCATCGCAGTATCTTCTCCTAAAGGTTTGGTGGTTCCGGTAATTAGAAATGCAGAAAGCCTGAGTATGGCAGAGATCGAAAAAGAAGTTGTTCAACTTGCCACCAAGGCAAAAGAAAGTAAACTGACCATCGAGGAAATGACCGGTGGAACTTTTACCATAACAAACGGTGGAATTTTTGGCTCTTTAATGAGTACACCTATCATAAATATTCCGCAAAGTGCAATCCTCGGTATGCACAATATTGTAGAGAGGCCGGTCGCTGTAAAAGGACAGGTTGTTGTAAAACCTATGATGTACCTGGCGGTAAGCTATGATCACCGGATAATTGATGGTCGTGAGTCTGTAAGCTTTTTAGTAAGGGTAAAAGAAATGCTTGAAAACCCTGAGCAATTATTATTTGGAAAGGATCCCATAAAAGCTTTGCTTGAGCTATAGAGATTTAATTTCAAAGAAAACAATATTTTAAATGGATATCCCCGGGGATTCATTTTCTGCAAATAAATCAGGAAAATATTTTTACAAATACCTTCAATTCGCAGAATCTTTAATAGCTAACTACAATGGGGATGAACCATTCCATTGGTATATCAAAAAATATTTTGCTTCCAATAAAAAACATGGTTCCAGGGATCGAAAGCAAATAACATCCTTGTGTTATAGTTATTTTCGTTTAGGCGGCGGAGTTAATAATGATGCCACATACCAGGATAAATTTTTGCTTGGCCTGTTTTTATCTGATTCAAAGTCCTCGGTTTTATTAGAAGATGCAAAGCCCAAGTGGAACGAAAAGATGGATTGCCCTCTAAATGAAAAGCTGAAAATTGTAAAAAGCACTTTTGATCCCAATAATATTTTTCCTTTCCGCCAATTTCTCAGCACTGAAATTGATTCTGCGAAATTCGCCACTTCATTTCTACAGCAGCCAAAACTATTTTTAAGAATAAGGCCGGGAAAAGAAGCCATAGTGATAGGAAAATTAGATGCGACAGATTTTTCTTTTCAAAAGATGGGTGATAATTGCCTCGTGTTTTCTCAAAATGAAAAGATCGACGATATACTGAAAATAGACAACGAAGCTGTTGTACAAGATTATAATTCACAACGTACGTTTGAATTTGCCACCCGATACTTTTCTGCACAACCGGGACATAATATAGAAAAAATAGACGCACAAATTTCTGTTTGGGATTGCTGTGCCGGCAGCGGTGGAAAATCTATTCTCACTTTTGACATTCTCAAAAACATTAAGTTAACGGTCACAGATAAACGCTCTTCTATTCTTCAGAACCTTAAAAAGCGATTTGTATCGGCTGGCATTCAAATATACAAAGCTTCAGTTTTAGACTTGTCGGTGGCGACGCTCCCACCAGCCGACCAGGTCATAGGAAACTACGACCTTATCATTGCCGATGTACCATGTTCCGGTTCCGGCACGTGGTCAAGAACACCTGAGCGCCTGTTTTTTTTTAATGAAGATGAGATAGAAAAATATGCTTTACTACAAAAAAATATTGTTAGAAACGCAGCGTCACATCTTCATCGGAGTGGTATCCTTTTATATATTACCTGCTCTGTTTTTAAAGAGGAAAACGAAGAAAATGTTGATTACATTTCGCAACATTTTCATCTTAATTTATTGCATACAGAATATTTGAAAGGATATGAAATGCAAGCGGATACTTTGTTCGTGGCTGTTTTTAAGAAGGGTTGATTGTATTTGCTAAAAGTAATTTGTCTTGCGAAGCGATAATAGCGTGGCGGTTCCTATTTATTGAATAACCAATTTAAAACTCTGCTTACTTTCTCCATCAATATATTTCAGTATATAAAGCCCTTTAGAAAGCGTTTGCAGATCGTTGAACTTTATAAATTGCGGCTGTCCTTCCAGCAGGCTAACTGATCTTAAGAGTAATAATTTTCCGGAAGCAGTAAATAAAGCAAACGAACCCGTTCCTGATTTTTTGGGTTTTACGAGAACGGAAAAATTATCCTTAAACGGGTTCGGGAAAACTTTTATGTTTTTGTTCCCCAATATTGAATCCATGTTTTTACTTATGCGTTGTTGCTCCAGGTTATCATAAGCAATATGAAAATTTGGAATACCATACCCGATGCGATCATCCGGGGTATTGTAAGTGCTGCTACTTTTTTCAACCGCCGTTATAATTTCCATATTTGAAAATTCGGGGAATGCTTGCCAAAGGCAGGTAACGAGGCCTGCTAAATTTGGAGTGGCGTAAGAGGTGCCATTTCCGGCGCCGATTGTGCCAGATGTTGAAGATAAAGCTGTAGAAACGCCAACCGAGGCTACGGCCGGTTTTACCCTGCCATCGCTGGACGGCCCGTAACTGCTAAAGTTTGCCGGAACTCCTGAGGAATTCACCGCACCAACCGTAAGCACACTATCTGCATCAGCCGGAGTAATAATAAAATGCCACGGTTTAGTCCCTTCATTTCCTGCGGCAACCATTACGATCATTCCTTTTTTTGCCGCCAGGTCTGCTGCTTTTGCGATAATGGTAGTATTCCCGTCCATATCAGCATACGTGTGATTGAATGCAGGATTATCGAATGTGTTGTATCCTAAAGAAGTTGTAATAACATCCACCCCAATACTGTCAGCCCTTTCCGCAGCGGCCGCCCAATATTGTTCTTCAACGGGAGATTCACTGGAAACATCTTCTGTTCTGTATAAATAATATTTCGCTTTTGGGCTGCTGCCCACTAGTTGTCCCGGGATATTTCCTGCGATAATTGAAAAACATTGCATGCCATGGGGATGGTCTTCATCCACACTTGTCTCGCTATTTACATAATCATACGTTTCTATTATTTGATGATTATTTCTTACGCTGTCAAAGGCAGGTAAAGTGAGGTAATGATAAAACCCCGCATCAAGTATTGCCAACAGCATTCCTTCCCCATGAAAACCTTTGTTATGCAAATACTCCCCTTCATGTATATGAATTTGCTGCGTGGAGTTTCCATAATCAAAAAAATCTGTTATGTTGTTTATGGCTTCCGGCGTTGTGATAGAACCTACTTCTTCATTAAATTTATTGTTTCCGGGAGACTGAGCATTTACAGGCCGCATTAGCGGCTGCGAATTTATAACAAACGGCATACTATTAATTTTTGATAAAGCCGCCGCATCAGTAGTTTCTATACAAACCTGGTTGAGCCATTTTGATTTATCAAGTATAGTAACATCACCGGCTAAACGTACACTATCAATATAAGAAGGATTAATAGGAATGTCGGTTTCGTCAATAGCAATATTTTGCTTTATTCGTCTTTGAATTGATTTTTGCGATAAATATTTTGAGGGATCATTTGTCGTAAAAGGCGTGCCTGCCTTATCCTTAAATCTTACAATGTATTTGGTAAACTGAGCTGAGGCATTGGTCGCAAAAAAGAATATCGCAACAGCAAGTAGATAGATATTTTTCATCAGTGAATATTTTTATGGCTGATGATTTTAAAATTGAAATTAATTGTGGTCAATTATAGTCATCTTTATGCCATAGCCATCGTAGTAAGCGGGCCTTCCCGGTTGTGCACCCTGGTATTCCCAATGCAGAAACTCTCTATAGATTAATCCAATTCCTTTTCCATATTTCTCTACAGCATAGTTTTTTTCGGCGTATTGCGTTCCTGGTATGGAAGGATCCTGGCCAAGAAATTCGTCACGCTCAAATACTTTTATAGTACTGTCTATTGTAACTGAATTAATAGTGAGAGGTACGCCGATACTGTCATAAATATAATCCCAGTCATCAAGGTAGGTTATATCTGTATAGTTCGAGTACGTGTCAATATAGGAATTGCCCTTCCACGAAAAATCCTGTTTTATGGGCAGTTCAAGTTTTAAATAGCGAAGATTGTTTTCAATGAATTCTATGGAGTTGGCTGTTGGCACCGCCATAAAGGTATTATTTGGAGCCCATGCCTGCGAAGCATCCTGCCTTATGAATCGTAATATGCGGAAAGCAGGGCGGCCAAGATTATCTGTTATTTGCGCATCAACCCTATCCTGCACCTGGTAATGAATTGTACTTGCCTGCTGGCCAAAATTTATATAAAAAACAGTTGAATCGAGATCGTACGTAATGTATTTGCCTACCTCTAATGGGTAGTAATCAGTTACCTGGGGAGAGGTAAAATGTTCCGTTTTTTTACACGATGAAATTAAAAATGAAATAAAAATAAATCCAAGAATATATTTCATCATTTCAGAATATTATAGGTTTCAGTTGTTGTAAAAAAGAGTATTAAGAAGGCAAATACGCTGCGTATTTAGCTTTTCAGCTTCTCTGAATAATGCCTCCGCCAATCACATCATCGCCTTCGTAAAATACGGCGCTCTGGCCTGGAGCAATTCCTTTTACATTTCCATAGAAACGGACATTCACCCCATTTTCGTATTTAAAAAGTTGGGAAAGCGCACCTTTATCTTTATACCTGATTTTGGTATGTGCTTCTATACCGTCTCGTACACCTTCATACTTTATCCAGTTAATACCAGATACCCACATTTCATTCTTGTTTAAATCCTCTTCATCACCAAGTACGACGGTATTTGTTTCAGGAATTATTTCAGTAACAAATGCAGGCTTACCTAAAGCAATATCGAGTCCTTTACGCTGGCCTACAGTATAGAAAGGATAACCCTTGTGTGACCCAAGCACGTTTCCTTCAGCATTTACAAACAAGCCTCCGGAAACTTTTTCTTCCAGCCCCGGAACCTTTCTTTTAAGAAAACCGCGATAGTCATTATCGGGTACAAAGCAAATTTCATAGCTCTCGCTTTTCCTGGCTAATTCAGGATATCCAAAGTCGTGCGCCATTTGCCTGATTTCGGTTTTACGATATGAGCCTAATGGCAATATGGTACGTGCCAAAAGATCCTGCTTTAGCCCCCATAGGGCATAGCTTTGATCTTTGGTTTCATCAATACCTTTTTTTATAAAATAGCGGTCATTAGAATGCTGATGTACCTGGGCGTAATGGCCGGTTGCAATAAAATCGCAATTTAAAGCGTCTGCCCTTTTTAGAAGAGCCCGCCATTTGATATGCGTATTGCACATAACACATGGGTTGGGGGTGCGGCCTGCAATATATTCTTCTACAAAATTATCAATAACAAAATCACCAAATTCTTCCCTTATATCCAAAATAAAATGTGGAAATCCATGTTGCACTGCGGCAGCCCGGGCATCATTGAAACTATCAAGATTGCAGCATCCGGTTTCTTTTTTATTATTGCCGGTGCTCGTTGCATAATCCCATGTTTTCATGGTAATACCAACTACGTCATACCCTTCGTGATGTAGCATAAGAGATGCAACAGTACTATCGATGCCCCCGCTCATTGCCATTAATACTTTACCTTTCTTGCTCATAATTTTAAAAGACCTGCAAAGATAAGAAGATTAATGTGGGGTTATTGTCCGAAAAACGCATTACATCAATCGGCTGGAATTTATTCAAATCAAATTTTAGTTAAAAAAGTAATCAATCCGTACGTTTAATTTGCGCCTGCAGAAAAATTTATATGTGCCATGCGAATTTTTTTTTGCTTCTATTTTCGAATTAGTTTCTGATTTATAGCCCGTTAGTTTGGCGCTTTGATTAACAAAAAATTCCACAGGTCCAAAATATGAGATTTAGAGAAGTAAAATAAACGGTTAAAATGCTTATAGAAGCAGTACTACATTAATTTTTTTTGAATTTGCTTTTATAATTTTGCGCCACTCTTTATTTTCTAATCCATTGTTTTAAGAAAGCCCCCTGGCAACTTGCATAATTCTCTTCAACATAACTCGTCTCAACCTGATCTAATAAAATGGGTTCGAGAATTCTCGAAACACCTCAAGATTCATCCTGAAGATGATTTTATAAAATATCCTGAAAGTTTTGCCACAGGATTTGCAAAAGTTTGCAGTATTGAACCGGGCCTCTCTTATCGTATTGTAGATTACACCCTTAATACCGATTTTGTTTTTACCCGTGAACCTTCAGATGAATTTTATCTTATAATTTATTTATATCAATATAAAAATTCTCCAAAGCTTCTTTATACGGTGAACAACCAAATCGTCTTTGATGGGGTTGGGAATAATTTTTCAACCATTTTAATGACAAACAGCCTGGTTTCTCAAAGACTGGAACTAGTGGCGGACACAATCGTAAAAGGGCTTACTATTCAATTGACAGATGAATGGCTTACAGCTAAAATAAGACAGGATAAGACTTCTAACTATTCCCTGTTTCGGCAAAAAGACGTTTTTAAGTTCTTTCTAAATCCCAAAAGTAAAAAGCTTTTAAACGAAATATTCTCCAACAATGCGGATAGTGCGACTCCTGAGCTTCATTTGAAAACCAGGGTCCTTAGAATTTTAGAAGGTTTCCTGGAAAATATTCTTTACAATGGAACGGTAGAAAATGCCTTTCCATTTCCTGAAAAAGATTTTCAAAGTATCTTAAAAGTAGAGAGCTTGCTTTTGGAAAATTATAAATCTGGATTTCCAAAAATTGAAAATCTTTCCCGCGTTGCCCTTATGAGTGAAACTAAACTGAAGACTTTCTTCAAAAGAGCTTTTGGAATGGGGCTTTACGAGTATTACCAGAAAAACAGGATGCACAAAGCAAAAGAGCTTTTGGAAACTGCAAAATATTCAGTATCCGAAGTAGGATCTATTTTAGGCTATCAAAATCTAAGCAATTTCTCGCATGCGTTTAAAAAAGAATTTGGCCACCTGCCGAAGGATTATAATAAAATAGGATAGAAAAGCTTTTTTCAAATTGAACCATTAAGTGAACGACTATACAGTACTGGGCTTTTTGTCTTCATCAGGCATTTCTAAGCCCGATGCAGCGATTATCCAGTCTCGTTCTTATCTAAATTTTAAGTTGTCACATAAAAACCTAAGCAAAAAAACCTGAAATTCATGGTCATCCTTTTGGGAAACCAAACCCCTGGTTACTGATTAAAGCATTTAGAATGCAGGTAACTAACCAATAATTTTACAAGGCCTCCTTTTGGGGGCTTTTTTGTGTATAGCACATACATGGTTTTATACCTTCATTCACTTAACTTTGCACCCCGTAAATATAAAAATATGAGTGGCGCTTTAAAAGAAGTAAGAAATAGGATTACCAGCGTTCAAAGTACGCAACAGATAACAAAAGCTATGAAGATGGTAAGTGCTGCAAAGTTGCGAAGGGCACAGGACGCGATTATCCAAATGCGCCCTTATGCAAAAAAATTGCAGGAGATGCTCAATAATATTGTTAGCAATGCTGACGGAAATATTAACATGGCGCTTGCTGCTGAGAGACCGGTTGAAAAACTTATGGTAATTGTGATAACGAGCGACAGGGGATTGTGTGGTGGGTATAACAGTAATCTTATTAAACTTACAAAACAGGTGATTGCCGAAAAATATCCTTCGACGCAAATTTCAAAATCAACTTCGGTAATACTTCCTGTAGGTAAAAAGGGGTATGAGCATTTCTCAAAGAATAAGTTTAAAGTAGTTGATCAGTACTGGAGTATATTTTCTGACCTTAGTTTTGAAAACATAGCTGCGGTTTCAAAGTACGCGATGGATGCTTTTGCTAATGGGGATGTAGATGCCGTAGAGCTCGTGTATAGTGAATTCAAAAATGCTGCCACCCAAAATTTTATTGCAGAACAATTTCTGCCGGTGAAAAAAACGGAAAAGAAGAAAGGAGAAGCTAACGCCGATTTTATTTTTGAGCCGGATAAAGATGTTCTTATTGCAGAACTAATGCCTAAAATATTGAATACGCAACTGTACAAAGCCATACTTGATGCACATGCTAGCGAGCACGGCGCCAGGATGACTGCTATGGATAAGGCTACGGATAATGCCCAGGAACTTTTAAAGGCTTTAAAAATAAGTTATAACCGTGCAAGGCAGGCCGCGATAACAACAGAACTTACGGAAATTGTGAGCGGGGCCGCGGCGCTGCAGGGGTAAAATCCAGTCCCGGCCGTTGACTGGGAGTTAGGAATTTTGAATTTTTAAATTAATATTTCCCCGCCTCAGGCGGTTTAGGGTATGGAAATCAGTCAAATAATTCCGCACATAGAAGCATTAATATTTGCAAGTGACAAGCCATTGCCAGTAAATGAGCTGGTTGACCTTATAAATAATGCGCTCGGTTTTATTGAAGACCGAGCCACACAAGAGCAGGTAGAGTCTTCTATTAATGCCATCGAAGAAAAATATAATTCCGAATTTTATCCATTCGAAGTAGTTCAAAGCGGAGGTGGCTGGCAATTTCTTACCAAGAAGGAGTTCCATAAAACCATAGCACAGCTTAATGGCGATAAATTTTTGAAAAAGCTTTCTGTAGCCTCGCTCGAAACACTTTCAATTATTGCCTACAAACAGCCTGTTACAAAATCTGATATTGAGATTATAAGAGGAGTGAACTGTGATTATGCCGTTCAGAAATTATTGGAAAAAGAATTGGTAGTAATTGCGGGCAGGAAAGAAGATGCTCCCGGTAAGCCGCTCGTTTATACAACTTCAAAATCTTTTATGGACTATTTTGGTATAAACAGCCCCGACGACCTTCCAAAAATTAGAGAGGTACTGAACCAGGAAATAATTGAAGCTACCAGGATTGAACATGCTGAAAATGGGAATGATTTCGAAGACGATCCGATAGTAAATTCGGAGAACGAAAATGTTACTGAAAACCCCGAATCAGTAGAAGCAGAAAGAGATTCAGCAAACCAGCTTTCAGAATAAATGCTCCCCATATTATTTTAGATATTAAAATTAATTTCCCAAATGCCCACGGTTTTAAAACATAAAGAGCTGGCAGAAATTGCCAGGGAATTCGGAACACCAGTATATATCTATCATGCAGAGAAAATTGCTGAGCAATACAACAAACTGGTATCCGCATTTAAAAAAACCGATGCAAAATTCTTCTATGCCTGTAAGGCACTTTCTAATATTAATGTGCTGAAGTATGTTCAAAGCCTGGGTGCTTCCCTCGATTGTGTAAGTATCAATGAAGTAAAGCTTGGGCTAATGGCAGGCTTTACTAATGATAATATTTTATACACGCCCAATTGCGTAGATCTTTCAGAAATAATTGAAGCGAAAGACCTGGGCGTTATCATCAACATAGATAACATTTCAATTCTTGAACAGTTTGGCCACAAGTTCGGAGGAAGCTACCCGGTATGTGTAAGACTGAATCCGCACATTATGGCTGGCGGGAATTTCAAAATATCTACCGGGCACATCGACAGCAAATTTGGAATAAGCATTCACCAGATGCGGCACATTGAAAGGGTAGTAAAAAGCACCGGGCTCAATGTTACCGGCATACACATGCATACCGGGAGTGAAATAAAAGATATAAATGTTTTTTTGCAGGGTCTTGAAGTGATGTTTGGAATGGCTGAACATTTTCCCAATATTGATTTTATTGACCTTGGTAGTGGTTTCAAAGTTCCTTACAAAGAAGGGGACATTGAAACGGACATTGAGTTACTTGCACAAAAGGTTGTTATTGCCTTTAAAAATTTTGAAAAGGAGCAGGGAAAGAAAATACAAATATGGTTTGAGCCGGGAAAATATTTGGTGAGCGAAGCGGGTTATTTTGTTGTGAAAGCAAATGTAGTAAAGCAAACGCCCGCCACCGTTTTCGCAGGCGTCAACAGCGGCTTCAATCATTTGATTCGCCCAATGTTTTATGAAGCTTATCATCATATTGAAAACATAAGTAATGCAAAAGGACCAGAACGAATTTATACAGTTGTAGGAAATATTTGCGAGACAGATACTTTTGCATGGGATAGAAAACTCAACGAGGTAAGAGAGGGCGATTTTCTTGTGTTTTATAACGCCGGCGCTTATGGATTTGAAATGTCTTCTAACTTTAATTCGAGGCTAAAGCCTGCTGAAGTATTTGTAAAAGACGGAAAGGCTACGCTTATACGTAAGAGAGATGTGTTTGAAGACCTTTTGAAAAACCAGGTGGTGTTCAATTGACATTTACATTAATTTCAGTCAGGTCATTAACAATACTGTCGTTAGTTCGGGGATCAATAACATGCAATTATACACCCTACTGATACTTACCCTTTGAAGAATATTTCTTTTCTATCAGGTTTCTCTTTGAAGCAATACTTCCTATAATTTATATCAATCAAAATTTTCCAATAGTTTGATTGAGAATTATTTTTCTTTGAAATAGATCGCTCCTTTTTAAAATCTACCTCCAAATATGATTCTTCGTCAATATAGTATAAATTGCTATTGTAACACTCCGTTATTGTAATTATTAAAGAATTTAATGAATCGAATTTTGTAACTACTCCATAAAAGTCAACATTGGTAGGCGAATAAAAATATATCATTCCAAATGTTGATGAATCTTCCTGGCAATCGATTATGTAGTAATCGCCGCCGCCACTACCAAATAATGGGAAAAGATTTTTATCCCAATATCTACCTTCAGTATGTGTAACAAATTCATCTAAAGCAATCTCAAATGGAATAAATATTCCCAATGGAAATAACGCAAGTTGACCTAGCACTTTTGATTCCAAGGCATCTTCATCTACTCCATTCCTCCATGCATATAGAGCATATACATCAGGTGGTAAAGTAATATTTACTTTTTGTAAAAATGAAGTCAATTCACTTTCTGAAAGTCCTGGTTGCAGTAAACTAATCATTGGTGTATTCTTATTAAGCAAAGCATTGTAGAGGTCATTAAAAATCATAATATTCAGTGAAGGTTCTTAAAATTAATATAGCAACGAAGGTATTTACGCACTTGTTAGTACTACTCCTTTAATTTAAGAATACCTAACAATTAATAACAAAAACCCCGGCTAACTTTCGTCTCCGGGGATGCAATGAACATTAATAGTACACACAACAAGAAGTTTCAGAGTTTAATGTCTTTGGCGACATCAACTTAATCAATCAGGCTTTTTCCCTTCCAAAAATGTATTAATGGTGCTTATTTCGGCTTTATTATTTTCATCTGACTTTACCGTATAGTTGCTATAAAAACTTTCTACGTCTGCAATGGAGTTGTGCAATTCCATATTGCGACGGAGGTAAGCAGGAACCGACTCAAACTCATTGTTAGGATCCGCAGCATTTACGTTGAACGATAGGTTTCTCAACTTCGCAATGCGCTCCATAGCCCGGCGCTTTAATTCTCCTGCTTCGTCCACCGTCGGCGGTTCCTCAACAGAAGACATCATGATGGGCATTGTTTGGTGTACTTTCGGGTCTTCCTTAGTCTCCGTCGCCTCATGGGAATCTTTAACCACCAACTGCATCTCAATACCAGGCTCGTCTTCCTGTTTTGAAATCATCAGCGGGGTTGGTTCCTCTACAGGTTTGGATTCCGACTGAGGCTTGTCCTCTGCATAAATCTGCACAGGCTTTGCCAAATAACCGCCTGACGTTGGGGCGGCGCTAGCTTCTTTATTATTATTATTGTTATTCGATTGATTTTTGAGACTGTTTGTCTCCGCAGTTTTCGGATTGTTTTGGGTGGCTTTCGAAAGTATCGGATCAGGTTCCGAAGATAATATGAAATGTATAACACCTTCGCCCGATTTATCAACAGTAACTTCCTCACTTGCTTCCCGTATTTCTACGGTTACACTCCCTGGTATTTCTACCATTTGCGGGGCCATTCCCTTTTCAATTAATTGTTCGCCAGATACAAAAGATATTACATCTTCTTCCTTCACAGTCCTGAATCCCTTTTGCTCAACAATGTTGTTCACATCATTTAAATCGTCGTCTTCCACTTTAGAATCTATTTCAGGCTCTTGCTTTTTATCATCAAATACAAAAACCGGTTGCCTGTATTTCTTTTTATCATCGTCCTCTTTAAGAACCATTACGATTTTTTCATCTTCTTTATTTTCCTCTTTGGGGGGCGCTTTTCTGTCAAAGGGATCTTTGTGTTCAAAGCCGGTTGCGATCAACGTTATCCCTATTTTATTTTCTAAAGTATTGTCATATCCCAAACCTAATATCACATCGGTATCTTCACCGGCCTGGCTTAATAAATGATTTTGTATCGTTTCCACTTCATCCATAGTAAACTCTGTATCGCCTTCGGCAGAATTTATATTTATTAATATCCATTTCGCCCCGCGGATGTCATTGTCATTTAACAATGGTGAATTAAGCGCCTGCTCAATTGCAAGTTGCGCCCTGTTGTCTCCTTCGCATTCCGCGCTGCCAAGTATTGCTACACCACCGCTACGCATAACCGTGCACACATCTGCAAAGTCAACGTTTATCTGGCCGGTACTATTTATCACGTCAGTAATACATTTTGCCGCTGTTGCCAATACGTTATCGGCTTTACTAAAGGCCGCCTTCATCGTGAGATTACCAAACTGGTGCCTTAACTTATCATTGCTTATTACGAGAAGCGTATCTACATGATCTTTTAATTTACTAATGCCTTCTTCTGCCTGGGCAATTCGTTTCTTGCCTTCATAAGCAAATGGAGTAGTAACAATTCCAACTGTGAGGATTCCAAGATCTTTACAAATTTTTGCAATAATAGGCGCGCCGCCGGTGCCGGTACCGCCGCCCATCCCCGCGGTAATGAAAGCCATTTTTGTATTTACTTCAAGAATCCGTTTTATTTCTTCAAGGCTTTCTTCTGTTGCTTCACGGCCAATTTGCGGATTAGCACCTGCACCAAGCCCTTGGGTTAAATGAGGGCCAAGCTGCACTTTATTTGGAACCTTGCTATTAGCAATAGCCTGCGCATCAGTATTGCAAATAATAAAGTTTACGCCATCTATGTTCTGGCTGTACATGTGGTTAACAGCATTGCTACCACCGCCACCTATTCCTATTACTTTTAGAATAGACGATTGTTCTTTAGGCAAATCAAAATGTATCATGTCTTAAAAATTAAAATGGGTTAGGACCACTCCCGGATCTTCGAGCTTTGTGCAAGCCTTTAAAGAAAACAGGAATATTGCTTTTTTTTGGTTTAGTACTTTTTTTAAAAAATCTGTTATTAGTCATCAAATATTTTGCTGCTTAATCTCTGGCTGCTTTTTATGATACCCTACAACTCAGAATCACCTTCTTCCTTAAACATTTCTATCAAGCCATTTTTAAATGAATCCATAAAGCTTTTCAAGGTTTTACGGGACTTAACGGTTACTTGTTTTTTATCAGGGAACACATCTAAAGTTTCGTCTACACCTTTGTGTTGCAAGCTTGCAGGCACTGCAATTTTTTGATACTCCAGCTCAAATTGTTTTCTCTTATTTTCATAATCATTATAGCCTTTTAATATTAACCCCAGGCAAGTGGAATACATAGGCTTGGCGAGTTCTTCAATGTGGCCGGCAGCAAGATGTTCATTTGGATATCCAATTCGTGCATTCAATCCCGTTACATACTCCGTAAGTTGTATCAAATGCTTAAGTTGCGACCCGCCTCCGGTAAGAATAACTCCGCCATTAAGAAGACGATTATCAAGCCCTACCTGTTTCAAATGATACGAAACAAAGTCCATGATCTCGCTCATACGAGCTTGTATAATGCCCGCAAGATTCTTTACACTTATTTCCTTTGGAGCCATACCACGCAAACCAGGAATAGTTATGAAGGCATTTGATTTGGCTTCATCAGAAAGAGCACTTCCAAACTGAACTTTCATTTGCTCTGCCTGCGTTTTTAAAACACCGAGACCCGTTTTTATATCGTTAGTAATATTTTCTCCACCAAAAGGAATTACTGCAGTATGTTTTAAAATGCCTTCATAAAAAACAGCCAGGTCCGTAGTGCCGCCGCCAATATCTACAATGGCAACACCTGCTTCGAGATCATGATCGCACATCACCGCCGCGGCTGATGCAAGAGGCTGCAACACGAGATCTTTGGTTATTAATCCTGCTTTCTCAACACTGCGGTTTATGTTTCTTATGGCATTCTTATCGCCGGTAATAATGTGAAAATTGGCGCCAACTTTTACGCCACTATATCCTATCGGATCTGGAATATTTTGGAAATTATCCACGGTGAATTCCTGTGGTATCACATCAATTATCTGGTCGCCTGCAGGTATGTAAGTTTTATACTGGTCATTTACCAGTTGATCTATTTCACTCTGCTTTATTTCTTCATCTGTATTTTGCCTTACGATATCTCCACGTGTTTGCAGGCTTTTAATGTGGTGACCGGCAATACCCACATACACTTCCGTGATCGGAAGATTTGGATTGCTGGCATAGCAATTTTCTAATGCAGTTTGTATGGCTTTAATGGTTTGATCAATGTTCAACACCATGCCGTGTTGCACACCGTTGCTGTTAGCACGGCCAAAGCCAAGAATTTCCAGCTTGCCGAATTCATTTTTTCTACCGGCGATTGCGGCGATTTTTGTTGTGCCAATGTCGAGGCCTACGATAATGGGTTGTTCGTTGTTCATTGTTTGTTTTTTTATGCGCTTTTTTTTATTAGCCAAAAGCAGAATAAATCAAGAGCCTGATGTACTGTTTTTTTGATTCAATTAAAACGCCTGGTTATGTCTTTTAATAGTCATTTTTTGGAGGCATTACTGCCTTTGGTTTTTCTTTTTGTGTTTGTGGCGTTTGTGATTCCGCCGGTTTTACAATTTTTTTATTCAAAGGGGCAGGACCTGATTTTTTAAAGGATGATGGGTTGGTTGCCGAAACAACTGAAAGATTTCCTGCCTTTTTTTCTGTTTCGGGCTTTTTGTTTTCTGTACTTATTGATCCATTAATTTTATCGTCAACTTTTTTTGTAGCACCTGCATCTTCGGATGGAACATCATTAATTTCCGAAGACTTATTGATACTACTGTTATCATCTGGTAGCTGTGTAAGCTGAATATTTGTTGAGTCGTCTACATGTTTTTGAGTGTTAACTATTATAGTTTTCATAATTTGAACTGCCTTCAAAGAATCCGCCTTTATTTCCTGGGCGCCCCGTTTAACAGCTACCACCTGGTTCTTGTATTTCAAATCGATCACCGAATATTTATTCCATCCTTCAACAGCTTCTATACGGCGATAAAAAACCAGGAGCTTTGCAAATTTTTCCCGGTAGTCATCTGTATTACCAAAATC
This sequence comes from Ginsengibacter sp., assembly GCA_040007435.1. GTDB lineage: Bacteria > Bacteroidota > Bacteroidia > Chitinophagales > Chitinophagaceae > Ginsengibacter. The sequence goes on along the minus strand of JBDTUZ010000011.1, from coordinate 60,680 downwards.
AATAACCTGGTTTCCAACTTTTGGGGTCAACTCAAAAGTTCGATTTTCATTTATATCAATTTGCTCGATTTGTGCCATCCAAAAAGGATCAACCTGAATAAATTCACCAAGCGTTTTTATCTCTCTCAATAAGCTGCTGTCCTTTTTTGTAAGCACTTTTACATCTGTAGGAAAATTTGTGAACACCGGCAGCCTTGCAGAAAACTTATCACTTAAAGGAAGCATTTTCAAAGAGCTGTCCATATAAAATGATGCACCCGATGAAGTGAATATCCTTGCGATCGGTTCCCTTTCTGATATCCTTACCTGCAGCACATTATTATTATCAAAAAACAATTCGGCCTTCCTGATCCATTGATCTTTTCGCAAAGCAATTTCCATGGAAGCGAGATCAATATTGTGAATGGATTTATTTTCTAATTTACCTCCATTCACTTTTCTTAGTATCTCGGCCACATCGCCTTTATCTATAAAAAAATTATTTTGAACACCAGTAATATCAATATTTGTTTTAAGGCAATGTTCATTATTTCGTTTACTAATAGCAGCTACGAGCAATACAATAGTTCCCGAGCCAAGTAAAATCCATACCATGGCCGTTAGAATTTTTGAAAGCGTGTATTTACTTTTTATTATCATTTTGTCTATTGACCTTCAGTCAATATATTTTTTATTGGTTCAATAAGTCGGTCTATATCGCCTGCTCCTGCCGTAATTAATAATTGGCCATTTACACTTTGCTTTATTGATGTTAAGTATCCGGCTGAGAGGTATTTTAATAATTGTTCAACTGATACAACACTTGCATTTTTATTTTTCATCTTATTCAAAATCATTTGGCTCGTTACGCCTTCGACCGGCAACTCCCTGGCAGGATAAATGGGAAGTATCAATACCTCGTCTGCCATGTCGAGCACTTCTGCAAATTCACTATCCAGGTCTCTTGTTCTGGAAAAAAGATGTGGTTGAAAAATGACCGTACATTTCATTTTACTGAACAAACTCTTTCCGCTTTTTATAAGGGCTTCTAATTCCTGCGGATGGTGCGCATAATCATCAATAAAAATCACGGGCTGTTTATCATGGGCATTTTGATAAAATCCTTTTTCATTATTTGGCTGGGGAGGAGCGATAATGTATTCAAATCTTCTTTTTACTCCTTTAAAGTCTTCAACAGCTTTTTTAATTTTTACGGGGTCAATTTCCAGGTGATGTGCAATCATGATCGCCGCTACTGCATTTTCCACATTGTGCATTCCTCCCATATTGAGCTTTACATTATCAAGCATCCAGTCTTTGGTCATCACGTCAAACTCATAACTTCCGTGATGCATAGTCACATTAGATGCATACACATCGGCTGCATCATTTTGAAGGCTGTAACGTAAATGATGAGCCGAAGTAAAGTTATTATCTGCAAGGCCGTATTTTGTTAACAGGAGCCCCGCCGGCTTTACTTTAGCAGAAAAATCAACAAAAGCCTGCACCATATTTTCTTTGGTGCCATAGATATCCAGGTGATCTGCGTCCATCGCAGAGATGACTGCTATATCCGGCGATAATTGCAAAAAACTCCTGTCGTATTCATCAGCTTCGGCAACGGAAACATTATTATCACTACTCCAAAAATTGGTATCATAATTCACCGAAATACCTCCAAGGAAGGCATTACATCCAAAACCCGTATGCCGTAAAATATGAGCTACCATAGTACTAATGGTGGTTTTTCCATGAGTGCCTGCAATGCAAATACTAAACGACGATTTGGTTATCTCACCGAGTACCTTACTTCGCTTTACCATCTCATAATTATTGGCCAGGTAATAATTATATTCTTTATGATCTTTAGGAACCGCAGGCGTATATACGATCAATTGTGCATTCTTATCTAGCATATCAATGCTATCTTCGTAATGTATCTTTATACCCTCATTTTCCATTTCCTTCGTAAGCAATGTTGCCGTTTTATCGTAGCCGCTTACAGTGGCATTCCTGCTTAAATAATATTTAGCAAGAGCGCTCATTCCTATGCCTCCGATCCCTATAAAATAAACACGTGATATGTTAGTATAATCTTTCATTAATTTCTCTCCTTTAAAGGGAAAGGTTTAATTTTTCTTTATAGTTTTTTACTGCTTAATATTCTTTAAAATTTCTGTCGCAATTATTTCATCTGCATTATTGATTCCCATTTTTGAAATATTCGTTTCAAGTGTTTCAATTTTTTGCTGGTCCTGCGCCAACTCAAGAATAGAGCTCATCAACTTTGTTTGAGCTTCATCATCTCTTACCATTAGTGCAGCCTGCTTCTGCACAAGAGCCGTTGCATTTACAGCCTGGTGATCTTCCGCAGCAAATGGGTAGGGAACAAAAATTGCTGGCTTGCCCACCACACATAACTCAGCAATTGTCATTGCACCAGACCTTGAAACCACAATATCTGCAGCGTTGTAAGCGTACTCCATTTTATTAATAAATGCATTCGTCCATATGTTACTCCTGTCTTCTTCAACCCGTGCCGCCCGTTCAGCAAAGGGCTTCCCGGTTTGCCAAATCAATTGAAGGTTATTTTTTTTGAAAGAATCAATATTTGCCTCAATTGCTTCATTAATACTTTTTGCGCCGAGGCTTCCACCCATTACAAAAACAGTTTTCAACCCAGGTTTCAACCCAAAAAATTCCAATGCTTCATTCTTTGGAATTTTTTCTAAAAAAACATTTCGTACCGGGTTTCCTGTAACTACTATTTTTTCCGCAGGAAAATATTTTTCCATGTTTTCTGATGCTACAAAAACCTCCTTCGCTCTTTTACCCAACATGATATTGCTTTTTCCAGGCAAAGAATTGCTTTCATGAATGAACGTCGGAATTCCGCGTGTTTGCGCGATTCTTAATACAGGAAAACTTGAATAACCACCCACACCAATCACTGCGCCTGGCTTAAAGTTTTTCAGAATACTGGTAACTTCAAAAAAACTTTTAACCAGCTTAAATGGTAAAGCGATATTTTTCATCAAAGAACTTCTGTTGTATCCGGCGATTGTGAGACCTATGATTTTATAACCGGCCTCGGGAATTTTATCCATTTCCATTTTCCCTTTTGCCCCAACAAATAAGATTTCAACATTGGGCTCTATCTTTTTTAATGCGTTTGCAATCGCTAACGCAGGAAAAATATGACCGCCCGTACCGCCTCCTGCAATTATTATCCTCGTCCCTTTTTCGGAAAAAGGAATTACCTGCTCTACTTTATCAATTACATTTTTATTATTCATTCTACATTAATCAATCGTTATTGCATCATTCAGCCTTTATCTGCTCCGTTACCAGTTCAGATTCCTTCCCTTCCATTTGTTCCACATTCCTGGCAACACTCAAAATAATACCGATCGCGAAACAGGTGAACCAAAGGCTGCTGCCTCCCATACTTATCAGTGGCAACGTAACACCGGTTGTAGGAAAAATATCTACGGTCACCGCCATATTTACCATTGCCTGTATTACCAAAGTGAAACTGAGTGCTATCGCAAGAAATGCTCCAAATGCAAAGGGGCATCGCTGAAAAATACGGATGCTTCGAAATAGAAAAAGTAAGTAAATCAATACAATTACGACACCACCTACGAGACCATACTCTTCGATAATTATTGCATATATAAAATCGCTGTATGGATGCGGTAAAAAATTTCTCTGCTCACTTTTTCCAGGCCCTTTACCGAGCCAGCCGCCCTTTGCAATTGCAATTTTCGATTGCTCGATCTGGTAACTTTCATTGTCTTTGCCAGCATATATAAAATTTTGAACACGCTTAATCCATGTACCCATTCTGCCAACTGTAAACACCGCCGGAATCTCTTTTGAAGTATGTTCTTCTTTATTATAATAACGTGTTGAAATAAGGATCAATATAACAAGAGGGATTAATGCTGCCCCTACCACTATCATAATATGCCTGACCCTTACTCTTCCTATGAACATCATCATAAGTGCGATACCGCCCGTGAGTAAAGCGGTTGATAAATTAGCCGGAGCTATTAACAGGCATATAATACTAACAGGAATGATCAGTGGCAAAAAGCCTTTTTTAAAATCTTTAATAACTTCCTGCTTTTTACTAAGCTGCCTGCTCATATACATAAACAATGCAAGTTTAGCAAGATCAGAAGTTTGGAACGTAAGATTGAGTACAGGTAATTTTATCCACCGGTTGGCTTCATTGATATTACTTCCAAATTTCAGCGTATAAATCAAAAGCGGAATGGAAATCAAAAATAAAATAAGAGCAACCCGTGAATAAATTGTGTAGTTAACCCTGTGGGCAAAATAAATGATCACTACTCCCAAAGCTATAAACCCTACTTGCTTGAACAGGTAACTCTCCGTGCTTTTATTCATCCTGTAAGCAAGTGAACCCACGCTGCTATATACAACGAGAATGCTTACCATGGTAAGAAGTATTACAATTGCCCATATTACCTTGTCACCTTTAGTACGATTCAAAAGATTGCCGGTGACTGTGTGAGCAGTTGTTAATTTGCCGGATAATATGTTTTTTGCGTTGTTCATTTTAATCTCACCTCAACCCCTCTCCAAGGGAGAGGGACTTAATTCTTAATTCTTGATTCTTGATTCCTACCTATAAATCTTTTACCGCTTCTTTAAATTGCTTCCCCCGGTCTTCATAGTTTTTAAAAAGATCGAAGCTGGCGCATGCGGGAGAAAGCAAAACAACATCACCCTTGTCCGCAAAATGAAAAGCTGATTGAACTGCATCCTTTGCGTTATCAGTATTTATTATCAATTCAACTTCGTTTCCAAAGGCCTCATGTATTTTCCGGTTGTCTATTCCCATGCATACAATTGCCTTTACTTTTTCTTTCACTATTTCTTTCATGAAAGAATAGTCGTTGCCTTTATCTACTCCGCCGAGGATAAGGATCGTCGGCTTCGTCATACTTTCAAGCGCATACCATGTACTGTTAGTATTTGTTGCTTTACTATCATTAATAAATTCAACACCGCGTACAGTAGCAACAGGTTCCATACGATGTTCAAGGCTTTCAAAGGTTTGCACAGCATCCCTTATTTTTTCCTTACGTATATCCATTACAACAGCCGAAAGACATGCTGCCATTGTATTATACTGGTTATGTTTGCCTTTTACAGCGAAGTCATCAACGCTCATACTCATTTCTTCTTTTTTCCATTTTATATGCATCTCTGCATTAGATATATATGCGCCTTGTGGTAATTGTTTACTCATGCTAATTGGTAATGGGTTGGTATCATTTAAAAAATTGTTCAGATATTTTTGTGTTATTTCATCATCAGCATTGTAAATAAATACATCGCTTTTATCCTGGTTTTTTATGATATTGAATTTGCTTTTTATATAATTTTCGAATTTATAGTTATACCTGTCTAAGTGATCTTCTGTTATGTTAGTTAACACGGCAACATCCGGCTTAAATAATTTTATATCATCCAACTGAAAAGAACTTATTTCCGCGACATACAATTTTTTTGGCTCTGCCGCTACTTGCCTGGCAAATGAAAAACCGATGTTACCAACCATTGCGCAATCAAGGCCTGCTTCCCTGCAGATATGGAAAATCATAGCTGTAGTTGTTGTCTTTCCATTGCTTCCCGTTACCGCTATTATTTTGCTCTCTTCCTTGTACCTGTATGCAAATTCTATTTCGCTTATTATTTCTATTCCTTTTTCACGCAGCTCCTGCACCATTTCGTTCTTTTCAGGAATTCCCGGACTTTTCACAACAAAAGCTGCATCAAAAATCTTTTGTTTGTTGTGCATGCCTTCTTCGAAATCAATCCTGTTTAATAACAGTTCGTTTTTAAAAACATCTTTGATCAAAGAACTATCGCTTACAAAAACCTCATACCCCTTTTGCTGTGCAAGCAACGCTGCTCCCACTCCGCTTTCGCCGGCGCCAAGTATTACTATTCTTTTTTTCATTCCGTTTTTCTTTGGCTCAGCCAAAAAATTGGTTTTTCAACGGTATGAACCTAACGGGTCAGAAATCTGGCTTCACAGGAATTGGCAAGGATGAATTATTTCAAAAAATATTTTCACAGGAACAAACATTCAGAAAGATATTATTCTTATAATCCTATCTTAATTTCAATGTCACTATCGCGAACACAACAGATAAAATAGTTACTACCCAAAAACGAACAGCTATTTTACTTTCATGATATCCTAATTTCTGATAGTGATGATGCAGAGGGCTCATTAAAAAAACTCTTCTGCCCTCTCCATATTTTTTCTTAGTGTATTTGAAATACGCCACCTGGATCATTACACTCAATAGCTCAATTAAAAACACAAAACAAAATATAGGTATCAACCATTCCTTTCTTACAATAATTGCAAGGGATGCTATAATACCGCCAAGTGCCAGGCTGCCTGTATCACCCATAAAAACCTGTGCCGGGTAAGCATTGTACCAAAGAAATCCTACACACGCACCAACAAATGCCGCTATGAATATTGACAATTCTGTAAGGTTGGGTATGTACATAATATTGAGGTAATCTGCAATACGCACGTCACCACTTACAAAAACGAACACTCCCAGGCATAATCCTATTATGGCACTCACACCGGTTGCCAATCCATCAAGACCATCTGTAATATTTGCGCCGTTAGAAACTGCTGTTACAATAAATATTACAATAAGAATGTATAGTATATATGTGTAGTTTTCCCAACTCTGCGGTAAAAGTTTAGCGTAATTGAATTCATGATTTTTTACAAATGGTATTGTTGTAATTGGCGTTTTAACGGTTACAAACCGCGTTATTTTTCCATCAACGATGATAGTATCCTCCGCTACTTTATGTTCACCACGCCCGAGGATCGTTTGGCTACCCGAAGCATCACTGATAACTTCCCTTTTTACCACAACGCTTTGATTAAAATATAAAGTAGAGCCGATAATAATCCCCAACATCACTTGTCCAAAAATTTTAAATTTTCCAGCCAGTCCATCGGCATTTGTTTTTTTGAAATCAATCCCTTTTGCTTTTGCAATTCTCTTCGCTTTTATTTTTAAATAATCATCCACAAAACCTATGAGTCCAAGCCATACGGTGCATAAAAGCATCAATCTCACATATACTTTATCCAGGTTGGCGAGTAGTAAAGTGGGAACCAAAATGGCCAATAATATTATGATACCTCCCATAGTAGGTGTTCCGGTTTTCATCTTTTCACCTGCCAAACCAAGTTCACGCACCGACTCGCCAATTTGCTTTTTCTTTAGAATATTTATTAGCCTCTTACCATAAACCGTTGTAATTATGAGAGATAACAATACCGACACCAGCACCCTGAAAGTGATGAAATGAAAAAGCCCGCTCCCTGGAAACTTGATTCCATTTTTACCAAACCATTCGAAAAGGTGATAGAGCATTATTGTTTCTTCTATTTTTATTTATCTATTTTTCCAGCATTATCAGCATCTCCTGCAATACCTGTTTGTCGTCGAAATCATATTTCACTCCATTTATTTCCTGGTATTTCTCGTGGCCCTTTCCCGCAACCAAAACAATGTCTTCTTTATGCGCAAGGTTAACCGCAGCTTTGATGGCTTCTTTTCTGTCAACAATTGAAATGTATTTCTTGCGGGCAATCACGGGTACGCCCTCTTCCATATCTTTTATAATTCTGTCAGGATTTTCACTACGTGGATTATCGGATGTAAAAATTATCTTATCACTGTATTCGCAGGCAACCTCAGCCATCACAGGGCGTTTGGTTTTATCGCGGTCACCACCACAACCAACCACCGTGATTATTTTTTCTTCACCCTGCCTTAAGTTTTTTATGGTAGCAAGCACATTCAATAGAGCATCTGGTGTGTGAGCGTAGTCAACAATTCCAACAATCTTTTCATTAAGTGATTGTATAAAATCAAATCTCCCCTCAGCACCGGTTAAGGTGCTAAGTATCTGCAGAATTTTTTGTTTATCTTCTCCAAGACAAATTGCGGCACCATATACAGCCAGTAAATTATAAGCATTAAAAGCCCCTATCAACCTGAAGTGAACTTCAATATCGTTGACTAATATTAAAAGGCCCAGCAGTGAATTCTCAATAATCTTTCCTTTAAAATCTGCCATAGTTTTAAGGCTATAGAGATATTTTTTTGCACGTGTATTTTGCAGCATTACTGCGCCACGTTTATCATCTGCATTGCTAATCGCAAACGAGGAAGCAGGAAGAGAATCGAAAAACTGCTTCTTAACATTTATGTATTCATCAAATGTTTTATGATAGTCAAGGTGATCGTGCGTTATGTTACTGAAAATTCCGCCTGCAAATTGTAAGCCCGCAATTCTATGTTGGTGTATCGCATGAGAACTTACTTCCATAAAAACATGCGTACAGCCTTCACTATGCATCTCGGCAATTAGCTTGTTTAAACTTATAGCATCAGGCGTTGTATGCGTTGAAGGCAAAATTCTATTTTCAATTTGGTTTTGCACGGTACTTATAAGCCCGCATTTATAGCCCAACCCGGAAAATAATTTAAATAATAAAGTTGCAATAGTTGTTTTTCCATTTGTACCGGTAACACCAACAAGCGAAAGCTTTTCTGATGTGCTGCCATAAAAATTATGGGCCATAATACCGGCGGCAATACTGCTATTTTCAACGACCGTGTATTGAACATTCTGGTTAAGCTCTTCTGGTAGCGTTTCACATATAATTGAAGAAGCACCATTTGATATAGCTGTATCGATGAATTGATGTCCATCAGAAACGGATCCTTTGATTGCTATAAAGCAATTACCGGGTTTTACTCTGCGGGAATCTATTTCCAGTCCGTTAACCTCAGTTACCGGTGCTCCTACTATGGATATAATTTTTACTCTGTATAATATTTGTTGCAATAGAGCCATTAATTCAATTGAATATTTATTGATTGTCCCCTGATAAAATCTGCATCCTGTTGCAGTGATTGATGTGATACTTTTCCTCTTCCGGATGCAATCACCTTCAACCCCATATTCTCAAGTAAGTACACGGCATCTTTTAATCCCAGGCCCGTAACATCAGGAACTTTTTTTTGAACAGAAGAAGTATCATAAGCCTTATTCAATTCCACCTGCCTTCCCTGTAAAACCATTGTTCTCCACGGCCCTGATGTGTCGGAATCAATAGAGGTGTATTGAAAAACACTTACTATCCGGTTAAGATCTGGTTTCAGGCCGTACATCATGTAAGTATTGCTGTCTCCCCGGTTTTGAAAGTTCTCCAGCGGATTACTTGAAAACTGGCTTGCATATATCCTGTCTGCAACATCCCTAAACACAGGTGCGGACACCACTCCACCGTATGCCAGTCGTGATTCACTCGTATTTTGAATAACTACCGCAATAGTATACCTGGGGTTGTCCGCAGGAAAATAACCGATAAAAGACGATTGATATATTTTGTTACTCTTATTATACCCACGGTTATCCATAGCCGTTACAGCCGTTCCGGTTTTGCCCGCAAATCTGTAAACATTACTTTTTAACTTAAACGCAGTACCGTGCTCTCGCTCTACTACCGCAAGCAGGCATTCCTTCAATTTACCTAGTGTCTCGTCGCTGCAAATTTTATCTACCAATACAGTTGGATGAAATGACTTTATTTCAACACCCCTATCTTTTATCGCATTCACCAAGTAAGGCTTCATCATTTTTCCGTTATTGGCAACCGCGTTATAAAGCATTAGCATGTGCAATGGTGTCACAAGTTCTTCATAGCCATGGGCCATAAATGGAATAGTAAATTTTGTCCAGTATTTGCCGTCAGGATTTTTTATAAGGGGAACTGCGGCGCCTACAATGTCAATTCCGGTCACTGTATCAAGGCGAAGCTCATGGAGATGATTGTAAAATTTTTTAGGCTGATTGTGGTAATATTCATCTGCTAGTTTTGCAAACGCAACATTCGAAGAACGGGCAAAAGCTTCTTTTACGGTAAGCAATCCTGTTCCCAGGTGAGAATCTTTTATCCTTAAACCGTAAAATGATTTTTGTCCCCCTTCGCAATCCACTATACTACTTGTGTCGACGTATTTATCTTCAAGGAGAGATAATAAAGTTGCTAATTTAAAAATAGAGCCAGGCTCAGTTTTTTTCCCAAGGCCATAATTGTAGTCTTCTATATAATCCCCCTCGGGTCTTTTACCGAGATTGGCTATTGCTTTTATCTTACCCGTTTGTGTTTCCATAACTATACAGGTGCCATGCAACGAATTATTTTCCACCATCATTTTCATGAGTGCATTCTCGGCCACATCCTGCATGTAAGTATCAATGGTAGTAATAACATCTTTGCCATTTTCCGGTTCAATTTCACCACCATCCACCGGCACGTAAGCTCCTGCCGTATATCTCATAAGGCGCTGGCCGGTTTGTCCTTTCAGCACACTGTCGTAAGATCTTTCCAGTCCTACATTTCTACTTGTATCTCCTCTTGAAAGCCCAATTGTTCTGTTAGCCAGTAATACGTAAGGATTTACCCGGTTATCCCGTACATCTATTATAAACCCGCTCTTATTCCGGCCCTGCCTTACGAGCGGAAAATCTCGAAGAACCTGGTAGTCTTCAAATGAAATTTTCTTCTTTAAAGGGTAATATCTTTCTTCTTTTTTATAGGCAGCAAGTAAAAGTTTTTTGTAAAAAGCTTTCGTGCCATCTTTAAATAAATGAGCCAGTGAGTAACTTAATGAGTCCAGGTTATCATAAAATCTTTTACCGTTTTTTTCGCGCAATCCATCTGCATTAAAATCTACATAGATGTCAAAAACCGGGATGGAAGTACTAAGCATATTTCCATCTTCACTGTAAATGCTTCCGCGTTCTGCATTTATATCAAAATATTTTAAATGCTGGGTATTGCTCATACTTTTCCAGTAGTTGCCCTGTACCCGCTGGATGTAAATAGCACGTGACAACACAACTATTCCCAGCACTATCACCCCGATAAAGCAGAGATACACACGCCACGATATGTCTTTTTTTACATCCAACTATCCTATTGTTTTTATTTATTACTATTAAGAGTATCAATAAGCCTCACCGGAGGTACCTGTAATTCCTGCAAACCAAGTGGCTCAACTGCCTTCGCCAACTCGCTTTCTTTACTCCTGAAAATGACATCACGCTCTACTGTTTTATATTCATATTCCATTTCCTTAAGATGCTTCGCGGTTGAATTAATCTTACGAATCGTCTTATCAGCATAGTGTCCGTTTGCTATATAAATAATAGCAAGGGAGGCAACAAAAAGATAAAAGGGAATATTCCTTACAATCCATTTATTGTAAATAAATGACCGCTTGAATTTCTTTAATGAAGCCTTCTTTTTTGATTTTTGTACATTATGCTTTTCTGCCATTATCCTTTTTATTTAGGCTGACTGTTTATTTTAAAACTTTTTCTTTTCCGCAATTCTCAGCTTGGCGCTTCTCGATCGTGGATTTTTTTTTATTTCCTGCAATGAAGGAGCAATCGGTTTTTTTGTAATAATCAGAAGATCATTTGCTATAGGCGTACCGTATATATCACTCTTCTGCTGTTCATCAAAATTTCCATACCTCAAAAAATTCTTGACGATCCTGTCTTCAAGAGAATGAAATGTGATGCATGCAATGCGGCCCTTATCCTCAAGCAGCGCGGGTACCTGCGTAAGCAATTCCTTTAATGCGCCTAACTCATCGTTTACCTCAATCCGTAAGGCCTGGAAAACCTGTGAAAAATATTTCTCCGGATTTCCTTTCACGATTGGATACAGTACATTCTTAAATTCATTGATCGTGCCAAGAGAATGAGATTTTCTCGCCATAACTATTGTTTTAGCAAGTGTTTTCGAATTAGTCACCTCGCCATACACCTCAAAAATCTTATGCAATTGTTCCTCACTGTAACTCGAAATTATTTTTGCCGCGTCAAATTTTTCGCTTTGATTCATACGCATATCCAGGTGTCCATCGAAGCGTGTAGAAAATCCTCTTTCAGCAATATCAATCTGGTGGCTTGAAATTCCGAGATCAGCGAGTATGCCATTCACCTTCGAAATTTTATGAAAACGAAGAAAACGACTGAGGTGGCGGAAATTGTGCGGAACAAATAACAGGCGGTTATCATCCTGAAGATTTCCCCTCGCATCAGCATCCTGGTCAAAAGCTATTAATTTTCCTGCACTATCCAACTTTTCAAGAATTGCCCTGCTATGCCCGCCGCCGCCATAAGTGCAATCCACGTATATTCCTGATGGAATAATATTGAGGCCGTCAATTACCTCATCAAGCATTACCGGCACATGATATATGCCTTCCTGCATAACTATAGTTTTACATATTGATCGCCTGTCATTACTTCTTTTGCCAAATCGCTGAACGCTTCGGGTGAAAAAGTTTCAAAGAACTCTTTATATTTTGCCTTATCCCAAATCTCAATTTTATCAATGGCCGAAACCAATACAATCTCTTTTTCAAGGCCGGCATATTCCATTAGATTTTTAGGTAAAAGCATTCGGCCGGCATTATCAAGCTCGACTTGTGTAGCTCCGTTCAAAAAATACCGCTTGAATTGCCTTACCTTGGGGTCAAAATCGTTCAAATTGCTCAGGTCAGAAAAAATAGGTTTCCAGCTTTTAGATGTGTATAAGCTCAGGCATTTTTCAAAACCCCGGTTTAATACAAAAGGCTCAGCTTCGCTATCGGGCATTTGTTTTTTAAACCCTGCAGGAAGTAGAAATCGGCCTTTCGCATCTAATGTAGCTTCGTACTCACCTATAAAGCCTGTCATTATGAACTAATTATATTAACTTTTGAAATAATTACCACAAAATAACACTTTTTCCCACTTTGACAACAAATATGTCTATATCTTTTTTATACACAATGCCGTATTTTCATATATGCGCGGGTCTGTAATAGAATTTACAGCAAGACTTTGTGGGTAGTATGTTAATTAGGCGTGTACAATTTGTTAATACTTTTTTATGAGTGCGGGCTATTCAAATACACCCTTGGTGAAAAAATTAGGAATTAATGATGTACAAAAAATTTTATTGATAAATGAGCCTACAGATTATTATAATCTAATTGGAAAGGACCTCGTGAGTCAGTTTTGCAAAAAAGGCGAATCCCCTGATTTTATACATTTGTTTATTTTAAACAGGAAAGAATTAGAAAAGGAAATGGCTTTGATTTTGAAAAAAATAAAACCAACAACAGTAATATGGGTTTCATGGTATAAAAAAAGCAGCGGGCTTAATACAGACGTTACTGATAATGTAATAAGAAATTGGGCATTGGGTAATGGCCTGGTTGATGTAAAAGTGTGTGCGGTAAGTGATACCTGGAGTGGATTGAAACTGGTAGTTCCATTAAAAATGCGGAAGTAAAACCGAACGTTTATTCAGCCTCTTTTACAACAGGCAGGTCAAGAATAAAACAACTTCCTTTACCCGGAGTACTTTCGGCTTTTATTTTTCCTTTGTGGGCATCAACAATAGTTTTTACGTAACTAAGGCCCAGCCCAAATCCTTTTACGTTGTGAATATTTCCTGTGTGTGCCCGGTAAAATTTTTCGAAAATGCGATGTAAGGTTTCTTTATTCATTCCAATACCATTGTCCTCAATTTTTATGCGCAAATAACTATTTATATTCTGCGTTGACAATTTAATTAGCAGGTTATCTTTAGAATATTTAATAGCATTATCCAGGAGATTATTAATAATATTTATGAGATGAACCTCGTCTCCCATAAGCAGGTCATTTTTTGCATTAAAGCAAGTTTCAAGCTTGCCATTTTTTTCGTTGAGAGGAAGTCTTATATTATTTAAGGCGGCATCTATAAGGCTATGTGCATGCACTGGTTTTTCATTTAATTGAATTTCCTGTTTATCAAGCAAAGCCGCCTGGAGTATGGTTTCTACCTGCTTATTCATCCTCCGGTTTTCATCCTTAATGATTCCTGAAAAATAATCCATCTTCACCCTGTCATTAATAACTTTTTCATTTTTTAATGCATCTACTGCAAGTGAAATTGTTGCAAGCGGTGTTTTAAATTCGTGAGTCATGTTATTAATAAAATCCGACTTTATTTCGCTTAGCTTTTTTTGATTTAGTAATGCTCTTAATGTAATGAAAAAAGCCGCGAAAATAATACATGTGAAGAGTATAGCGCCTATTACCATCCAATACATTTGTTTCCAGATAATATTTTTTACATGGGGCACGACAATAACCAAAAGTTCTTCTGTTGAAAGCCCTTCCGCAAGGCTGCCGCTCGGGGCTTGTATCGGGCAAACCATTGACAAATTATGCGCAGTATCAAGGTAAGCCTCCATATAATGTTTTGACTGAAGATCATCTCCAATCATGGAAGTAGTTGTTATTGCAAATTCAAACCCCACGTCTTTCAGATTATTTTTTTCGAAAGCTTTCGTGATTTTATCGCGTATTTCTTCCCGGGTGAATTTATGGACAATGGTAGTAGGGAAAATATTTAAAGGAAAAAGAATATCTGTAGTTTTTCTTTTATCAAAAGGAGAAAGGTTTCCTTTTTCTTCGGCAAGGTCATTCGCTGCCATGACTGTAACCATAGAAACCCCTTTTTCAAATTGCTGTTCTTTATCCTGTAGCGCCTGCCGTATCCACACAATCTGAAAAAAAATTATCCCCAGCAGGGAAATAAATATCAGTATGGTGATGATAGGGAAAATTTTCTTCATGCACAGCAAATTTAAACTTCACAACTACTAAATCGCAACAGAATTGTTGAACTGAGGGATTTTTAACTAACTCTTATCTTTAAAGTTGATTTATAAAAAAGTAAGTATGTATATTTTCAACAAATAAATATAAATTAGAATTATGATTTCCCCGTCGCGTGGCACCTTATTAATTGCAAATCCGTTTTTAAAAGATCCAAACTTTAGCAGGAGTGTTATTTTTCTTTGTGAGCATAAGGATGAGGGAAGTTTTGGTTTTGTACTAAATAAAAGATTTCCGAAAACGCTTAGTGAATTGGTTCCAGAACTCGGCGATTTTTCTTTGCCTGTGTACCAGGGTGGCCCTGTTCAGGGCGATACTCTTCACTTTTTACACCAATATCCAGACATGATAAGTGGCGGCGAAGAAGTTTTTAAAAATGTGTATTGGGGAGGAAATTTTGAAAGCCTTCTGATTAACCTGAAGAATAATGATATTGATTCAAAGCATATTCGCTTTTTCATCGGCTATAGCGGTTGGACCGGAGGGCAACTCGATAACGAAATGAAAGAAGAAAGCTGGCTCACGGTGTCCGCAACCCAGAAATTAATTTTTAATACACAGCCGGAGGATATATGGAAAAATTCATTAAAACATCTTGGCGGAAATTACGAGATGATGATAAATTTTCCTCTCGACCCTCAGTTGAATTAAATATATTATTGTGTGGCCCACTAAAAAAATTGTATGAAAAGATTAGCTATTGTATTTGGAGTGTTATGTATCGGCATATTTACAATGTTTATTGAAAACGATAAGAAAAAAAGAAAAAGTATCTATTCGAAAAATGATAAAGACGTTGAATTTACCGGCCCGCACGGAGAAAAAATATTGGTGGGCAGCAGCGGTGGCAGCTATTATCTTAGGGGTGATAGGAAGGTTTATGTAAAAAAGAAATAAATGCTGGGGACATCGTTTTAAACATTGAGAACCGGCGATTGATAAGTTTCCATATTTTTAATAAAAAAGTTTGCTGTATAAGTTATTATTATTACCTGCCCGTATTTTCTTTCATCTTTATTGCCGCAGAATTGTTATTAACAAAAAAAAATTACTTGCTCAAAATGGCCCTTTACTTATAGCTGCCAATCATCCCAATTCTTTTTTAGATGCCATAGTTCTTGCAACGCTTTTTAAAAATCCTATTCATTCCTTAGCCCGTGGTGATGCTTTTGCAAGCAAATTAATTACAAAGATTCTTGAATCCTTTAATATGCTACCGGTTTACCGGGTGAGTGAAGGGGTCGAAAATCTTGAAAACAATTACGACACATTTAAAGCATGCCAGGATATTTTCGCAAACAACGGCATTGTTTTAATTTTTAGTGAGGGAAGATGTATCAACGAATGGCACCTTAGGCCGTTGAAAAAAGGTACGGCAAGGCTTGCGCTGGAAGCGTGGAAAAACGGGGTAAGCCTAAAGGTTTTACCGCTGGGAATTAATTATAGTTCTTTCAGAACATTCGGTAAAGATTTGTCTTTAAATTTCGGGGATTTTATCACAAAAGAAGAAACAGATGAAGTAGTTTATTCTGGCAAATCGATAATTGCTTTCAACCAAAAACTAAAATCCCAACTAGAGAGACTTGTTTTTGAAATTGACAATGGTGACAAACAGAAACACCAAGAGCACTTTCCTACCAGGCGATCATTTTTCAAATCCTTACTCTTATTCATACCGTCACTTGCGGGAATAATATTGCATTGGCCATTATACCTTTCTATTCATTTGTCAATAAAAAATAAAGCCGAAGATCATTATGATTCTATTATGACGGGATTGTTATTTTTTGTTTATCCCGTTTATGTGGTATTGATAACTTTTATATTCCTGGTTGTGGTAAAAAGCTGGACCGCCCTGCTACTTCTCTTCTTAATTCCATTTACTTTATGGAGCTATGTGCAGTTGTATGGCAAATGATTAAATATGTAAATTGTCAGCGAACGTTGTGTTTTATAATATTCCTGCATCAAAAAAAATTTGGTTTATTAAAAAAAATGGATAATCTTTCCTACATGGCCAGTTATTTAATGAATTACCAAAAGGCTTCTGTTTACTTTCCTGCAAACTCCATCATCATTTAATTACTATTGTAATTTATAACTATGGCCGATACTATTTTTCCTTTTGATTCCAAGATCACCTATGATCAGCGCAAAAAAGCGCTTATGCAGGAGCCGCGCCTGATATGGCTTACAGGCCTTTCGGGAGCAGGCAAAACAACATTGGCACTGAGGCTGGAACACTATTTTTTTTTAAAAGGTTTTAAAGTATTTATGCTCGATGGAGATAACGTGCGCAACGGTTTGTGCAGTGATTTAAGTTTCACTGAAGACGATCGTAAAGAAAATTTACGACGAGTTGCTGAGGTATCAAGGTTAATGCTTGATGCCGGGCTTATGATCATTTGTGCTTTTATCTCACCCAATGGTGAAGATAGGCTCGCTATTAAAAAGATCGTAGGAGATGAACGGTTTGTGGAAGTTTATGTGAATTGCTCGGTTGAAGTTTGTGAGGAACGGGATGTAAAAGGATTGTATGCGAAAGCGAGGAAAGGAATAATCCCAAATTTCACCGGAGTGAGTGCGCCTTATGATGCGCCGATCTTACCCGACATAGAGGTACGAACTGCGGAAGAAACAGTGGAACAATCTGTGAACAAGATTATCAAAATAGTAGAACCTCTTTCCACATACAAAGATTCCATAAGTTCCGCTGTTTAAAAATAATTAAGAAATAAATATGAATGATATAGCAGGGTTGATTGAGTTAGCTAAAACGGCTGCGCTTGCGGCAGGAAAAGCAATTTTAGAAGTGTACGCCTCCGGAGATTTTGGAGTGGAAATGAAGAGCGACCAATCGCCTCTTACACTCGCTGATAAAGCAGCACATTCAATTATTGCATCACACCTGGAAAAAACTGGATTGCCCGTCTTGTCAGAAGAGGGTAGTAGTATTCCTTATGAGGATCGTAAAAACTGGGATTATTTCTGGCTCGTAGACCCTCTTGATGGAACAAAGGAATTTGTAAAAAGGACCGACGAGTTTACCGTAAACATAGCCCTTATGCGTTCAGGCGTTCCCGTTGGTGGGGTTGTTTACGCGCCTTGTATTAATGTGTTGTATTATGGATCCAGGGAAAATGGCGTCTATAAAATTGACAATGGAAAGCAAATTCAATTACCATTTGTTCCAGAAAAAAGAACTATCGCACAACTTAGACAGAAAGAAAAAATAACAATTGTAGCGTCGACATCACACATGAACGATGAAACGAAAAATTTCATTGATCAGTTTCGCAACCCCGAACTTTCATCTATGGGTAGCTCATTAAAATTAATGCTCTTAGCAGAAGGCGCCGCCGACATTTATCCAAGGCTGGCCCCAACTATGGAGTGGGATACCGCTGCCGGCGACGCACTTTTAAGATCCTTAAATTTGGGTGTTTATCAAACAGATTTACAAACAGAACTTTTATACAATAAGGAAAATTTATTGAACCCGTCTTTTATTGCTTTGTAAGATGTTGCACATCAAGAAGAAAAGGCAAAGAACATATTAACAACTATGAACCTCGCCTTTGAATAAGATTATGCTTTTCTCTATACCAAATTGCCACTAAAAAGTTCCTTAACCATTTCATGAAAATCTTCTTTCTTATTTGTATGAGGAAGTGGCTCATTGGGTACTTCCTCATCTAAAAATTTACAAAGCGGTTCCCAGCCTTCAGTCACATCATATACGAGTAATTTATCTGCAGGAACATATCTTTTTGCTTCTTCATGGTGGTCATCAAAAACTTTTTCCATGAATTCTTTATCCAAAAATTTGCCCTGGAAATGATCTTCACTCATTACTTGTTTCGAAAATCCCATCACCTTCATTACAGATTGAAGCCTGGGATCTGCGGCTACTCTTTCTCCCATTGCAGCTCTCTCTGCATCAGGGGGATTCTGTGCTTTCCAGATAGTGCTATAGTAGCTGGTGTACCATTTTTCAAATGGCCTCGTACTCAAAATAACTTTTGCATCAGGATATTGTTTCATGTGCTCCTTGTACCATGGATAGCAAGGGAAATCAACTGTAGCCTGGTAGCCATCATACAATGTTTCCCAGTCGGTTGTTCCTGTTGCTTTCAGTGTCGTCCAATAATGGAGATTTTCAGGATGCACAAGCAATTGCTTCATGTGATATGTCTTACTAAAGCCGAGAATTTCAAGTGCTTCTCTAAGCGTGTTTGTGCCGGTACGCGGTAAACCGGCTCCGATAATTTTGATTGACATTTTAAGGAGAGATTTTGGTAATGTAATAATGTAAGATAATATTTAATTTTGCCGGGATGAAAAATAATTAGCCATCCGGCCATTCTATTTAGTAATTGGATACCAACATACCGTCAATTGTTGCTACATTGCATCACTCTACCTTATCGGAAAACTCCGCTTCCATAATTTTTATTTCCAAACAAACTCAAATTACTTCCATGACAAAGGCGTGTGTTTCCATGTTATTATTTTTCATAATTCCAGCAGGTGTATTTTGCCAGGGTCCTAAAAAAGATTCATCAAAAGCACCACCGCCTGACCGGAATATGTTCGGCCTTCATGTTCCCCGAGGCTTAACTAAAACTTCAGATGGACTTGCAGACGGTTACATTATGTTCGGTGTTCCAAATTCACCGCTCGTTTATTTAATAAATAGAAAAGGTGAAGTGGTACATCAATGGAAAAGTAATTACGGTAGCGCTGCCGTAAGCGCCTATCTCCAACCTGACGGTTCGTTAATACAAAATGTTGCCGATCCTGATTTTCCTGTATTTGCCGGAGGCGGAGAATCAGGAAGAATTCAAAAAATTTCTTGGGATAGTAAAGTGCTTTGGGATTTTGAATATGCCACAGAACAATATTTGCACCACCATGATTTTGCAGTGATGCCTAATGGTCATATACTCGCCATCGCATGGGAAGCGAAAACGCCCGAAGAATGTACGGCAGCAGGCCGAAAGGCTAACATGATTCCGAAAGCAGGTTTGTGGCCAGATAAAATAGTGGAAATAGCTCCTGAAGGAAAGACCCATGGCACAGTTGTGTGGGAGTGGCATGTGTGGGATCATCTTATACAAGATCATGATGCTAAAAAAACAAACTATGGCAAACCGTCCAATCACCCTGAGTTGTTAGATTTTAATGTAGGTGACAGCGTGCCTCCTATGATGACGCAGGCTCACATGGACACACTGCACATGCAGGGGCGTGCCTGGAGAAACGCGACACCCGAAAATGAGGGATCAGAAGTCTATCATTTTAATGCAATAAAATATAATGCAGATCTTGATCAAATCGTTTTTAGTTCTCCAAACCTAAGTGAGATTTTCATAATTGATCATAGCACAACCACCAAGGAAGCTGCAAGCCATAAAGGCGGCAAATCAGGAAAGGGTGGAGATTTTTTATACAGGTGGGGTAATCCACAGAACTATCATCATGGAGATTCTGCCGACGAAAAATTATTTGGCCAACATGATGTTCGCTGGATTGAAAAGGGTAAACCGGGAGCTGGTGACCTAACGGTGTTTGATAATGATGTTCCGAGTCCCAGCCATATACCTTATTCCGCTGTATTACAATTAACAACTCCTATGGATAAAAACGGAAATTATTTTTTGGAGAAGAATGGAACCTTTGGGCCGGAGAAACCTACGTGGAAATATATGGCGCCTGATACATTTTCATTTTTTAGTAGCTTCATTTCAGGAGCGCAAAGAATGGGTAACGGTAACACATTCATTAACCAGGGCGCAGCAGCAAGATTTTTTGAAGTAACTCCTGAAGGCAAAATCGTATGGGAATATTGGAATCCTTACCGCGGTGATATGCACATGCCTAACGGCGACCCAATTAACCCGATCCCACTCACGTATTTTGCATTCAGGTCTAACTTTATACCTGCAGATCATCCGGGCATTGCGAATAAAAAGCTGGAACCTTTAAGTCCGCAGCCAGCAGTATTTTTACTGCCTCCTCCGGGCGATAAACATTAAAGATATTCTTGTAAATATGTGTTCAAAAATTACTGCATGAAAAAGATAACCTTACTTTTTACTTTATCCGTAATTGTATTAACGTCTTTCTGCCAGGTGAGCAACAAAGACACTTTAACAAAGAAGGATACAGCAGCGAAAAATGTAAAGGCACCCTCACCCGAAAGGGATATAGGTGGACTTTACTTAACACGAGGTGTAAAAATTAATGGTGATGGATTGGCAGATGGATATATTATGTTTCCTGTAACTAACTCTCCTTATGTTTACCTCATCAATCGCAGAGGCGATGTAGTGCACAAATGGAAAGGAAACTGTGAAGTATTTCATGCATATCTAATGGACGATGGCTCTCTTGTACAAGGTGCAATGGATCCTGACTTTCCTGTGTTTGGTTTTGGAGGGCCGTTTGGACGAATACAAAAGATTAGCTGGGACGGTAAGATGCTGTGGGATTTTGAATATGCTACTGAAGAACATATTGTGC
This sequence comes from Ginsengibacter sp., assembly GCA_040007435.1. Classification (GTDB taxonomy): domain Bacteria; phylum Bacteroidota; class Bacteroidia; order Chitinophagales; family Chitinophagaceae; genus Ginsengibacter. The sequence continues at coordinate 39,347 of JBDTUZ010000011.1, read as the reverse complement.
ATCATGATTTTAGCGTAATGGCCAACGGTCATGTACTTGCCCTGGCTTACGAAGCCGAGTCGTATAAAGATGCCATCGCTAATGGAAGAAAACCGGAGAAGACACCTAAGGCCGGACCGTGGTTAGAAGGAATTATAGAAATTGAACCAGAGGGAAAAACTCATGGAAAAATAGTATGGGAGTGGCATCTTAAAGATCATCTAATCCAGGATTTTGATGCAAAAAAAGCTAACTATGGTAATCCTGCAGATCATCCTGAATTATTCGATTTCAATCTCGGTGTTCAATTACCAAAGCCAATAACACAGGATAGCATGGATATTTTGCAGGTAAAAGGATGGGCTGCCAGGAACGAGACTGCGGATAACAGGGGCGCTGATATTTTTCATTTTAATGCCATCAGATATGACTCTGACCTTAATCAAATTGTTTTTAGTTCTCCTCATGTAAGCGAAATCTTTATAATAGACCACAGCACTACCACTAAAGAAGCTGCCGGTCACAAAGGCGGCAGGTATGGTAAAGGCGGAGATTTCCTGTATCGCTGGGGCAATCCTCAAAATTATAAAAGAGGCGATTCTACTAACGAGCAACTATTCGGCCAGCACGACGTTCGCTGGATTGAAAAAGGAAAACCTGGCGCAGGCCATTTTACCATATTTGATAATAATCATTTTAGCCCTTTCCTTGACAGTACCAGGCCTTCTTTTGACAGTATTAATTATTCTGCTGTTTATGAAATTGTTCCGCCTATTAGTAGCAAGGGTAACTATCTATTGGAAAATGGTAAAGCGTATGGCCCGGATAAACCTGTGTGGATGTATAAAGCGGCTGATTCTCTTTCGTTCTGGAGTCCTTTTGTGTCAGGCGCCGCCAGAATGAACAATGGCAATACCTTTATTTGCGAAGGTATCAAAGGACATTTTTTTGAGGTAACGAAAGAAGGTAAGATGGTGTGGGAATATTTCAATCCTTACCATGGTGACATCCGACAAATGAATGGTGATCCGGCGGGACTGGGCTTTTTTGAATTCCGCAGCACTTTCATCCCGGCAGACCATCCTGCCTTAGTAAATAAAAAGCTGGAACCGGTTAATCCGCAACCTCCAGTGTTTGCTATGCCGCCGCCAGATAAGTAGAACTTTACAATCAGAATAATTTTTTTAAACCAACCTATCATATAGTCAATATGCAAAAGACATATCTATTTCTCCTTTTGATAATTATATCGATAGGAACCCTTGGCCAGCCGAATGTTGATCCAAAAAGCTCTTCCGGCGAAAAGCCGCATATTCCAAAAGACCGGGATATGTTTGGATATTATATACCGCGTGGTCTAAAAATTAATTCTGAAGGACTGGCAGATGGATATATAATGTTCGCAGTTCCTAATTCGCCGTTCATATATTTAATTAACCGCAGAGGAGATGTTGTGCATCAATGGAAAGGTAATTATGGTGTCACACATGCCTACCTGATGGATGATGGATCGATCGTGCAGGGTGCAGGTGATCCGGACTTTCCGGTGTTTGGTTGTTGCGGTCCTTACGGAAGAATACAAAAGATTAGCTGGGATGGCAAGATGCTGTGGGATTTTGAATACGCCAATGAACAGCATATCATCCACCATGATTTTACAGTTATGCCAAACGGGCATATACTCGCAATAGCTTATGAAACCATGTCTTATGATAAGGCTATTGCATTAGGAAGAACACCAGGGAAGACACCCAGGTCTGGGCCATGGTCGGAAGAGATTATAGAAATTGTGCCTGAGGGTAGAACAGGTGGTAAGATCGTTTGGGAATGGCACCTATCGGATCATTTGATCCAGGATGGTGATTCCAAAAAAGTAAATTATGGTAAACCGGCAGATCACCCTGAATTATTAGATTTCAATTTGGGAGAAAAAGTGCCTCCGCCAATAACGCAGGAAGTTTTGGATGGATTAAAAGCTAAAGGGATGGCTCATAGAAATGCAACAATCGACAATGGCGGCTCCGATATTTTTCATTTTAATGCCATTAAATATAATCAAGACCTGGACCAGGTGGTTTTTAGTTCACCAAACCTAAGTGAAATTTTCATCATTGACCACGGTACAACCACTCAGGAAGCTGCCACTCACAAAGGTGGTCGCCGCGGAAAAGGGGGAGATTTTCTTTACCGCTGGGGCAACCCTGAAAACTATCAAAGAGGTGATTCCACCAGTCGCCAATTATTTGGCCAACACGATATTAGATGGATTGAAAAGGGAAATCCCGGGGCAGGAAATTTAACGGTATTCAACAATCATCCTCCGGGAGAAATTGATTGGAGTAACATGGGTAACCTGGGCAATAATTACTCTTTGGTTTATGAAGTTAAACCTACAGTAGATGAGAATGGCAATTATATTATAGAAAAAGGGAAACCATTTGGCCCGGAAAAACCGGTATGGGTTTATGGTGCCCCAGATACACTTTCCTTTTTCAGCAGTTTTATTTCCGGAGCTCAACGAATGCAAAATGGAAATACTTTTATTGACGAAGGTGCTAAAGGGCGTTTCTTTGAAGTCACTCCTCAAGGTCAAACTGTTTGGGAATATCTAAATCCGTATCATGGAGATATCAGGGAACCAAACGGTGATCCTATTTCACCGATGCCAATGCCATTTTTTGAATTCAGGGGCAATTTTATTTCTGCAAATCACCCGGCATTTGCCAATAAAAAATTGGAACCGTTAGTGCCGCAGCCTGTACCTTTTTTCTTACCGTCGCCACCGGGCGGAATGAAATAGAAAAGTAAATTGCTTTTTCAACCAGGCTTTCCCGGCGAAAGAATTTATTTAAATTCATTAGTATGAAAAAGATAATCTTTCCGATATGTATGTTATTGCTTTTATCACAATTACACTCATTGTGCCAAAGCAAAAGCGATACAACAAATAAAAAAACACCCCTTCCAAAAGTCAGGAACATGTATGGGCAAGGTATTCCGCGAGGGCTGACTAAAACTTCCGAAGGTCTTACCGACGGTTATGTAATCTTCACACCTCCAAATTCAGCATCAGTTTACCTTGTTGATCGTAAGGGGCAAGTGGTTCACGAATGGAAAGGAAATTATTCGGCTCATAATGCTTATCTGCAAGATGACGGATCAGTGATACAAGCTGCGGTCGATCCTGACTTTCCAGTATTTGGAGGTGGTGGCGAAGCAGGAAGATTACAAAAAATTTCATGGGATGGTAAAATGTTATGGGACTTTGAATATGCAAATGAAGTGTACCTGCAACATCATGATCTTACGGTGATGCCTAACGGGCACATCCTTGTGATTGCATGGGAAGCTAAAACAGCGGATGAGGTTTTGGCGGCAGGGAGAAAGCCAACATTAATTCCGAAAGCAGGCCTTTGGCCGGACAAGATCGTTGAGATAGAACCCAATGGACGGAGTGGGGGAAAGGTCGTTTGGGAATGGCACGTTTGGGATCATTTGATACAGGATCATGATGCTAAAAAAGCTAATTATGGAAAACCAGCAGAACATCCTGAGCTTTTGGATTTCAATGTGGGGGATAGTTTACCATCGCCTATTTCGCAGGACAGCATGGAAATTCTAAAAGCCCAGGGAAGGGCGAGGAGAAACTGGACTCCTGAAAACAGGGGCTCGGATATATACCATTTTAACGCGGTAAAATATAATCCTGAATTGGACCAAATCGTTTTTAGTTCTCCTCATTTAAGTGAAATCTTTATAATAGATCATGGCACAACAACAAGGGAAGCCGCGGGCCATAAAGGTGGACGCTACGGAAAAGGAGGAGACTTTCTATACCGCTGGGGGAACCCGCAAAACTATCACCATGGAGATTCTACCAACGAGAAACTGTTTGGCCAGCATGATGTTCGCTGGATTGAAAAAGGTAAGCCAGGAGCGGGCCATCTGACTGTATTTGATAATGACATTTATAACAGAGATACGGCAAACTATTCGGCTGTTTATGAAATAGCGGCTCCTACAGATAAAAAAGGAAATTATTTTTTAGAAAAAGATGGAACGTTTGGACCGGCAAAACCTGTGTGGACTTACATTGCTCCAGACTCCGTTTCCTTTTGGAGCAGCTTTATTTCCGGAGCCCACAGAATGGAAAATGGTAACACCTTTATTGATGAAGGAGCCAAAGGAAGATGTTTTGAGGTGAATAAAGAAGGTAAAATTGTATGGGAATATTTAAACCCTTTCCACGGCGATATTCGCAAACCAAATGGTGACCCTATTTCTCCAATGCCAATGACCTTTAGCCTGTTTCGCGCCATGTTTATTCCCGCAGATCATCCCGCATTAGCAAATAAGAAGCTGGAACCTTTAAATCCACAGCCCAAAGTATTTGTGATGCCATCACAAAGCGAAAACAAATAATAACATATTCATTAAGATTAATGTTCTGCCATTATCACGCCATTATCTTTTACATAAGCGCTCCAATGACTTAACATGTCTTCATATATCTTGGGATTCTGTTTGGATAAATCATGCGATTCAGTAGGGTCCTTTTCCATGTCAAAAAGTTCAAACATTCCTTTGCCAAACGGCGGTTCTATTTTTGTTATTTTCCATTTACCTTTTCTAATAGCACATCTTCCAAAGAGTTCCCAACCCATAACATAGTTTTCATCATGAATATTTTTTCCTTTTTTATTTAGAAAAGAAAGTAATGAAACTCCTTTGTACGGTGTTAATGTATGTCCGTCATAAGTTGATGGGTATTTAGCAGCAGCCACCTGAAGAAATGTAGGAGCCAGATCCATAATAGTAGTAAAGGCATTTGTTATAGTGCCACCTTCCTTTTGAAAAGGCATTTTTACAATCATCGGTGTATGGATGCCACCTTCCGAACTATAACCTTTATAAAAACTATTTACTGCACTGGAAGCATGCGCCCATTGCGGACCGTAAGCAGTATAAGAATTTGCAGTGCCCATATACGGATAGGGATTTAGTTTGTCAGGCGTTTCATTAAATTCAAAAGCATCCGGGCCGTTATCAGATAAAAAAACAAACAGCGTATTATCGTATTCCCCAATATCCTTTAAATATTGAATTAGTCGGCCGATATTATAATCAAGGTTATCAATCATGCCGGCATAAATTTCCATTTTCCTTGCTTCAATTCTTTGTTCCTCTTTACTAAGAGACTTCCACGGCAATAGTGGCTCTTGTGTGATATAATACAAGCTACCTTTTACGGCAGGCAATTCCGGTAACGTTACATCTTTTGCAACGATACCTTTTTCTTTTAAAGCATTAAAACGAAAAGACCTGAGACTGTCATAACCTATATCATATTTGCCATGATATTTTTCTATGTATTCGGGCGGCGCCTGCAATGGCCAATGTGGAGCAGTGTAAGCGGCGTATAAAAAAAATGGCTTTTTATCATCATGATCCTGCTTAATAAAGCCAAGCATCTTATCTGTATATACATCCGTTGAATACTGTCCGTTGGGATAAGCCGTATATTTTCCGTCTTCCCAAAAAGTGATTTCACTCCCGGGATAAAAATGGTTTGCAGCAGCGTCCATCAATGAAAAGGATCTCTCAAACCCTTTGGCAGTCGGGCTTTGGTCAGCCGTAAGCCCGAGATGCCATTTTCCTGAAATATAGGTATGGTAACCCGCATCTTTCATTAGCTGCGCAATGGAGACTACTTTGTTATTCAGAAATCCTTCATATCCCGGATGGCCGATTTGTTTTGGAAAGTAAGTAACATGTTCAGCCATATTTCCCAGTCCGGAAATATGATTGTCCGTTCCCGTTAGTAACATGGCTCTTGAGGGCGAACAGGTAGCCGCTGTATAAAAATTAGTAAAAATCTGACCTTGCTTTGCCAGGGCATCAATATTCGGCGTGGAAATTTCACTACCAAAACAGCCAAGATCAGAGTAGCCGAGGTCGTCCGCGAGGATCAACACTATATTAGGCCCTTTTTCCTTCGGCGGATTTTGCCAGGAATAAAACAAACAGCAAAAAATGATAAGTAAAAGTTTACTTTTGGAATTCGCCATCTTCTAAAGATAATCATTAACGAATCTTGCATCCATCTTAAATTAAAAATTAAGAGCGGTGTAAATTAATCTTAGACAGATAACTGCTTTCCTATAAAAAAAATACTTACCCTCTCAAAATAGCTTAGCATTGAATTCCAAAACTAAGGATGAGTATCATAAATAAATAAAAGCAATGGAACCTAAAAAATGGAAATTGAAGCTTACGCTTCTGCTGGTGAGTAGCCTTACAATTATGTCGATAATCACCATTTCTCCTGCGTTGCCGCAAATGGTCCTTGCATTTCCGGAAGTAAAAAATGTCAACTTCCTTGTAAAATTAATATTGACAATACCGGCTTTGATGATTGCCATATTTTCACCCATAACGGGGAGGCTCATTGATCACTATGGCAGATTAAAAATTTTATGGTTGTCGCTTGTGCTGTATGCGGTGGCGGGATCGGGCGGTTATTACCTGGATAGTCTTTATGAAATTCTTTTCTCGAGAATTCTGCTCGGCATTGCTGTAGGGATGTCAATGACTATCGTGATAACACTTATAGCAGATTATTTTGAAGGAATGGAACGGCAAAAATTTGTCGGGTTACAAATCGCATTCATGTCAATGGGCGGTATTCTTTTTATTGGCCTTGGCGGTATTCTTTCAGATATTGGCTGGCGCTATCCCTTCCTGATTTATTTATCGGCGCTTTTGATTCTTCCACTAAGTATAATGTATCTGCAGGAGCCACCTGCCCTGGCGAAAACGAAAGAGATCAGTAAAGTCGTTAAAGCACCCGGCATTATTTGGATGTTGTTCTTTAATACAATGATCATGTGGATTATTTTCTTTTTAATTCCTGTACAGATCCCTTTTCATCTTAAAGGTTTGGGAGTTGAAAAAAATTCTTTGATAGGCGCGGCGATTGCGACCAGCACATTATTTTCCGCCGTCTCATCATTTTCTTATTCAAAGATAAAACAGCGTTTTAGTTTCCTTTCCATTTTTTCTGTCGGATATTTATTCATGGCCGCCGGATTTGTATGCATCGCTATTTCTAATACCTACCTGTTAGTTGTTGTAGCGATGATGTTATCAGGTTTGGGTATGGGAATGATGATTCCTAATACCAATATGTGGGTAATGAAAATCGTGCCCCCTGAAATACGAGGTAAAGAAATTGGGAAGCTTACCACATTCTGGTTCTTAGGTCAATTTTTATCACCGATTATTATTTTCCCGGTATTAAATGTGTTGTCGGTTTCGTCCACTTTTATGCTGGCGGCGGGATTTCTTCTTTTGATGTCGATAGGGTTTACAGTTTTTTATTTCAGCAAACAGGGGAAACTTATTATCCAATAACAAATTTGTGAAACGCCAGGTCTGTGAACAGGAGATCAAAGAATGATTCGAAGAATTTGTTTCCGGCTTATACCTCTATTAAAAAAGAAGAGATGAAGGCTATATCTCCTCTGCGCCTTCCACTAAAACAGAAGTGGTGTTGTTCAAAACTTCAACAAAACCACTTTGAATATCGTAACTGGAGGTTGCGTTTTTATCTTTCAATATCTTGAGCTTGCCAGCTTTTAAGGCACTTACCAGTGGTGCATGTTTCTCAAGCACTTCAAACATACCATCAATACCCGGAAGCTGTACTCCATAGACATCTCCGCTGAATATTTTTTTCTCCGGTGTAAGAATTTCTAAAGTCATGTAACAATCCCTCGGGTTAATTTAAAGTTTTCAATATCCTATTCCCCTTTAGGGGCTAAGGGTTTAACTACTCGCTGCTTCCATCATTTTCTTCCCTTTCTCAATAGCATCTTCCAGGCTACCTACCAAGTTGAATGCTGCTTCAGGATATTCATCAACCTCACCGTCCATAATGGCATTGAAACCGCGAATGGTATCTTCAATAGGAACCAGCACACCTTTTAATCCTGTAAATTGTTCAGCAACGTGAAACGGCTGCGAAAGAAAACGCTGAACGCGACGTGCACGGCTTACTGTTAGTTTATCTTCGTCGCTCAATTCATCAAGGCCGAGAATCGCAATAATATCTTGTAATTCTTTGTAGCGCTGCAAGGTTAGCTTCACCCTGTTAGCACAGTTGTAATGCTCGTCACCCACAATCGCGGGACTTAGAATTCTTGAAGTTGAATCAAGTGGATCCACAGCAGGATAAATACCAAGATCCGCAATCTTCCTACTCAAAACCGTTGTAGCGTCAAGGTGAGCAAATGTTGTAGCCGGAGCCGGATCAGTAAGATCATCTGCAGGAACGTACACAGCCTGAACCGATGTAATAGAACCGTTTCTTGTGGAAGTAATTCTTTCCTGCATCAAACCCATTTCTGTAGCCAGCGTTGGCTGGTATCCTACAGCCGAAGGCATCCTTCCTAACAAGGCAGATACTTCTGAACCTGCCTGGGTAAAGCGAAATATATTGTCAACAAAAAATAAAATGTCTTTTCCTTTGCCAGTGCCATCACCATCACGAAAATATTCTGCAACAGTCAATCCGCTCAAAGCCACCCGGGCTCTTGCTCCCGGCGGTTCGTTCATTTGACCAAATACGAACGTTGCTTTTGAATCTTTCAATTCTTCCATGTTAACAGCATCAAGATCCCATCCACCTTCTTCCATGCTATGAATGAATTTATCACCATATTTCATGATACCGGCCTCAATCATCTCACGCATCAGGTCATTACCTTCTCTTGTTCTTTCCCCCACACCGGCAAACACTGATAAACCACTATAAGCTTTCGCAATGTTATTGATCAATTCCTGGATCAAAACCGTCTTACCAACACCTGCACCACCAAAAAGACCAATCTTTCCGCCTTTTGCATACGGCTCAATCAGGTCAATAACCTTGATCCCGGTAAATAAAATTTCTGAAGCAGTACTTAAGTTTTCAAATAATGGCGGCTTGGCATGTATCGGGCGGCCATTCTTTTTACTCACTTGCGGCAGACCATCAATTGCATCGCCTGTTACATTGAACAAACGACCGTTAATTGCTTCGCCGACAGGCATTAAAATTGGTGAACCAAGATCAACAACTTCCATATTGCGGGTAAGGCCTTCGGTACCGTCCATTGCTATGCAACGCACACTGTCTTCGCCAAGATGTTGCTGAACTTCCATGATAAGTTTATCGCCATTTGGCTTGGTAAGTTCCAATGCGTGAAATATCTCCGGAAGCTTGTTGTCATCAGCAAAATGCACGTCAACAACTGCTCCGATGATCTGTTTTATTGTTCCAATATTTGCCATAAAATTTTATAAAATTAAGTCCTCTTTCAAATTGGCGGCAAAGGTAAGGGGATAGAGCCAAAAAGTCAAACTGATTTAAGATAATTTATGCCTTTTGAGAAACTTTCAAAATTCGATATTCAGAACTCCGCATGCATCTTAAAAATGATTCCATAATTTTATTGCAATACTTAAAAATGAAGATACCGGCACTTTTGTGAATGTCATGCATTGGACTTGTTCTTAATAAAAAGTTAGTATTGAAAAAGCTACAAATCAGGTAATTTCACTCATTTAAATCTATTAACTCCTAAATATGAAAATAACCTTCCTTGTTTTTTGCTTTTTGGGCTTTTTCATTTCATCCTATGCCCAAGATCTGTTAAATTCCAATAGAAGATTGACATTGCCAAATGGTTGGTCACTTACTCCGGCAGGCAAAGGGTATTTGTTAGGGGACCTACCACTGAATATTGCAGTAAGCGATTCAAAAAAATTACTGGCTGTTACTAATAACGGGCAAAGCACGCAAAGCATTCAGCTAATTGACGCAGGTTCGGGACATATTCTTGATAATATTAAGGTGGCAAAATGCTGGGTTGGATTAAAATTTAGCAAGGATGAAAAATTCCTATATGCTTCAGGGGGAAACGATAATTGGATATTGAAATATGCAATTAAAAACAATAAACTTTTGCTTAAAGACTCACTAAAGCTTGGAAAAAAGTGGCCTGTCAAAATCTCACCGGCAGGTATAGATATTGACGATCAAAAAAGTATGTTGTATGTAGTCACGAAAGAAAACAATTCTCTTTACTTGCTGGACTTAAACACCAAAAAAGTCATAAATAAGTACGCATTGGACGCCGAGGCATATACATGTAAGCTTTCTCCCAATAAAAAAGAATTGTATATAAGTTGCTGGGGTTGTGACAAGCTGATTGTGTTTAATACCATAACAAAAAAATTCACCGGCCAAATACCTGTTGGAGATAATCCCAATGATATTTGCTTCACCAAAAACGGCAAATATCTTTTTGTTGCCAATGCGAATGATAATTCTGTTTCGGCAATAAATACTTATTCGAAAAAAGTTATAGAAACACTTTCTTCTTCGCTTTATCCAAATGCTCCGCAAGGGTCTACTACAAACGGCCTCGCACTAAGCCCTGACGAAAAAACCTTATACATTGCAAACGCAGATAATAATTGCCTCTCCGTATTTGATGTGAGTGAACCGGGTAAAAGTGTCTCAAAGGGTTTTATACCGACAGGCTGGTACCCTACAGCAGTGAAGGCTGTAGGGGATAAAATATTTGTAACAAATGGAAAAGGATTTTCATCTTTTCCAAATCCTTATGGACCTAATCCGGCTCGCAAAAGTGACAAGGTTACCTATCAGCAGGGAGATACAACTAAAGTACATAAAGAGCAATATATTGGCGGGTTGCTTATCGGCACAATGTCAGTAATCAATGTGCCCGATGAAAAAGAACTGGCTAACTATTCTCAGCAGGTGTATCAAAACACACCATACACAAAACAAAGAGAAACGGAATCGCAGGGAGAAGCCGGTAATCCAATACCCCGGAAAGTGGGTGATCGTTCTCCTATTAAATATGTTTTTTATGTAGTAAAAGAAAACCGCACTTATGACCAGGTATTGGGAGATATAAAAGAAGGAAACGGAGATTCGAGCCTGGTTTTATTCGGAGAAAAAATAACGCCTAATCAACATAAACTTGCAAAAGAGTTTGTACTGCTTGACAATTTTTACGTGGATGGTGAAGTAAGTGCAGATGGCCACAACTGGAGCCTGGGCGCTTATGCAACAGACTACCTGGAAAAGAACTGGGTTACAAGTTATGGTGGTCGCGGAGGCTCTTATCCTGGTGAGGGCGAAGTAAAGATTGCAAATAATAAAAATGGATTTATATGGAACGACTGTGCAAGAGCAGGTGTAAGTTTCAGGACATACGGAGAATTTGCCACGGATTATAAGCCGAATATTCCAATTCTAAAAGATCATTTTTGCCCTTACTTTACAAGTTGGGATCTTAACATTCGCGACGCAACAAGATTTAGTCAATGGAAAAGAGAATTTGACTCTCTTGTAAGCATAAATGCTTTACCACAATTGAATACATTACGCTTTCCTAATGATCATACTGCAGGATTAAAAATTGGAAGTCCAACACCATTTGCGTATGCGGCAGACAATGACCTGGCAGTTGGAATGTTTGTCGATTACTTAAGTAAAAGCCCGGTGTGGAAAGAAAGTGTAGTTTTTATTGTAGAAGATGATGCGCAGAATGGGCCCGATCATGTAGATGCGCACAGAAGCCCGGCATATGTTGCAGGCCCATTTGTAAAAAGAAATTTTGTGGATCACACTTCCTATACAACTTCCGGAATTTTAAGAACAATGGAACTAATACTAGGCCTGCAGCCAATGAGCCAGTATGATGCCGCTGCCACTCCTCTTTACAGGTGCTTTACTGCTACTCCGGATGAAAGTGTATTTAATCACGTGCCTGCACAAGTTGACCTTACTAAAAAAAATACAGCGGTAAATAAGCTTTCGGAAAAAAGTGCTGCCTTCAATTTTTCAAAAGAAGATGCTATTGACGACGCAGAATTTAATGAAGTATTATGGAAAGGAATTAAGGGGATGAATAGCATAGTGCCATCACTAAGGCGAGCTGCTTTCTTAAGCGTTAAAAAAGATCTTGACGACGACGATGATTAAAAGCTTCCCGCCGTTATAAATTTTGTTCCAGCTTTTCCAGGCTTACTTGCTCCAGGACTGACCGGACAGATCTTTCGTTTTCCCAATGCCATTTTATCAGCCTTATTTGCCCGGCTTCGATTTCGATACCTGTAATATCTCCGTCGTTATAGCAGCAACATCCGCTGTTAAAGTATGATGGCCTTACATTGTTTTGAAGAGGCTTACTTTCATCACCGTCTTCATAGATAATATTGCTGGGATGCGTTGAATAAAGCCCTGAAGCGAACACGGGCTTGTGAGTATGGCCCGTAATCAAAAGTAAATTTTTCTTATGGCTGCTCCATTCATACATCATAATATTATGACGATCCCTTAAGGTAAAATCCTTTGCCGGTGTATTGACGTTGATTTCAAGATAGCGCTGAAAAGGCCGCCAGATGTGGCTAACAAGCCAGGTACTGAATCCATTATTATCGCTTAACTTATCTCCTTGATGGCCATGCGTTACAAAAACCGACAAAGATTTGTTACCGATTTTTGTATATAACAGCATTCCTTCCCATACCGGCAAAGGCAAATCAAAAATCCCTTTGAACCATTTGTTTACCTCAAGTTTATCTTTCCATGTGAGATCGTGGTTACCGAAAGTTTTGTGATATTTATTGAGCTTCTGAAATCTCGCTTCTGATTGCAAAGCCGTCGCATTTTTTGAGATAACCTGTTCCGGTTTGTATTTCCACAGTTCCTCACTATCCCCCAGATTAATATAATGAAATTGATTGCTGTAATAATAATCCAGCGCGGCTAAATAATTTTTTTCATTACCTGCAAAATCATCGCCGTGATCGCGGTTGCCTTTGTGGTGATCGCTGAAGACGATGAATTTATCAATGCTGAAATCTACCTCGAGGGCAATGCCGCGCTTGCCAGGCCTCTCTTTTACATTTCGCAACAATTTGCTCAAAGATTTAAATACTTGTTTCTTATCCGGAGCTGATGCATTTGATGCAAGCCTGGTGAGTAGTGGGCCTAATATTTTCTTTAAGAACTTTTTCAAAATAAAATCCTGAATTTAAAGCAGGTATCGGTAGGCCATTTGCCTTCCTTATCTAAGTTGTTGCCTTAAAATATTTTCCGATAACAGGCATTCGCGAAAATTCTTTTGCTTCTACCCGCAAAATAAACCACAGATATCCTGCAAGCAGTATTGTTGCTGTTACAAGACTAAAAATATTTCCCTTAAAGAAATATACAATAACTGAATGAATAAAGTACAGCAATACTACTATAACTATATAAGCGATAAGTTTTTTCCAGGCATAAGGAATGGGATACGCCTTTTGGCCCCATAAATATGAAATTACCATCATACTACCATAGCAGAAAAAGGTCGCCCAGGCACAAGCCATGTATCCGAAATAAGGAATGAAAATGAAATTTATTAACAAGGTGATCGCTGCACCTATGAGTGTGATATAAGCTCCTGAAATTGTCTTGTGGGTAAGTTTATACCAAATTGATAAATTGTAATAAATGCCGAGAAACATATTTGCCAAAAGTAAAATAGGAACTACTTTCAGGCCTGTCCAATAGATTTTCAATTTTGCCGAATCCGTGCTTAAGAAATATTTCCAAATATCGATATACATGGCAACCACCAGGAACATTATCGTAATAGTTATAACAAAAAATTTCATCACCCGGGCATAAGTTTTTTGTGGATTCAGTCCTTCGGATTGTTTAAAGAAAAAAGGCTCCGCACCCATCCTAAAAGCCTGTATAAAAAGAGAAATTAAGATAGATAATTTGTAGCAGGCTGAATAAATAGCGACTTCATCTTTTGCCGCATTGATGCCTGATACGGGAGCAAGCCATGTAAGCATAATTCGATCGAAAGTTTCATTTATCATTCCTCCAAAGCCAGCAATAAGTAATGGCAGGGAATAAGCCAGCATGGTAAACCAAACCTTACTATTAAATTTAAATTCAAAAGAAAAAAACTCGCTGCGCAAAAGCACCAAAGCAAAAAATGCCGCACATAAATTAGCAATAATTATATAGCCAACTCCATAGCCAGGATCATAAAATGTAGCAATAAAGCCACTGGGGTTTTCCAGCGCTAATTTTGGGCATACAGACAATAAGAAATAAATGATCCCAATTTGCATGAGAATTTTAGAAATCATTATCATCGCATATTTTCGTGACCGCTGGGCCAGGCGCAATTTAGCTAAAGGCAAAGTTGACAAAGTATCAAACGCAATAATCAATGCAGAATAAGTAATAAATTCTCTGTGATTATCTAACCTAAGTAAATGCGCTAATGATGAACGTGAAAGAATTAAAACTGTTGTAAGCAATAAAGTACTGCATAAAACAGAAATAGTGGCGGTGCTGTAGATATCATTTTTATATTCATCTTTTGATGCAAAACGGAAATAAGCAGTTTCAATACCATAAGTAAAAATCACATTCAAAAAAGGAATGGCTGCATACATAATACTCATATCACCGTAACCGGTAACCGATAATTTGTACGTCAAATAAGGAGTAAGCAGGTAAAATAAAAACCTCGCAGCAATAGAACTCACACCATACCACATTGTTTGTCCCGCCAATTTTTTTATGCTGCTCAAGAATCAGGATTTAAAAAGGTGCAAATTTACTTTTATAATTCTTAATGAATTAAAAGAACGTTTAGGGCTGGGCAAATCTTTTGTTGTTAAGAAAAGAAGTGTCTTTTAATGTATGTAAGAAATAAACAAGATCATTTTTTTCAGCGTCTGAAAATACAATTGGCCTTCTTAATACAGAATCGAGAGTAGGGCCTGTTTGTATGCCGGATGTATAATGATCAACCACTTTGTATAATGAATACAACCTCCCATCGTGCATATAGGGGAAAGTTACCGAAACATTGCGGAGGCTGGGAACTATAAACTTTAATGAATCCGCCGGATCACCTGTTATCCTCATTCGCCCATAATCTTTCAGGTATTTATTTAATGTAAGCCCGTTGTTTCGAAAAGAGTTATCAGTGAACAAAGGCTCTTTATGGCAGGCTGCACAATTTGCCTTAAACAATTCGTAGCCGTGGGCTTCTGCAGAATTAAACTTGTCCTCTCCCCTTTTTACTTTATCATATTTTGAGTTAGCGGATACAAGTGTTCCAACAAACTGAGCGAGTGCTTTCAACATTCTTTGACTGTTTACCAGGTTGCTGCCGAAAGCCGACTTGAACATTCGAACGTAAGCGGTATCCTTTCTCAACTTCAATAAAACAGAATCAACATTTTCCGCCATTTCATTTGATGCGGTCATGGGTGAAAGTGCCTGAACTTCTATGTGATTAATTCCTCCATCCCAGTGGTATAATTTTTTCCAGGCAAGGTTAAAAAGTGGTGGCGCATTCCTCGTGGTAAACTGGTCGTGGAAGCCGTGGCTAAGATCGTGGTCGTAAGTCGCAAAAGCTGCGAACTGCTGGTGGCAGGACGCACATGCAAAATTTCCATCCTTGCTCAACCGCCCATCGTAAAATAATTTTCTTCCTAGTTGAAATCCTTCTTCGGTGAGTGGGTTATTTGAAAAAATATTTGTGGGAGGCTTTGGCCAGCCATCAGGAATAATAAATTTTAAAGGAGTGGTATTTTCAATATAAGGCGAAGCAATTTCTTTTCGCTTGCCTGCATCAAGTACTGACACAAATACTGAAACAAATAAAAAAATCAATATCGTTATTTTTCCTTTCACCTATTCAGATATTATCTTCTCTATACTGAACATTTTTGCATAGTTATCACTTATTGCCAAAGCAAATTTCCCGGGGGAGGTAATATTTGCATGTTCTGCAATTTTTATATCATTGGCGTCGGACCACCATGTGTTAATATCGGCATTAATCATTATTTCAATTGTTTTACCTGCAGCAACTTCTAAACCCTTGTTATGAAAGTCAAGCTGTACTTTTTTAATCACATTATAAGGGCCGGCATAACCACCAATATGAAATTCATATTTATTATTAACAAGAGTAGATGAAGGCGAGTTACCTTCCATTTTGGCCATTACATAACCGCTGTTCCATGTCCAAAACATATCCTTTGTTGGATCAAGATCGCCTGTTTGTGCTCCGGACACATTGTGAAGACTATCGACACCTAATAAAAATTGAATAGAGTTGTAGTTTCCTGCAGGAACATTAAAAGTAAAGCTTTGTGATTCTTCCTTACTCTCATCGATAAGATGGTAACTATTCTTTTCCATGAAAGATTTTGAGCCATTATTTAAAGAAACATTGGTAACGTAATACCGCAGTTTGGAAATGGTGTATTTTTCTTCGAATGGATTTGTATATACCGAATCGTTTAAAACAATGCGTGAATTTTTCACGGTGTTAATAAAAGAAATTTTTACGATGGATGAATCGCTGTTGGGGCTTTCTTTTATCTTAGTAAAAGAAATAAAAACAGCAGCAAAAAAAAGCAAAGTCAACAGCCTCTTAATAATTCTAAAATTATTCATCTGCATTTTTTATTTTTTTTCGATCCTGTTTAATAAGAGACTTTTGTTTTTTTGCTTTCGCTCTTTTTGCTTTCGAAGTTTTAGTAGGCGTGGTTGGTTTTCTCTTTTTTCTTATGATTAAAGCATTATTTATCAGCAGTTGAATTTTTAAAGTTACCTGCTCTTTATTTCCAAGCTGCGATCTTTCAGTTTGGCTTTTTACCAGCAAATATCCTTCGCCTGTAATTTTATTCGCAAGCTTTTCTTTTATGATTGCCTTCTGCCTGTCGGTTAAAATTACGGATGAATCTACGTGAAACCAGGCTTCCACCATTGTCTCCACTTTGTTTACATTTTGTCCTCCGCTTCCGCCGCTCCGGGCTGTTTTAAATTGTATTTCTTTTAAAACATTTACCATGCCTCAAATTTACAAAATAATGAAGGAGTAATATTGGTGGGAACGTTACAATGATTTAATACGTAATTTGTTAATAGTTAATTTTTATAAGAACAAAAAAATTGACATTTTTGCATATAACCACAGTAAATGAAGCTAATAAGTATATACCATTCACTTTGTGAACGAAAAAGCTCGGGTAAAAAATCATTCGCTGTATTAATTGATCCGGACAAAGTTGATGATGAGAAAATGCATCACCTTGTGGAACTATCTGTAAATGCAGGTGTCGATTATTTTTTGGTTGGAGGCAGCCTGGTAATTTCTAATTATCTCGACGAGTGCGTAAAGATTATTAAAGCCAATTGTTCAATACCTGTCATACTGTTCCCTGGCAGCCCGAGCCAGGTATCTAAATACGCTGATTCCCTCCTGTATCTTTCTTTAATAAGTGGCCGCAATCCGGAATTGCTCATAGGCCAGCATGTGGTGAGCGCTCCTTTTATAAAACAAAGTGGGCTGGAAATAATGAGTACCGGCTATATGGTAATTGATGGCGGCGCTCCTACAACGGTCTCTTACATTTCCAACGCGACTCCACTGCCTGCAGATAAAAATGAAATCGCAGTATGTACAGCTATGGCTGGTGAAATGCTCGGTATGAAATTGATCTACATGGATTCAGGCAGCGGAGCAAAGCGGCCGGTGTCAGAGAGTATGATCGAAAAAGTTTCAAATTGCATTTCAGTCCCTTTAATTGTTGGCGGCGGTATTTCCCAGCCTGAAAAAGCATACCTGAATTGTAAAGCCGGGGCTGACGTGATTGTAGTAGGAAATGCTATCGAAAAAGATGAAAGTCTCATTATGGAAATGGCTGCTGCCGTGCATTCGGTACCGGTAGCTAATACTTCTATTTTATAAACCTGTCCTTATTTAAAATTTACCTCTGACTTTTTGGATAGATGACCAAATGAGTTAGGTATTTCAATTTTAAATACTGCCTCATATTTTATCTTTGATTCTATGCATCGATTAGATAATTATTTGCAGGCTAATGGATTTTCTTTGATTTAGTGTTTACTACATAGCAAATACCCTCGGCTAAAGCTTGGCTGCATACTTACGCCAAGGAAATGATCTATTATTTTATAGCCTCCTTTACTCATCTTACTTTTAATAAATATAAATGTAAAAGTCCTGAGTTAGTAACTATTACTGTCCGGTAAAAGTATTTCATTTATAAAAAAGGAGGTCGTTTTGACCTCCACAAATTGGTAGTTTTGAGTTACGACACTTAAAACATTCCAATATGAACAAAAGTACTTTTTTTAGCGGACAGCCGATCTTCACTCAGCTTTTAAAATTCATTCCAAAAGATACTACGCTTCGCATTGCCAGGCAGTATAATGCTGATAGATATTGCAAACGTTTTACCACTTATGAGCATTTGGTTACGATACTATATTCCATTTTTAATAATTGTAATTCGCTAAGAGAAGTTACAACCGGCATGCTTGCTTCGGAAAAACGTTTATCACATCTTGGCATTCGTTATCACCCAAGACGTAGCACTACATCAGATGCAAATACAATAAGAAACGAAGAAGTATTCGGAGAGATTTATAATTCTCTTTTTAAGCTATATGCTCCTTTTTTATCGGACAGCCGAAAGAAAAGCAAAGCTTCCAGATTATATATTATCGATAGCACAGTCATTTCTCTTTTTCAGGAAGTGTTGCGGACTTCAGGTAAAATTCCCGTAAGCGGAAAGAAAAAGGGCGGTATTAAAGTGCACTCACTTATAAGAAGTGATCAGGATGTTCCTTCCATGATTCGTATTACGGAAGCGGCAGCCAATGATTCGCAGTTTTTGAAACAGGTCAATATTCCAAAGGGTTCAATAATTGTCTTTGACCGGGGATATCGTGATTTTACAACTTTAAATCGGTTTAGTAGTGAAGGGATAACCTGGGTCACCCGGCTTAATAAGCTCTTTACTTATACTGTCATACAACAATACCAAATGTCTAAAGATCCCTCCATCATCGGTGATCAACAAATTCAATTAGGCTGGAGATCCGGCACCAGAGTAACTGCAAGACTGGTCACTCTTTATGACGAAGCTTCAAAAGAGCAATATGAATTTTTAACTAATAACTATAGAATGAGTGCTACAACCGTAGCATCTCTGTACCGCAAACGCTGGCAAATAGAATTACTATTTAAAAGAATGAAACAGAATTATACTTTGAAATATTTTTTGGGTGATTCTGAGAATGCTATTAAAATACAAGTATGATGTGTACATATTGCAGATCTGCTTTTAAAAATAGTGAAGAAAGCAACAAAGGCTAAATGGTCTTTTTCCAATCTTGCTGCAATGGTAAGAATTCATCTTATGACTTACATCGATTTATTTGCCTTTCTAAATTCTCCTGAAAAAGCATTATTAAAACTATTCAAAAAACAAGAAGATAATAATTATAATCAGCTTTCATTTATAACTTGACACCCTGCTATTAAAAAAACAATCAATCATCAGATGAAATTTAATACAGGTGTGAGCCTGATAGCAAATCTCAATTTTTACCGGACAGCAATAGTTACAAACTCAGTACAGCAGTACTTTTATTATTTAAACATTCTACGGATAGCGGGGGGGGATCCAACCAGCCATTCATAATTAAAGACTTTAAAGAACTGGGGATCGCAGAAGAAAAATCCTGTCTCTTCAATAAATTTTTTATCGCCCGCTGCATCAGCATTGCTCTCATGCGGCACAGTCACCTGGCTCCCGTAATTTGCCAGCAGAGCGCCACTCGTTATTTCCGGATATGCTAAACGAAGAGCCTGGAGTACAGGGAAAGGCACACAGGGAGCGTAAAAAAGCCCATCGCTAATTTTTCCTGGGTTACCACATGATAGATCCTATTGTAGTTTGGCTGAAATTTATCGTAGCTCAGTTCATGTTTTATGACGGTGAAAAGCACCAGGCATGAAGCGATGCCAATTGAAAGTCCTGCAATATTGATTACAGAAAATGCCTTTCTCCTGGTCAAATTCCTTACGGCTATAATGAAATAATTTTTGATCATCGCCCATTCATTTAGACACCATAGTAGCACCGTTTTAAGAAGTAAGTTCCGATTCTTTTGAAAGAAATGACTTAAAACCCGCTATTCGGTAATCCTGAATTTTCAACCATCATGCCGACGCCAAAATGCGTTGTTAGTGAAGCTTTCAGGCTAAGGCGCTAATCCAAGGTGTACGTTTATGAACATCAGATGTATGAAACCGGACAGTAATTTGGACGTTTTTCCTTTGGGAGGAAGCCACAGTAGATGTCCGGGCGTTGAATGAATGCAGCCGCTACAGAAGTTGGAACGGGTGATCCTTATCCATCATTAAAAGATGGGTACTTTTGCACCGTGCTGTGATTACTTTTGAACAAAAGAATATTCTCAAGCAAAAAATCAAGAATATGAAACACATAATTACAATAGTTATTTTTTCTGTCATTGGTTTTGTAGCCAATGGACAAAATGATGAGTATCATAACTCTTTTAAAGAGAACTTCAACGGTGACAGTTTAGAGAACTTTAGGTACGGATCCACGGGAACAAAAGCTGAGTTTAAATGGAAAGCCGGTGTGGAGGCCGCATCAGAAACAGGCACCAAAATTCTTTCATTTAAAATAGATCCGGAAGAAAAGGCCGGTGCGGGACGGGGGCCTGAAATTATCTCAAAAGAGTTCACCCACTTTGGCACTTATTCCGCACGCCTTAAAATTCCTGATGTCCGGAATATTCAGCCCAATACGGGAGCAGTTGTTGGCTATTTCACATACAATGTGGACAGTGTACCGGGGCTTAGCGAAATAGATTTTGAATGGCTTATCGCAGATCCAACAATCATTTACATAGGAACATGGACCGGCCACATGGGGGCACTTAAAAGAGTTGGAAGAACGATCAATCTTGCGAAAGGAATTATTTATAACACTATTTATAAGGAGAATTATGATGGCGTCAGCACCGCGCTGACGGGCAGTCAGAACCAACCGGAAAGCATTCCGGCTATTGAAGGATACGATGCTTCTGCTGCATTTTACACTTATGGATTTGACTGGTATCCCGATCGCATCGTATGGTGGATGATCCATCCTGTTAGCAAGGAGAAATTTATTCTGTGGGACTACCACAGCTCCCAGGTAGGAATACCCCAAAATCATTCCCGCTACCGGATGAACTTTTGGCATACAAATAACTGGTCGGTCGAAACCAATCCCGCTTCTATGGAGAAACCCTTACACCCATACGAGTTAGAGGTCGATTGGATGTCCTATGCGCCGTATGTGCAATAAATTTCTGTTGTGCTAATTTTTTTTAAAAAAAACCGGTTTGATGCAAGCCGGAACTTGCGTAAACAGTGTGCTCGTGGGGAAAGATGCAATGATATAATTCTTAAACTCCACGTTGGAGCATCAGCTTGTGCCATTATTGAATACTAACTATAACTTAAATCAACTAATCCTCTTTTTCCACAAAAATCACGTGCGCTGCTATACTTCCAATCTTCCGGTTTGTCTACAAAACCTGCTACAACCGGATTTTGATGTATATATTCCAAAGTTTTATCAAACATAGCCTGATCTGTTATTTCTATTGGCTTATTGTTGTGTTGCCAAAATTGCCAATCATTGTTATTACTGTTTTTCTTTCCGGCTCTTTCAAACATCCATGCTAACCATTCTTTCCGGCTTTCCTGTGGACTTTCTTTGATGAGGGTTTTGAACCATGTTGAAGTATAACTTTTCATTTCGCCCACAATTTTATCTAAGTTCATTTTACCTTCGCTTCCTATTATCAGGTGTACATGACTCGTCATTATGCACCAACCATATACTTGCAAGCCTTTTTTTTCAATACTATATTGCCAGCTTTTAATTAGCTCCAGATTGTATTCTTCTCTTATAAAAAAATCTATCCAATTAACTACCGCGAATGAGATGAAATACAACTTATTATTATCATGAAATTTTTATTTGCGGCTCATAGGCTAATGTAAACAAT
The DNA here is from genome assembly GCA_040007435.1 of Ginsengibacter sp. Taxonomy (GTDB): domain Bacteria; phylum Bacteroidota; class Bacteroidia; order Chitinophagales; family Chitinophagaceae; genus Ginsengibacter. The sequence goes on along the minus strand of JBDTUZ010000011.1, from coordinate 17,356 downwards.
ATTTAATTACCTTATAACCCTTGACGTAAACGGAAATTTAGTAATTGCAATTTAATAATACAGACCTCTTGGAGCGGCACAAGCTGATGCTTGCGCCAACAGCGGGGGATATAGTCAGCGGCTATTTCTATTCTTTTATTCAAACAACCTACAACAGTCAAAACTGTAATAAGCAAAATGAAAAGGTTTCTCATACTGCTACTTTTTATTCGAATTAATTAAATCAATTTTATCCTAACCGGATGTCTATTCTTTTTGGTTCTTCGGATATAAATAATACATCAGAACAAAAGCAATTAAATATAACAAGACAATTGTTATGCTAATCGCAAAATTGGAATCTGAACTTTTAAAAATATTTATGAATGTCCAAAAAATATGAACCAATAAAAGAGATAAAATAAACACCCAACCAATTTTGTTGTTAAAAAAAAATTGGAATAAAAGAGGTATCATTATTATTACATCTAGAATCCAATAACTTAATCCAATTGAACTTTTAAAAAAAATAGCTTTATAATTTTCATTCAAAATCCATAAAACGACATATAGCAAAAAGGCAATAAGATAAATCCTCTTTTGTATTATCGATTTTCGCATTTAACTCCGTTTAAAATCTTTAAAGTTCTTGATCATGGCGATTGTCCGCACCCACTATATGAACCAGACTGTAATTTTTAGTTCAAAAATTCAACTCTCCCTTTGTTGGCCTTTAGGTTTAGTATCAAAAGTTTTGTGAGTTAACTATACTTGCGCCATTGAATATTAACTAATATTGATGTTATTCTATTTGACCAAATAATAATCTATTATTTTCCCATTTTCCATATTCAATAAATATCTGTAACCAGAACCAGCTATCGCAATTAATGAATTCAAGTTTGTATCAACACTTATATCGTAATATTGACTATAATGGGATTTGGGTGCTTCTGCCTTCCATACAACGTTTCCATCGGAATCAATCGCATTGATATTTGATATACTATCATATGGAAGACTATAAGGGCTTTGGGGTTCCAATAACTGAATATTTAATTTACCATAGTTTATACTCTTCTTAATTTTGAAATCTGAATTCATTGCACAATCTATAAATAAAATAATAGGAAACAATCTATAACTTTAGTTACTCAAACACCAATTCCACCGGCTCAACAACAATAGTAAGCTTATCAACCACCTTGTGATATAAAAAATCCTCCGCTTCCATAGTTTTAATATGAGAGATCAAATGATTATAGAAACCGCCGCTGTTCAAAATAATTATTTTTTTATCATGAATGTTGAGTTGGTTCCAGGTAAGTATTTCAAAGAATTCATCCATAGTTCCATATCCTCCGGGGAGTATAATCGCGGCATCGCATTTTTCATACAGCATTCGCTTACGGGTATGCATGTCCGCCACTTCAAGCAGCTCAGATATTCCATGATGCTGGTGTTCCCATTCGGTCAAAAATTTCGGGATGATGCCGATTACATTACCATTTTTTTCAAGAACGGCATTTGCAACCACACCCATAATTCCCTGGTTACCTCCTCCATAAATAAGCGTAATATTATTTTCTGCCAGCAGGTGGCCAAGTTGCCTCGCATGCTCAACAAACAAAGTATTATTTCCCGGTTTTGATCCGCAAAAAACGGCTACAGATTTAATTGACATAATTTTATTTAACTTGAAAAAAAAATTAAAATTAATATTATTCAAATCCTTGTTATAAAATTTACCTATTCCGTTATTATAAACACGGTTTACTAATCCATATTTTATGTCTCCCTCCGTTTTGCTTTCGTTTATTATTGGCTACTTTTTGGTATTGATTTTTATATCGTACGCAACGTCAAAAAAAACGTCGGACAACTCTACTTTCTTTATAGCAAACCGTTCATCGAAATGGTACCTCGTTGCTTTTGGTATGATAGGCACCGCATTGAGTGGTGTTACCTTTATTTCCGTACCCGGCGAAGTAGGAAATGCTGCAGGCTCGCAATTCAGGTATTTCCAGTTTGTGTTGGGCAATGCAGTGGGGTACTTTATTGTTGCAGGTATTTTACTGCCGCTATATTACAAGATGCATCTTACCTCAATCTACGAGGTGATTGAAAGAACGCTCGGGAAAGTAAGCCACAAGACAGCAGCGGCCATATTTTTACTATCGCGAACTATAGGTTCTGCATTCCGGTTATACCTCGTCGCCATCGTGTTACAAAAATTCATTTTCGATTCATACGGAGTACCTTTTTGGCTTACGATCGTTATTTGCCTTTTATTAATCTGGGGCTACACCTACCGGGGAGGATTGAAAACAATCATAATTACGGATAGCCTTCAAACGGTTTTTTTAGTTACCTCGGTTGTTCTTTCCATCTATTTTATTTGCTCCAGCCTCGATCTTAATATTGGGCAGGCATTTAAAACCATCAAAGAAAGCCATTATTCAAAAATATTTTTTACTGATAATTTTGTAAGTAATAAGTTTCATTTCACCAAGCAGTTTATCGGTGGCATTTTTGTTACGATTGGTATGTTTGGGCTCGACCAGGATTTGATGCAAAAAAACTTAAGCTGCAAAAACCTTTGGGATTCACAGAAAAATATGCTCACATTTACATTTGTATTTGTAATCATCAATTTGTTTTTTTTAAGTGTAGGCGCACTACTTTATATATATGCAAATAAAAATGGCATTGCAATACCGCTCGATACCGTTACAGGTCAACCGAGAACTGATTATTTATTTCCTGAAATAGCGCTCAATTATTTTAAAGGAGTTCCGGCAATTGTTTTTATGCTGGGGCTTACCGCTGCGACCTTTGCTACCACTGATTCCGGGCTTACTGCCCTTACCACCTCTTTTTGTGTTGACTTCTTAAATTTTGATAAAAGAACCAATGAAAATGCTTCTCAAATGGTGAGAAAGCGCCACTATGTGCATGTCGGGTTTTCAATTCTCATACTATTAGTTATTCTGCTTTTTAATGCGATAAATGATGCATCCGTTGTAACAGCCATATTTAAAGTTGCCATATTTACTTATGGCCCTCTTATCGGGCTATTCGCATTTTCACTTTATGCAAAAAACCGCAATGTTCTTGACAAGGTAACACCGGTTATTTGCATAATTGCACCTGTCCTTTGTTTTTTTATTGATAAGTATTCCAAAGAATTATTAGGTGGTTATGTTTTCGCAGAAGAGTTAATTATCATAAATGGTTTATTGACATTTCTCGGTTTATTGATGGTATCATCTAAGAAAATTCAGGCAAAATATTAGCATGACAGAAATAATAAACAACACGGTTGAAAATTATGCAGCCCGGTTCACGAGCCATACAGATGAACTATTGAAAGAAATAGAGGATTATACAATGCAGAATCATCCTCACGCAAATATGTTAAGCGGGCCTATACAGGGGAAATTACTGGAAATGATAAGCTGTATGATGCAGCCAAAAAAAATACTCGAAATAGGGACGTTCATGGGGTATAGCGCATTATGCCTTGCAAAGGGTCTTCAGCAACCAGGCGGTGAATTGCACACGCTGGAACTCAGGGAAGAAGATGCAACAAGAGCGAAAAGTTATTTTGCAAAATCTTCACAAAGGGATCAAATATTTTTACACACGGGTGATGCTCTCTCAATAATACCAGAGCTGAACGAAACATGGGACCTAATCTTTATTGATGCTGACAAAGTCAATTATATTAATTATTACGAATTAACTTTGCCCCGTTTGAGAAAAGGCGGGTTTATAATCGCTGATAATGTCCTTTTTCATGGAGAGGTTTTGGAAGAAAAGATTTCCGGCAAAAATGCAGTCGCAATTCATGCATTTAATGAACATGTTTCAAAAGATGAAAGGGTGGAACAGGTAATGCTTACCGTGAGAGACGGCTTAATGTGTATTGTAAAAAGATAATCATATTTTAATTCATATAGCTTATTAACACTCTCCTGTTATTTTATGAAAAAAATATATTTTTTACTTATTATCTCAACAATATTTTCGTCGCACGTTTTTGCACAATCCATTACAGCAGCACAATATATTGATGAATATAAGGATATAGCCATACGAGAGATGAAGCGTATGGGAGTTCCTGCGGCTATCACACTCGCCCAGGGCCTGCTTGAAACTGAAAATGGGAACAGCGACCTGGTAAAAAGATCTAATAATCATTTTGGCATAAAATGCAAAAGTAACTGGACCGCAGCCACCGTTAGCCACGACGATGATGCCCCCGGGGAATGCTTTCGGGCGTATAAAGATGCCGAAGAATCTTTCCGTGATCATTCGAATTTTCTGAGAGGTAGTACAAGATATGCGTCACTGTTTAATATAGACCCACGCGATTATAAAGCCTGGGCTTACGGACTGAGGAAAGCAGGCTATGCTACAAACCCCCGCTATCCCGCCATTCTTATAAAAAATATTGAAGACAATAATCTTCAGCAATACACCTTAATGGCCGAAGGCGAAGTGCCGTTTTTTGACGCTTCAAAATATACCGATGACAAGGAAGACAATAATACAAAGGGCGCACCCGATTCTGCTATGGAAATTATAGAGGGGCCCGACGGTAAATCCTACGGGCCTGGAAGTTTTTTGATAAATGGCAGCAAAGCATTATTTGTAGCAAAGGGTACTTCACTATTAGCTGTTGCAACACAAAACAATGTTAACCTTGCAAAGTTTCTGGATATAAATGATTTGAAAAAAGACGGCCTGCTTGAAAAAGGCCAGGTGATTTTTCTTGAAAAGAAGCAGAAAGAAGGTGACCGCGGGTATTATATATCCCGGCAAGGAGAAACTCTTTATGATGTAGCTCAAAAAAACGGAGTGCTGCTCCAAAGCATATATGATTTCAATAAATTGTCGCCCGGAGATAATATTTATCCCGGTACCAAAATTTTGCTCAAGCCTGCAGAAGAAAAAAACGATCCAAATAAAAACGGAATCGAAAATAGTATTATAAAAATTCACGAGGTACAACCAAAAGAAGGGTTATATACCATATCAAAAAAATACGGGGTATCGGTAGCACAGTTAAAAGAATGGAACCGTTTACAAAACGACAATGTAAAAATTGGCCAGCAACTTATCATTTCAAAATAAAATATGCACTCTATTAAAGTTCACGACAAAGAGTTTGTTCCTTATCTCACTCCGGAGGAAATTACAGAACAGGTGAAAAGAGTAGCATCGGAAATTAACCGGGATTACGCGGATAAAAAGCCATTATTTATCGCTATACTCAACGGGGCATTTATGTTTGCCTCAGACCTTTTCAAAGAAATTAACGTTGATGCGGAGATTTGTTTTATTAAACTCGCTTCCTATAAGGGCGTAAAATCAACCGGCCAGGTAGTAACGGCGATAGGCCTCGACGCTGATATTTATCACCGGGATGTTATAATTGTGGAAGATATTGTAGATACCGGCAAAACACTTTCGCATTTTCTTCCGCAGTTGGCACATCACCACCCTGCTTCCTTAAAGATTGCAGCCCTTCTGCACAAGCCTGACGCCATGATACACCCGATTACAATCGACTACCTGGGCTTTATCATTCCTAATAAATTTGTGGTAGGTTATGGACTTGACTACGAAGGCCTGGGAAGAAACATTAAGGAAATATATCAATTGATTTAAACTTATTTACTATAAGTTATACCTGTTTTATAGCGCTTGCTTGCGTGTTTCAGTATTACACTTTATCTTTCAAAATAAACCCTTTGCAAAAAGCTTACCTCACTATCTGTTTACTTACGTTGATGTTTCATACATCGGCTCAGTATTATATACGAGGCGAGGTAAAAGATGAAAAGAATCAATCTATTCAAAATGTAAAAATCTTTATGCCCGCTACCCGCTCGTTATTTTACAGCGGCACTACAGGCGGCTTTGGCATTCCCAGCAGTAATCTTTATGATTCTTTAATTTTTAGTTCCGATGGATTTGAAACGAAAGCTTTAAAAGTAAAGTGTACTGAATACCAGCAAATCACTCTGAAAATGCTTTCGACTAATGTGAGCGTGAAAAAACCGAAACTTGTTTCAATAACGATAGGGTCTGAAGGGCACATTTATCCCACCGCATACTACAGGGACGAAAGCTATAGCAGCCTGGTGGAAAATGAATTTATTAAAAGCAGTGTAAATAACAGTACAGGATTTGCCATGAGAATAGACAAGGCGTCTTACAGCAATATTCGCAGGTTTATCAATCAGGGCAGCAAGGTGCCGCCCGATGCTGTAAGGATAGATGAAATGCTTAACTATTTCAACTTTAATTATAAGCAGCCAACCGGCAAGAATGTTTTTAATATAGAATCCAAAGTCACAGATTGTCCATGGAACAAGGATAACAGGCTGCTTTTTTTAAATCTTTCAGGTAAGAAATTGGATCTTGAAAAAGTACCTCCATCTAATTTTGTATTCTTAATTGACGTGTCAGGCAGTATGGACTTGCCAAACCGCCTCCCGCTGCTAAAAGAGGCGTTTCAGTTGCTGGTGAAAAATTTACGGCAAAAGGATACTGTATCTATAGTTATTTATGGCGGAACCGTTGGCGTATGGCTACAGCCCACAAGTGGTTCAGAGAAACAAAAAATTATTAAAGCGATAGAGGAGTTGACCGCCTCCGGCGACACACCCGGCGAGGCGGCCATAAGGTCTGCTTACATGCTGGCAGAGAGTACATTCATAAAAGGAGGAAATAACCGGATAATCCTCGCTACAGATGGTGACTTTAATGTAGGCCAAACCACGGAGAAAGAGTTGGAAGAATTGATTTCAAAAGAAAGGCAATCAGGGGTTTACCTGACGTGCCTTGGAGTTGGAATGGGAAATTATAAAGATTCAAAAATTGAGGTGCTTGCCAAAAAGGGAAATGGCAATTTCGCATATATCGACGATATAAGAGAAGCAGAAAAAATCCTGGTTACTGAGTTCACGCAAACTTTGTATTCCATTGCGAATGATGTTTATTTCAACGTTCAATTTAATCCAGGGCTGGTGAAACAATACAGGCTTGTGGGATATGATAATAAGAAAAATGTGCTTTCGCAAAAAGGTGATGAACTTGAAGGAGGTGAGGTAGGAGCCGCCACAAGCAACACAGCGGTCTTTGAAATTGTTCCTGCTAATATAGATACTTCACAAAAAGCAGATGCGAGTATTGCAAAACTTACCATGCATTATAAGTTACCTAATGATACTTTGCCCCAATTTTTAAATTACAATTGCCTTAATAACTACACTCCCTTTAATTCGCTTTCTGAGAACCTGAGATTTGCAACTGCCGTGTGCATGTTTGGTTTAAAACTCCGCGAGTCGCAATATTTTCCTACAAATATTGACTGGGAAGATATAAAAGACATAGCTGCAAAAGCGGCGGCTAAAGATGATTATTTGCAAAATGAATTTGTCTCTCTGCTGGATAAAACTGATGCTATTTATAGTGATAAAAAGAGAAGAAAAAGAAGGTAACGTTTTACTATCAGCCTTCGTTCACATTACTTATTTCTTTTAAGATTAGATCAAATTCTTCCCTGCTTATTCCTGCTTTTTGCATGAACTTAAAATCGCTTATACTTGAATTGTAAAATTCTTCCCGGTCTCCAAACAGATCAAAGCTTTTTTTATATAATTTTTTTGCGCTCTCTGCATCTTTTTGAATAAGGGCAATATGTCCAAGATTTTGATAAACAGCCTTATCATCTATAACGCCTGGCTTGCAGTTTTCAAAATAAGTCTTTGCTGCATCATAATTTCCGGAAACAAAATTTCCCCACCCAAGATAAAAATTTACGAAAGTATCGTCCGGATCGAGTTTAATCGCTTCATTTAAATATTGGAAAGATTTTATATAATCGGGCTCGGGAATGATCTGATAAAATTTTCCTATAGAAGATAATAGTTCCTTATCTGAAGAATTAATTTCCAAAGCCTTTACATAGTAATCATTTGCTTTTTCAAAATCAGGTTGAACTTTTTCTTCATAATATCTTGCCATCGCAAAGGCTGGCTTTACACTGTTCTGCTCCATTTCCTTATACTTTGAATAAAGTGCTTCCGGAATTTCGTCACCGTGATCTTTAAGTTTTGCTGCGCACGTTAATAAAACCTCAATTAAGGGGCCCGTGTTCTTTATGTCAAATGCTTTATAGTAATATTCAAATGCCTGCTTATAATTTGGCGGCTTTGCGGAGGTGTAAACGTGAGCCATACCATTATAACCCGATTGGTTTTGCGGATCAAGCTCAATAAATTTCTTATAGATCCTATTTGCTTTTTCAAATTCAATTTCATTGGTTTTGTAGAGGAAATCATCCAGGAATTTAATGATATCCAAATTACTATCATCAATGTTGAATCCCTTAAAGTAATACTCAAATGCATTCTTATAATCAGGGAGATCGAGCCGCATATAACAGTCTCCTAAGGCAAGGTATGGATAAGTATTTTTCGGTTCAAGCTCTATCCATTTTGTAAATAGTTTCACGGCCTTTTCCATTGGTGCTTTGGGAAGGTTCACTAAACAATTAGCGTAAGCTTTAATAAGATTGATATTTGAATTATCAATTTCAAATGCCCGGTCATAGTATTCAATTGCAGTTACATAATCTTTAGGTTCTTTACCTTGATAACGATCACCCCATGCAATATAAGGAAGGGTGTTTTGCGGTTCCAGTTCAATATGCCTGGCGTATATCTTTTCACATATTTCAAATTCCAGCCCGGGAAGATTTATGGTAGCACTTGTCAATGCATTTAGGAGATTAATATTTTTGTCGTCAATGCTAAAAGCTTTCTCATAGTATTCGAATGCGTGAGCATAATCGGAAGGATTGAGATTAGCATAGCAATCTCCCAATAATAAAAGATTATAGTAATTACCAGGTTCCTGCTCAAAGGCCTTCAGGTAATATTCAAGTGCCTTCCCCGGCTCCGGGTTTTCTTTTAATTGGTAACTCCGGCCTATATTAATATTCGCAGCAGTATTATTTTGCAGGGTAAGTAGCTGCTCATACTTGGGAATCGCCTTTTCAAATTCTTTGGTATTAAAATATGAATCACCCAAAAAGGCTAATACCTGGATTTCCGTAATACCTTTTGCCAACACTTTCTGAAATGAAGGAATCACCTCAGCAAAATTACCGGCAAAGTAGCTGGAATGCCCATACATCAAAAGCGCTTCAATGTTATTTGGCTGATCATCAAGTACAGGTAATATAGCTTGTGCTGCCTCTTTATATTCTTTTTTTATGAAATGCTGGTTTGCCTTCAATAAGTATTGATAAGTATCATTAAGCACAAGCCGGTATAAGTAGCCTGCACGCAATTCTTTTTTATCCTCGATTAAACTAATAAGATAATTATCATTGAGCGTTAAAGCATAGATATAAAATTCCAAAACATATTTGGAGACTTCAATTTCAAGTAAAAATTTAGCTTTTAGATAGTCAGTGCTGATAAAATTGGTAAATGTTCCATCAATCTCCTGGAATTTTTTAAACTCGTCAATATTTTCCTGGGTAAGTGTTGGAAACAAAAGCGCAAGTGCATACTTGGTGCTGTCAAGGCCGAGAAAAATTATGGATTCAAGCAAGCCTTTCGCAAACTTCTTGTCACTTACATTTTCTTTAAGAATTGGGTTGCCTTCATAAAATGGCTGAAACCAGTGTTGTGCCTGGTTAAAAAATTCAAACTTATTGTAGTCTATATTTTGAAGGGAGTTAGCAATTTTTCGTAACTCTTGTGTATTGCCTACAAAGAAAAAAATCACCAGTAAACATCTTTGAATTTTTACATTATCCCGCAGGGTGTCAAGCTTTCGTTGCAGGTCTTCACTTATAAAATTTTCCTTATCAAGAAGGCCAATTACCACGCCGGTTAGTGCCCTGTATGATAACACAGGGTCATCATCTGTCGCGAAGTCTATGAGAAGGCGCGCTTTTGTCTCATCGTATTTTTTTATTAAACCCAGTGACAATGCACTTATTATAAGGCTTTGCCTGTAGGATTCATATTTTGTTTTGTCGGTTCTTAATTTAAAAATAAAATTAAGCGTTGCAGGCAGGATCTCTCCATCACCCGATATTTCTTCAAAATTTATATTAATGAAATCCTTTTTTGCTTTTTCACTGTCAAGTATTACATCATCCACTTTATTCATAACGAGGCTCATGAAATCATTGGCCGATTTCGACAATGCGGCAACATTTTGCGGACCGCTATTATTTAATATTTGAGGATATAAGGTAGTTCCTGATGAGCTTTCATTTGCTGCTGCGGCCTGTACCGGAATTGGTGCCTTGCGGTTTAGCTCAAGTTGATTCACTATAGAGTCCACAACCACTTGATAATTGTTTTCAATTATCAATCCTTTAGAAAGCTGGCACATTTTATTCAACTCCATCAGAAATTCATCCATGTTTTCCGAGATCTCCCTGTACCTTATTCCTTTACTATAAAGGCTCATATACTTTTTGGCATCTTTTCCCTTCAGCTTTTCATCCAGGTCAGTATACATCTTATCCCAATAGTCAATGTATTCGATGTGCTTATTATCGTCAAAAATTTTCGCGTCTGGTAAAACAACGGGAAATATTTTTTCCTTTAGTCCTCTTTTATTTATGCTAAGAAGTTCTATCGCCTCGTACATGCAATATTCACTCCTGAGATATTTTTCGCTTATAAGAATTATGATAAATTCTGCATAAGCTATATCGAGCATGTAGTCATCGAGACCATCTTTATATTGCACATCTCTCTTGTATTCTCTTGCACGAAGATTTTTTTGCTCAAGCAGACTACAAATTTTCTTTACAATTTCATCCCTGCTGTTTGCGTAGTCATCGTTTGCATCATTACCAGCATACGAAATATAAACGTCGCCTGTATTAGTTGAATCATTCATCTCTTTTAAATTGATGAAGTAAATTAAAATAAGCTTTTTCAGATACAGGAAGTTCTTTAAAATTTCCGATTAAATGATATTTAAAACAGATTTAGAGGTGAGGGTCTCCATACAATTCGCCCGATAGCTCTCTTTTTTTGAAACACAAGGCGAATAATTTCTAAAGAAAGTTATTTACTCCCTTAAAAGAAATAGAGAATGATTCTAAGAAATGAAAATATTAAAAGATGATTTGGTTTGATGTGTGTGATTTAATGCACCATGCAATTAAGACGTTTCATTGATTCAAAAAAGTAAATCAATATTACCATCTCATTGATCAAATAGAAATAACTGTAGAGCGCATAGATTCTATGCGAACGTTTCTCTTATCTTTTCCCAAAAAGTCTTATCGTTCTTATCAGGCTTTGGCTGAAAATTATCGCTTTGAAGCATCTTCTCCAGCGTTTCCTTTTCTTCTGGCGATACATTTTGAGGTGTCCACACATTTACATGAATAAGCTGGTCACCTTTCTCATGAGAATTTATTGATGGGAATCCTTTTCCTTTAAGACGAAATATTTTTCCGCTTTGCGTACCTGAAGGTATTTTAATTTTTGCCCTTCCATCTATTGTTGGAACTTCTGCCTGGGTTCCAAATACAGCGTCAGGAAATGATACATATAAATCGAAAGCGACATTCAATCCTTCCCTGTGCAGGTGCGGATGGGGTTCTTCTTCTATCAGGATTATTAGATCGCCGGGGCCTCCACCTCTTTCGCCTATGTTACCTTTCCCGCTCATGCTAAGCTGCATGCCATCCTGCACTCCGGCAGGAATGTCCAGCGTTACTGTTTCTTCTCCATATACCCTTCCCTCCCCTTTGCAAGTGGTGCACTTACTTGTAATTACTGATCCCTCCCCATTACAGGTAGGGCAGGTCGTTACAGTTTGCATTTGACCGAGAAAAGTGTTTTGCACTCGTCTTACCTGTCCGTTTCCTCCACAAGTGCCGCAGGTCTGCATACTGTTTTTATCCTTGGCACCCGACCCACCGCACGTATTACATGAAATATATTTTTTTACCTTGATTGTTTTCGATGCACCTTTTGCAATCTCTTCATAATTCACTTTAATTTTTACACGAAGATTACTTCCTCTCACACCCCTGCTTTTTGCTGAACGCCCACTACTTTTGCCACCGCTAAAAAAACTTCCAAAAACATCTTCTCCGAAAATATCGCCAAACTGGCTAAAGATATCTTCCATATTCATATCGTGGCCCGAGAATCCACCACCCCGCCCACCGCTGAACGCACTGTGCCCAAACCTGTCATATTTTGCTCTTTTATCAGGGTCGCTCAGTACCTCATACGCCTCTGCTGCTTCTTTAAATTTATCTTCAGCGGTATGATCGCCCGGGTTTCTATCGGGGTGAAATTGCATTGCAACTTTTCGATACGCTTTCTTAATTTCATCGGCATTTACTGATTTGCTTACACCCAGAATTTCGTAATAATCTCTTTTTGAAGCCATTGAACTTACCATGCTATTTTATGAATTGCGTAAAAATATAAATTTCACAACCTGTCCGCAATTACCAGGTTGTGAAAAGATGTCTAATAAATTTATTTGCCAACAACTACTTTGGCAAACCGTATAAGTTTATCGTTTAAGTAATAGCCTTTTTCAATTTCGTCCACTACTTTACCTTTCTGCTTTTTGTTATCAACAGGAATCTCGGTTATTGCTTCATGTTTTTCTACATCAAAATCAGTCCCGATACTTTCCATTGGCTCAAGCCCTTTCGATTTCAGCGTCTTCCTTAATTTGTTGAATACGAGTGTAACACCTTCTTTAATTTGCTCAGAATCATCTGTCTCCTGCATTTGCCTCTCCGCCCGGTCCGCATCATCAAGTGCCTGGAGTAAAGATGATATTACTTCTTTTCCTGCTGTTTGTATTAACTCAATGCGCTCTTTGGCACTACGTCTCTTATAATTGTCAAACTCAGCAAACAGGCGTACATACTTATCTTTCTGCTCTTCCAGTTCAGCTTTTAATTTAGATGTTTCCTCAGAGGGAAATGAAGGCTCAAAACTATCGGTCTCCATATTCTGCGACTGCTCACCCTCGTTGATAGAAAAATCTTCCGCTTCTATTGGTGCGTTATCATTGGTTTCGTAAACTTCTTTTTTGTTATTTTCCATATTTTAAAATTGGCTGCAAAGGTAGCATTGTCAAACTTTTTGCCAATAACAAATATTAGACAAAATGACACAGTTGGTAAATGGTAAATTACGTACCAGGAATTACTAAGGAAAAGATCGGTTAAAACCTGCCGGGGCTAAAAGCTGTTATATCTATCTCTGAACTCTTGTTGTTAATAATATCACTCACTATTTTCCCGGTGCCCGATCCCTCAGAAATACCAAGCATTGCATGGCCACCTGCAATTATCACGTTTTTATAATTGGGCGATTTTCCTATATATGGCAGTCCGTCCGGAGTTACCGGGCGAAGGCCTGTCCATATTTTATCTTTCGGAGGGAAGTCGATTTTCAAACCAGGATAAAAACTTTTAACCGAGTCATAAATTCCCTGCATCCTGTTTATCAATACTTTATTATTGATCCCGCTAAATTCCATGGTACCACCTATGCGCAATTTATTTTTCCACGGCGTTATCGCGCATCTTCCATCAACCAATATTGCAGGATAGCGAATATTTTTTTCAACATGATCATACGTATAACTATATCCCTTGCCAGGCTGTATCAACAATTTTATACCAAGCATCTTACCGATTTCAGGAAGCCAGCTACCGGAACTTAAAACAATATTATCGGCACTGATTGTTCCTTTATCAGTAATGGCTGCTGAAATTTTTTCACTATTTTTTTGGAAGCCTGTCACTTTTGTATTTAGCCGGAATGTTACCCCGTTTTCTTCAAGATATTTTTTCATGGCAATCATGAATTTTCCCGGATCAATATGGGCATCATCTTTAAAGAGAACGGCTCCGGCTACTTTAACCTCAACATCAGGCTCGAGTTCCTGAACCTGTGCACCATCTAATCTCCCGACAGCAAGTCCGAGTTTTTCCGCCTTATCTGCGAGCTGCAATTCATGTTCAAAAGTTTGTTGGCTGCGGCACATCATAAGGCAACCGATTTCCTGCATATCAAATACATCGCCGATGTCATCTTTTATTTCATTCATTAACCTCCGGCTCAGTTGTAAAAGATCATTCAAATGTGGCGTGTTTTTCTCAACAGTTTGCTGGTTACTGTTTTTGTAAAAAAGAAGCGCCCATTGCAAAAAACTTAGATTTAAACGGAGCTTAATGTAAAAAGGGCTCTTGCTATTCAACATATATTTCAGGCCTTCGGAAATAATGCCGGGTGATGCAAGTGGAATAAAATGGCTTGGAGATAAATAGCCCATATTGCCAAAGGAACATCCATCAACAATTTCACCACTGTCAATTACCGTTGGCCGGTAACCTTTTTTTAATAGATAATAAGCGGTGCAAAGTCCCGTAACTCCTCCTCCTATAATTATTACGTTTTCTTTTGTTGAGGAGGAGGCGGTGGATATTCCTAAATTCATGCGATGGGCGGGTTTAATATTTTATTATAGCGAAATTATCAATTGAAAAAGAGTTGCAAAAATAGCTATAATATGAATTTGCAAATTAAACGATAGAAGGCCGGGTCGGTTCTCTGCCGACAGGCTTAAACAGATTCACAAAACTTCATTATTTGTTTGCCTGGTTAATACGAAAAATATTACTTTAGTAAAAGTCAAATTATGGAAACATACGGTAAAATATTATTGATTGCCATGCCGGTTTTTTTATTGCTTGTATTATTTGAAAAATGGTATGGATGGCGCAAAGGAAAAGATACTGTGAGACACATGGATATGATATCCAGCCTGAGTTCAGGTGTGACCAATGTTACCAAAGATGTACTTGGGCTTAGTCTTGCAATTATAACTTATGAGTGGCTTGTTAACAAGATTGCAGTTGTTCATATCGCGCCGGGAGTTTTGGTTTACATAATTGCATTTATCGCGTTGGATTTTGCGGGCTATTGGGTACACCGCATTTCACATCATTACAATCTTTTTTGGAACAATCATATTATTCATCACAGCAGCGAAGAATTTAATCTTGCCTGCGCACTCAGGCAAAGCATTTCAACCATTGTAAAAATATTCGCCGTATTTCTCCTTCCCGCAGCATTACTTGGAGTGCCGGGGAAAGTAATAGCAATCGTTGCACCCATCCAATTGTTTGCCCAGTTTTGGTACCACACACAACATATTAATAAAATGGGGTGGCTTGAAAAAGTTATTGTAACACCATCACATCACAGGGTTCATCATGCTATAAACCCTATTTATCTTGACAGGAATTTTTCGCAGATTTTTATAATATGGGATAAATTATTTGGAACATTCCAGGAAGAACTGGTTGAGGTACCTGCTGTTTATGGAATTACACGGCCTGTAAAAACATGGAACCCTGTTAAGATAAACTTTCTCCATTTATGGCTTTTGATAAAAGATGCCTGGAATGCTAAAAGTTGGAAAGACAAATTGAGGATTTGGTTTATGCCGCTTGGCTGGCGCCCTGCCGACGTGGTTGAAAAATTCCCGGTTTATAAAATTGAAGATGTTTACAATTTTGAAAAATATGATCCGAAATATTCTCCTGCATTACTTACCTGGTGTTGGGTGCAGCTAGTTATGCTGCTTCTTTTTACCAGTTATCTTTTTGCAAATATTGCGATTATCAGTACTCCCGGAATATATTTATATGGATTGTTTATTTTTCTAATGGTGTATGCGTTTACTGAATTAATGGATCGCAACCGCTATGCAATATTTTGGGAAGTTGTAAAAAATGTTTTGGGCTGTTTTATTATTTATAAAACGGGGGATTGGTTTCATGCAAGCACTTATCTTAGCTGGATCAACTATTTAATTATTGGTTGGTTTTTTACCTCAACTATTATTACAGCATACTTCACATTCATTGAGTTCAATTCTGAAAAAAAATTTACTGTCGCGTAAAAATTTTATGAAGCGGAATTGATGAATTTGGTATGGTTTCAAACTGATGTTGGTGATCCTTTGCTACAAAACCATCTGCACTAACACACAACATCGGCCGCTTCTTTTAATGTTGGCACAGTCTAAAGGCAAGACCAGCAACGGCCTGAAAACTTGGAATCGGCACTTAGAAGTGGATGGCATTTCTGATAGAAATATAAATTAGATCACGATGTTATTTTTTGATTTTTTATACTACTTGATTTATAAGTTCTATTCAGGCTATAACGAAAAAGGTGCTGAATCAACTTCGGCTGGAATTATAGGCGGATTTCAAGCATTGAATGTACTCACCATAATCATGCTGGTTCATTCCATGGATAGGGAAAAAACAAACATTAATAAACTTGTGGTTGTTGTTTTGTTTATTTTCTTTCAAATCTACGCTTATATCAGGTATATGTACCGAGAGAAACATTCTGTTGATGCAATAAAAAATAAATGGTTAAGTAAGACAGAAACGTCAAGGGAACAAACAAGTTTTTTTCTCATTCTTTACGGAGTAATAAGTGTAATTAGTTGCTTTGGATTAGCCATATACTTAAGTGTCAAAAAATAACTTGCTTGTATACCCGGGCTATTCGTAGAAAGAATAAATAAAAAATAATGTGCTGTCCTGAGTTTTTCCAACTCAGGACATTTTCATTACTGCATAGTCGCGATAAAATCTTTAAACTTTTTTTTAGTAACGATAGTATCAATAAGGCGAAAGACCATTGCTTTATCATCCGGTTCCATTTCGTGGCGCAAGCGAGGCGTAGCTAAGTGTGTTAGCTTTCTTGTGCCTTGTAAAGGAATTACAAGAATAGAATGAAATAAAGCCTAATGCCGACGTGAAGCTTATATCGGAGTTAACTCTTCACTATAAAAGCAAACCTATCCTTCAGCTTTAAAAATCTTTTTTCGAAAAAATTATAGGATACAAATGCTGCGATCATGCAACCAATAAAAGCGGCGACAGTTAGTAACAAAAGAATAACCGGGCTTTGCATATTTAGACCGGCTTTCTTAAAAGCAATCTCTGTAAAAGTGATCACGATAACATGAATACAGTAAAGTCCATAAGTATAAATTCCCCATTTGCTTATCAGCTTAAAAGAAGACATTTTAAAAAAAGAATTTTTAGAAAAATTTTGTTCTAAGATTATCAGGCCGCAAACAAAAGCAATAACTATTCTTTCCAATACCATTAACGAGCCAGGGAAAATATTTTTGCGAAAAAGAAAAAGCGCAAGAGCAGCTATATATAGAATTGCAATAGAAGTTTTTGCAAGCGATGCTATTTTACTTTTAAAGCGTTCGCTAAAAATAATATAATACGCAAACAGCC